>NZ_JACCBD010000001.1:714683-1429366 GCF_013409595.1 Leucobacter aridicollis | reverse complement strand
GCGGCACCATCAACCTCATTGTCTCCGCCGGCCAGCCGCCATCGGTGAACGGTCTCACCGTCGACCAGGCGACGAGCGTGCTGAGCAAGAGCGACCTCACCGTCGACAGCGCACACAACACCGAGGTCATCTCAGATGACGTCCCCAAGGGACAGGTCGTGGCCGTGAACTGGACGACCGATCCCGTGCGGCCAGGCGACGCCGTCGGCCTGCAGATCTCCACGGGCCCCGAGCTGTTCGAGATTCCCGACGTGTCGGGGCTCGGGCTGCAGGAGGCCATGGACACGCTCGCCGGGGCAGGCTTCTCACCGACGACGCTGGTGCCCGAGGCTCTGCGCGGCTTCGCGAAGGCGACGGGCACGAACCCCGCGGCCGGCGAGCAGGTCGAGGCGGGAACCGAGATCAGGATCACCTCGCAGCTCTCGCTGTAGCCCTGCGCGGAAGCGTGCGCGGGCACGCGCGGCAATTCTCGCTGTCGCCCGTGCCGTTCCGCGCACACGCGCGCACGAAAAACCCGCCGGGCCCGAACTCTCGCGAGCCGGAACCGGCGGGTCTTCGATGCGTTAGCGGGCGCCGGCGCCGACGGTCCGCTTGAGCTCCTCAGCCACCTGGAACGCGAGTTCAAGCGACTGCATGTGGTTGAGCCGCGGGTCGCACACCGACTCGTAGCGCGTCGCGAGCGCCTCCTCGTCAATGTTCTCCGAACCGCCGAGGCACTCGGTGACATCGTCCCCGGTGAGCTCAACGTGGATGCCGCCGGGGTACGTTCCGACCTCGCGGTGAGCCTCGAAGAAGCCCAGCAGCTCGTCCATCACGTCGTTGAAGCGGCGGGTCTTGAACCCGGTCGCGGTCGTGATGCCGTTGCCGTGCATCGGGTCGGTGACCCACAGCGGCTGCGCGCCGGCGTCGCGAACGCCAGCGAGCAGGCCCGGGAGCACGTCGCGGATCTTCTCGGCGCCCATGCGGGTGATGAACGTCAGGCGGCCGGGCTCGCGCTCAGGATCGAGCTTGTCGATGAGCCGCAGCGCGTCGTCGGTCGTCGCCGTCGGGCCGAGCTTCACGCCGATCGGGTTGCGCAGCTTCGAGAGGAAGTCGACGTGCGCGCCGTCGAGGTCGCGGGTGCGCTCGCCGATCCAGAGCATGTGCCCCGAGGTGCCGTAGAGCTCCCCCGTCCGCGAGTCGATGCGCGCAAGCGGACGCTCGTAGTCGAGCAGCAGCGCCTCGTGGCTCACGTAGAACTCGGTCTGGGTGAGCGCGGTGTGGTCAACGCCGCACGCGTCCATGAAGCGGAGTGCGCGGTCG
The DNA here is from genome assembly GCF_013409595.1 of Leucobacter aridicollis. Classification (NCBI taxonomy): domain Bacteria; kingdom Bacillati; phylum Actinomycetota; class Actinomycetes; order Micrococcales; family Microbacteriaceae; genus Leucobacter; species Leucobacter aridicollis. The sequence continues at coordinate 1,428,064 of NZ_JACCBD010000001.1, read as the reverse complement.
ATCTCGGTCGCGAGCGCCTCGTACCGCTGGTTCGCGGGGTTCGACACGAAGCCCTGGTTCCAGGAGTTCACCTGGCGCAGGTCGGCCATCCCGCCCTGCGTGAACGCGCGGATGAGGTTCAGCGTCGACGCGGAGACGTGGTAGCCACGCACGAGTCGGCTCGGATCAGCGGTGCGCGAGGCCTCGGTGAAGTCGTAACCGTTCACGAGGTCGCCGCGGTACGCGGGCAGCGTGACGCCCTCGCGGGTCTCCTCGTTGCTCGATCGGGGCTTCGCGAACTGGCCGGCCATGCGACCGACCTTGATGACCGGCATCGAGGCACCGTATGTGAGCACGACGGCCATCTGCAGGAGCGTCTTCACGCGGTCGCGGATCTTGTCGGCCGTCGCGGCCTCGAAGGTCTCCGCGCAGTCGCCGCCCTGCAGCAGGAATGCCTCGCCGCGGGCCGCGCTTGCGAGCCGCTCGCGGAGCTGATCGACCTCGCCGGCAAACACGAGCGGCGGTTGCGTCGACAGCTCGGCCTTCGCATACTCGAGCGCTGCGGCGTCGGGCCAGCTCGGCTGCTGCTTCGCCTCGAGTGCACGATATGCATCGAGCTGCTCAAAGGTCTGCTGCGCCGTCAGGGTCTCTACGCTTGCTGCGTTCATGGCCATCCCGTGTGTATCTCAAAAGTGCCGCCCCTATTGGCGGCACCACTCAACACTACCCAACACGCCGCACCGGCGTGGCATTCCACACCACAGCCATGAGCGAACCTGCCACCTACTTGCCGGTACGCTCCCGAACGCTCGAGGCGTAGACGTCGACGTACTCCTGGCCGCTGAGCTCCTGGATCGCGAGCGTGATCTCGTCCGTCACGCTTCGCAACACGAAGCGGTCTGCGCTCATCCCCTCGAAGCGCGAGAAGTCGAGCGGCTGGCCGATAACGGTGCCGATGCGCCGGATCTTCGGGAACTTCGCTCCGATCGGCATCGCCTTTTCGGTGTCGATCATGACGACGGGCACGACGGGCACGCCAGACTCGAGCACCATGCGCGCGACGCCCGTGCGGCCGCGGTACAGCCTCGCGTCCGGGCTGCGCGTGCCCTCGGGGTAGATGCCCAGCACATCGCCGCGGTCGAGCACCTTCAGCGCCGTGTTCAGCGATGCCTCAGAGGCCTTGCCGCCCGAGCGGTCGATGGGCAGCTGCCCGACGCCGAGCATAAAGGTCTTCACGAGCCAGCCCTTGAGGCCCTTCCCGGTGAAGTATTCGCTCTTCGCGAGGAAGTAGACGCGTCGTTCGATCATGATCGGGAGGAAAAACGAGTCAATGACCGATAGGTGATTCCCGACAAGAATTACGGGGCCAGTCGCCGGAATGTTCTCGGCTCCCTCCACCCACGGCCGGTACACCGCTTTCAAAAAGGGCCCGACGATCAGGTGTTTAAAGATCCAGTAAAGCAAAGTGAGCTGGTTCCCTTCGTAGAGCTCCAGAATAGCGGGCCCGCGCATCCACAGGCGCATAGAGATAGGGTGAGAGCATACATGTCCGCGGCGAAACCGCTGCGCACAGCGTCCGACACGAGGTACAAAGGAGTTGCCGTGAAGCTGTCAGAAACACCACTGCTCGTTCCCCCGGTTCCCGAGGATAACATTACAGACCTTCTGGAACAGCGGGTGGCGGCCACCCCCGACCGCGCCCTCTTCGCGACGCCGTCGAACGGCGGCTGGACCGACATCACGGCGACCGAGTTCCGGAACCAGGTCGTTGCCCTCGCCAAGGGGTTCGTCGCGGCCGGCGTCGAACCCGGCGACCACATCGCGTTCATGTGCAAGACGAGCTACGAGTGGACGCTCGTCGACTTCGCGCTGCACTACGCGGGCGCGGTCATGGTCCCCGTCTACGAGACCTCGTCCGCCCTGCAGATCCACTGGATCCTTGAAGACTCGGGCGCTCGCGGGTTCATGATCGAGACCGGCGACCAGTTCGGCAGGTTTGCCGAGGTGCAGGACGAGCTGACGAAGGTCGACCTGGTCTGGCGCCTCGACGAGGGCGCAATCGCGACGCTGAGCTCGCAGGGCGCTGGCGTTGAGGACGCCGAGATCGAGCGCCGCCGCAACCTCGCCTCGGGCGACGACATTGCGACGCTGATCTACACGTCGGGCTCCACGGGCCGCCCGAAGGGCTGCGTGCTCACCCACTCGAACTTCGTTGACCTGTCGCGCAACGCTGGTGGCGCGCTGTCGGAGCTCGTCCAGCAGCCAGGGGCGGCGACGCTGCTCTTCGTGACGCTCGCGCACGTCTTCGCCCGCTTCATCTCTGTCCTGTGCGTCCACGGTGGCGTCCGGGTCGGGCACCAGGCCGACACCACGCAGCTGCTTCCGGCGCTGAGCACCTTCCACCCGACGTTCCTCCTCGCGGTCCCGCGCGTCTTCGAGAAGGTCTACAACTCGGCCGAGCAGTCGACCGAGGCCGAGGGCAAGGGCAAGATCTTCCGGGCCGCGGCGAGGGTCGCCGTCGAGCACTCGGAGGCGCTCGACGCCGGCAACGTGCCATTCATGCTCGGACTCAAGTTCAAGGTGTTCGACAAGCTCGTGTACTCGAAGCTGCGCGAGAAGCTCGGCGGCCGCGTCAAGTATGCCGTCTCGGGCTCCGCCCCGCTCAGCCAGTACCTCGGCCACTTCTACCGGAGCCTCGGGATCAAGATCCTTGAGGGCTACGGCCTCACCGAGACGACCGCCCCGGTCACGGTGAACCTTCCCGACAAGTTCAAGATCGGCACCGTCGGCCCCGCGCTGCCCGGCCACACCGTTCGAATCGCCGAGGACGGCGAGATCGAGGTGAAGGGCATCGACGTCTTCAAGGAGTACTGGAACAACCCTGAGGCCACCAAGGCCGTCTTTACCGAGGACGGGTTCTTCAAGACCGGCGATCTCGGCTCGCTCGATAGCGACGGCTACCTCTCAATCACGGGCCGCAAGAAGGAGATCATCGTCACGGCGGGTGGCAAGAACGTCGCTCCGGCGGCGCTCGAAGACCCGATCCGCGCGAACACGATCATCAGCCAGGTCGTAGCGGTCGGCGAGCAGAAGCCGTTCATCGCGGCGCTCGTGACCCTCGACATGGAAATGCTGCCTGCCTGGCTGAAGAACCAGGGCGAGAACCCCGACATGACAGTCGAGGAGGCCTCGCGCCACCCGAAGGTGCTCGCAGAGGTGCAGCGCGCCGTCGACGAGGGCAACAAGTACGTGTCTCGGGCCGAGTCGATCCGTAAGTTCGTCATCCTGCCGACCGACTTCGTCGAGGCGAACGGTCACCTCACGCCGAAGATGAGCATCAAGCGCGACAACATCCTGCGCGACTTCGCGTCGGAGATCGCCGACATCTACGGTGAGAACCCGCAGACCGAGGCGCTGCAGACGCAGCACTAGCCGACGCACACAGCGCTGGGGGCGCTCCGACCTGAACGTCGGAGCGCCCCTTCTGCGTTGTTCGGCGGCGAGTCCGCTAGAACCAGGCGGAGGTACGGATCTGGCGCATTGCTTCGCCCCGGGCCTCGCGGTCGAGCCGAGAAATGTAGAGCTTCCCGTCGAGGTGATCGCACTCGTGCTGCAGCGCCTGGGCCTTCAGCCCCTCGCCCTCGATGGTGATCTCGTTGCCGTCGAGATCGATGCCGCGCACTTTCGCGTACGGGTATCGCATGACCTCGAACCAGAGATCGGGAACCGACAGGCAGCCCTCGCCAGTGGGCACGGGCTCCCCCGACACCTCGACGAGTTCCGGGTTCAGCACGTACTCGATGTGGCCGTCAATGTTCAGGCTGAACGCGCGCAGCGTGTACCCGATCTGCGTCGAGGCGAGCCCGGCGCGGCCCGGCTCGTCGACCGTTTCAACGAGGTCGGCGACCATCGCCTGAACCCCTGAATCGATCTCGGTCACCTTGTCGCAGACGGTGCGCAGCACCGGATCCCCGAACAGTCGAATCTCGCGTTTTGCCATAGCTTCGATGCTATCGGGTCGAGCGAAATTGCCCCGGTTCCGAAGAACACCCACCTGTTTCCAACCGGAATCCAGTAAGCTCGAAACGTGCATGTACTGAGTGTGAGCTCCCTCAAAGGTGGCGTAGGAAAGACGACCGTAAGTCTCGGCATTGCGTCGGCGGCGTTCTCTCGTGGACTCAGGACGCTGGTCGTCGATCTCGATCCGCAGTCCGACGTCTCCACTGGGCTCGCAGTCGACCCGGAGGGCTTCGCGAACGTCGCCGACGTGCTTGAGTCGCCCAAGGAGAAGGTCGTGCGTTCCGCGATCGCCCCGAGCGGCTGGAACGAGTTCCACGAGGGCGGCAAGATCGACCTGCTCGTCGGCAGCCCCTCCGCCATCAACTTCGACGGACCGCATCCGTCGGCACGCGACATCTGGAAGCTCGAGGAGGCGCTCGCAACCGTCGAGGCCGACTACGATCTCGCCATCATCGACTCCGCTCCCTCGCTGAACGCACTGACGCGTACCGCGTGGGCGGCGAGCGACCGCGTCCTCATCGTCACCGAGCCGAGCCTGTTCGCCGTCGCAGCGACCGACCGCGCGCTGCGCGCAATCGAGGAGATCCGCCGCGGCGTGAGCCCCCGACTGCAGCCCCTCGGCATCCTCATCAACCGCACGCAGCCGCAGTCGATGGAGCACCAGTTCCGCATCCGCGAGCTGCGTGAGATGTTCGGCCCCCTCGTGCTCAACCCGCAGCTTCCAGAGCGCCCCGCACTGCAGCAGGCGCAGGGTGCGGCGAAGCCCGTGCACCTCTGGCCCGGCGAGCCGGCGCAGGAGATGGCCGCAAACTTTGATCTGGTCCTCGACCGCGTGCTCCGGTCCGCCGGCCAGGCCGCAGCTCAGGCCAAGCAGGCCTAGCGCCACCTCGGTGCGGGTGATTCGGCCCCAGAGGCTCACTCCGTAGCCTGAGCCAGGATCTTAGATCAGGGGCTGCTCGGTCGCACCTGGCAGTCCCTGAGGCATACCCCAGGGTGCCGGGTAATACCTGCGCCTGCCATCGAGAGTCGAGAGCATTCCGCGCTACCAGGCATGGCTCTCCCCCAGTGCGCAGCCGGGACGTCCACGGGTGTCCCCACGTAGCTACGTAGAATCCCGCGGCGTGCGCCCGAAAGGCGCCACCTCAGCCGACTCCGACATGCCCGGCAGGCCCGACAAGCCCGGCGACCCCGAAGGCCCCGGCGACCCCAAAGGCCCCGGCGACCCCAAAGGCCCCGGCAAGCCCGGAGAATCTCCAGCGCCACCGCATGGGAACGGCCGTACCAATGCAGCTTTCGTGGCACCGTGGCATACGAAGCGTCGATCACATACGCAGCGCGGGCGCGGGGAGACTCGGCATGGCTGCGGAGCCAGGGGCAAAGCTAGGTCAAGAGCCAGCCATGGCGGAGCCAGGGGCCGGGGAAAGCTAGGTCAAGAGCCGGCCATGGCGGAGCCAGGGGCCGAGCAAAGCTAGGTCAAGAGCCGGCCATAGTGGAGCCGCGGCCGGCCGGGCGCTAGGAGGTCTTGCGGGCCGCGCGACGCGCAGCCAGCTCGTCGCTCAGCGAGGAGTCGTCGGCGGCCTTCTCACGGTGATCGTCGAGGTCGACGAGCGAGGTCTCGACCTCGCGCAGCACCTTGCCGACGGCGATGCCGAACACGCCCTGGCCGCGGCTCACGAGGTCGATAACCTCGTCGTTCGAGGTGCACAGGTAGACGCCAGCGCCGTCGCTCATGAGCGTGGTCTGCGACAGGTCGTGGACGCCCGCCTCGTGGAGCTGGGCGACGGCGGTGCGGATCTGCTGCAGCGAGATACCCGTGTCGAGCAGGCGCTTCACGAGCTTCAGCACGAGGATGTCGCGGAACCCGTACAGCCGCTGCGAGCCCGAACCGCTCGCGCCACGCACGGTCGGCTCGACGAGCCCGGTGCGCGCCCAGTAGTCAAGCTGGCGGTAGGTGATGCCTGCAGCACGCGCGGCGACGGCGCCCTTGAAGCCGCCGTCGATGTTCGGCTGGGGAAGCCCGTCGCTGAACAGCATCTCTGCGGAATCCAGGTACTCCCCAGCACCAGTGCCGCTCCCGCCGAATGGCGGTTCGATGTGCTCCATGACATCCCTCTCTCGCGTTGTGCTCAATTCACCTAACGCTATCGGCGAGAGGCCCCCGAGGCAACGACCGCGGGCAGCGAATTCCGTTTTCGACCTTAAGGTTCTAGTTGAAGGTGAGAATTCAGCGGAATCACGCCGTTTTACAGGGCGCCAAACTTGCGGCGCAACACGCCGGAGCGGACGGTCTCGAGATACTCGACGAGTTCGAGCGAGCCGTCCACCGCGCTCGGCGATCCCTGCTTCTCGCCGCGCGACGACACCGCGTGCGCGAGCATCTCAGCTTCGCGCTCGGCGGCGATCCTGAGGGAGCGCAGATGGCGGGGCGTGAGGCCCGCCTGCGCGAGGCGCACGAGCGCGTTCAGCTGGGCGATCGAGTCGAACGGGAACACCTCGGTGGCCGGCAGCAGGCCCGCGGCGATCGCCTCGCCAAGGAACCGCTTGTTCGTCGCCGCAGCGTGGCAGAGCTCGTCACTCGAGAGCACTTCCTTCGACGACAGGATCGTCGACGCGCTACGCTGCGAGGCGCCGGGGATCACGGGATCGCGCCCGGCGTCGAGCTCCTCGAGCACCTCCGCGATCTTCTTCAGCGGAAGATAGTGGTCGCGCTGCAGCGTCAGCACCAGACGTACGCGCTCGACGTGCTCCTGCGAAAACTTCCGGTAGCCCGACTTTGTGCGCTCGGGCGTCACGAGTCCCTGATCCTCGAGGAACCGCAGCTTCGAGGGCGTCAGGTCAGCGAAGTCCTCCTGCAGCGCAGCGAGCACCTGACCGATGCTGAGAAGCCCTACGGGCACCGCCCGCAGTTGCGCCGCTCCCATCAGAAGGAGCCTGGGAGATCAAACCGGGACGCGAAGAAGGTGAAGCGGAACTTGCCCACCTGCACCTCCACGCCGTCCTCGAGCACGACCTCGCCGTCGATGCGCTCACCGTTGCAGTAGGTGCCGTTCAGCGAGCCACGATCGAGCACCGAGAAGACGGTGCCGCGGCGCTTGAACTCGGCGTGCTTGCGCGACACCGTCACGTCGTCGAGGAAGATGTCGGCGGCCGGGTGGCGGCCCGCGACCGTCGAATCCTGATCGAGCAGGAAGCGTGCGCCGAGGTCCGGGCCGCGGCGCACGACGAGCAGCGCGGCGCCCGACGGCAGCGACTGCACGGCCTCAAGCTCGTCAACAGTGAGGTCGGTGACCTGCGCGCGAATCATCGCGTTCAGATCCTCACGGAACTGCTCCGTGGCGCGTACCTCGGTATCCTTATTCCGCTTCTCGCTCACCACTGTCTCACCTGTCTCATCCTCGTCGAGGCTCGAGCCTCGATACTTTCCCTCTACGCTATCGCAGTGAGGCATCGCGGCGCATCCCTGCGCTCGAAATGGGTCGTCACGGCTCGTGCGCGCGCGCCCGAGGGGCGCCGCCGAGTCCCCCGCAGCCCGCTATTCGTGGGACTCGAGGAACTCGTAGACCTCGTGCGAGTCGACGCCTGGGAATGTGCCGGTAGGCAGCGCGGCGAGCAGGCTCGTCGGCGTTGCGGCCTCCGGCCAGGCCGACGCCTGCCACTTCTGCGTCAGCTCGCTGGAGGCGCGCCGGCAGCAGCGCTCGTCGGGGCAGAACGACTGCGACCGGTGCTGCGTCTCGCGCCCGCGGAACCACTTCACGTCCTCGAAACGCACGCCGACGCTCACCGAGTACTGGCCCTCCTTCGCGTTCTCGAGACGCGAGGTGCACCAGTAGGTGCCGCCCGCCGCCATATCCGTGTACTGGTACCACGGGTTGAAGAAGTCGGGCTGGGCGAACACGGTCCGCGCCGTCCAGTTGCGGCACACCATCGCGCCCTCGAGGTTGCCGAGCGCGTCGGACGGGAAGCGCACGCCGTCGTTCTCGTACGCCTTGATCAGGGTGCCCGACTCGTGCGCCTTCATGAAGTGCACGTTGAGGTCGAGCCACTCGGTTGCGAGGTTTGTGAACCGGTGCGCCGCCATCTCGTAGGAGACGGCGAATGCGTCGCGCAGATCCTCCATCGAGATTTCGCGGCGCTTCTTCGCGTCGCGCAGCGATTCGACCGCGGCGGCCTCCGGCAGCAGCACCGCGCCCGCGAGGTAGTTCACCTCGACACGCTGCTTGAGGAAGTCGCCGTAGTTCCGCGGCTCCTCGTGCCCGCAGACGAGGCTCCCGAGGGCGCGCAGGATCGGGGCGCGGGCGTCGCGCGACGGCAAATTCGCGCTCAGGTAGATCCTGCCGTTGCGGCGATCAATCACCGACCGCGTCGAGTGCGGCAGGTCGCTGACGTAGTGCAGCGTGAACCCGAGCTTCTCGGCGACCTTTGCCACGGTCTGCTGGAGCACCGGCCCGCCCGAGTAGCCGACGCTGTCGAGCAGTTCCGCCGCAGCCCGTTCGAGGTCGGGATAGTAGTTGTTGGCGACGCGCATGCCCGCCCGGAGCTCGGTGTTGGCGCGGCGGGCCTCCTCCGGCGTCGCGGCGCGCTCGCTGTGGAGCCGCTCGACCTCCTGGTGCAGGCCGATGATCGCGCGCAGCGTCTCATCGTTTGTTGCCTTCGATACGCGGATGGGCTGCAGCCCGAGCGACCTGAACACGGCGCCGCGTTGCGCCCGCTCGACGGAGATCTCGAGGGCGGCTCGCTCGCTCGGCGCCTCGTCGAGGAGAAGCTCGTCGACGGTGGACTGGAGGGCTGACGCGAGCGCGCGCAGCAGCGGGAGCCGGGGCTCGCGCTTGCCGTTCTCGAGCGCGGACAGCTGCGAGGGCGCGCGGTCGACGGCCTGCGCGAGCTGCTCGAGGGTCATGCCGAGTTCGGTGCGGCGCTCGCGGATCCGGCGCCCGAGCGTCAGCGCGTCGCCGGCGTCCGCCTCGGGCTCTGCGGGGGCGAGGTCGAGTGCTTCGATCGTCATGCCTCCATGGTGACAGAGCGAAAATCTTTCGGCAAGCAGAAAAACCCCATTATTTCTCGCTACAGATGCGGCTCGACGGGCAAACTCCGGGTCCAGGATAGAAGCACACCAGGCAATTCCCCCGGGGATCGGGTTCACGAAGTCATCAATGGCGAACGACACCGACCCCGGGGTCCAGCAGCAACACCCAGCGGCTTCACCACACACGCACCGACACCGATTCACCACCGGAGCCGGCGCACCCATCACGCTAAGGACACCGACATGAACACTCCAACCGCAACCGCTGAGCGGACACGCACGTTCTCCCCCACGACCCACGCGCCCAAGCTCGAGGTCAGCGGCCGTCCCTTCGACCGCTCCGACGAGATCCTCACCCCGGAAGCGCTCGCGTTCCTCACCGAGCTGCATCAGCGCTTCGCGAGCACCCGCCACGAACGCCTCGCCGACCGGCAGCGTCGCCGGTACGAGATCGGCAACGGCCGCGACCCCAAGTTCCGCGAGGACACCCGGCACATCCGCGAGGACGCCTCGTGGCAGGTCGCGGCCCCCGCTCCCGGCCTCGAGGACCGCCGCGTCGAGATCACCGGCCCGACCGACCCGAAGATGACGATCAACGCGATGAACTCGGGCGCGAAGGTCTGGCTCGCAGACCAGGAGGACGCCACGAGCCCGACCTGGCGCAACGTCATCGGCGGCCAGCTGTCGCTGTTCGACGCGATCCGCGGCAAGCTCGAGTACACGAGCCCCGAGGGCAAGGAGTACCGCGTCACGGCGACGGAGACCCCGACTATCGTGATGCGGCCGCGCGGCTGGCACCTCGTAGAGAAGCACATCCGGTTCACCGACGCGCAGGGCCAGCAGGGCGCAGCCTCCGGCAGCCTCGTCGACTTCGGCCTCTACGCCTTCCACAACGCGAAGCAGCTCATCGAGAACGGTCACGGCCCGTACTTCTACATCGCGAAGCTCGAGTCGAGCGAAGAGGCGAAGCTGTGGGATGACATCTTCAGCTACACCGAGGAGCGCCTCGGCCTCGCTCACGGCACGATCCGCGCCACCGTGCTCATCGAGACGCTGCCCGCAGCGTTTGAGATGGAGGAGATCCTGTACGTGCTGCGCGACCACATGGCGGGCCTGAACGCGGGCCGGTGGGACTACATCTTCTCGATCATCAAGAACTACCGCGGCCGCGGCGCGCGCTTCGTGATGCCCGACCGCAGCGAGGTCACCATGACGGTACCGTTCATGCGCGCGTACACCGAGCTGCTCGTGAAGACGAGCCACCGGCGCGGCGCGCACGCGATCGGCGGCATGAGCGCGTTCATCCCGAACCGTCGCGACCCCGAGGTCACCCGCCTCGCTGAGGAAAAGGTGCGTGCAGACAAGAGCCGCGAGGCCGCGGACGGCTTTGACGGCACCTGGGTGGCACACCCAGACCTCATTCCGGTTGCGAAGGCGGAGTTCGATGCCGTGCTCGGCGATCGCCCGAACCAGGTCGACCGCCAGCGCGACGACGTCGAGGTGACCGCCGCGCAGCTGCTCGACGTGCACATCGGTCGCGACATCACCGAGGCAGGCGTGCGCGACAACGTCTCGATCGGCGTCCGGTACATCGAGTCCTGGCTCCGTGGCGTCGGCGCCGCCGCGATCGACAATCTCATGGAGGACGCGGCGACCGCCGAGATCAGCCGCTCGCAGATCTGGCAGTGGATCCACCAGGATCAGCGCACCGCTGACGGCACGCCCATCACCCGCGCGTGGGTGACCGAGATCCTCGCAGAGACCGTTCGCGGCTTCGAGCGCTTCGAGGGCGACCGCTACGACGACGCGGCGGAGCTGTTCGCGGACGTCGCGCTCGGCGACACCTTCCCGACGTTCCTCACGGTGCCGGCATACAGCCGCTACCTCGTCGACGCGTAGGAAGCCGCGCGCACGTCCGAGCGCGCTGGTGGTGAAACGGCCGGCCCCCTCCACACGGAGGGGGCCGGCCGTTTCGCGTGTCCGGTTAGCTCACCGTCGGCGGCCTGCCGGGCGCCTGGTCGCCCTCGGCATGTTCCGCCTCGAGCTCGCGATCGCGAGCCTCTTCAGCGAGCGCCTGCTCGCGATCCTGCTCCGCCGCACGCGCCGTCGCCCGCTCGACCGCTGGGCCAAGCTCGTCGACGAGGATCGTGCGCGAGTCGAGCTGCCCGGTACGGTACGCGGCACGACCAACCATGTGCGCCGCCGTAGGCGCAGTGAGCGCCTGGAACACGAAGACCGGCACGAGCGCGAGGAACACGCCAAGCGAGCGCTGATCGATCGCGACCGCGGCGACCACGAGCAGCAGGCCGAAGATCTGCGGCTTCGTCGCCGCGTGCAGCCGGCTCAGCGCGTCCGTGAAGCGGAGCAGTCCGATGCCGGCGGCCGCCGAGAGCGCCGCCGCGAGCAGCAGGCAGATCAGCGCGATGACGTCGAGTATCTGGTCAAACATGCTCGGCCTCCCCCGCCGACTCGGGCAGATCCTGCTCGCTGCGCCGCTTCACGTACCGGGCGACGACGATCGTCGCGAACGTCGCGGTCGCTGCGATCGCGACCATAATCGGGATGGAATCCGTGTGGTTGCGCGCGACCATGTCGGCCCCGAGCGAGAGGATCACCGTCGTCAGCAACACGTCCGAGGCGACCATGCGGTCGAGGATCGTCGGGCCGCGCACGATCCGGATCAGCGCCGCGAGGGCGGTGAACGTCAGCCCGACGCCAATCGCGATGAACATCACAAGTTCGAACGTCATTTGCGCACCCCCGCTACCTCTTCCTTCGAGCCAAGCGTCAGAATGAGCAGCCGCTCGATCGTGGACACGTCGTGCCGCATCTTCGTGATCGACTTCTGCGACGGCGTATTCAGCACGTGGAGGTACAGCACCGACCCGAACCGATCCACCTCGGCGACGAGCGAGCCCGGGATGAGTGAGATCGTCAGGCCGACGACCGTGAGGATGAAGTCAGAGCTCGTACGGAGCCGAACGGCAATGATCGAGGTCATCGGCACCGGCCCCGGCCGCACCGCGAGCCACGCGACCTCGAACGAGGCGCGCGACAGGTTCCACAGGAAGTAGCCGAGGTACCTCAGCGCGTACCACGGGTTAAACCTGCCGGCGAGCGCCACTGGCGGCAGGTAGAACACGCGCATCATCACGATCGAAACGACGATGCCGCTCACGAGCGAGAGCAGCGAGGCCTCGCGCCAGAGCATCATCCAGAGGATGACGAGGCCGACAAGCAGCGGCAGCTCGTGGAAGCGCACGATGAGCTCCATGCCGGTCACCGTGCGGGGCGTGCGCTTAGCCATTGGGTGCCTCCTCCGGTGCTCCGGTGGACCCGCTGCCACCGTTCGGGTGGTCGCCGTCGAGGACGAGCGACGCGAGCGTGTCGGGCGCCGCGAGATCCTCACCCGCGCGCTCGGCGTACCCGAACAGCGGACCGGCCGCGAACGTGAGTACCAGGCTGACGCCGATCATGCCGACCGTCGCTCCAACCATGAGGCGTGGAATACCGCGCTGCTCCTGCGTCGGCGCGGCGTCGGGAGCGTCTTGCAGCCGCTCGATCATCGCTTCCTCACGCTCGCGCAGCCTGAGCGCCTCGGTTGACGGCGCCTTCGCGGGCTCCTTCGCGGGGCCGGCCGGCGCCGCGGTGGCGGGCTTGGGCCGCCAGAACGCGAGCACCCATGCGCGGGCGAGCGCGTAGAGCGTCAGCAGCGAGACGAGCGCGCCGATACCAATGAGCCAGTATGCGGCAGGGGTCTGCAGGGCGGCGCCGGCCGTGAACAGGCCCACCTTCCCGAGGAACCCCGAGAACGGCGGAATGCCGCCGAGGTTCAGCATCGGGATGAAGAACAGCACTCCGATGACCGGCGCACTTCGCAGCATGCCGCCGAGCCCCGAGAGTGACGTCGTACCGCCCTGGCGTTCCATCAGCCCCACCGCGAGGAACAGCGTCGTCTGCACGATAATGTGGTGCGCGATGTAGTAGATCGTTGCCGCGAAACCGGCGGACGTGGCGATCGCGATGCCGAAGATCATGTACCCGATATGGCTGATCAGCGTGAACGAGAGCATTCGCTTCACGTCAAGCTGCGAGATCGCCCCCAGGATGCCGACGAGCAGGGTGAGCGCCGCTATCACCATGAGTAATGGATCCACGCTCGATTCCGGGAACAGCATCGTCTGCGTGCGGATGATCGCGTACACGCCGACCTTTGTCAGCAAGCCGGCAAAGACCGCGGTCACCGGTGCGGGAGCCGTCGGGTAGGAGTCCGGCAGCCAGAAGGCGAGCGGGAACACCGCCGCCTTGATACCGAACGCGATCAGCAGCGCCAGGTTGAGGATGAGCTGCAGGTCGCTCGGAAGCTCAGCGATCCTCGTCTGCAGCTGGGCCATGTTCACGGTGCCCGTGGCGCCGTAGACGAGGCCGATCGCGGCGAGGAACAGGATCGACGACACGAGCGACACGATGACGTAGGTGACGCCGGCCCGGATACGGGGCGCGGTGCCGCCGAGGGTGATGAGCACGTAGCTCGACACGAGCAAGATCTCGAAACCGACGTACAGGTTGAAGAGGTCGCCCGCGATGAACGCGTTGAAGACGCCAGCGCCGAGCACCATGTAGGTCGGGTAGTAGATGGAGACCGGGGTCTCCTCATCGCCGTCGGCGAGGCCCTGGCCGATCGAGAAGATGAAGACCGCAAGGAGCACCACCGCGGAGACGGCGAGCATGATCGCCGAGACGCGGTCGACCACGAGCGAGATGCCGTATGGCGCGGCCCAGCCGCCCACCTGCATCACGAGCGGTCCGCCGCGGTCGACGATGAACATGAGCGCGATCCCGAGCACCGAGCTCGCGGTGAGCGCGACGAGCGTGATGCCGCGCTGCAGGGCGCCGCGACCGGGCGCCGCGAGGGCGAGCGCCGCGCCAACAAGCGGGATCAGTACGACGAGGGGCACGAGGAACGTCACTTGCGGGCCCCCTCTGTCTCGTCTTCTGGCACGTCTTCCTCAAACTCTGGGGCGTCCTCGAGGTCTTCCTCGGTGACCTGCCCGGTGGTGAGCGTCTCCGCGCTGCCGATTGCGAGATCGTCTGCGTCGTCCTCAACGTGGTCGTCGCTCACGCGTGCGAGACGCCACGAGCGATAGATCAACGCGAGCAGGAAGGCGCTCACGCCGAAGGTGATCACGATGGCGGTGAGGATAAACGCCTGCGGAAGCGGATCGCTGATCGCCTCGTCCCCGCCCGCAATCGGTGCTGCGCCGAAATCCCCAGACATCAGGAAGATGAGGAGGTTCGTCGCGTTGCCGACGAGCAGGAAGCCGAGCATGATGCGGGTGAGGCTCCGGTCAAGCAGCAGGTACACGCCCGCGATGTACATCACGACCATGACCGCAACCAACACGAGGGGCATTGTCATCGTGCAACCTCCTCTGCAAACTCGGCGTGATCTTCTTCTTCTTCGTGTTCATCGATCTCCGAGCCGAGACTCCTGAGTACGTCGAGCACGAGGCCGAAGACCACGAGGTAGACGCCGATATCAAACAGCGTGGACGTGACAAGCGGCAGCGAGCCGAACGGGCCGAGGTCGATGTCGACCCAGCTCGACGCGAGCGCGGGCTGGCCGAAGAACAGCGGCAGGATCGCCATCGTGACCGCGAGCGCGAGTCCGATGCCGAGGATCCGGCCGGCGTCGAGCGACACCGTCGCCCGGAGCTCGTGCCGGCCACCCGCGAGGTAGCGGGCGACGAGCGCGAGGCCGGCGACCAGGCCAGCGGCGAACCCGCCACCGGGCGCGTTGTGGCCAGACAGCAGGAGGAACACCGACAGGATCAGCAGGCCGTGGAAGACCAGTCGGACGACGACCTCAAGGATGATCGAGCGGCGCTCCGGGCGCAGGTACGAGCCTGCGAGCAGCCAGTTCATGCGGCTCGCGGGATCCTCGGGATCCGCGACACGGAGCAGGTGCGCGCGCGTCGCATTGCGCGCCTCGCGCCTGCTGAGGTGCGGGCTCTGATCGTTGCGCGTGTTCAAGAAGACGAGCGAGGCCACGCCGGTCGCGGCCGCGAGAATCACGGACAGCTCCCCCATCGTGTCCCACGCACGGATGTCGACGAGCATCACGTTCACGACGTTGTAGCCGTGGCCGCCCTCGACGGCGAGCTGCGGCAGCCCGAGCGAGATCGGGTCGGCAATGCGCGCCCCGAGCGAGATGACAGCGACGGTGCCGAGCACCAGCCCGACGCCGGTACCGAGCAGTAGCCTAAACGCCCGCTTTGCCGCCTTCGGACGCGACGCCATGTGCGCCGGGAGCCTGCGAATCACGAGCACGAACGCGATCAGGGTGACAGTCTCCACGAGCAGCTGCGTGAGCGCGAGATCGGGCGCGCCGTGAAGCGCAAAGATCGTCGCCATGCCGTAGCCCGTCACGCCCACGAGCAGGCCACCCTGGAAGCGGGTGCGGGCGCGCATCGCGAACAGCGCGGCCACGATCATGACGATCGCAATCGGGATGTCGACGGGGCTCGACACGAGCGATAGCTCCTCCGGCCACTGCTGCACCGACAGCACGGTGCCACCGAGCGCGATCACGACGACGCTGAGGATCACCGCGAGGTAGAACGGCAGCGAGCCACGCTGGGTGAGCGAGGTGAACTTCACCGCGATCGTGTCGAGGACGTGCGTGGCCACCCAGTAGGCGTGGGACCCGGAGAACCGCTCGGACGGTGGCGGCAGGGTCACCGCGAGGCGACGAGCTGGGAAGAACACGAGGATGCCGAGCGCGACGATCACCGCGGAGAACAGGAGCGGCAGCGTCCACCCGTGCCAGATGCTGAGGTGCTCGGGGTCGCCGAGTGGCGACGCCGGGACGGCGGCCCGAATGAGCGGGTCGAGCATCGGCGACGCGACGCCGTAGAGCACGGCGATGGCAGCGAACATGGCGGGCGCCACGACGATGCCGGGCGACACGCGGGTTTCGATCGGGGTGGGCTCGACGCCGGGCTTCGTCGCGAACGCGCCCCAGATGAACCTGATCATGTACGTGACAGTCAGGATGCTGCCGACGATGGCCACCACGAGCGCGACGTAGGCCGCGGGCTGCGACGCGCCCACCTCGAGCAGCTCGGCGAAGGCCGACTCCTTCGCGATGAAGCCAAAGAATGGCGGCAGCCCTGCCATCGACGCGGCCGCGACGAGCGAGACAACGGCAAGGATGGGGAACCGCTTGCCAATGCCGCTCAGTCGGCGCAAATCGCGGACGCCTGTCGAATAGTCGATGATGCCGACGGTGAGGAACAGCGGCGCTTTGGCCACCGCGTGCGCAAAGAGCAGCACGAGGCCGGCAAAGGTCACGCGCGGGTCGCCGACGCCGATGACCATCACGAGGAGGCCGAGCTGGCTCACCGTGCCCTGGGCGACGATCAGCTTAATGTCGAACTGCCGGAGCGCACGGAACCCGCCAACGAGCATGGTGATGCCGCCGAGGATGACGAGCGTCCAGCGGTACCCCGGGACGTCTGCGAATGGTTCGCTCATTCGCGCGATGAGGTACACGCCCGCCTTCACCATCGCCGCGGCGTGCAGGTAGGCGCTCACCGGGGTCGGAGCCGCCATGGCACCGGGCAGCCAGAAGTGCAGCGGGAAGATCGCGGACTTAGAGATCGCACCCAGCAGCACCAGGTAGACCGCGACCGTCACCAGCGTCCCCTGCGGAGGATCGGCAATGATCTCCGAAAGCAGCGGCGTCCCGCCCGCCTGCACGATCAGCACGAACCCGACGAGCATCGCGAGTCCGCCGAGCGTGGTGATCATGAGCGCCTGGAGCGCGGCAGAGTTCGCGGTGCGAAGTCGAAGCACGTGGCCGATGAGCAGGAAGGAGAAGACCGTCGTCGCTTCCCAGAAGATGAAGAGCAGGTAGACGTTGTCGGCAATGACGAGGCCAAGCATGCTCGTCGCGAAGCCCATGAACACGGCGGCGAAGCGGGGAATGCCGAGCTCGCCGTCGTCGAAGTAGTGCGCGCAGTAGAGCAGCACGAGCGCGCCGGCGCCCGTGACGAGGAGGGCGAACAGCGCCGAGAGCGGGTCCAGCTGGAACGTGAGATTCACGTTGAGCTGCGGGATCCATTCGAGATGCTCGACGAGCGTCTCTCCCCCGAACACCTCGAGCGACAATACGACGAATACACCGAGCACGGCGGCCATACTCGCTGCGAGGATCAAGAACACGCGGCGCCCAAAGCGCTTCGCGAGCGGATGAGAAACGAGAGACACTAGCGCGAGGAAGAGAATAGTACCCATCATCGCGCCCATTGGCTGCCTACTTTCGCATTGTCCGTCGTCCAGCCACCAGTTTATCGGATGATTGCGCGCACCGATGGCGTGTCTACCAATCCGGTGTGAACTTGGGCGGGGACGCGCCGCAGCGTGCGGCTCCACGGAAGGCCCCCTGAAATGACGAAAGCCCCGGAGCGCAATTGCTCCGGGGCTTTCTCAACAAAATGTTCGGCGGTGTCCTACTCTCCCACGAGGTCCCCCTCGCAGTACCATCGGCGCTGTCAGCCTTAGCTTCCGGGTTCGGAATGTGACCGGGCGTTTCCCTGACGCTATAACCACCGAAACTCTATTGACATAACACACAAACCCCACACCAGGCACCACACAGGATGCAAGGGGTCGTGGCCGTACGTCAAGAACCACAAAGTAGACGCGAACATCGTTACAACAACATACTTACGCCCCAAAACACTATTTGGGATGAAGTCAAGTCATCGGCTTATTAGTACCAGTCAGCTCCACACGTTACCGCGCTTCCACATCTGGCCTATCAACCCAGTCATCTACTGGGAGCCTCACAGGAGTAAACTCCTACGGAAATCTCATCTTGAGGCCGGCTTCCCGCTTAGATGCTTTCAGCGGTTATCCATCCCGAACGTAGCCAACCAGCCATGCCCTTGGCAGAACAACTGGCACACCAGAGGTTCGTCCAACCCGGTCCTCTCGTACTAGGGTCAGATCCTCTCAAATTTCCAACGCGCGCAGAGGATAGGGACCGAACTGTCTCACGACGTTCTAAACCCAGCTCGCGTACCGCTTTAATGGGCGAACAGCCCAACCCTTGGGACCGACTCCAGCCCCAGGATGCGACGAGCCGACATCGAGGTGCCAAACCATGCCGTCGATATGGACTCTTGGGCAAGATCAGCCTGTTATCCCCGAGGTACCTTTTATCCGTTGAGCGACAGCGCTTCCACAAGCCACTGCCGGATCACTAGTCCCGACTTTCGTCCCTGCTCGACCTGTCAGTCTCACAGTCAAGCTCCCTTGTGCACTTACACTCGCCACCTGATTGCCAACCAGGTTGAGGGAACCTTTGGGCGCCTCCGTTACTTTTTGGGAGGCAACCGCCCCAGTTAAACTACCCACCAGGCACTGTCCGAAAACCCGATCAGGGTTCGTCGTTAGATATCCAATATGACCAGAGTGGTATTTCAACAATGACTCCACGAACACTAGCGTGCCCGCTTCACAGTCTCCCACCTATCCTACACAAGCCACACCGAACACCAATACCAAGCTGTAGTAAAGGTCACGGGGTCTTTCCGTCCTTCTGCGCGTAACGAGCATCTTTACTCGTACTGCAATTTCGCCGAGTTTACGGTGGAGACAGCTGGGGAATCGTTACGCCATTCGTGCAGGTCGGAACTTACCCGACAAGGAATTTCGCTACCTTAGGATGGTTATAGTTACCACCGCCGTTTACTGGGGCTTAAATTCACAGCTTCGCAGTCCGAAAACCGCTAACCGCTCCTCTTAACCTTCCAGCACCGGGCAGGCGTCAGTCCGTATACGTCCACTTGCGTGTTAGCACGGACCTGTGTTTTTAGTAAACAGTCGTTCCCCACTGGTCTCTGCGGCCACCACACCCTTTCGGAGTAAATCCTAATAGGCGGATGGCCCCCCTTCTCCCGAAGTTACGGGGGCATTTTGCCGAGTTCCTTCACCATAATTATCTCGAGCTCCTTAGTATTCTCTACCTGACCACCTGTGTCGGTTTGGGGTACGGGCAACTAGCAACCTCACGTCGATGCTTTTCTCGGCAGCATAGGATCAATGACTTCCCCATACGGGTCCCCATCGCATCTCACCCTTCACGCGGGACGGATTTGCCTATCCCGCAGGCTACATGCTTAGCCCGGGACAACCATCGCCCGGGATCACCTACCTTCCTGCGTCACACCTCACGCTCACCACCCCAGTTCGGGTTCGCAGCCGCCACCCCACATCACCCGAAGGATCCATGAAGCTTTGGTTTGCTTAGCACTACTGGTTAGGTCTTGAACGGTTACCAGCCGGTACGGGAATATCAACCCGTTGTCCATCGACTACGCCTGTCGGCCTCGCCTTAGGTCCCGACTTACCCAGGGAAGATTAGCTTGACCCTGGAACCCTTGGTCTTCCGGAGGACGGGTTTCTCACCCGTCTTTCGCTACTCATGCCTGCATTCTCACTCGTGTGGCATCCACGACTGGTTCACACCGCCGCTTCACTCGCCACACGACGCTCTCCTACCCATCCATACGGCTGGACCACGAAGGCCTACCTGTTATATGAATGCCACAACTTCGGTGGCGTGCTTGAGCCCCGTTACATTGTCGGCGCGGAATCACTTGACCAGTGAGCTATTACGCACTCTTTCAAGGGTGGCTGCTTCTAAGCCAACCTCCTGGTTGTCACAGCAACTCCACATCCTTTTCCACTTAGCACGCGCTTTGGGACCTTAGATGGTGATCTGGGTTGTTTCCCTCTCGACTATGAAGCTTATCCCCCACAGTCTCACTGCTGCGCTCTCACTTACCGGCATTCGGAGTTTAGCTGACGTCAGTAACCTTGTAGGGCCCATCGGCCATCCAGTAGCTCTACCTCCGGCAAGAAACACGCAACGCTGCACCTAAATGCATTTCGGAGAGAACCAGCTATCACGAAGTTTGATTGGCCTTTCACCCCTATCCACAGCTCATCCCCTCAGTTTTCAACCTAAGTGGGTTCGGCCCTCCACGCGCTCTTACACGCGCTTCAGCCTGGCCATGGATAGATCACTTCGCTTCGGGTCTAGGACATGCGACTGAATCGCCCTATTCAGACTCGCTTTCGCTACGGCTTCCCCACACGGGTTAACCTCGCCACATATCGCTAACTCGCAGGCTCATTCTTCAAAAGGCACGCTGTCACAGCAACAAGGCTGCTCCAACGGATTGTAAGCAAACGGTTTCAGGTACTATTTCACTCCCCTCCCGGGGTACTTTTCACCTTTCCCTCACGGTACTAGTCCGCTATCGGTCATCTGGGAGTATTTAGGCTTATCAGGTGGTCCTGACAGATTCACACGGGATTTCTCGGGCCCCGTGCTACTTGGGATACGCCACACGCAGCCAGGTCATTTCGGGTACGGGACTCTCACCCACTCCGGTCCGCCGTTCCAAGCGGTTCCCCTATAACCTGAACATTCACGTCGAAGGCTCAGCAGCGCCTTCAGCAGCGTCCCACAACCCCGATGATGCAACCCCTGCCAGGTATCACACACCACCGGTTTAGCCTCTTCCGGGTTCGCTCGCCACTACTACCGGAATCACATGTTGTTTTCTCTTCCTGTGGGTACTGAGATGTTTCACTTCCCCACGTTCCCTCTACCCGCCCTATATATTCAGGCGGGAGTCACCAGCTACGCATGCGCGCTGGCGGGGTTTCCCCATTCGGAAATCCTCGGATCAAAGCCCGTTTATCGGCTCCCCGAGGCTTATCGCAGATTACTACGTCCTTCTTCGGCTCCAGATGCCAAGGCATCCACCGTTTGCTCTTCGAAACTTGAAATCACATAAGTAAATTATTTAGAAACACACACAAGCCCGAAGACTCATGCGTGACCAATGAGACACGCCTCCACACCCCGAAAGGTGATCGTGCGTGTATCGAAGATGCTCGCGTCCACTGTGTAGTTCTCAACGTACGGTCAATCCCTGGACAGCTAGACAACACGTTCTAGACACCAGGGCTGAAGAAACCAAGACACCATCACCCCCCATACAGGAAGCAACCGTGGTCTGGGTCTCCAGGACCCAACAGTATGCACTCAAAAAAACCAGAACACCACCATCCAAGACTTTCCAACCAGCCAAAGCCGGCGTACTCACCCCAAACAACAGCACCCTGATCCACGTTGTCAAATGTTCCACCCATGAGCGGGTACGCATCACACGATCGGTGATGAACGCCCCAATCTGCACCAAACAAAGTTTGGTGAGTGCTCCTTAGAAAGGAGGTGATCCAGCCGCACCTTCCGGTACGGCTACCTTGTTACGACTTAGTCCTAATCACCAGTCCCACCTTCGACGGCTCCCTCCACAAGGGTTAGGCCACCGGCTTCGGGTGTTACCGACTTTCATGACTTGACGGGCGGTGTGTACAAGGCCCGGGAACGTATTCACCGCAGCGTTGCTGATCTGCGATTACTAGCGACTCCGACTTCATGGGGTCGAGTTGCAGACCCCAATCCGAACTGAGACCGACTTTTTGGGATTCGCTCCACCTCGCGGTATCGCAGCCCTTTGTATCGGCCATTGTAGCATGCGTGAAGCCCAAGACATAAGGGGCATGATGATTTGACGTCATCCCCACCTTCCTCCGTGTTGACCACGGCAGTATCCCATGAGTTCCCACCATAACGTGCTGGCAACATAGGACGAGGGTTGCGCTCGTTGCCGGACTTAACCGAACATCTCACGACACGAGCTGACGACAACCATGCACCACCTGTAACCGAGTGTCCAAAGAGTTCTGTATCTCTACAGCGTTCTCGGCTATGTCAAGCCTTGGTAAGGTTCTTCGCGTTGCATCGAATTAATCCGCATGCTCCGCCGCTTGTGCGGGCCCCCGTCAATTCCTTTGAGTTTTAGCCTTGCGGCCGTACTCCCCAGGCGGGGAACTTAATGCGTTAGCTACGACACAGAACCCGTGGAACAGGCCCTACATCTAGTTCCCAACGTTTACGGCATGGACTACCAGGGTATCTAATCCTGTTCGCTCCCCATGCTTTCGCTCCTCAGCGTCAGTAGCGGCCCAGAGATCTGCCTTCGCCATCGGTGTTCCTCCTGATATCTGCGCATTCCACCGCTACACCAGGAATTCCAATCTCCCCTACCGCACTCTAGCTTGCCCGTACCCACTGCAGGCCCGGGGTTGAGCCCCGGGATTTCACAGCAGACGCGACAAGCCGCCTACGAGCTCTTTACGCCCAATAATTCCGGACAACGCTTGCACCCTACGTATTACCGCGGCTGCTGGCACGTAGTTAGCCGGTGCTTTTTCTGCAGGTACCGTCACTTTCGCTTCTTCCCTACTAAAAGAGGTTTACAACCCGAAGGCCGTCATCCCTCACGCGGCGTTGCTGCATCAGGCTTGCGCCCATTGTGCAATATTCCCCACTGCTGCCTCCCGTAGGAGTCTGGGCCGTGTCTCAGTCCCAGTGTGGCCGGTCACCCTCTCAGGCCGGCTACCCGTCGTCGCCATGGTGAGCCATTACCTCACCATCTAGCTGATAGGCCGCGAGTCCATCCAAAACCGATAAATCTTTCCACCCACACACCATGCGGTGATAGGTCGTATCCAGTATTAGACACCGTTTCCAGTGCTTATCCCAGAGTTCAGGGCAGGTTACTCACGTGTTACTCACCCGTTCGCCACTCTTCCACCCAGCAAGCTGGGCTTCATCGTTCGACTTGCATGTGTTAAGCACGCCGCCAGCGTTCGTCCTGAGCCAGGATCAAACTCTCCGTAAAAAACGAATAGCAGCCAGCCACCGGAATAAGGTAAGCCAGACTGCGAGTTCAACCTGGACAGAAACCATCATCTGACGATTTCGTTATCCATAAAAAAGGAATCTCCAACACCAAACCAACAGGTTCAATGCCGGGGATAATAAATTGGCATTTGACAATTTAAGTGCACACTATTGAGTTCTCAAGATCCAGACACCCACCGTACTCACCCTGAGGCTTTCCGAAGAGCAACTTTTCTATCTTATCACACGAGGTGATTCCAGCGCATCCGTCTAAACCGAACCGCTCTGCGGCCCGGCTGCGTTGCGCTGACAAGGGAATACATTACGGCGGTCCGCCCCGAAGGGCAAGCCGCGGCGCGATCTCGGGCGTGTCTCCGCGTCTTTCCGCCATTCATGCAGTATTGGCTATTCGTTCACCCTCTCCTCTCTAGGGTTCGCCGATGCCCGGAACGGGGCAAAACTCGACCGTTGGCTGCCGATCCCTCGTGTTCCCGCGCGTGTTGTGCCCTCGCAGCGGGCTACTTCTACACTGAGTGGGTGACTGACTCTTCCGCGACCCCGCTGTCCCCCTCCCCCGCCGACTTCAGCTTCGACGTCGAGCATCGACTCGAGACCGGGGGCGCGATTGGCCGTACTGGCGCTCCGCTCGGGAGGGCGGGCACCATCCACACCCCGCACGGCGACATCCAGACCCCCGCCTTCATTCCGGTCGGGACCAAAGCAACTGTCAAGTCCCTCCTCCCCGAGACCGTCGGCCAGCTTGGTGGCCAGGCGGTCCTTGCGAACGCGTACCACCTGTTTCTTCAGCCTGGCAGCGACATCGTCGATGAGGCCGGCGGCTTCGGCAAGTTCATGAACTGGCACGGCCCGACGTTCACCGACTCGGGTGGCTTCCAAGTAATGTCGCTCGGCGTTGGGTTCAAGAAGGTCATCTCGATGAGCGAGAAGACGCACGCCGAGGCCGAGGTCATCGCGAAGACCAAGGAACGGCTCGCGCACGTCGACGAGGACGGCGTCACCTTCAAGTCATTCATCAATGGCGACAAGCACCGCTTCACCCCTGAGATCTCGATGCAGATTCAGCACCAGCTCGGCGCCGACATCATGTTCGCCTTCGACGAGCTCACCACCCTGCTCGACTCACGTGCCTATCAGGAGGACTCGGTGGAGCGTACCGAGCGCTGGGCCGTGCGGTGCCTCGACGAGCACGCACGCCAGACCGCCGAGCGACAGCATCGTCCATACCAGGCACTGTTCGGTGTCGTGCAGGGTGCACAGTATGAGGACCTGCGTCGCCGAGCGGCGAGCGGACTCGCGGGGCTCCGGGGGGCGACGGCGACCGAGCAGGAGTTCGACGGCTTCGGTATTGGCGGCGCAATCGAGAAGACCGAACTTGGCGAGATCGTCGGCTGGGTCTGTGACGAGTTACCGGAGAACAAGCCGCGACACCTGCTCGGCATCTCAGAGCCCGACGACCTCTTCTTCGGCATCGCGGCCGGCGCAGACACGTTCGACTGTGTCGCCCCCTCGCGGCAGGCACGCGGCGGCACCATGTACTCCAGCAGCGGTCGCATCAACGCGAAGGCCGCGACCCAGCGCCGTCGGTTCGAGGCCCTCGACCCCGAGTGCGACTGCTACACGTGCGAGAACTACACCGCCGCCTACCTGCACCACCTGTTCAAGGCCAAGGAGATGCTCGGTTCAACCCTCGCGACGATTCATAACGAGCGCTTCATCGTGCGTCTCGTCGACCAGATCCGCCAGTCGATCATCGACGGCACGTTCCTCGAACTCCGCGAGGAAGTCCTGACCAAGCAGTACGGAGCCGACTTCGCTAAGGAGGCGGCAGCCCGCTACTCCGCGTAGTGAGAACAACTGAGGGGGTGGTGCCGCGACTCGATCGCGGCACCACCCCCCTCAGTGTTGCCCCGGCCGAAAGGGAGTGGCGCCCCGCCAGAGCGGGATTGGCGCCCCGCCCGAGCCGCAGGGCCATCACTCCCCCATGGCTGGCGTGGCCCGGCCCGCCCGAGCAGTCAGTGCGCCTGGGATCGACAGACCCAATCGCCGGATGCGCCCGGACCGGCATTGCTATCGCAGATCCCAGAGGATCGGCCCGCTGTCACGAGGGCAACCCCCGGTGACAAGATTCACCCCGCTCCAACGCCCGGAACCCCACGCCGCCGCCATCCGCGCGCGGCACGCGACCTACGCCGGGAACGCCGTCCGCGCTTCCTCAGCCCGGCGCGTCCAGGCGATGACTCGCGTGGTCACGGGAAGCAGCACGACCTCGGCGAGCACCTTCACGACGTACCCGAGCACGACGTACATGACGAAGTCGACCCCCGTGATGATCCCGGCGAACGCGATGGTGCAGAAGAGCAGGGTGTCAATCAGCTGGCCAGCGATCGTCGATCCGATCAGCCTGGTCCGCAGGAAGCGCCCGGAGGTCTTGCGGCGCAGGCGATCCAGCACCCACGCGTTGACGAGCTGACCGGCGAGGAACGCGACGAGGCTCGCGGCGACGATGCGCGGCACGAATCCGAGCACCGCAGCGAACGCGTCCTGGTTCTCCCACCCGGCTGCGGGCGGCGACACCTGCACGAGCACGATGGTGAGCGACGCCACGAGCGCGAGGGCGAACGCCGTGAGGATCGCGCGCCGAGACGCCTTCAGCCCATACACCTCCGCGAGCACATCGCCGAGGATGTAGGCCAGCGGGAAGAGGAACACTCCCCCGTCGAAGACGAGCGGCAACGAGACGCTGCCGAACTCGATCGCCCCGAACGCGATCGGCTTGACCGCCACCACGTTCGAGATCAGCAGGATTCCTACGAACGCTGCCGAAATTACTGCGTAGCGGCCCCCAGCCGCTGCCGCACGGTCACCAGGCACCAAGTGGGCGCGCTGTTGCTCAGACACAACTGTCTCCTTGAGAGTGACGACGCGCTGCCCCACGTCTGTACTGCGAATATCTCGCCCACTATGCGTGAGCGCAGAACACAGCTTACTCGTCTACCTGCCCGACACCGAGCGCGCCACGGATCATGTCCATGTTGAGCTTCGCCGCGACGCTCGCGCCGTTGCCAGCCGCGATAATGAGCTGCTGCGGCCCGGGTGGGACGGTGTCACCTGCGGCGTAGACGCCACGAATCGAGGTTTCGCCACGCTCGTCAACCTTCACGAGGCCCCAGTCGTCGCGCTCGATCTCGAGATCGCCGAAGTAGTCGACCGATGCGTGCCAGCGGGGGCGAACAAATCCGCCGACTCGGGCAATGACCTCGCCGTCGGCGAGCCGCACGCCCGTCATGTCGGCCTTCTCGCCGACGATGTCGTCGATCGGGCGACGCTCGACGCGGATACCGATCGATGCGAGCTCGGTCTCCTGCTGCGGCCGGATCGTGTCGGCCCCGTTCGTGAACACGATGAGGTCCGAGCTGAACCGTGAGATGAGCAGCGCCCGCGCGAACAGGTCACTCGTCTCACCGATGAGCGCGAGCGGCTTGTCGGTCTTCTCGAAGCCGTCACACTCGACGCACGAGTGCAGCGCAGTACCGTAGTAGGCGCGAATCATCGGAAACGGCGGGAGTTCCTCCGTGAGCCCGGCAGCGATGAGCACGCGGCGGGCAACGATCTCGACGTCGCTACTCCCGCGGAGCCCGGTGCCCCGGATCCTGAAGCCGATCCCGTCGGGGAAGCCCGCCGCACGCGCCTCGTCCGCAGTCAGCGGCGCGATTTCGCGGGTCATCGCCTGCGCGAAACGCGCGGTCGGGTAGGTCTCGAACTCCTCGCGCCCGAGCTTGCGGAGTTCGAGCGGCGGCGCGCCGTCGCGGGTCAGGAAGCCGTGGGAGCGGAGCGTGGCGGAGTGCCGCGGCCTGTTCGAATCGAGGATCGCGATGCGGCGGTTCGCCCGCACGAGCTGCAGGCCCGCCGACAGCCCGGCAGGACCGCCGCCGATGATTGCGACGCCATAGGGAGCCGCAGGATTATCCGCAACCGTCTCGATCACCATCAGGTCTCACTCCTTCTTCCAGTCAACCGATTCCTGACCGGCGGGCGGCGCGCCCGCCGGGGGCGACTATGCGCCTGAGAGCTGAGCCTCGAGTCGGCGAAGACGCGCAAGCGTCTCGTCGCGACCCAGCAGCTCGAACGACTCGAACAGCGGCGGCGACACGCGGCGTCCCGAAGCGGCAACCCGGAGCGCACCGAACGCGACGCGGGGCTTCAGGCCCATGCCCTCGATGAGCGCGTCCTGCAGCGCCGTCTGGATCGGCTCGGTCGCCCACGCGTCGGCCGGCAGCGCTTCGAGCGCCGCGATGCTCGCGCGCAGGGTCTCAGGCGCATCGTCCTTCAGCGACTTGAGCGCGTCGTCTTCGTAGACGAGCGCGGCCGCGTTGGTGAAGAGGAAGCCGAGCATCGGCACGACCTCGGAGAGCACGGTGACCCGGCTCTGCACGAGCGGGACCGCGGCACGCACGGTTGCGAGCTGCTGCTCACTCGGCTCGACGGGCAGCGCGCCGCCGGCGATGAGGTACGGGAGGATCCGCTTGTAGAAGTCGTCCTCGCTCAGCAGCCTGATGTGGTCTGCGTTGATCGCGTCGGCCTTCTTCTGGTCGAAGCGGGCGGGATTCGGGTTGACGTCGGTGACATCGAACGCCGCGATCATCTCGTCGCTCGTGAACACGTCACGGTCCGCGGAGATGGACCAGCCGAGCAGCGACAGGTAGTTGAGGAGACCCTCGGGGATGAACCCGCGCTCACGGTGGTGCAGCAGATTCGATTCGGGATCGCGCTTGGACAGCTTCTTGTTGCCCTCGCCCAGCACGTATGGGAGGTGGCCGAACTGCGGGATGGCCGCCTCGATGCCGAGCTCCACGAGTGCGCGGTGCAGCGCGACCTGGCGGGGCGTCGACGAGAGCAGGTCCTCGCCGCGCAGGACGTGCGTAATGCCCATGAGTGCGTCGTCGACGGGGTTCGTCAGCGTGTACAGCGGAGCACCGTTCGGACGCACGACAACGAAGTCGATGGTCGAGCCCGCGGGGAAGCTGATCGGACCGCGCACGAGGTCGTCGAAGCTGAGATCCATGTCGGGGATGCGGAACCGGAGCGCGGGCTCGCGGCCCTCAGCACGGAATGCTGCGCGCTGCTCGTCGGTGAGGTCGCGGTCGAAGTTGTCGTAGCCGAGCTGCTTCGCGCGGCCGTTCGCCTCGTTGCGCGCGTCGATCTCCTCGGCGGTCGAGAAGCTCTCGTAGAGGTAGCCGGCGTCCATCAGGCGCTGCGCGATCTCGCGGTAGATCTCGCCACGCTCCGACTGACGGTATGGCCCGTGGGGGCCGCCCACGTCGATGCCCTCGTCCCAGGTCAGGCCGAGCCAGCGCAGTGAGTCGAGGATCTGGCCGTAGCTCTCCTCGCTGTCGCGCGCCGCATCGGTGTCTTCGATGCGGAAGACGAACGTGCCGCCGGTGTGCCGGGCGTACGCCCAGTTGAACAGGGCCGTGCGCACCATGCCGACGTGCGGCGTGCCCGTCGGTGAGGGGCAGAAGCGAACGCGAACGTCGCTGCCGGTAGCGGTTGAGAACTGGGGTTCGACGGTAGTAGACATCCCCACCAGTTTAGCCGCTATTGGCGCCCCGGGCTTCAGTGTTGCCTGGCGACTCGCAGCTTGGGATACATCGAGGCGATCACGCCGAGCGTCAGCAGCGCGAGTGCCACGAGGGCGAGGATCGAGAAGTCACTCATCGCGAACACGATTCCGGCGAGCACGCCCGCCGCCGCCCCGGAGGCGCTCATAAACGTGTCGGCGCGCCCCTGCCACTTGGGCCGCTCCCCGAGTGTGGTGAGGTCCGTGAGCAGCGCGGCGCCGGCAACCGTCACCGCGCTCCAGCCGATACCCACGAGCGTCATCGCGATTTGCACGTAGCCGTTGTTGTCGCCCGAGATGAACGCGAAGTAGATCGCGACGAGCAGGATCGCCCATCCTCCAACGATCACCGGGAGCCTGCCAATCTTGCCCGCCAGGATGCCAAACACGGGCGACAGCGCGTACATCCCCGCGATGTGCAGGCTGAGCGTGACGCCAACAAGGGCGTCGCTGCCGCCGTGATGCTTGAGGTGCAGCGGGGTCATCGCCATGAGACCGACCATGATCGCTTGAGCCATACCGATAATGACGATCGCGAGGATCTTCGCGCTGCGCGAGGCCGCCACCTCACTGGTGGTTTCTGGTCTGACGTCGCTCGACTTCTCGGCCTCGGCCTGCAGCAGCCGCGCCGTGAGCAGCGGGTCCGGACGAAGCCCGAAGAAGTTCACGCACACCGCCGCGAGCTGCGCAAAGAACGTGAACACGAAGACCCCCGCGAGCGGGGTCACGCCGATCCACCCGCCGACCACGGCCCCCGGGCCCATGAGATTCGGACCGATCACCGCGCCAACGGTGATCGACCACACTACGAGCGACAGATCGCGCGCGCGGTTCTTTGGCAGGGCGAGGTCGGTCGCCGCGAAGCGAGAGAGCAGTTGCACGGCGGAGGCCACGCCGAGGATCCCGATCCCGAGCGCAAGGACCCACCACACCGAGATCGCCGCGCCCCCAATCGCGAGGAGCGCGCCGAGCATCGCAACCGAGCTACCGAGGACCACCGCGGTGCGGCGGCCACGTCGCGCTGCGATTCGTGCGAGCGGAATGCCCGCGGCGGCGGCGCCCGCGTTCGACATGGCGGCCGCGAGGCCTGAGATCGCGTCGTTGCCGCTCACCTCGGCGAGGAGCAGCGCGCCGACCGACGCCGAGGCGCCGAAGCCGAGGCCGCCGAGGATCGTCGCGGTCGAAAGCACGACAAGGGTTCGTCGCTGCAGCTTGCCGCCGAGTTCGAGCGGAAAGCGATCCCGATACCGGCTCGAACCCGGTACCCGGTCCGGCGCTGCTGCCGTGTTCGTCGTCACGCGACGTCTCCTTTGGTGGCGGGGTGTGTGGTGGTGCTGCGGCCTCAGCCCGGTGTGACTACTGGCCCACCGGTGTGAGCCCCCAACAGGTGCCGTCGATGCTCGCGAGCAGGCGGCGCGCGAGGCGCACCTGCGGGCTCTCGTTCGCGGTCGCCATCGCGATCAGGCCGATCGTGCGATGGCGCTGCGGGTCAAGCTCGACGAGCACGGCCTCGTCCGGAAGCGTGCGAGCCGCGGCCAGCGCGAGGCCGGGGACGAGCGCAACCGCGCCGCCTGCCGCGGCCATCGCGAGCATCGCTGGCACGTTGTCGGTCTCCTGGATGATCTCAGGATCGAAGCCGGCGTCGCGCGAGGCCGCGAGCAGGTGGCCGCGGCATTTTTCGCAGCCGGCGATCCAGTGGTCACCGGCGAACTCGGCGAGCTTCGCGGGCGCGTCGGCACTGCCCGCGCCAACGAGCTCCGCCGCGCGGCTCTCGGAGACCACGAGCTGCACCTCCTCCTCCCATAACGGGAAGAAGGCCGACCCTGCGGGGAGCTCAGCGGCGCCCTCGTAGTCGAAGATGAGCGCGCAGTCGACCTCGCCGTCGCGAAGCATCTCGGTCGCCTCGGGGGGCTCGGCCTCGCGGTACTGCAGCGCGACCTCGGGCGCCTCCACCGCGAGCTTTCGCATGATGGCCGGGACGATTGTCGCCGATGCCGACGGGAAGCCGACGAGACGGAGGGTGCCAGCGCGCTCCCCGCGTAGATCGTCGATCGCGGCGAGGGCTGCATCGATCTCACTGACGACGGTGCGGCCGTGATCGGCGAGGATGTTGCCGGCGGTCGTGAGCCGGATCCCGCGGCCGAAGCGCTCGATGAGCGGAACGGCCAGGCGGGTCTCGACGCGCTTGATGCGCTGGCTCACGGCGGGCTGGCTCAGGCCGAGCGCCGCGGCGGTCGCGGTGAGTGAGCCTGTCACCGACAGGGTATGCAGGATGCGCAGCTCGGTCGAGTCGATGGAGCCGAGCGGATCGGCGGGTCGGGTGGCGTTCACAGCACCACTATAACCCAGATGCAACTCTTTCATAAGAATCATTCTCTATTCTTATGTTTTGTCGCGCCGTAGCCTGATCTGCATGACCACCTCAGCGGCGACGCAGCCCTCGACACACGACTTCTCGAGCCATTTCCCAGCGGTACGCGGCTACCTCTCGGCGTGCACGGGTGGCCTGCCAACGCACGGCACCACCCGGGCCGGCCACGCGTTCTACGATGACTGGTCGCGTGGCGCGATCGACGCCCGCGCCATCGGCGAAGCGGCAGAGCGGGTGCGCGGCCTGTACGCGCAACTCGCCGGCGTCCCCGCCTCGCGCGTGGCGTTGGGGTCGCAGGCGTCGCAGCTCGTCTCTATCGTCGCGACGGGGGTGCCCGACGGTGGTGAGGTGCTCTGCCCAGCCGGTGACTTCGCTTCCCTCACGCACCCCTTCGAACAGCTCGCGTCGCGCGGCGTGACCGTCCGGTACGCCCCGGCCGCGACGCTCGCCGAGGCCATCACACCGGCCACGTCACTGGTGGCGTTCTCACTGGTGCAGTCCGTAACGGGCGAGGTCGCTGACCATGCGGCGATCGTGCAGGCCGCCGCCAAAGTCGGCGCCAAGACCTGTGTCGACCTCACGCAGTCGCTCGGCTGGCTTCCGGTCGGCGCGGCCGAATTCGACTACACGGTCTGCCACGCCTACAAGTGGCTGTGCTCGCCGAGGGGCACCGCGTTCCTCACCGTGCGCGAGGGGCTAGATGAGACCCTCACGCCGCTCGCGGCAGGCTGGTGCTCGGCGGACGACGTGTGGAGTTCGTGCTACGCGGGCAACACTCCCCTCGCCGCCGGGACCGGCAGGTTCGACCTCTCACCGCTGTGGCCGCTCATCGGGGGCACCGAAGAGGCGCTCAAGGTGATCGTGTCGCTCGACGCCGCAGCCGTGCACGACCACGCCGTGGGCCTCGCGAACGCTGCTCGCGAGATGCTCGGGATGCCAGCCGGAAACTCCGCGATCGTCACCTGGCCCGACCCCGAGGGCGCCGACCTCGCCGCAATGCAGGCCGCCGGACTCGTCGCCTCGGGTCGCGCGGGAAACGCGAGGGTGTCGTTCCACCTCTGGAATACCGTCGAAGACGTGGAGCTGCTGGCGCGGGCGCTCGGCCGCTAGGGCTCGGGCGCGGGCTCGCCGGTGCTGGTGGCGCCCTGGCGCTGGGGGTCCCCTGGCGCTCACGGCGCTCACGGCCCCCACCCTGGACAACTTTGTCTACGTTTTGACGTAGTTGAGGCGCAACAACTACGTCAAAACGTAGACAAAGTTTCCGGGAGCAGGATCGGCGCCCCCGTTTCCGGGGACCGGACCTGCGGGTAGGGGTCGAGTCTGGGAAGGGTGCGCCCGAAAGTGCTGGGGTGGGCTACTTCGTCCACATCGCCCGCAGCCCACCCTGCGTGGCCTCGTTCTCCACATTCGGTCCGGTGCGGTGGGCGCGCCAGGCCCGGCTCGGCAGGATTGCAGCATGGATCGACGCCAGCATCCCCTTCCCGAGAGCCTCGGTAGAGTCTTCACCGCCGCTGCCGCCCGCGCGGCGGGGATCGACAGCCGCCGCCTGCACGGTGACGACGTCGTGCGCATCGCTCCAGGGACATACTCCCGGGTCGATGGAGAGGTCATTGTCTCTCCGGCGGACCATCCGAGTGGGCGGCTGCCGCACCCGAACGAACGATGGCGACAGTCGCTCACCATCCGTGCAATCAACCTCATCGAGGTAATGAAGCCCAACGCATTCTTCTCGCACTACACCGCCGCGGCGATCTGGGGGCTTCCGGTATCCCCTCCCCTGGGCGGCGATGAGCTGCGGGTCGACATTGCGTCGTGCGAGGGGAGCCAGTCGTTGGAACGCTTCGGCGTCACGTACCGCGTGCTCTCGCCCAGGCAGGTCAAGGTCGTCGTTCTGAGGGGTATTCCTGTCACCGATCCCGCAACCACGTGGGCAGAGCTTACCCCCGGGCTCGCCCGGTCACAGGCCGTCGCGGTCGGCGACGCAGTGCTCAGGCATCCGCGATATCCGGGAACGAGTAGGTACAAGCGCGACCCACTGGCGACACGCTCCCAACTCGAACAGGCGGCCACGACCCCGTATCGCCGCGGCGGCCGCGAGCTTCGGGAGTTGCTCCCCCTGCTGACGCACCAGAGCGCGTCGCCACCCGAGAGCCACATCCGAATGCTGCTCGCAGAGTGGCGCGCGCCGCCGCCTGAGCTCGACTACGACGTGTACTCCCCAGAGGGGCGGCTGCTTGGCTGCAGCGAGTTCGCGTACCCACAGCTGAAGCTGGCCATCGAGTACGAGGGGGAACATCATTTCAGCCAGGCGAAACAGTACGCACGCGACGTCGAAAAGTATCAGGCGTACGCAGAGCAGGGGTGGCGGGTCCTCAGAGTCACGAGCTCGTTGCTCTACCGTCAGCCGCTCGAACTCAAACGGCAGGTGCTCGAAGCGCTGCGGTTCGCACGCGAGACCCGCTGAACGGTCTCGCTCGCCAACCGCAGGCGGTCCGGTCCCGGTCGCTCACCTCGGACGGTTCGGACTCGCTCGACAGCGGCTGTCAGGAGGTCGCGAACGCCTCGGCGTCCGCGCGGTCCTGTTCGGTCGCGACGAGCTGGCCGCACGCGCCGTCGATCTCCTTGCCGCGGGTGTCGCGCAGGGTCGTGACAACACCGGCAGCATTGAGCCTGTCGACGAACTCGCGCGTGACTTCCTTGGTCGAAGACGTCCAGATGGAGCCCGGCGTCGGGTTCAGTGGAATCGGGTTCACGTGGACCCAGCCGCGGCCGCGCTGGTTCAGGCGATCTGCGAGGAGGTCCGCGCGCCAGGCGTGGTCGTTCATGTCCTTGATGAGCGCGTACTCGATCGAGACACGGCGACCAGTCTTCTCGTAGTAGGCGTACGCGGCGTCGAGCACCTCGTCGACCTTCCAGCGGCTGTTCACCGGGATGAGCTCGTCGCGCAGCTTGTCGTCGGGCGCGTGCAGTGACAGGGCAAACGTCACCGGGATGTCCTCGTCGGCAAGCTTGCGGATCGCCGGGGCGAGTCCAACGGTCGAGACCGTGATGCCGCGGGCGCTCATCCCGAGGCCCTCAGGCGACGGCGCGACCATGCGGCGAACGGCGTTCATCACACGCTTGTAGTTCGCGAGGGGCTCCCCCATGCCCATGAACACGATGTTGTTCACGCGCTCGGGCTCCGCACCGTTGCCGGCGCGGCGCTTGTGCCCCAGCCCGCCCTCCGCGATAAAGCGGTTCGCCTGGACGACCTGATCGAGAATCTCGGCGGTCGACATGTTGCGCGTGAGGCCCGCCTGGCCCGTCGCACAGAACGGGCAGTTCATGCCGCAGCCGCACTGGCTCGACACGCAGAGCGTGATCCGGCCCGGGTACCGCATAAGCACTGACTCAACGAGCGCGCCGTCAAACAACCGCCACAGGAACTTGACCGTGTTGCCGTCGTCGGTCACGAGCTTCTTGACCTCGCTCAGAAGCGGCGGGAAGAATGCCTCCGCAAGCTCCTCGCGCCGGTCCTTCGGCAGGTCGGTCATCTCCTCGGGAGACGTGGTGCGGTGCTCGAAGTAGTGCACCGAGAGCTGCTTCGCACGGAACTTCGGCAGCCCCATCTCGACGACCTTCGCTTCGCGCTCCTCGAGCGTCATATCGGCGAGGTGCGTCGCGGGCTGCTTGACGCGCGGGGATGCGAACTGCAGCGTCGGGCGCCCATCGGGATTCGTGAGCTGCGTCCACCCCTCGGTCTTCGGACGCACCTGCGGACGCCGAGCAAGGCCGCCAGTGTTCGGGCGAGTCTTGATGAGCTTGGACTCGCCGGTGGGCGGTGTGTGGTTGAGCTTGTTCGGATCCATCGTGCTCCTATTGTCTCACCTCAAAGCTGATGCTGCGCCCGGCCCCTAAAATGGGGGCAGCACCGAACCGGAGGAGCCTCGTGGACCGCAAAACCATCAATGCCGAGTTCCGGCGGCAGTTCTTCCCGCTCCTGGCCGCGGACGGATTCGTCCGGTCCGGCGACGTCGCCCGCCGCGTGCTTCCGGGAAGCGTCGTGCACGTCGTCGAGATTCAACATCGCCCTCGGGCCGGCGTCTTCCAGGTCGGCCTCGGCGTGCACTTGAGCCCGCTCGACGAGGTCGCTGGAACGTCGAGCACCCCTGCCGAGCAGCTCCGGGACCACGACTGTGCCTGGCGTAGCTCGATCATTTCGGGCTTCCGCAACAGCTCCGACGCGGAGTTCGCCTACGGCCAAAGCGCAGCCGAGGCTGCCGAATCGGTCGCGTTCTTTGTCTCGGAGTGGCCGCGTCAGGCCACCGGGTTCTTCGGCCCGCTCACCGCGTTCTCGGAGGATTTCCAAGCCGGCGCCGTGGCTGCCGCATCCGACGAGAGCATGCACCCCGCGCACCTGCTCACCTGGGCCCGGGTCGCCGTACTGCTCAAGGACAGGCAGCTTGCCCGAAGCATTTCCGCGCACGCACTCCCCCGGGTGCCAGAACGAGCGACGAGTTTGCGCGATGATCTGGAGAGCCTCAGCCAGAGCTGAAACAGCTGAGTCCCCCACCGTTCGGTGAGGGACTCAGCCAGCACGCGCAGGGCGCAGCACGGCGCGCAGCACGGCGCGCTACGCGACGGTGTTGCGCAGGATCCCGATGCCCTCGACCTCGACCTCGACGGCGTCGCCGGGCTCAAGCAGCCCGACGCCCGCGGGTGTACCGGTGAGGATCACGTCGCCCGGCAGCAGCGTAAACGCCTGCGACGCGTGCGCGACGATCCGGGCGAGCGAGAAGATGAGCTGCGAGGTGGTGCCGTCCTGCCGCGTCTCGCCGTTCACGCGGGTCGTGACGCGCGCGTCCGCGAGGTCAGGATCGGTCTCGATGACCGGCCCGAGCGGGCAGAACGTGTCGAACCCCTTGCCGCGCGTCCACTGGCCGTCAGCGATCTGAATGTCGCGGGCGGAGACGTCGTTCGCGCAGGTGAAGCCGAAGACGTACTCGAGCGCGCGATCCTCAGGGACGTCCTTCGCGATCGCACCGATCACCATCGCAAGCTCGCCCTCGTGCTCGACGCGATCCGAGATGGCGGGCCGCACAATCGTGCCGCCCGGGCCGATCACCGAGGTGTTCGGCTTCAGGAACAGCAGCGGCTCCGCTGGCGCATCGCCGCCCGTGACGTCCTTCATCTCCTCGATGTGGTCGGCATAGTTCTTGCCGACGCAGACGATCTTCGAGCGCGGGATCACGGGGGCGAGCAACCGCACGTCCTCGAACTTGAAGCGCTTGCCCGTCGTGTCGTAGCCCGCCACGATCGGGTCTCCGACGAGCTCGACGAGCTCAACGCCGGTGCCGTCCTCTGCGGGGTCGAGGATTCCGAACGAGATCTCCCCGTCGGCCTCGAAACGTGCGATCTTCACTGCTGCTCCTCTACGCGGCGACGCTGGCGGACGGGATCTCGGTGAGCCAGCTGTGGCGATCCTCATGGGTGCCGTACTGGATCCCTGTGAGCTCCTCACGCAGCGACAGCGTGAGCTCGCCCGGCGCCGCGTCACCAAAGTCGATGGTGAAGTCGGGCGACTTCAGCTGCCCGATCGGCGTAATCACGGCGGCGGTGCCGCAGGCAAACGCCTCGACGATGGAACCATTCGCGACGCCTTCGCGCCACTCCGTAACCGTGACCGCGCGCTCCTCGACCGCGTAGCCGCGATCCTTCGCGAGCTGGATGAGGCTCTTCCGCGTGATCCCGGGAAGGATGTTCCCGTTGAGCGCGGGCGTGAGCAGCGTCTTGTCATCGCGGACGAGGAAGAGGTTCATGCCGCCGAGCTCGTCGATCACGTCGGGGTCGCCTGCGTCGGTGAACAGCACCTGCTGGCAGCCGTTCTCGGCCGCCACGTTCTGCGGAAGCAGCGACGCGGCGTAGTTGCCGCCGCACTTCGCGGCGCCCGTTCCGCCGTGGCCGGCGCGTGCGAAGTCCTGCGACAGCCAGATCGAGACGGGCTTCACGCCACCCGTGAAGTACGGCCCGGCGGGGCTCGCGATGACCATGAAGCGGGCGCGCTGCGCTGCGCGGACGCCGAGGAAGCTCTCGTCGGCGATCATGAACGGACGCAGGTAGAGCGACTGGTCGGCGCCGCGCGGTACCCAGTCGGCGTCGATCTCGACGAGCCGCTTGGTCGCCTCGACGAACAGCTCGACCGGAAGCTCGGGCAGGGCGAGCCGCACGGCAGATTCGTTCAGGCGGCGCGCGTTCTCCTCGGGGCGGAAGATCACGATGGAGTCGTCGGCGCGACGGTACGCCTTCATCCCCTCGAAAATCTCCTGGCCGTAGTGCAGCACGGACGACGCCGGATCCATCGCGATCGGGCCGTACGGCAGGACCTGCGCGTCGTGCCAGCCGTCCGCCTGCGTCCAGACGATCGAGATCATGTGGTCGGTGAAGTGATCGCCGAAGCCGGGATCAGCGAGGATCGCCTCGCGCTCCGCTGCGGGGAGGCGTTCCGCCTCGGTGAGAGTGAAGGTGGAGTCAGTCATGACACGCCTTTCTGGTCAGTGTGAAACGCATGAGTGGTTCGGCGCGGGCCGAGAACGTGAGCTATGCGCGGGCCGGAATCTGCGCGATGATCGCGTCGCCGACCTCGGCCGTCGAGCGGACCTGCGCACCCGCTGCCGCGCGATCGGCGCGGACAGCCGCACGCAGGCGCTCCGCCTCGGCGTCGAGCCCGAGGTGGTCGAGCATGAGCCCTGCAGAGAGAATGGCCGCCGTTGGGTCGGCCTTCTGCTGCCCGGCGATGTCCGGTGCGGAGCCGTGCACCGGCTCGAACATGCTCGGGAAGGTGCCGTCGGGATTGATGTTGCCTGACGCCGCGAGACCGATGCCGCCGCCGATGGCGCCCGCAAGGTCGGTGAGGATGTCGCCAAAGAGGTTGTCAGTGACCAACACGTCGAACTGTGCTGGGTTTTGCACCATGTGGATCGTTGCCGCGTCGACGTGCATATAGTCTACGGCGATTTCCGGGTACTCCGCGCGCACGGCCTCGACGACGCCCTGCCAGGTCGCGCCGGCGTGCACGAGCACGTTGGTCTTGTGCACCCAGGTGAGCTTCTTGCGCGGACGCGCCATGGCGGTCTCGAAGGCGTAGCGCACGACCCGTTCGATGCCGAACGCGGTGTTCACCGACACCTCGGTCGCGACCTCGGCGGGGGTCCCGGGGCGCAGGCGACCGCCGTTGCCGACGTACGGCCCCTCGGTCCCCTCGCGCACGACGACGAAGTCGACGGTGCCGGGGTCTGCGAGCGTCGATTCGACGCCCGGGAACAGCACGCACGGGCGCACGTTCGCGTAGTGCTCGAAGTCGAAGCGAAGCTTCAGCAGCAGGCCGCGCTCGATGTTCGCGGAGCGGAGCCGCTCGTCGCCGGGCACGCCGCCAACCGCGCCAAAGAGGATCGCGTCGTGGCTCGCAATCGCGGCCTGCTCGATCTCGGGCAGCGTGTCGCCGGTCTCGAGGAAGCGCTCGGCGCCGAGCTTAAACTCGGTCCGCTCAATCGTAATGTCGCCCCCAGCAACGACAGCGTCGATGACGCGGTTCGCCTGCTCGATCACCTCCGGCCCAATACCGTCGCCTGGAATCACTGCAAGCTTGATCGTGCGGGTCACTACGTGCTCCTCGTTGTGCGTTGAAATCGTGGTTCAAGCATACTCCCGAGGGCTCCCTCCCCAGGCCAGCACTGCGCACAAACGAAGAAAGCCTCACCCGAAGGTGAGGCTTTCTGTTCCGGTGACCCCAGCGGGATTCGAACCCGCGTTACCGCCGTGAGAGGGCGGCGTACTAGGCCGCTATACGATGGGGCCGGACGCTGTTGTCTCCTTCTGGCCTAGGCCGTCGTTGACAACTCATATATATTCCCACGTACCCACCGGCTGCGCAAATCGAGGCCCCAAAACCGGTGCACCCGCGCGTGTTGCGCCGCCGCTACTTCTTGGAATGGGCGATCTTCCGCGCCAGATCGCGCTTCTCGAGCGAGCGGTCGATCACGAACTTGCCGACGATCCAGCCGCCGAGCGCGGTGATGATCCACACGATCGCTGGCGCAAGCAGCCAGGCCTGCACGCCCGAGATGACAATGCCCCCCTTGAAGAGGGTCGCGATCCACAGCGCGAGCAGCGTCGCGATGAGGCCGACTCCCCCGGTCAGTGGCTCCGCGTAGCGCTGCGCGAGCTTCCTGACGAGCGGGCGAAGGATCGCGTACGCGATCGTGAACACCCCCAGGGCGATGAAGAAGCCGGCGAGGTGGAGGGTGACGCCGGGCAGCGCGAAGTGGATCACGACGAGGGCGACGGCCGCGAGTGCGATCTGCGCGAGGAGGTTGAGGAGAAAACGCATGGCGTCCTTTCGGGTGCGGCGGCGCGAGGTGCGCCGGCAAATCTACGCCTGGCGCTCCCGCGGACGGAACGGCTTCGCCGGCAGGTTGGGGCCGTCCCACACCTGGATGATGCCCCACGCGACGGCGGCGATCGGCACGGCGAGCACCGCGCCGAGCACGCCGCTGAGCACGGTGCCGATCGTCAGTGCGAGCAGGATCACGAGCGAGTGCAGCTTCAGCGCGCGCCCCATGAGCACGGGCTGCAGGAAGTTGCCCTCGAGCTGGTTCACGAGCACGACGACTCCGACGACGAGCACGGCGCTGAGCGGGCCGTTCGCGACGAGGGCGACGAGCGCGGCGAGGATGCCGGCGACCGTCGCACCGACGATCGGGATGAACGCGAGGATGAACACGAGCGCGGCGAGCGGCAGCGCGAGCGGGACGCCCAGGATGAAGAGGCCGATCCCGATACCGATCGCGTCGACCGCGGCGACGGCGGCCGTGCCGCGGACGTAGGAGCCGAGGGTCGACACGGTCTTGTCGCCAGCGCGCTCGGCGCGGGCGAGCGCCTCGCCGCGGAACGGACGGAGCAGGAACTGCCAGATCTGCGGGCCGTCCTTCAGGAAGAAGAAGAGCACAACGATCATGAGCACGAGGCCGGTGACGAAGCTCGTGATCGCGCCGACGCCCGCGAGCGCGCCCGAGCCGAACTGGGAGCTCGTCACGAAGTCGATGACGGTGTCCTGCCACTCGGAGATCTGCTCGGAGCTTGGCGCGAACGGCAGCGTCTGCACCCACGCGACGACCTGCTCGAAGCCGCTCTGTGCCTGCGCGGCGAGCTCATCCCACTCGTCCTGCACGGCCCAGACGATGAGCCACCCGACGCCGGTGAGCAGCAACAGGATCCCGAGCAGAACGACCACCGTCGCAAGCGCCGACGGCAGCTTGTGGGCGCGGAGCCAGCGCATAACCGGCGCGAACGTGCTCGCCAGGATCAGCGCGAGCAGGATCGGGATGAACACCGTGCTCAGCGTTCGGAGCCCGATCACGACCGCCGCGGTCAGTACGAGCACGATGATCACCTGCAGCGACCGCGTCGCGATCATTCCGAAGCCGTCACCCCACGCGCCGCCTGCCCGGGAGCGCGCCACGGGCGACTCGGATGCGGGGTTCGATTGCCCGCCCGATTCCCCGGAGGGCACGCGGATGCCGCTCCGTCGCTCCAACTCGACAATGCGTCGGGTAAGTACTTGCTCTGTGCGGCGTCCGAACACTGGATACCCCTCCTAGCCGTAGACCATGTGGTTGGAGTCTACGCGCGGAGTGCCCGATCCGCGATGAACTCGCGCAGCGCGGCCTCATCGTCCGCCATCTTCACGACGTGCTGCGGCAGGTCAAGCAGGCCCGCGAGGTCGGCGGGCAGGCCGGGGGCCTCCCCCGTCGCCTCGAGCACAATCTCGGGGAACTTCTCGGGCTTTGCGGTCTCCAGCACGAGCATGGGGACGCCGGGCTCGAGCAGCTCGCGGGCGACCTTCACACCGTCGGCGGTGTGCGGGTCGATCGTGACGCCGCTCTCCTCGCGCACCGAGCGGATCGTGGCGACGCGGTCGGCGTGGGTGCTGGTGCCGCTCTGGATGCCGAACTCGCCGACGAAGCGGGGCAGCTCGGCGCTCAGGTCGATCCTGCCGGTCTCGTCGAGCTCGCGCCATGCAGCGTTCAGCCGCTCCGGGTCGCGCCCGAGCAGATCGAAGATGAACCGCTCGAGGTTCGACGCCTTCGAGATGTCCATCGACGGGCTCGACGTGAGGTGCGTCTCGGCCGACGTGCGCGGCGCGTAGATCCCCGTCCGGAAGAAGTCGTCGAGCACGTTGTTCTCGTTCGCGGCGAGCACGAGGCGGCGGATCGGTGCGCCCATCTCGCGCGCGTAGTGCCCCGCGAGGATGTTGCCGAAGTTGCCCGAGGGCACCGTGACCGAGATCTTGAAGGTCTCGCGTTCCTCGGCAGTGAGCGAATCGCTCGCGCGGAGCCACGCCCAGAAGTAGTAGACGACCTGGGCCGAGATCCGGCCGAGGTTGATCGAGTTCACGGCGCCGACGCTGTACTCGCGCTTGAACTCGAGGTCGCCCGCGATCGCCTTCACGAGG
Organism: Leucobacter aridicollis; assembly: GCF_013409595.1. Lineage (NCBI taxonomy): Bacteria > Bacillati > Actinomycetota > Actinomycetes > Micrococcales > Microbacteriaceae > Leucobacter > Leucobacter aridicollis. The sequence continues at coordinate 1,386,710 of NZ_JACCBD010000001.1, read as the reverse complement.
TTCTGGCAGTCATCGAAGACGCCCTCGACCGCGATGTTGTGAATGTTCGCGTCGTCGAGCGAGTACATCTGCGCACGCTGGAAGTCGCTCATGCGTCCCTGGGGCGACAGCATGAAGACGGACACGCCCTCCTTGCCGCGGAGCGCGTACTCGGCCGCGGAGCCGGTGTCACCAGAGGTCGCGCCAACGATGTTCAGCGTGCGCCCGGTCTTGCGCAGGACGTACTCGAGCGACTGCCCGAGGAACTGCATCGCCATGTCCTTGAACGCGAGCGTGGGGCCCTCGGAGAGGCCGAGCAGCGTGATTGAGTCGCTGATCGGAGTGAGCGGCACGATCCCGGGCGAGAAGCTCTCCTCGCGGTACGCTCGCTCGCACATCGCGGCGAGCTCGGGGCCCGGGATGTCGGTCGCGAAGAAGCTGAGGATCTCGGTGGCGAGCTCGGCGTAGTTCAGTGAGCGCCAGGTCTCGATCCGCTCATGCGTGATCTCGGGCATCGTTTCGGGAACGGCGAGTCCGCCGTCGGTCGCAAGCCCTTCGAGCAGCGTCGCGCTAAAGGGTGCGGGGGCCATCCCGCCGCGGGTCGAGATGTATTCCACCAAAGCTCCTAACCGTTGCAGCTTCACAGTCTAGTGAACGGGCATGCGCCCGCGGGCACGTTTACCAGGAAACGGGCAGCGCCTTGCCCTCTTCGTAGCCGGCGGCCGATTGCAGGCCGACGCGCGCATTGACGTGGAAGTCGGTGAGCGACGCGGCGCCCGCATACGTGAACGACGAGCGCACGCCAGAGGTGATCATGTCGACGAGATCCTCGACGCTGGGGCGCTGGGGGTCCAGGTAGATCTTCGACGACGAGATGCCCTCGGCGAAGAGCTCCTTGCGTGCGCGCTCGAACGCGTCGAGCCTGGAGAACCGCCCCTGCACCGCCTTCGTCGAGGCCATCCCCCACGATTCCTTGTACTGACGGCCGTTCGCATCGGCGAGCAGCTCGCCGGGCGATTCGGCGGTGCCGGCGAACCAGGATCCGATCATGACCGAGCCGGCGCCGGCGGCGAGGGCGAGCGCAACGTCGCGCGGATAACGGACGCCGCCGTCAGCCCACACGTGGGCGCCGAGCTCGCGCGCGGCCTGCGCGGTTTCGAGGACGGCCGAGAACTGGGGGCGTCCCACCGCGGTCATCATGCGCGTCGTGCACATCGCGCCGGGCCCGACGCCAACCTTCAGGATCGTGGCGCCAGCGTCCACCAGGTCGGTGACGCCGTCCGCCGTAACGATGTTGCCCGCAACGATCGGCAGGCCGAGCCCGAGCGCCGAGATCTCTCGCAGGGCGCGGATCATGCCCTCCTGATGGCCGTGCGCGGTGTCGACGACGAGCACGTCGGCCCTGGCAGTGGCAAGCGCCTTCGCGCGCGCTGCCGGGTCGCCGTTGATGCCGACCGCGACCGCGACGGCGAGGCGCCCGCTGGCGTCGAGCGCCGGCCGATAGATCGAGGCCCGAAGCGCCGACCGGCGCGACAGCGTGCCGCGCACCGCGCCCTGCTCAGCGATGATGACGGCCTCGGCGCCAGTGTCGCCAAGCGCCGTGTCCACGGCGTCGAACATCGCACGGGGATCCTGCGCAGCGGCGCCAAGCTCGCGGAGCTCGAGCACGGGAACCTGGCCCGAGGCGAGATCCCCCAGCCGCGCGTCGCCCGGCAGCTCAGCGAGGCGCGTCGCCGCAAGAACCCCGAGAACCCGGCCGGCGGGGAACGTCTGGCCGGGTTCGGAGCCGCCTGGCAAGGCGCCGGCGTAGGCCGAGCCGCCCTCGACTACCACCACGACCTGGCCCTCGGCGGCGGGCACCTGGCGGAGCGCGTCCGCCGCGGTCTGCTCGGGGCCGAGCACGATCGGGGTGTCAAACCCGACGGGCTGCGCCTTCACCCACGCGATCGCGTCGGCGAGCCCGGTCTCGCTCATGTCCTGCGGCAGCACGCCGAGGCCGCCGCGGCGGGCGAGCACGGCCGCCAGCCGCGGACCCGTCACGGAGTTCATGTTTGCGGAGACAAGCGGGATCGTCGCGGGCGTCCCGTCGGTGGGCGCCAGGTCCACCGCGAGGCGGCTTCCGACCGCCGACCGCCGCGGGACGAGAAAGACGTCGGAGTAGGTGAGATCGAGCGTGGGCTGGGCACCGATGAAGTCCATAGGCTCAGCGTACCCCGGGCGACGCGCGCGTGGCTGGGACGACGACATGGAGCGGATATGCTCGCGCGCGGCGCCGATTCGCAATACATTAGGGGCGAAACACCTGCACTGGTTCACGGTTCACGCAAAGGGGAAGCACATGTTCAAAGGGTTCAAGGAGTTCCTGCTCCGCGGCAACGTCATCGACCTGGCGGTAGCCGTTGTCATCGGTGCAGCGTTCAACGCGGTCGTCGAGAAGGTCGTGTCGTCACTCATCACGCCGCTCATCGGCATGTTCTTCAAGGCCGACTCGCTCGATACGGCACTCATGGTTGAGCTTCCCGGCGGCGGCACCCTCGCGTTCGGCGCACTCGTCGGCGCACTCATCAACTTCATCATCGTCGCTGCGGTCGTCTACTTCGTCTTCGTGATGCCGATGAACGAGCTCCGCAAGCGCACCACGACCGCGGTGGAAGAGCCCGTCGTCGAGACCGAGCAGGAGCTGCTCAGCGAGATCCGCGATCTCCTCAAGGCGCAGAACGGCGGCGCCGCCTCGGCTGCCGCTCCCCTCGCCGCACCCGCAGCGCCGGCTGACCCCGCGGGTCCGGCCCACGCGGAGTAGCGCGCGGGCGTCGCGCAGACACAGCGAGAGGGGCTGGTGGATCACGATCCGCCAGCCCCTCTCGTTGTGTCGGGGTGTGTGGGCGCTTACAGCCCGTCGTTCATCCGCGCGAGGAAGATCGCCTCGGTCGCGAGGGCATTCTTGTACGACGCGAGGTGCAGCGACTCGTTCGGCGAGTGCGGGCGGCCGTCAGGATCCTCGACGCCGGTCACGAGAATCTCCGCCTGGGGGAACTCGTCGACAAGGTCGGCAATGAACGGGATCGAGCCGCCGATGCCCATGTCGATCGGCTCGCGGTCGAAGCCGCCGGTCATTGCCGCGCGCATGTGCGCGACCGCGGGGCCCGATGTGTCGACGCTGAACGCCTGACCGAGGCCCGGGTCCTCGAAGGTGAGCTTCGCGCCGAACGGCGCGTGCTTCGTGAGGTGGCCAGTGAGCGCGTCGTAGAACTCCTGCGGGTCCTGGCCAGGCGCGACGCGGGCGGAGATGCGCACGAGCACGCTCGGGATGAGGGTGTTCGACGCGTTCGCGATGTTCGGCGCGTCGATGCCCGTCACGGTGATCGCAGGCTGCGCCCACATGCGCGACAGGATCTCGCCGCGGCCGATCGGGGAAACGCCGTCGAGCAGACCCGATTCTTCGCGCAGCCGCGCCTCGTCGTACTCGGGGGTGGTGAGGTCGGCGCTCGTGAGTCCCTCGACGGCAACCGAGCCGTCCTCGTCCCACAGGGTGCCCAGCAGCTTCACGGCCGCGAGCATCGCGTCGGGAACGGCGCCGCCGAACATGCCCGAGTGGGTCGCGTGCGCCATCGTCTCGATGCGGACGTTGAACGCGACGGCGCCGCGAAGTGCGACGGTGAGGGCCGGGGTGTCGACGTCCCAGTTGCCCGAGTCGGCGACGATGATCGCGTCTGCCTCGAGCTCCGCACGGTTCTCGTGCAAGAAGTTCGCGAACGACTGCGACGCCCACTCCTCCTCGCCCTCGATGAAGACGGCGAGGCCGAGGTCGAAGTCCGCCCCCTTCGCCTCAATGAGCGCGCGGATGGCCGCGACGTGCACCATCACGCCCGCCTTGTCGTCGGCTGCGCCGCGTGCATACAGGCGGCCGTTGCGCTCGGTCGGCTCGAACGGCGGGGTGTCCCACTCCTCTTCCTTGCCGGGAGGCTGCACGTCGTGGTGGGCGTAGAGCAGCACGGTCGGGGCGCCGTTCTTCGCCGGGCGGCGGGCGATCACGGCGGGCTGACCGAGCTCGGGATCAGTCTCGTTCTCCTGGCCAGCGACCGGCGCGCGGCGGATATCGACGAACTCGAAGACGCCGGTCGAGCGCATGAGTTCGGCAACCTTCTCTGCGCTCTCCTGCACGTGCGCGGGATCGAACGCTGGCCATGACACCGACGGAATCCGCACGAGTTCGCACAGCTCCTCGATCGTGGTTTCGAACGCCGTGTCAACGTGCTGCTTGATGACTGTTTCGAGCTGGTCGCTCATCGGGTCTCCTTCGTAGCCGGTGGCGGCGCGCGTCTTCGCGGCTCGCCCTCTTCAATCCTTAAGCCTATCGATGCGAACGTCTGGTTTGATGGTGTGGTCGGACAGTGTTCACCGCCGTCCACCATTCAGATTCACTCACACAAAGGACACACCATGTGCGCACGCGTAACCTGCGAGAACTGCTCGAAGCCGACCTGGGCCGGCTGCGGCGAACACATTGAAGACGCGCTGCAGGGCGTCGCGGTCGCTGACCGCTGCAGCTGCGCCCGGTAGCCCCGAGACGGGCAAGGCCCGCAAGCCCCCGAGCACACTTTCCTCGCCTCAACACACCCTAAAGTGCGTGAGGAAGGTGTGCTCACGCGAAGAAGGTGTGCGGGCCTGGTCTAACTGGGGCCCCGCCGGCCCCTACCCGCGAAGCGCCGCGACCGCGAGGTCCGTGCGGTCCGTGATGATGCCGTCCACGCCGAGCTCCACGAGCTCGCGCGTCTGGTCGGCCTCATTGACGGTCCAGACGTGCACTTCGACGCCGCGCTCATGCGCCGCGCGGAGCAGGCCGGGACTCAGCACCCTGACCGGCCCCTGTTTGACGGGAACCTGCAGCGCGTCGATCCCGGCAAACGCCCGGTCGAGGAGCGCGGACGACCGCATCGCCACCGCCGCGAGGATCTTCACGATGGCGCTCTGGCCGGCACCGGCCGCGGGCCGAGAGCCTGCGGCCTCGGCTGCGGCGAGCGCCTCGAGCCGCAGCCTGTCGGAGAAGCTGCTGATGAGCACCCGGTCGGGCGCGAGGCTCCCGACAAGCGTTCCGGCAGGGGTCGCGACCTCCGGGGATTTCATGTCGACGTTGAGCCTGATTGACGGGAGCTCGGTGAGCGCCTCCGCGAGCGTGATGAGTCCCCCGCGGTCGGCCATGAGCTCGGCGAGCTGCGCGTGCGTGACCGTCGAGATCCGCCGGGCGTCGCCGAGGGTTCGTTCGAGGGTGCTGTCGTGGAACAGCACGACCTCGCCGTCGGCCGTGAGCTGGCAGTCGGACTCGACGTAGTCCGCGCCCGCGTCCACTGCCGCAGCGAGTGCGGCGCGCGAGTTCTCGGCGATGCCGCGCTCGGCGTTCGCGGCCGACACATACCCGCGATGCCCGAAGATGCGGGGCGTCTGCCCCTCCGCGAAGAATGGGTGCAACATGTCTCCATGCTATTGCCCACGGCCCGCGCCCGGCAGGCAAGTTTCGGGGTTATCCGCGTGCCGGAACGACCGTCGCTTCAGACGTTTCGACAGTTGAGCTCGTCACGATCCCTGAGCCGACGGGCTTCATCGCGAGCGCGCTGCGCGTTGCGCCGTCGATGAGGAGGAACCCGCCGATTGCGGCGAGCAGCGCGACGAGGCACGCGGTCACGAGCGCGGCGGCGACGAACGTTGATGGCTGCTTCAACACCTCGGGGAACTTCATGCTTCCATATTCGCGTTCCCAGCGCCCGGGCGCGTCACACCGAAGTATGAATCGCATGGTACCCAGGTGCCACGCGCCCCCTGACGCGGCTCAGGGTGTGCCGCGCTCGTCGGCGCGCCCGGTGAACCGGTCCATCGACGAGTACACGTGGAAGACGCGATCACCGAGCACGTCCCACGCCCGCGTGGGGAGCACGCCCCGCAGCGCCATCGCGAGCTTCACGGTCCACGGCCGCAGCACCATCGGCGTGCCCTTCAGCATCCCGCTCCATGCCGCCTGCACGGCCTGCTGCGGCCGCATGATCGGCGTGAGCAGCGGACCCCTGGCGCCCGCGAACATGCCCGTCGAGATGTAGCTCGGGCAGAACGTGGTCACGGCGACGTGCGCGTTGTCGGTGCGGGTGAGCTCGAGCCTGAGCGATTCGCTCCACCCGATCATCGCCCACTTCGAGGAGGCGTAGACGCTCATGCGCGGGTTCGCGAGCGTCCCAGCGGCTGAGGCGATGTTCAGGATCCGCTTGGGCCGCGTCCGGTCGGCGATCATCGCCGGCAGGAACTCGCGCGCGATCCACATCGGGGCGAGCGCGTTCACGCGCATCGTCAGCTCGATGTCGCGTTCGGCGTCGTGCTCCCAGAAGAGTGCACCGCGGACGATGCCTGCATTGTTCACGACGACGTCCGGGTCGCCGAGCTCGTCGCGCACGCGCGCTGCCGCGTCGGCGACGGCCTCACGGTCGGACACGTCGACGGCGTAGACGCGCACGTCTGGGCCGCCAACGCGCCCGCGGGGGCTGGCGAGCTCGGCGGCGAGCGCGGTCGCGCGATCCTCGTCGAGGTCCCAGAGCGCGATCTTCGCCGCGCCCTCCCGCGCGGCGCGGCGCGCATACAGCTCGCCCATGCCGCGGGCGGCCCCGGTGATGAGCACGGTTGCGCCGGGGATCACGCGACGCCCGTCAGTCTTGTCTGCCATTGCCTCACACCTTTCGTCGCGGCACGCGCGAGCTAGATCAGTTTTCCTGGGTTCATGATGCCGGTCGGGTCGAGCTCGCGCTTGACGGCGCGGAGGATCCGCACGCCCTGTTCCCCGATCTCAGCTGGCAGCTCGGCCGCGTGCTCGGTTCCGACGGCGTGGTGGTGGGTGATTGTCGCCCCGGCGGCGAGGATCGCCGCGTTCGCGGCACGTTTCACGCGCTCGTACTGCGCGATCGGGTCGTCCTCGGCCTTCGCGATGAAGGTGTAGTACAGCGATGCACCCGTGCGGTACACGTGCGAGACGTGCCCCTGCACGGCGCTCGCGACCGCTCCCTGCGGGCCCGATTCGAGAGCGCCGCGGATCGCTGCGGCGACGGCCGTGTGCGTGTCGGCGAGGCGCGTCCACGTCGCGGCTGTCTCGAGCGTGTCGACGAGCACCCCGATGGTGAGGAGCTCGTCGCGGAGGCGCGGCGAGCTGAATCGGCCGCGATCCCACGCTGCTGCGGGCGCGCTCGTCGCGGAGACGCCGCCGTGCGCGCGGAGGATCCTGCGCGCACGCTTGAGCCTGGCCTTGGGTTCCGCGCCGGACCCCTCCCAGACGCCGAGCAGCAGCGCCGGCGTCTCGATGCCGCGCGAGCGCAGCCAGCGGCGCAGCAGCTCGACCTGGCGGCCGCCGCTCTGGGCGAGGGTGAGCGCCGTCTCCTCCTCGTCGCTCAGGCGGCAGACGTCGGGGGCGTCGCCGGCCGCGCCGTCCTGGACGAGCGCGCGGACCGCCTCGGCGCCCGCCTCGAACGAGGGAAACGCCCAGGCGCCGTACGCCTTCGCTGTCGGCTTCGGGGTCACGGCGACCGTAACCTCGGTGATGACGCCGAGGGTGCCTTCGCTCCCGATCACGACGTGGCGCAGATCTGGGCCGGCCGCGGAGGCGGGAGCGCGGCCCCCGAGGGCGAGCGGGCCGGTGGGCGTGTCGATCCGGATCGCGGTGATGAGCTCCGCGATCGCCCCGTAGCCCGTGGACGCCTGCCCGGCCGAGCGCGTCGCCGCGTACCCGCCGAGCGTCGCCTGCTGATGGGACTGCGGGATGTGCCCGAGGGTATAGCCGCGCTCGGCGAGCATCCGTTCGACCTCCGGGCCGCGCACCCCGGCCTCGAACGTCGCCGTCCGGTCGCGTTCGTTGAGTTCGAGGAGCTCGGCGAGGCCCGTGAGATCGAGCGCGACGACGGCGTGGTGGTCGCCCGCGAGCGGCGCGACTCCCCCGACGACGCTGGAGCCGCCGCCGAACGGCACGACGGCGATGCCGTGGGCGACGCACGCGGCGAGCACCCCCGGAATCTCCGAGCGTGCGCCCGGCCGCACGACCGCGTCGGGCAGCGCAAGCGGGGCCCCGGCGCGCTGGCGGAGGAGGTCGACGGTGTTCTTGCCGGCCGCGTGTGCGACGCGGCTCTCCGGATCCTGCGCCATGGTCCCTGTCGGGATCGCGGCTCCGAGCGCCGCCACCTCCGCCTCGGTGAGCGCGGGGCTGCTGACGTCGGCGTCGCCCGGGGGCGTGGCCGGCGCTGCATCGAGCACGCCGGGGCGGCGCGCGGCGACCGCGTCGATCCCAAGGTGTTCGGCGAGCACGGCGAGCGTGCCGTCGCTCAGGGCTCCGCCTGGCGTCGGTGGCGCCCAGCCCCACCACGGCGATACGGGGACGCTCTCGGTAATATCGGCAGCCATACGTTACAGTGTGACACATGGGCGCACAGAGTCACAGAAGTTCTTCGGTTATCGCGCGCGACGAGGCCATCCTCGACGCGGTCTCCGCTGGGCTGCGCCGCTACGGCCCCCGAAAGCTCACCGCCCAGGACGTCGCCGACACCGCTGGGATCTCGCGGATGACGCTGTACCGGGCGATGGGCAGCATGGACAACGCGATCCTGCTCACGCTCACGCGCGAGTTCGCCCGCGCGGTCGCCGGGCTGCGCGCGATGCTCCCGACCGGGCCAGCCGCCACCGGCGCCGACAGGCTCGCGGCGTTTCTCGGCGCTGGCGCCCGCGCCTTCGTCGAATCCGAGCTCATCGCGTCGGTAATGTCCCAGCAGCCCGAGCTGCTCGAGCCGTACCTCAGCGGGCGCCTCGGCCGCAGCCAGGAACTCGTCGTGGACGCCATCGAGGAGCTCCGGCAGGCGGGGCTGCGCGACGGCTCGATCGCGCCGTCCGCCCCGTCGAGCCTCACCCTGCTGCTCCTCGTCCGCGGCGTCGCGCTCGGGGCGCCCCTCGTGCGCGGTGACGCGTTTGACCGCAGCTGCGCGGAGCTCGCGGGCATCACGCTCGCGGCGCTGCGCGCGGGCATCGCGCCCGTCCCGCAGGCCGACGGCGCGACCGGCGCCGCCCAGTCACCGCCGACCGCGCCAGTCACCATCGCATAGCTGACCGGCCGGCTCCGTCCGGCCAGAAACGAGGCGACATGTTCGACACACTCCCCGGAGACCTGAACCGAGCAAGTCGCGCCCGCGCGCTTGCGCACCTCGCCGAACGCGAGGTGGACGTGCTCGTCATCGGCGGCGGGATCACCGGCGCGGGCATCGCGCTCGACGCCGCGACCCGCGGGCTCTCGACCGCGCTCGTCGAGGCGAGGGACCTCGCGAGCGGCACGAGCGGCTTCAGCTCGAAGCTCGTGCACGGCGGGCTGCGCTACCTCGCGCAGGGCGACGTCGCACTCGCCTGGGAGTCCGCGGTCGAGCGGGAGGCGCTCATGCGGCGCATCGCCCCGCACCTCGTGACTCCTCGCGCGTTCCTCGTGCCGCGATTCGCACACGACCGCGCCGCACGCGCGCACGGCGGCGGCCCCGCGGCTGCCGGCCCGCTCGACGGCAGGCTCGGCGACGCGCTCTCGGAGACCGGGATCAGGATCGCCGACGCCCTGCGCGCCGCGAGCGGGCTCCCCGGGCGCGTCCTCCCGAAGCCGCAGCGCGTGAGCGCGCGCGAGGCGCTGCTGCTCGCCCCGGCGCTCCGCGAGCGCGGGCTGCGCGGCGGTCTCGTGTACTGGGACGGCGCCGTCGAGGACGACACCCGGCTCGTCATCGCGCTCGCCCGCACGGCCGCCAGGCACGGCGCGCACATCGCGACCGGGTGCCGCGTGGTCCGGGCGACCGACCGGGAGGCGTGGATCGCGGCCTACGCCGACGAGCTCCGTGTCCGGGCGCGCACGGTCATCAACGCGACGGGCGTCTGGGCTGCGGAGCTCGCGCCCGGGGTGGAGCTCGCGCCGAGCCGGGGCACCCACCTCGTGTTCCGCTCGGAGATCTTCGGAATGCCACGCGCGGTGCTCACCGCCCCGGTGCCGGGCCACTTCGGCAGGTACGTGTTCGTGCTGCCGCAGGCGAACGGGCTCAGCTACCTCGGGCTGACCGACGAGCCGGCGCCTGGCGCCGACGGCTACGCGCCCGGCGTGCCTGACGACGACATCGACTTCCTGCTCGGGGTCGCGAGCGAGTCGCTCGCCGTCCCGCTCACGCGCGCCGACGTGCTGAGCGCGTTCTCGGGCCTGCGCCCCCTCATCCGCGCCGTCACGAGCCACCGCGGGGACGCCGAACGGCCGTCCGCCGCCGCATCGCGCCAGCACCTCGTGCTCGACGCCCCTGGCGCGCCCATCACCGTCACGGGCGGCAAGCTCACCGTGTACCGCAAGATGGCGGAGGACGCCGTCGACGCCGCGCTCCGCCGGCTCGGCGAGGATCCCGCGGTTCGGCCGGCGGTCACGAAACGCGTGCCCGTGCTCGGGTCGCCGGGGTCCGAGCATGGCCCGCGCGGCGCGGCCGCCGCACGACACCGCCCGACGCCGGAGAGCGCCCGGCGCGCGTGCGCCCGGGCTGCGGCCGCGATCTGGCCCGTCGCCGACGCGGGCGAGACGGTCGACAGGCTCGCCCGCGTCTACGGCTGGGAGGCCGAACGCGTCGCGGCGCTCGCGGCAGCCGATCCAGACCTCGCTGCGGAGGCGAGCCCCGGCTCGGGGATCACGCTCGCGGAACTCGCCTTCGGGATCCTCGCCGAGGGCGCCGCCACCCCGGCGGACCTGCTCGCGCGCCGCACCAGGCTCGCGCTCGACCCGAGGGTCGCGGCAGCCGCCGAGACGGCGGCGGGTGACCTCATCGAGCGGCTCGCGTAGGCTACGGGATACGGCTCCGTAGGCTGGGCGGCACTCGCGACATCTCGCGGGCCCTCACCCGGCCCGCGAGCGGAACCCCTGCACCGATGCACCCCGGAGCGTCCGTGTCCACCCCACAGATGGAGCACAGTGTTCGAGACAATCATTCACCCGCGCGTCTCCGAGACGGACGCGGTCGGGCACATCAATAACACGGTGGTGCCCGTCTGGTTCGAGGCCGGCCGGCGCGACTTCTTCGCCATCTTCGGCCCGCCGGAGGACTTCTCGCAGTGGCGCATGATCGTCGCGGGCTTCACTGTCAACTTCGAGCACGAGCTCACCTATCCCGCGCCAGTCACGGTGCGCACGTGGGTCGAACGGGTCGGAAACTCGTCGCTCACGCTGCACGAGGAACTCCACCAGCACGGCACGCGCTGCGCCACCGGCCGCACGACGTACGTCAACGTGAACCCAGCAACCAAGCGTTCGGAACCGCTCTCCGACGCCGTCCGGTTGGAGCTCGCCAGACACCAGTTCGACGGTGACCACGCTCAGCACGAGAGCACGGCACACCCATGACCGATCCCTTCCCGAAGCTTTCGACTCCGTGGGCGCTCACCCAGGCCTCGGGCAGCGCCGGCGAGCGCTTCGACGTCTGGGAGGGCCGCACGGTCGCGACCCCCTGGCCCGCCGCCTACGGCGGCGATCTCTCGGTCGGCGCGCTTGCCGCGGCGGTGCGGTCGGCGGCCGAGGGGCAACTCCCCCACAGCATGCAGATCGCCTTCCTTCGGCCGGGCGACCGCGACCGCCCGCTGAGCTACGTTGTCGAGCGCGTGCGCGACGGGTTTCGGTACGCGAATCGCTCCGTGCGGCTGTTGCAAGACGGCACCGAGATCGCCGCCGCGGCCGTGCTGCTCCGCGCGCCCCGCCCCGGCGAGGCGCCAGCGGCCGACCTGTCGGCGCGGGACGGCCTCCCCGATCCTGATTCGCTTCCCACCGCGGCGGAGGCAATCGCGGCCCGCGGCCCGCTCTCGCCCGACGTCGACGACCCCACGCAGCTCGACGCCTACTGGGGCGGCGGCCGCGCCCTCGATACCCGCCACATCGACCCGCCGCTGTATGGGGAGAGCGTGCCGCCGCGCGCCACGAATCGGGTGTGGGTGCGCTTCACGGGCGACGCACCGGCGCAACGCGCACTGCTCGCGACGCCCGAGGGCCGCATCGCGCTCGTCGCCTACATCGCCGACGACACCATCCTCGAGCCCGCCGCGGCCGCCCTCGGACACGGCTGGCTCGCGCCCGGCATGTTCAGCACGACTGTGCAACAGAGCCTCTGGTTCCACGCCGACTTCGACCCCGCCGGCTGGCTGCTGTTTTCGCAGCGCCTCGTCAGCGCAACCGGCGACCACGTCGTCTGCCAGGGCGACCTCGTCACGCGAGACGGCGCGCTCGTCGCGACCGTTGTCCAGGAGGGCATCGTTCGAGTGCGTCGCTGAGACTCGAATGCACGACGGCCGGAGTCCGGGATCGCCCGGTGGTATCCGAATTACCAGATACTCGGTCGCTATCTGAGAAATCAGATAGCCCGGCCTGACGCGGGTTCACCACTCGTTCATGAAACCTTTGGCAAGCGAACCCCCAGTCTCGTAATTGCTCGTCACTTTCGGAAGTTTGAATACAGGTGTTCTCGGAATTCTTCGAGGGCCCTACTCTCCGAAAGGTCACCATGCGTCGCAACGTCATCACCTCGCTTGGCATCGTCGGCATCGCCGCGCTCACCCTCACCGGGTGCCAGGCCGCAGCCGCGGCAGGCGCCGACTCCGCCGCCGCGGATGCGCCGATCACGATCGCCACCATCCCTATGTCAGACGATCCGACCGCGGAGAACCCGGTCGACGTCCTCGTCGAACTCCTCGAGGCTGAGACCGGCCGCGAGGTGGAGGTCACCGACGTGCCCGACTACCTCTCGGTCGTCGAAGCGATCCGCGCAGACCACGTCGATATCGGCATCATGAGCGGCTTCCCGTCCGCGCTCGCGGTGAACACCGGCGAGGTTGACGCGCTGCTCGCCTGGCCGGGCGACGACAAGCCGGTCTCCACCTGCGTCGTGCTGAACGACTCGCCGGTGAAGACGCCAGCAGACCTCAAGGGCAAGACGATCGCGTTCGCCGACCAGGCCTCGAGCTCGGGCTACTTCATGCCGGTGTCAATGCTGCACGAGGCGGGCCTCGAGCAGGGCACCGACTACGAGGCGATCTTCGCCGGCGGCCACGAAGGCAGCTTCGCTGCGCTCGAGCAGGGCCAGGTCGACGCGGCCTGCACCGCGTTCATGCTCACCGAGATGGGCGCCCCCATGTTCCCGTTCGAGGACGGCGAATGGCGCGCGGTCGGCGAGAGCGCGCCGATGGCTGTCATGGGATCGGTGCTCGCGCGGCAGTCGCTCGACGCCGAGACGCGCACCCAGCTCGAGGAGGCGCTGCCGAAGGTGTTCTCTGCAGAGAACAAGGAGCGCCTCGCCGGCTACGGCGGCTTCGCGGGACTCGAGCCTGTCATCGCGCCACAGCCTGACTTCTTCTCGTCGTTCGCGGACATCGCTGCGGTCGCGGGCGTCGAGCTCGAGGACCTCAAGTGATCGACCCCGCGCGCATGACCACCGCAGAACTGCGCCAGGCGCTCCCGCTCGTCACCGCCCGAGACCTGCGCGTCGCCTACGACGGCGGACCGAACGTGCTCGACGGCGTCAATCTCGATCTATTCCCTGGCGAGATGGTCGCCCTGCTCGGCTCGTCGGGCTCGGGGAAGTCGACGCTCATGCGCTCGCTCACCGGGTTCGCCCCGATCTCTGGCGGACAGGTTCGTGTCGCCGGGCACGACGTCACGAACCTGCGGCGCGGCGAGCTGCGCACGCTCCGGTCCGAGGTCGGCCAGGTGTTCCAGCAGTTCAACCTCATCCCGCGGATGAGCGTGCTCACGAACGTGCTCACGGGGGCGCTGCACACCGCCGGCCCGATCAACCTCGCGTACGGGTTCACGTCGGCGCACCGCAAACGTGCGCTCGAGCTGCTCGACCGCGTCGGGATCGCGCACAAGGCGAAGGATCCCGCCCGCTCGCTGAGCGGCGGCCAGCAGCAGCGCGTCGCGATCGCGCGGGCGCTCATGCAGCAGCCGAAGCTCATCCTCGCTGACGAGCCCGTCGCGTCGCTCGACCCGAAACTCGCCGACTCCGTGCTCGAGCTGCTGCGCGAGATCGCGCTGCAGGACGGGATTCCGGTACTCGTGAGCCTGCACGTGCTCCCGCTGGCGCTCGCCCACACCGACAGGATCGTGGGCCTGCGCCACGGCGAGATGATCGTGAGCGGCCGCACCGCCGAGCTCGACGCGGAGCAGCTCGCCCCGCTGTACGCCGACGACTCCGAGAGCCGCGTCGGCACGCAGGAGGTGACCCCGAGTGTCCACGCACGCGCCTGAGCGCCCGAAGGCGCAGCAGCCCGAACTGCCAGCGGCGGACCGCGCGCGCCTCGAGAAGGCAGTCTCGCTCCCCCGCGCCCGGTTCCTCATGGGCCTCCCGGTCGCCGTGATCGTGCTCATCTGGTCGTTCAACGGCGCACAATTCAACTTCGCGAAGCTCGGCGAGGGCGCGGTCAACATGGGCGAGTTCCTCTCGCGACTGTTCCCGCCGGACTTCACGAAGTTCGGCAAAATCGTCGAGTTGCTCATCGAGACGTTCCAGATGGCCGTCGTCGGCACCGTGCTCGGCGCCGTGCTCTCGCTGCTCGTCGCGTTCGCCGCGTCCTCGAACATCTCCCCGAAGTGGCTGTACTACCCGGCGCGCTGGATCATGAACGTGATCCGCTCGGTGCCCGACCTCGTGTTCGCGCTGATGTTCGTCTCCGCGGTTGGCCTCGGCCCCTTCGCCGGCATCCTCGCGATGACGCTCGGCTCCCTCGGCTCCATCGGCAAGGTGTTCGCCGAGGCGATGGAGTCCGTCGATCGCGGCCCCATGGTCGCCATGCAGGCCGTCGGAGCGTCGAAGCGCCAGGTGATCCAGTACGGTGTGCTCCCCCAGGCCGCCCCGCTGCTCGTCTCGTACACGCTGCTCTTGTTCGAGGGCAACGTGCGCGGCGCGACGATCCTCGGCCTCGTCGGCGCCGGCGGCATCGGCCTCGAACTCACCACCGCCATGCGCATGTACGACTACGGCCACCTCAGCGCCATCATCATCTGCATCATCGTGCTCGTCACGGCAATCGACCAGGGCAGCGCCCTCATCAGAAAGAAGATCACATGACCGCCACACTCGAGCTCGAGCTCACTACGCCCGTCAACCTGCGCGACCTCGGCGGGACCCCGATCTCCGGCGGCACGCTGCGCGACGGCCTCGCGATCCGCACCGACGACCTCGCGACCGTCACCCCCGAGTTCGCCGCGAAGCTCGTGGCGGACGGGCTCACCGCGATCATCGACCTGCGCTCGCCACACGAGGTGCAGGTGACCGGCCGCGGCCCCCTCGCCGACTACGCCGTCGCGTACCACCACCTGCCGTTCATGGGCTCGATCGAGGCTCCTGCCGGCGACGCCCCCGAGCTCACGCACGAGCTCATGGGCGAGATGTACGTCGGCATGATTGACCGCGCCGCGCCGCTCATCGTGACCGCACTCGACATCATCGCGAACACCCCGGGGGCCACCGCGTTCCACTGCGCCGCCGGGCGCGACCGCACCGGCGTGCTCGCCGCGTCGCTGCTGCTCGTGCTCGGCGCAGACGACGACGCGATCGTCGCCGACTACGCGAAGACCGGACCGAACATGCCGGCGATCATGGCGCGCACGAAGACCGCGATGAGCGCCGTGTTCGCAAAGCTCGGCCTCGATCCCGAGGTCTTCGACGGCAAGGCGCTCACCGACGACGGGATGGACGTGTCGATGCGGATCCTGCTCGCCTCCCTCCGCGACACCCACGGCGACGCGCTCGCCCCGCTCCGGGCCGCCGGCCTCAGCGACGACACCGTCGCGAAGCTCCGCGCGCGAGCGCTCAGCGCATGACACTCACCGCTGCAGCACCTGCCGGGGTCGCGGTTCGCCGCGGCCCCGGCAGGCCGCGTGACACGGACCTCGACCCGCAGATCATCGCCGCGGTGCTCGACCTCATCGACGCCGAAGAAGAGGTCACGGTGTCGCGCGTCGTCGAGCGCGGCGGCGTCAGCCGGGCGGCGCTGTACCGGAGGTGGCCGTCGCTCACGACGCTCATCGCCGCCGCGCTCGACGTCGGCCGGACCGTGCCGCCCGAGCTCCCGCTCGACGGCGACCTTCGCGAGACGCTGTTCACCGCGCTCATCGGCTCGCCCACCTCGATCGACGCCTCCGGCTACTCGGAGGCGCGGTTTCGGCAGCGGATCCGCCTCGTCATGGCCGACCGCGCCCTGCAACGCGCGTACTGGGAGTCGCACGTGAGCCGCCGACGCGGGCCGGTCGAGCGGGCGCTCCGCGCTGGCGTCGACCGCGGGATCCTGCGACACGATCTCGACGTCGAAGCGGCCTTCGACGCGATCGCCGGGGCCGCCTACTACCAATCCATTGTGCGCGGCGAGCCGCTCGAGTCGCCGGCCACCCGCAGCCGCCTCGCCGCGGCATTCGACATCACGTGGCGCGGGATGGTGGTTTCCTAAGCACCCGGGCCACCTGCCGTTTCCTGCGGTACAATGGATCGTAGGAATTGGAGACCGTATGGCGACCGGACACGCACAACTCAGCGAAGAACAGCCCCGCGAGATCGACGCGATGCGCGAAGTGCTGCGGCAGGAGACCGGGCACGAAGTGACCGACGCGCAGGCATCCGTGGCGCTGCGCGCCGCGCTCGAGGCTGTGCGCATCGAAACCGCCCGCGCACAGCTCGGGGTCGAGCTCGTGAAACTCCCCGGCACTGTCCCGCCTGGTGCGGCTCGCGCAGCACAGGCAACGGAGAACGTGTGGCGGGCGATTGAGGCCGAGTCAGGCCTACTCGCATCCACACAAGTTGCCGAGCTACTCGGATCCCGTTCCTCGCCAGCAGCCGCGCGTTCGCTCGCAAATGACATGCGCAAGCGGGGGGCGCTGCTCGCCGTGCAGCGGCTCAACAGGTACGTCTACCCAGGGTTCCAGTTTGACTTCGACCACGGCAGCGTCGCCCCGTGGGTCGCGCCGTACGCAGAGCTTGCCTCGGAATTCGGGTGGGGCCAAGAGGATGCCCTGCTGTGGCTCTGGCGCCCCACAACATACCTTCCGAACGCTGCCCGCCCAATCGACTTCATCGACGCCGACCCCGACATGGTCTTCGACGTCGCCCGCCGGGCGTGGGGCGTGGCGTGGTAACACCTCGCCCTCCGTTCCCATTTCGAGCCCATGACGAACCGCTCCCGCTGGGCAGCGACCTCTACCGGGTGCATTCGGGTGGCCGGCCACCTGCGAGTTTCAACCCGGGGTTCGGGGCAGCCACACGATTTGCGTTCTTCGGCTCGCCACACGTGCCCATCCTGTACGCGGCCGCCTCAGAGCAAGCTGCCGTCGCTGAAACGCTGCTCCACGATGCCCCGCTCACTGGCGGCCAGCTCCTGCCCCGAGAGTACGAGGGGCGGATAACCAGCCGCCTCCGTACGACGGGCGATCTGCGCCTCGCGGCCTTCCTCGGACTCGGACTGCGTGCCCTCGGAGTGAGAGCGGAGCAGGTCACAGCGACGCCGGCGTCTTCGTACGGTGAGACCGTGAAGTGGGCTGAAGCTGCCCACGCCGCGGGATTCGATGGCGTGGTGTACATGAGCAGGCAGTGCAACAGCGACCGGGCGTACGCGTTCTTCGGCGACCGCTGCGACGGCGCGTTCGAGGTCGACTCGAGCTACTCGTGGCGCTTCGACGACGTATCAGGCGGGCGAGAGAAGCTCATCACCCTGTGTGGCCCGCTCGGCGTCGAAGTGCTTGTTCCCCCGGCTGGCTGACCGCGGGACTTAGCGTGCGGCGGGGCGCTGCGGTGCCCCGTGCTGACGGCACAGCGGGTCCAGCAGCTCCGCGAGCGGGGCGTCGAGCGCGTGGGCGATCCCGTGGAGCGTGCTCACGCGGGCCGCGACCCTGCCCGCCTCGATCTGAATGATCGTCTTGCGGTGCACGCCGGCGGCCTCGGCGAGAGCGTCGATGGAGTACCCGTGGGCTCGCCGCTGCCGCGCGACTTCGACGCCGAGCGCGAGCAGATCTGGGGCGGGAACAAGCACGCTTCAACAATGCCGCAGTAGCGTTTATTGCACAGTAACTTAAAAGCGCCTATCATTCGAGGCATCAGCACTCCAGTTTCAGTACACCGAAGTACCCAGATAGGAGCACCCATGTCAACAGAGCCCACCGTCCTCTACGAAACCCGCGACCGGAAGGCCTACCTCACGCTGAACCGGCCGTCGTCGCTCAACGCCCTCACGCTCGCCATGGCGCGCGAACTCGCCGATGCCGTGGCGCGCGCAAACGCCGACGACGACGTCCGCGTGATCATCCTGCAGGGAGCGGGCCGGTCGTTCAGCTCGGGCTACGACCTGCGTCTCTACGCGGAGCAGGGCGTCGACAACCAGGGCGACCTGTGGGACCCGATCAAGGACTACGCCTCGATGCGCGCCGCGACCGAGCACTACTTCAGCCTGTGGCGGTCGCTCAAGCCCACGATCGCCAAGGTGCATGGACATGCCGTCGCAGGCGGCAGCGACGTCGCACTGAGCTGCGACCTCGTCCTTATGGCGGAGGACGCGCAGATCGGCTACATGCCGGCGCGGGTGTGGGGCTGCCCGACCACGGCCATGTGGGTGTACAGGCTCGGGGCGGAGCGGGCCAAGCGAATGCTCCTCACCGGCGACACCATCACCGGCAAACGGGCCGCCGAGTGGGGCCTGGTACTCGAGGCCGTACCGGCCGCGGAACTCGACGATGCGGTCGAGCGACTCGCGGACCGAATGTCGACCGTTCCGAGCAACCAGCTTGCGATGCAGAAACTCATGGTGAACCAGGCCTACGACAACATGGGCTTGCAGAGCACGCAGAACCTCGCGACGCTCTTCGACGGCATCACGAGGCACTCCCCCGAAGGCCGCTGGTTCATGGACTTCGCGCAGCAGCAGGGGTTCCACTCGGCCACGAAGTGGCGCGACGCCGGCGGGCTCATCCCGAACGGCGGCGGCCCGATCCCGACCGAGTCCGAAGTTGCCGCGCTCTGACGGCCGCCCCGTGACGCGAACAAGGGAGTTCACCGTGCACCTCACAGAATCGTATTACCCGGCCGACACCAGTCGCCCCGTGCTCGAGCTCACACTGGGCGACCTCATCCGCGCCGCCGCCGCGGACTCGCGCGATGCCCCGGCCCTCATCGGAGTCTCCGTCAAGGGAGCACCGCGAGTGTGGACCTACGGGGAGCTGCTCGAGGATTCGGAGCGGGCCGCCTCGTGGCTGCTTGAACGCTTCGACCCCGGCAGCCACATCGCTGTCTGGGCTGCGAACGACCCTGAGTGGCTCATCCTGCAGTGCGCGACCGCGCTCGCGGGAATGACGCTCGTTACCGCGAATCCGGCGCTTCGCGGCCCGGAGCTCGCGCACATCCTCGCCGCGTCCCACGCCGATGCCGTCGCCTTCGGCGCGGAGGTTCGTGGCACACACATGGCACCGATCCTCTTCGACGCGCTCGACCTGGTGCGACTGCGATCACGAACTGAGCGGCTGCAGGTGCCGTCGATTATCCCCTTCGAGGGGTGGCTCGACGCCACCCGCGAGACCCCCATCGCCGCGGAGTTTCCGACGGTGAGACCGGGCGACGCGATCCAGCTGCAGTTCACGTCGGGAACGACCGGCCTCCCGAAGCCGGCGCAGCTCTCACACCGAGCGATGATCACCAACGCGGACTTTGTGAACGCCCGCGGCGGCACGTCTCACGCCGGGGTCTCCGTCTCGCCGCTGCCGCTCTTTCACACCGCTGGCTCGGGTCTCGCCGGGTTCGGCACGTTCCTCGAGCGCGGCACGCTCGTTCTGCTGCGCACCTTCGACCCCGACCTCGCGCTCGACGCCGTCGAGCGGTTCGGGGCCACCGGCCTGCGCATGGTCCCCGCGATGTTCCGGGCAGCGATCGAGCGCACCGCCGTGCGAAACGTCGACCTCAGCTCGCTGCAGACGGTATCGTCCGGCGGCGATTCGGTGCCGTGGGAGCTGTCGCGTGAGATCGAGGAGGTCTTCGGGGCGCCGCTCACGACGGTCTACGGCCAGACCGAGCTCAGCCCGATCCTCGCGCAGACGTCGCCGGACGCCGACGAGGCGGAGCGGTGGGGCACGGCGGGCACGCCGCTCCCCCAGGCGGAGGTGAAGATCGTGGACCCGCAGTCAGGCGAGATCGTCAGGATCGGCGAGCCAGGCGAGATCTGCGCTCGCGGCTACCAGCTCGTCGCGGGCTACTACGGCATGCCAGACGCGAGTGCTGAGCTCATCGACGACACCGGGTGGCTGCACACCGGCGACCTCGGGATCATGAACGAGAACGGGGCGCTCACCATCACCGGACGCGTGAAGGACCTCATCATCAGGGGCGGCGAGAACATCTACCCGCGTGAGGTCGAAGAGGCGATTCAGCTGCATCCCGATGTTGCGCTCGCGGCAGTCGTCGGCGTGCCAGACGACCGCTGGGGCGAGACCGTCGCCGCAACCGTGAGATTCCGTGCCGGACTCGCGCCGCTGACATCACGGGAGCTCAAGGACTTCCTGCGCCCGCGCCTGTCGCCCCAGAAGATTCCGGCAAGCTGGTTCCACGGTGACGAGCTCCCCGCGAACGCGATGGGAAAGCTGCAGAAGCACAGGCTGCGCGACGGGCTGCAGCGCGGCGCGTACAAGAAGCTGCTCGACTAGCGTCCGGGGTCACCCCGTTATGTCGGGGTATCTGCGAGAACGCCGTCGCCAGGAGCGGCGTCGGTGCCGCTCAACAGGGCCTCGAATGCGCTGTTGATCGTGTGCCTCTGCGCGCGGCTCCACCCCGCGGTGCGCGATCGCACGCCGCGCTGCACCAGCGCACGGAGTTCGGATCGAAGCAGGTCCCGCTGCTCGTCGAATGTCAGCTCGGCGATGTCCTCTTCCGCGACCGCGACGTCGAGGTAGAGGACATCGTCAGCCGACACGTATCGCACGGTGGATCTGCGGCCGTACTCTCGCGGCAGCGAGCGGAACGCGATGAAGAGTTCGCCGGGCACGGCCGCCGTGGCCCGCTGAAACTGCTCGGCGTCGGCCAGGAGCTCGTCAGCGAGCGCGTAGACGTCACCCACCGAACCGGTGTCTGTCGTCTTGGCGATGCGCATGAAGGCCCCGTTCTGCCGCGATCGTTCGTGCGGCTGGCTCGTACCCATCCTAGAGCGGGCCCCGAGACGGCCGCAGGGGCCACCCCTGACTGCAGCCAAAACGCGAGCACCCCGTCGCGCCCGTGGTCCGGGCGGGACGGGGTGCGTGCCGGCAGATGCCTGTCGGCGCGTGACCTACGCGAGACCCAGCGAGCGGGCGATAACGAGCAGCTGCACCTCGTTGGTGCCCTCGCCGATCTCGAGGATCTTCGAATCGCGGTAGTGGCGCGCAACCGGGAATTCGTTCATGAACCCGTTGCCGCCGAAGATCTGCGTCGCGTCGCGAGCGTTGTCCATCGCGGCGTCCGAGGCGGTGAGCTTTGCGATCGCGGCCTCGGTCTTGAACGGCTTGCCCTCGGCGCAGAGGCGCGCCGCGTGGTGCCAGGAGAGCTTCGCGTTGTGCACGCGCAGCTGCATGCGGGCGATCATGAACTGAATGTGCTGCCGAGTCTTCAGCGGCTCACCGAACACGTGTCGCTTGCCGGCGTAGTCGATCGCCTGCTCGAGGCACCCCTCCGCCGCGCCGGTCGCGAGCGCCGCGACGGCGATGCGCCCCTCGTCGAGGGTGTGCAGGAAGTTCGCGAAGCCGCGGCCGCGCTCGCCCAGCAGGTTAGCTTCGGGCACCCGAACGTCGTTGAAGGTGAGCGCGTGCGTGTCTGACGCATTCCAGCCGACCTTGTCGTACGCGGGCTCCACGGTGAAGCCGGGGGTGCCGCTCGGCACGATGATCGTCGAGAGTTCCTTCCGGCCGTTGTTCTCGCCGGTGACGGCGGTGACGGTGACGAACTTCGTGATGTCGGTGCCGGAGTTCGTGATGAACTGCTTCGAGCCGTTGATGACCCACTCGCCGTTCTCGAGGCGCGCGGTGGTGCGGGTCGCGCCGGCGTCCGATCCAGCCTCAGGCTCGGTCAGGCCGAAGCCCGCGAGTGCCCGGCCCGCGAGCAGGTCGGGCAGCAGCTCCGCCTTCTGCTCGGCGGTACCGAAGCGGAAGATCGGCATCGCTCCGAGGCTCACCCCGGCCTCAAGCGTGATCGCGATCGACTGGTCGACCCGCGCGAGCGCCTCAATCGCGAGGCAGAGCGCGAAGTAGTCGCCTCCCTGACCGCCGACGTCTTCGGGGAACGGGAGCCCGAACAGGCCCATGTCGCCCATCTGCGCGACGATGTCGAGCGGGAGGGTGTGGGTGCGGTCAGCCTCGTACGAGACGGGCGCCACCACCTCGTCAGCGAACTCGCGCACCATCTGGGCGAGCTGCAGCTCCTCCTCGTTCAGACTGTAGTTCTCCATCAAACTGTTCCTTCGTGTGTCGGGTGGGGCGAGGCGGCACGCCGGTGCGGTGCCGGACCCCTGGATAGTGAGCGCCGCCTGTGGGCGACACCCGGGTGATGATGCCTGCTAGGGCAGATGGCCGAGGCCGCGAGCGAGCGCGACCGATTCGACACGGTTGTGTGCGCCGAGCTTCCGCATCGCGCTGCGGAGGTAACTCTTCACGGTCTCGAGCTCGAGGTGCAGCCGGTCCCCAATCTCGCGGTTGGAGAGCCCCAGCGCAACGAGCGCGAGCACGTCGATCTCCCGCACCGACAGCGCGGGACCCTCGGGCGCGGCGTCAGGGGTGAGCTTGTCGAGGATCGCCTGGATCCCGATCTGCGCGTCGGCGTCTTCGATGGTGCGCGCCAGCTCCCGAAGTTCGGCGAAGGCGACCCGCACCTGCTCCCACTCGCGGTCCGCGGGCGCCGAGCGCACCGCGCGCAGGTACTCGGCGGTCTCCGCGGACTCAACCTGCTTCTGGACCGCCTCGTCGACGGCCACACGGAACGCGACGGCGTCGGCTGCGGCGCGAACGCTCCGCACCTCCTGCGGCGCGAACGAGCCCGTCTCGCGTCTGGCGCCGTAGACGATGCCGCGGGCGTCGCCGTCAACGACGATCGGGAAGGCGACAACTGATCGGAGCGACTCCGCCTGAACGGCGGGGTCGTAGTGCCGAGAGATCGAGGAGTCGTGCAGGTAATCGCGGGCGGCGGTCGGGGCCTTCTGGGCCAGCGCAAGCCCGCCGAGCCCCTTCCCCGCGCGAATCACGAGCCCGGTCAGCGCGGGCGTCAGCGCGCCAACGGTGTGAGTAATCGTGAACCGATCCGAATCGGGGGCGGCGTAGCCGCCGAACAGCACGTCGAGGCCGGTGGCCTCGCGCGCGCCAGAAAGCGCGCCCGCGACAGCCGAGCGCATCATGATGCCCTCACCAGGTCGCTGCCGTGCACACGCCGCTGCGCAGCGCGCCGCGCGCGCCCGCCGTCAAGCTTGAACATCGGACCTCCTTGTCGCCCGCGCCAGCCTCGGTGATCCGCACGGCTTCGGCGCCGTGCGAGCCAGCCTAGGGCTATCGCGCAGTCATGTCCACCGTACCTCCGGCGCACTGTACGCACGCTCAAACGCTGGCCAACATTGTTGTGGCAAGTTCGCGCATCTCGACCTTGCGCACCTTGCCGGTAACTGTCATAGGGAACGCGTCGACCACGTGCACGTACTTCGGAATCTTGAAGTGGGTGAGCTTGCCCGACGCGAATTCGCGGAGGCTCTCGGCGGTGAGGATCCCCGCGCCAGGCCGGAGCACGACCCAGGCCATGAGCTCCTCGCCGAGCCGTTGATCTGGCACGCCGATCACCTGGACGTCAGCGATGTCGGGGTGGCGGTAGAGGAACTCCTCGATCTCGCGCGGGTAGATGTTCTCGCCGCCACGAATGACCATGTCTTTCAGCCGTCCGACGATGTTCAGGCGCCCGTTCTCGTCCATGGTCGCGATGTCGCCCGTGTGCATCCAGTTGCCGGCGTCGATCGCCTCAGCGGTCTCGTCAGGTTGCCCCCAGTAGCCGAGCATCACCGAGTAGCCGCGCGTGCACAGCTCCCCCGGCACCCCGACCGGGGCGACGTGGCCGTCTTCGTCGATGATCTTCACCTCGAGGTGCGGCATCACCTTGCCGATCGTCTGGGTCCGCGCGACGAGGTCGTCGGTGACCGAGGTCATCGTCGACACGGGCGAGGTCTCGGTCATGCCGTAGCAAATCGCGACCTCGCTCATGTGCATTTCGGCGATCACCTGCTCCATCACCTCGGCGGGGCACGACGAGCCCGCCATGATGCCCGTGCGGAGGCTCTGGAGGTTGTACTCCGAGAAGTTCTCGAGCCCGAGTTCTGCGATGAACATCGTGGGCACCCCATACAGCGAGGTGCAGCGCTCCTGCTCGACGGCGGCGAGCGTCGTGGCCGCGTCGAACGTCGGCGCAGGCAGCACGATGCAGGCGCCGTGGCTGTGCGCGCCGAGGATGCCCATGACCATGCCGAAGCAGTGGTACAGCGGCACCGGCAGGCAGACGCGGTCGGTGTCCGTGTAGCCGACGCCCTCACCAACGAAGAAGCCGTTGTTGAGGATGTTGTGATGCGTGAGCGTCGCGCCCTTCGGGAACCCGGTCGTGCCCGACGTGTACTGAATGTTGATCGCCTCGTCGAACGTGAGCGGGACCGCCTCCGCGGCGGGCGGATCCTGCTCAGCGTCGGCGAGCGCGGCATCCCACTCCTTCGTACCGATGAACAGCACGTCGGTGAACCCGATCTCGGCGAGCATGCCCGCATAGTCGCTCGAGCGGTACTCGACGGCGCTCACCATCACGGTGATGCCCGACGTGTCCACCGCGTGCTTGAGCTCGTGCGTACGGTAGGCCGGGTTGACGTTCACCAGGATCGCGCCGATCATCGCGGTCGCGTACTGCGTGAACACCCACTCGGCACAGTTCGGCGACCAGATGCCGACCCGGTCGCCCTTCGCGACGCCGCGCTTCGTCAGCGCTGCGGCGAGTCTGGCGCTTTCGCTTCTCAACTCTGAGAAGGTCCACCGCCGCCCCGTGAACGTCTCGACCAGCGCCTCATTGTCAGGAAACCGGCCGGTGATCTCGTCGAGCATCTCGCCGATGGTCTGCCCCTTCAGCGGTGTCATGCTCGTACCCGATGCGTAAGAAATCTGTGCTCCATTGCCCATGACCTCATGATCCCTGGGGCTTCGCGGGGTCGATACCCCCTTTCGCGGGTGAGATTGTGTGTGGTGGACAGGGCTGCTCTCCTTCCCAGGATGCCTAAACGCCAGGCCAAAGGATGAAGGCCAGGACCTCCACATAGGTCCTGGCCTTCTCACCGAGCGGGTGGAAATACCAGTGCTCGGTCGACGCGTAGTCTTCCTCGGCGGAGATTACGCGACGTAGTCGCCAATCAGGGGGCGGTCATGGGTGTACGGCGCGTCAAGGGCGTGCGCGTCGATGCCGAGCCCCTCTGCCGCGGCGCGGATCTCGGCACCGTGTTCTGACGCGATTCGAACAGCCTCAATGTTCTCGATGAGTCGCTCTGGGCGAGTCGCACCGAAGAGGAGTGACGCAACCTGGGGATTGGTCAAACACCACGCAAGCGAGAATTGGGCCGGCGTGATGTCAAGACGCCGTGCTGCCTCGAGGACCTTAGGCACGGTGCCCTTGATCTGCTCGCGGATCTCTCCAACGTCAATGCCGATATGGCGCTCCGGGTTGAGGACGCCTGCCAGGATGCCGCCCTCCATCGTGTCGGAAGCGTGGATACTCATCCCAGTCTGCTCAACAACCTGTCGATACTGCTCCTCGACGACGTTTCTCCGCACAATGGAATACTTCAGCTGGGCAAGAGCCGGGCCCTGCACGCCGTTTGCGGTGGCGTGCTCATGAGCCCGCATCAAGTCCTCGGGAACCCAGTTCAATGCACCCCAGCTACGGGCACGGCCATCGGCAACGATCTCCGTGATCTCATCGACGAGCTTCTCGACGCTCATCCCTGGGCGGGGGTGTTCGATGATCAACGTGTCGACAAACTCCTCATCGATCCGACGCAGCATGCGATTCGCCTGGTCACTGAGCGACTCCTCGGGGTAGGAGAAGTACCAGAGCTTCTCAGCGATCTGGTAGTCGTGCCGTTTTGCCCCGGCCTCACGAATCAGTCGGCTGAAGATGAGCTCCGTGTGAGGGGAATTCCTGTAGTACGCCACGTCGAAGAAGGTCAGTCCGTTGTCGAGGGCCGTTCGGACCAGCTCAACCCCGGCTTCGAAACTGAGCCTTGAATACGTATACCAAGATCCGAGCGACAGGCGCGAAACCTCAACGTCAGTGGTTCCAAGTCGTGCGGTGTTCATAGATTCTCCTTCTCTTCTGTTTTCTGTTGAGCTGCGATGAGCTTGGCGACGAACCGGCGCGTCCGTTCCGACCGCGGGGCGCGAAAGATCTGCGTGGGCGGGCCAGCCTCAACGACCTGACCGCGATCCATCACTACGACGCTGTCGGAAATCTCTTGCGCGAGACTCATCTCATGCGTGACGATCACCATCGTCATTCCCTCGGCGGCGAGGCCGCGAATCACGTCAAGGACCTCGTCCACCAACTCTGGATCGAGCGCGCTCGTTGGCTCATCGAACAGCATGATCTCTGGGCGCATGGCGAGCGCCCGGGCAATCGCTACTCGCTGCTGTTGGCCGCCCGAGAGTTCAGCCGGATAGTGGTTTGCATGTCCAGCAAGGCCAACTCGTTTGAGTTCTTCCAAGGCAAGGGCGCGAGCATCAGCCTGCGGCATGCGGCGAACCTGGGTTGGTCCCTCCATTACATTTTGCAGAGCGGTCATGTGGGGGAAGAGATTGAAGTGCTGGAATACCATCCCGAATGCACGCCGCTGCCTGACGACGTCTTTCTCACGCACTCTCATGAGTTTCCCGCGGACAGTTTCGATTCCAAGCCGTTCGTCTCCATGGCAAATCTCGCCGCCATCGATCTCTTCCAATTGGTTCAGGCAGCGCAACAGCGTTGACTTACCCGAGCCAGACGGCCCAATGATGCTCAGCACCTCGCCCCGGTCCAGCGTTAGATCCACGCCCTGGAGCACAGCAGTGTCGTGGTACTTCTTGATCAGTCCACGGACCGTCACAACGGGGTTGCTCATGCGGGAACCTCCAGGGTCTTCAGTTTGCTGCGGCGCACAAATCCCTTTGAGTAGCGCTTCTCGAGCGCGCTTTGTCCAACCATGGCAATGCTGGTGAGGAGCAGGTACCACAGACAGGCAACGAGCAGCATTGGGATCGTCTGGTAGGTGCGGCCGTAGACAAGCTGCACCGAGGTAAGGAGTTCAGTGAACCCGATGACCGAGACCAGCGAAGTGCTCTTGAACAGCGTGATGAGCTCATTGCTCAGCGGAGGAATGATCACCCGAATGGCCTGTGGCATAATGATGCGTCGCATCGCCTGTGCGCGAGTCATCCCTATCGCACCAGCGGCCTCGTACTGTCCTTTCGAAACCGAGAGAATTCCCGCACGGTAGATCTCACCGACGTACGCTGCTTGGATAAGGGTCAGGCCAATCAGAGCGGCCGAGAACTTGTTAATCACATCATTCGTCTTGACAGAGAAAAACGTCACGTCGGTGAAGGGGATTCCAAAGGTAAACTCCGGCACCAGCGCCCCCATGAAGAAGATGAAGAGCAACACCACGAGTGCAGGGATCGCTCGCATCAACCAGATGAAGGCGGTTCCTGCTGCACGAAACGCGGGATTCTCAGACATACGCAGGAACGCGACCAAGCCACCCGCGATGAGACCTGTGATCGCAGAGAGCACAGTCAGCCAGATGGTGTTCATCACACCGCGCAAGATCTCCGGTTTGAAGAGATACTCGGCCACCACGTTCCATTGCCAGCCAGGCGTCACGATCATGAATCTGGCTATGCCAACGAGCGCCACGGCCCCGACGCCGCCCCAGATCCACCACGAGAGGCGTCGCCTACCGATATCGGGTGTAGTGAGATCGATCTCAATCGGCCCTGTTGGGGCCGGTTGTTCGACTGCAGACATTAGAACTCTGAACCGTTAACGACGATCTCATCGAGTTCAAGCGACTCGCTCCCCCACCGCGCAAGGATCTCGTGGTAGGTCCCGTCGTCATGCATGCTCTGCAGCGAGGCACGCACTGCTTCGACCATTTCAGGCCGATCAACAGAGATTGCGACCCCATAGGGGGCGTACCACATGAGCTCACCCACGAGTTCGAATACTCCGGGAGTTTCGGCGAGGATCACGTTGATCGGCGAGATATCAGACCAGGCGACCTCAGCTTGCTGCGACTGCACCGCAAGCACTGCCGCCTGCACTGTGTCATAGGGCTGGACATCGATCGGCTCATTCCCTGCGTCGATGCAGGTCTTGTTCTCCTCCTCTGCGCGCGTCTGCTGGATTGAGCTAATAGTGACTGCGAGCGAGTGTCCGCAGAGCGCGTCGACGCCGGTGATGTCGGTTGGCGCCGCGGCGTTTCCGATGAGCGCTGTGCCGCCCTTGAGGATGTCGACAAATGACGCCGTCCCTCGCCGCTCGATGAAGTCGCCCGACGCCAGGGCAGCGTCATAGCGGCCTGATTCGACTCCCGGCATCACGCCACCACCCGAGACCTGTTCAATCTTGAGTTCGAGGCCGAGACGGTGCGCGTACTCGGCGGTGAGGTCTGCCACAATGCCGATAATTTCGCTGTTTCCCTCAGGGACGTATTGCAGTGGCGCCACCTGCCCGGAACCTGCAGCAATCCAGACACCGTCCTCGTCCGTGGGGACGAGATCCTTGAGCACGCCAAACTCGCCCGTGGGCTTTCGCAGCTCGGTCGGAAGCGCAAACGCGCTCGTCTCCCCTTCGGCGCTCGCCGCCGGCTTCTCGCTGTCTGCCGCGGTGCAACCGGCAAGCATGAGCGCGGCTACCGCCGCGAGGGATGAGATCTTCAGTGATCGTTTAATAGTCATGGGTTCCTCCTTTGCAGCCCAAGTCAGGCACCTCAAAGTATTCAATCCTTTGACTAATTAGTCAAGACTTTGTTTTGTTATATTTGACTGAGAAGCTCGCCCGCGACAACCCGACGGGCGTCGCTTCCTATACGATCAGGGAAACCCCAGAAAGGTGACGCGATGTGGATTGACGACGCGGGAGCAGAGCGCGAAGATGCGGTTCTCCCGGATTGGTGGTTCACCCACTTCGCTTATGGACAGCTCCCTGAACACTTCCCGGGCGTCGACGCCGAAGCATCACGCCTCGTGATGAGAATGCGTCGAGCCACGGGAACGATTGGCGAATTCGCACGCGCAGAGCACGGCTCGCGCACGGGAGAACTCTCCACCGCAGGGCAACGCATCATGCTCACGCTCGCCCTCTGCGGGCCGCTCACCCAATCGGACATTGCAGGGCTTACCGGCATGAGTAGAGCCGCAGTCTCGTCTGCTGTGCGCACGCTGCTCGCCGACGGGATGATTAGCAGGGAAACTTCCCCGCACGATGGACGAGCAGTCGTGCACACAGCGACCGAGGCGGGCCTGGAAACGTATCAGCGGGTCTTTCTCGAGCGCAACCAACGCGAGTCAAAGCTGCTGCAAGCTCTCACGCCGGACGATCAAAGCCACCTCATGGAGATACTGGAAAAGCTCATGCGCGTCGCTGCCGAAGAAACCGGCCAGGGCATTACCCGCGCCCCAACTGAGCCCGCGCGGTAGCCAAGTCCGCCGTCGCAGCACTGCGCCAGCGTTGGGACTCTACGCGAAGATCCGTGGACTCCCCCTGCCAGCTCCGCACAAAATATAGATCACTTCTACCGCAATACAACTGCGCGACATCGACGGCCCGCTCCAAGCCCTCGACCCAAAAGGGGACGCGGTATCCAGCAAACGCCCCCTACATCTGACGACCACCGCGCCGACGGAACCACCTCGATTACAACCCACATAGCTTCTTCGCCTGGACAGCTTGGCGACGAGAGCGAAGAACCGTTCGGCGGAGCCAGCGTCACACGGCCACCGTACCAAGAAGGATTGCTAAGCAGATTTCAGTCTCGTGGGCGCGCTCGCTCAAAACCTGGGCGTCGACGCCATCGACCGGGATCCCAGTCGCAGCGCTCGGTGCGCCTGCTAACGGACTGAGGTCTCGGGCAGCCCTGGGGACGAACTCGATGATCAGATTAAGGCCGGACACCTCGGGACCACCCCTCGCACAACCGATACGTTTACTCCAGCCCGAACTACGCAAAGTTGTCGACGGTCAGCGATCTGTTGCGCCCGCAGCTCCGGCAGCATCGAGGCTCGGCAGTTCCTGAAGATCTCTCACACCACGCACGCAGCTTGCCCGTCACGAACGGCTGTCTGGACGGACAGCACGCTAACATGCGCTCATCGCCGTGTAACCGCGAGCCGACAGATCCGGTCGCACACCTCATCGAAGCTCAGGCCAGCCGCGGCCGCGGACTGTGGAAACAGGCTGGTGGAGGTAAGGCCCGGCAAGCTATTCGTCTCGATGATCCAGGCCTTGCCATGATCGTCGAGCCTGAAGTCGGTCCTGCTGTAGCCGCTCAGCCTGTGCACGTCATGGGCTTGTACAGCCGCGGTACGAATCGACTGCGCTAGCTCCGTTGGCAATTCGGCGGGAAAGATCTCGGACACGGCATTCGGCTGATACTTGGCCTCATAGGAAAATACCTCCTCGCTGTCCACCATGACCTCTCCCACAGCGAGCGCCATGCCGTCGAAAACGCCGACGGTGAGCTCACGTCCGGCTATGAGCTGCTCGATCATGACGTGACCGTAGCGTGCTGCCTCAGAGATTGCGTTGCCGAGATCGACTGCTTCCCGAACCAGAGTGAGCCCGACAGTCGACCCCTGAGCGCTGGGCTTGACGACGACGGGAAATCCCAGAGATTCCTCCACCGCCATCGCGTCGGCTTCATCCGTCAGCCAGTCCGGCGTAGGGAGGCCTGCGGATCTCAGCAACGTCTTGCTCACAATTTTGTCCATGGCAAGCCCACTGGCGAGTGGCCCTGATCCGGTGTACGGCACCTCGGCAAGATCAAGCAGCGCCTGGATCCGCCCGTCCTCGCCTGATCCGCCATGCAAAGCGAGGAACACGACATCGCAGTCCCGAACTTCGGAGGGGATGCGCACCGGTATCGTTCCTCTGCTCACCAGACCTAGGCCGACATCTGCCGGTGGATTCTCACCCACCTCCCTGATCAAGATTCGCGGTTCGTCGCCCGGCGCGATTGCCCCAAATACGGTGTCGACAGGGAGCACTTGGTGCCCGGATCGTCTCAGCGCTGGAATGACGGCGGCAGCGCTCGCGATAGAAACGTCACGCTCCTCGCCGGTTCCTCCAAACAGAACAGCGACCTTCATGGGCGCCAGTGTACGCCCCCTCGGCATGTAGTGAGGGTGCATCAACGCACTAGCAGTGCCCGCGTGTGCTGTTCACGGGGGCGAAAACGCCCTGTCAAGGTACCCTGGGATCATGTCAACGTCGGCCAGCACTCCTGAGACGCTCGCGCTCCGCGAGCTCCTGGATACGCGCCGGGACGCCTTCCGAGCGCTGCTCGTCAAATATGGCGCAACGAACCCGCGACTGTTCGGCTCTGTGGCCCGTGGAAACGCCTCGCCCGGGAGCGACGTCGATATCCTCGTCGACATGGACGCCAAAGACGGCAACCTTCTGATGCGAGCATCCGGTCTCCTGGAGGAAACGCGTCGGCTCTACGAGCGCGACGACATTGATGTTTTCCCCGCGCAATTGCTGAAAGAACCAATCTCAAAAGCCGCGCTTAAGGAAGCTGTAGTGCTATGAGCCGGAGCACCGCCCAGCGCATCTCAGACATTCGAGAAGCAGCAGCCAGGTGCGCGCAATACGTTGAGTCGCTGGACAGTGCTGACCCAGTTATTGTCGCAATGGCGGAAGACGCCATTGAACGGAATCTTCAAATCATCGGTGAAGCTGCGAACCATCTCCCGACAGGCCTGACTGAAGCCCATTCCCACATTGCGTGGCCGCAAATACGTGGTCTCCGGAACATTCTCGTCCACCAATACTTTGGCGTCGACACCGACACCGTTCGCGAGGTCGTAGAACGGTACCTGCCTCCCGTCATCGCCGCGTTTGAGCTCGCCAGAGACGAGCTGGAATAGGCCTGGGCAACCCAAGGAGCGCCCGCAGCGCTGGTCACTTCACCACCCCATTGCAATTTGTATTACTGCCGTAATACAGTGGCGCATGATGGGCATACGCCCGCCTGGGGAAGGACCACCGCATGCACCGCAACGACGTCAAAGCCGAGGCCGCGCTCCGCGCGACCGGCCTCTCGAAGCGCTTCGACGATTTCCAGGCCGTCTCCGACGTCACGTTCGACGTGCGCCGCGGGCGCGCATTCGGGCTGCTTGGGCCAAACGGCTCGGGCAAGACGACGATCGTGCGGCTGCTCAACGGGGTGCTCGCCCCGACAGCGGGCAGCGTCGAGCTCTTTGGCGAACCTCTCACGCAGGAGTCCGGCGACAGCCTGCGGCAGCGCATCGGCGTGCAGACCGACACCAACCTCTACGAGACGCTCACGGTGCATAAGAACCTGAAGATCTGGGGCGAACTCTACGGGGTGCCGAAGGCGAAGCTGCCCGGCCGCATCGCCGAGCTGCTCGAGGTGTTGGGCCTCGCGGACCGGGCCGGCTCGCTCGCCGGCACCCTGAGCAAGGGCATGCGGCAGAAGGTCGCGGTCGGCCGCGCGATCATCCACGAGCCCGAGCTCTTGTTTCTCGACGAGCCGACGGCGGGCCTCGACCCCGAAGCCTCGCTTGAGCTCATCGACTACCTCAAGCAGATGATCGCCTCGGGCAAGACGACCCTCGTCATCTGCACCCACCAGCTGCACGGACTCGAGGAGCTCTGCGAGGACGCGGGCTTTCTCATGCACGGCGAGATGGTCGCGCGAGGACAGATCACCGATCTGATCAGCGACCGTTGGCCCGGGCGGCGCGTCACCGTCAGCCTCGGCGATTCCGGACCCACGGGGAGCGCCGCGGCCGCACTCGTCGCCCGCGCAGTGCCGGGCGGCGAAGCCGCTGTCTCCCCAGCTGGATCCCTCGCCCTCGCCCTCGCGGACGACGCCGCCGTCGAGGCCGCGGTCGCCGCTCTCGCGGCTGGCGGCGCGGCCATCCGCGCCGTCGTGCCAGACACCCCAACGCTCGGAGACCTCTACTTCGACGTCATCACGAAGCAGCGGGAGGACGCGCGATGAACGGCCGCAGAATTCTCACGATCGCACGCAAGGATCTCAGCGAGGTGCTCCGCAACAAGCAGGCGCTCGCGCCGCTCCTTGTCGTCCCGATCCTCTTCGCGGCGGTGTTTCCCGCCGCGATTGCGCTGCTCGGCAGGAGCCCGATCCTGACGGCGTCGATCAACGGCCTCGACGCGTTCCTCGAGAACATTCCGGCCGGCGTGCTCCCACCCGATCTCGACACCGGAGGGATCGTCGTCTACGCCGCCCTCACGTACTTCATGGCGCCGATGTTCCTCCTGATCCCGGTGATGGTCGCCTCCGTGGTCGCGAGTTCGAGCTTTGTCGGAGAGAAGGAGCGCCGCACGCTCGAGGGCCTGCTCTACACCCCGGTCACGAACCGGGAGCTGGTGCTCGGCAAGGTGCTCGCCTCGCTCGTGCCGGCCGTCGTCATCACCTGGGGATCGTTCGCCATCTACACGATCATCGCGAACGTGCTCGGCAACCCGGTCGTCGGCCGGGCGTTCTTCCCCAACCTCACGTGGCTCATCGTCGTCTTCCTACTCGTGCCAGTCATCGCGTTTCTCGCGATCACGCTCATCGTCGCGGTGTCGGGTCGCTCAACGACGGTGCAGGGGGCGCAAGGGATCTCGGTACTCGTGCTGCTGCCCGTGCTCGCGCTTGTCGTCGGGCAGGCGACGGGCCTCATGCTGTTCGACGCCCCCGTCGCCCTCATCGCGGTCGTTGCCATCGCCGCGATCGACGTCGCGGTGTTCCTCGCTGTTGCGCAGACCTTCCAGCGCGAGCGCCTCATCACCAAACTGACGTAGCGCGCTCAGATTGACTCTACGACAGTCGCGCGGACGCGGTGCACCATCGCATCCAGCCGCGCCACGCGATCGACTGAGTGGGACAATATATCGGTACAAGACTTACGGATTGGAGCGCGAGTGTCCATCTCAGCAAGCGAAGCACGCCGGTCCCTCTTCCCACTGATCGAACAGGTCAACGCTGACCGCGAGGCCGTGGAGATCGTTTCCCGCAGGGGCAACGCCGTCCTCATGCCCGCCGATGAGTACGCGGCGTGGCAGGAAACCGCCTACCTGTTCCGCTCCCCCACAAACGCCCGCAGGCTGCTCGACTCTTTTGAGCGTGTGACAGCAGGCCACACTGAGAATCACGAGCTCGACCGGGGCGAGTAAGTGCAGCTGGCGTGGGACGCGTCTGCCTGGGAGGACTACGTCTACTGGCAGACGACCGACCGGCGCATACTCAAGCGCGTCAATACACTGATCGACACCTGTCTCCGGACGCCATGTGACGGGATCGGCAAGCCCGAACAGCTGAAATACGGCGCGCAGGGGGCGTGGTCACGGCGCATCACTTCCGAGCATCGTCTCGTCTATCTCGTGGCCCACGATCAGGTGGTCATCTTGCAGGCGAGGTACCACTACTAGGGTGAGCGCGCGATGCGCCAAGCGAGACGGCCTCGCCGCGCCAAACGCAGCGCCGGCCCCGGCGCCGCAGTGAGCGTGCGTTACGGTTCGAGGAGCGCAGCGAGGTTCGCCAACGACGACGTGAGTCCTGCGGCGTGGTCGCGCGCACGAACCCCGGACGGGACATTGCGCGCGACGATCTCCACGTCCGCCCCTTCTGCGGTGCTTCGAACCGTCCACTCCATTCGCATGGTGCCCTGAAACGCGGGATCGTCTGACTCGAAGTCCACCTCGTGAACCACGCGCTCCCCGGGAACGAGTTGCGCGATATGCACCTCGGACACGTCCGCGTCCGCCGATGTTTTCCCGGGTGCGCCTCCTGCATCCTCATAGGTGAGCACGAGGCGAAACGAGCCGCCCTCGCGCATATCGAACCGTTCAAATCGTCCGTGCATACCCTTGGGCGGGAGCCAGGCTGCCAGCGCGTCCCGATCGGTGAGCGCCGCGAAGACGGTCGCGGCGTCGTCGTGGATGAGGAGGCTCGCGCGGTCTGTTCTGCTCATGCCATCACCCTAGGCGCAATTTGTTTCAAAAAGCAGACCCCCAATGCCCTCAAGACCGCATCGCCCCCTACGCGAGCGACAGGAACAGCTTCTCAAGCTCTTCGGGCTCGTCGCCTCCCATCCCCGGCTGGCCGCCACCAGGTTGCCGTCTCGTGCTCACGACCCCACGGTCGTTATTCTCGTCGCCCACGACTCTGATCCCGTTCGCACGCTCGCCTTCTCAGTCCCCACTGGGACCGCGCTGCCAGTAGTGCGACGCTAAATCTGCTCCACCTGCAATTGCGAGAAAAGCCACGCTACCCCACGCCAGAAGTGAACATTAGTGATATATTCGACAAGCAAAAGTTGAATAAATATCGTGGTACTACCCTGCCGCCGCAGCCGCCACCCGCACCGAGGGTCACTGCTCGATCGCAGAGCCACTGCCCGCCGCTGGTGCTCCTCCAAATAGCCCCAACGCAGGCAACTCCACTGTATGGCGGGAGGTTAAGTAGCAACACGATCACTCACCGAGCTTCACCCTTCCCCTCGACGGAGCGGCAGCACTTCGGCAGGGCGGCAAACCTCAGCGAGGAGGGTACGGAATCCACCATGGACACTAACCGCAGGCCCCTCATCAGCTTCTGCTGCGTGAACACCGCCAGGTCGAGCATCGTCAGTCGCAGCAAGCATGAACACTGGCATCACCCGCCTGCGCCCTCACGGCAGCCCCTTGGCCTGCCCCACTATGCCCTCTTCACTATTGAACCGTCGCCGGAAATGGTTCTGGACACGAGCTCATTCGGAAGAAGGAGGTGACCATTGTGAATCGCGTCCAGTTTGCCTACTTTAAGGCTTGGCTGATGCTGTCCATGGGGCTCGGAGCCGTGATTCTCGTGTTCGTCGGCGGCGGACCACGAAATTATCCGACCGCGATGCTTTTCGTTCCCCTGGGCCTGTTGATCTTTGGGCTCTACTTCTGCTGGGAGGCATGGGCGTTCAAGAAACAGGACGATGATGGCTCTAAATAGGTCCGAGAGGGCCCCCAGCATCGCCCGGGACACAATCACTCTCATCTCCAAGGGGACGCCGCTGGGGCCTCGACTAGTGATTCTGTCGGCCATTGGAATCGTCACCCTGTCAATCATCAACTCAGTCAGCTCAATCGTGTTTATGCACGAGTACATCGACTGGATGTTGGCTTTGAAGGGATTCAATCGAGACAGTGCTCCAATCGGCGAGATTCCTGGCATTCAGATCTCGCTGTGGATTCGCGCACTGTTCTCAGTTGCACTCATCGCGAGCATCACCCAATTCGGAAGACTGATAGCAGTCAAGAGGCCGGCAAACGGGTGGGTTCTAGGTTTTGTGGGCGCCATTGCCTGCATCGGGTATGCGATGCTCGCGACCACAGGCGGACCCATCTGGTCAATCGTCATTCGCCTTGTTCAATCGGGCCTTGGACTCCTCGTCCTCGTTGCGCTGGGTCAGCGCTCCACCCGCCACTGGTTCACGACAGCTCAAGAACTTCAGTCGAACACACAGGATGCTGAAACCCGTTAGAACAGTGTCGGACTTGGGTCATGCGCATCCTGCACACCCCACCCGATTCAGAACGCACCCACAGACGACAACCCCACTCCCGACCTCCACAGTGAAGCGGCTAGACCGTGAGGCTATTGCGCTGTTGACCGCCGGGTACTTGCGAGCCGGACGACTTCGGGCGCCTAGCAAGCTACCCAGAAGCTCCTCGCCGGAATACCCCACCTGCTGCGCCACCTCAGCGCCGAAGACGCCAACGTTGAGGCCGACCACGTCACTCAGCGACGGGGCCAGCCGGGCAGTTGAGCAGGGCGTACTCTTCACCAGTCCGGCGCTCAGCGCGCACCGATCGCGCCCAAGCGGACGACGCGCTCATGCAGTGCTATTGCCGCGGGCGCGTGCCACAGAGCAGCAGTCCCCCAATGCCCTCAAGACTGCGTCGCCCCTACGCGAGCGACAGGAACAGCTTCTCGAGCTCTTCGGGCTTCGCCGAGTCCTCATTGTCGGGGTCGGCGAGGCACTCCTGGAGCGCGGTCGAGATGACCAGGAAGCCCGCACGGTCGAGCGCCTTGGTGACCGCCGAGAGCTGTTGGACGACGTCGCGGCAATGCGCCTCCCCCTCAACGGCCTCAATCACCGCGGCGAGCTGACCGTGCGCGCGGCGCAGCCGGTTCACGATCTTGCGTTTCGCCTCCGGGCTCGCGCTCCCGGCGCCGGCGCCGGCATCCTCGCGCTCGTGCGTCTCGGTGCTCTCTACCTCTGACATTGCAGGCCCTCTCTCAGGATCGAACTTGACCACCAGGATACCCCATAGGGTATAGTTATGCGCACAACCAAGATACCCCCGGGGGTATAAGCCACCGCGAACCGGGCTCAGCCCACGAAGGAGACCTCACATGTGCCGACCGACGAAATGCCGCACCTGCAGCAAGACAACCTGGGCAGGCTGCGGTCAGCACGTCGAGATGGTCAAGATGAGCGTTCCGCCGTCGGACTGGTGCAACGGCAAGCACACCCAAGCCCAGATCGACGCGGCGCAGGCCGCCCGTGGGCCGGGCTTCTTCGCGCGGCTCTTCGGTCGCTAACCGTTCCTCCCCATCCAGCAAGAAAGGTCTGAGCCATGGCCACGACAAACCTCACCGTCGACACCTTCGTTCCCACTGTCGAAGCGGGCGGCATCGTCTTCGTCGACTTCTGGGCCGCCTGGTGCGGTCCGTGCCGCTCGTTCGCGCCGGTGTTCGAGCAGGCGTCCGAGACGCACCCGGACATCACCTTCGGAAAGGTCGACACGGAGGCCGAGCAGGCGCTCTCCGCCGAGTTCCAGATCACGTCGATCCCGACGCTCATGGTGTTCCGCGACGGCATCCTCGTGTTCTCGCAGGCAGGCGCCCTCCCCGCTCAGCAGCTTGAGCACCTCATCCAGGGCGCGCGCGACCTCGACATGGACGACGTACGCAGGCAGCTCGCCGCGGCCGGGGCCACCGCCGGGTCAGGATCAGCGCCGGCGTCCGCCTAGCGGCCGCACGCGAGACCAGCGGCGCCGCGGCACCAGCAACTCCCACACACCAACACATCAACACCACGAAGGAATTCACTATGTGCGCACGAGTCACCTGCAGCAACTGCAACAAGCCGACCTGGGCCGGCTGCGGCGAACACATCGAGCAGGCGCTTGAGGGCGTGGCGGTCGCCGACCGCTGCAGCTGCAACTAGCACCGCTCCCGCTCCCCAAAACGGCCCCACGCAGAAGAAAGAGTGACCCATGCTGCTCGAACGCATCTATGACGAAGACCTCGCCCAGGCAAGCTACTTCATCGGCTGCCAGGCGAAGGGCGAGGCGGTCGTCGTCGACCCCCGCCGCGACCTCGACGTGTACCTCGAGCTTGCCGCACGGCACGGCATGACGATCACCGGCGTCACCGAGACGCACATCCACGCCGACTACCTCTCGGGCACCCGCGAACTCGCGGCCCGCACCGGCGCGACGATGTACGTTTCGGACGAGGGTGGCCCGGACTGGACCTACGGCGCGGGCTTCGACGACGCCGTGCGGATGCGGCACGGCCACGGGATCACGCTCGGCAACATCACGGTCGAGGCGGTGCACACGCCGGGTCACACGCCCGAGCACCTCTCGTTTCTGGTGACCGACGGCGCACAGTCGACCGAGCCGGGGTTCATGCTCACCGGAGACTTCGTGTTCGTCGGCGACCTCGGCAGGCCCGATCTGCTCGACGAGGCGGCGGGTGGCGTCGACACGAGGTTCGCGGGCGCCGAGGATCTCTTCGAGAGCCTCCGAGATCGCTTCCTGACACTCCCCGACTACGTGCAGGTGCTCCCCGCACACGGCGCCGGCTCGGCCTGCGGCAAGGCCCTCGGGTCGGTCCCGTCGACGACGGTCGGGTACGAGCGGAACTTCTCGTGGTGGAGCCGGTATCTTCGCACCAACGACAAGCAGGGGTTCGTCGATGAGCTGCTGAGCGGCCAGCCCGACGCGCACGCCTACTTCGGCCGGATGAAGTCGCAGAACAAGCTCGGCCCGGCCGTGCTCGGCGCGGCCCCCGAGCTCACCGAGTACTCGGCGGCCGACCTCACGGCGGCGCTCGCGAGCGACAGCGTCATCTTCGTCGACACCCGCGACAACCACGCGGTCCATGCCGGCACCGTCGAGCGCTCACTCAACGTGCCGGGAGTCGCGAAGGCCGCGAGCTACGGCGCCTGGGTGGTCAACCCCGAGGTCGACACCCGCCCGCTCGTGCTGCTCGCCGCGGACCTCGACGAGGCGACCGAGCTGCGAGATCACCTCGTCCGCGTCGGGATCGACACGGTGACCGGGTTCATCTCGTCGCTGTCGGGCCTCGACCTGGTGCGACCCGCGACGGTCTCCCCAGCCGAGCTCGCGGACCACGATCACGCGATCCTGCTCGACGTCCGCAACAAGACTGAGTACGCCGACGGCCACCTCCCGGGCGCGGCGCAGCTGTCGGGCGGCCGACTGCTCTGGAACCTCGCCGAGCTGCCCCCGAAGGGCGCGGGCACCATCGTCACGTACTGCCAGAGCGGGGTGCGCAACAGCGTTGCGGCGAGCGCCCTCAGGCGCGAGGGCTACGACGTTGCCGAGCTCGAGGGCAGCTACCTGGCGTGGAGCGCCATCCCCGGCAACGAGCCTGTGACAGGCGCCGCCGATCCGATCCTCATCGACACCCGCACCGCGGCCGAGTTCGCGGCCGGACATCTCCGGGGCGCCCGCCTCCTCGATTTCAACGGTGGCGAGATCGAGCAGGCGATCCCCGGCCTCGACCCGGCCGCCACGTACCTGCTCTATTGCCGCTCCGGCAACCGGTCCGGCCAGGCCGCGGCCCGCATGCGCGCCGCTGGGTTCGCGAACGCGACGAACCTGGGCTCGCTCGACGAGGCGGCCGAGGCGACGGGCCTCGACGTCGTCCGGTAGTCACGGCCCGGCGGCGACGCCTGAGACTGTGAGCCCGCTCACCCGACGCGCAGCACGGTGACCCGCACGGTCACCGGCGCAATCTCCAGTTTGTCGAGGTGGGCTGTGAGCGCGCGCTGCGCGGCCCGAGCCACCTCGGGCGCCGGGGTGTGGCCCGCGACGCCAATCCCGACGTCTATGTGGAGCCGCCCGCCGGTCTCTTCGGTCACTCGGAGGCGCGTTCCACGGCGGTCTCCGGTGGCGCCGCGTGCGGCGGCGGCTACCGCCCCGCCGCGCCCTGGGCGGTAGAGGTCGGTGATGCCCGGGACCGCGGCGAGCGCGTCCTCAAGCTGCTCGGCGAGAGCCGAGACGTCGGTGCGCGAGGTCATGACGCGGAGCCTCCTGTCGCTTCGGGGTGGGCAAGGCTGGCAGGGCCGGGCAGCTGCACGTCCCTGACCGAGATATCAATCGCGGCGACGGCAAGCGGCGTATGCGCTGCGAGCGCCTGGCCGATCTCGGCGCGGAGCCGCTCGGCGAGGGGCACGATCGGCGCCCCGTACAGCGCGCTCACGTCCACCTCCACGCGGATGGGGGCGCCAGGCTCGGTCACGTCGCCGTCGAGCTGACACCGGCCGATGAGCGCCCCCGGCACGCGGTCCTCGCAGGCGCGGATGATGCCGCGCACGGCACCCTCGGTGATGCCGAGGTCTGCGCGCTCGCCTGCCTCGATCGGGATCCGCCTGCCGGCCCGCGCATCGAGCCGAATGCCGGCGAGCACTCCGCGCACCCACGACTCGTCGACGGCGCCCTCCGCCTGTGCGTCTCGTTCGAGCAGCGCGGGGACGAGCTCGCTGAGGCGGTCGAGCGCGTCACGCTCCAGTCGCTGCTCGGCGGTCTCCTCGCCCGCGTCCGCGCGTTCCGTCGGTGTCTCTGCCGTCATCGCCACTGCTCCATTCGCACTATGAGGGCTTTTCGTGCGCGCGCGAGCAGTCCGCGCACGGTCGCGAGCGGCAGCCCGAGCTCACCCGCGATATCGTCGTAGCTCAGTTCGCCGACCTCCCTGAGCAGCCAGGTCTCGCGCTGCGCAGCCGGCAGCGTTTCGAGCGCGTCGCCGAGCGCTTCGACTAGCGAGCGAGCCTGCGCCTGCTGCGGCGGGGTCGCGGATGCTGGCCCCTCCGGATCAACGTCGGCGAGGTCGACGTGTGCCCGGTCACGCCGGAGCCTGTCGATCGCCTTGCGGCTGGTGATACGCATGAGCCAGCTCTTCACCCGTTCGAGATCGGTGAGCTCCGGCAGCCGTTCCCATGCGGTGATGAAGGACTCCTGCACGACGTCGTCGACGTCCGCGCTGCCGTTCAGCATCCTGCGGGCGTAGGCGCGCATGAGCGGCGTGAACCGGCGCACCAGCACGGCGAAGGCAGCGGTGTCGCCGTCCACGGCCCGGCCAGCGACGATCCGGTCGTCCGCCGCGTCGAGGGATCCGCTGGGGCCGCCGGCAGGCCACCCGGCGGCCTCGCGGATCACGTGGCCCTCATTTCGGCACGCAGCCTGCCTGTCAGCCCGGGTCCCTCGAGGTGCAGGAGCACCGGCATGCGCACCCCTGCGAGCACGTCCCAGTCCGCGACTGCGGCCTCGGCGGCCGAAATCACCTCGTCGAGGCGGGCGCCGCGGCGGACGGTGACGGCGAGCCGGATCGTGGTGACGCGCCGCACCCGGTGCAGGCTGACCCGCGCCGAGGTGACGTCGCGCCGATCCCGGAGCGGGCCGGCGAGCGCGAGCGTCGCGAGCCCCGGATCGATCTCGGTGCGGCCGGCGGGCCCGCCCGCGGTGAGCGCGACGGAGGGGCGCTGTGTCCGTCGCGTCGCGACGAACCAGACGACCGCGAGCAGCACGACGAGCGAGGCGATGAGCACGGAGGCTGCCACGCTCAGCCGCTCGTCGAGCCCGAGGGCGCGTGCGCCCCAGATCGTCAGCTGATGCGCGCGTTCGACGGCGCGCGCGCCCGCTTCGGTCAGCCAGGGCGGCAGCGCGTTCGGCCACTGCGCCCACAGCGCGAGGGCGGCGCCCGCTGCCGCGATCAGGCACCCGACGAGCAGCAGCACGACGCGGTTGAGGATGCGTGAGACGTCGTTCATGCCACCACCCCTCGAGCGGCGATCGTGACGCGCACACTGGCGGGGATGCCGGCGGCCTCCCACACGGCCGCCGCGGCCTCGCGGACGGTGGTCTCGGCGAGCGGCACCCCGCTCGTCGGGGTCACCCTGACGCGGACGCGGCCGCGCTGCGCGTCGACGGTAATCCGGTCTCGCGGCACGCCGCTGTCACGGGCGACGGCGTCCGCGGTCGCGTTGGCGAGCACCTGGTCGTCGATCAGGATCGCCGTCCTGGGTGCCACCCGCCGCTGCCGCGGCCGGCGGCCGGGCACGCACGCGAGGACCACGAAGACGAGCGCGACAAGCGCGACGCCGGCTCCGGCTGCGAGGGCGACGCGCGGCGTGGCGTCGCCACCCACCCAGCTGCCGACCGCTGCGGCGAGGCGGCGGTCGAGGCCCGGTTCGAGCAGCACCCAGATACTCACGACAAACGCGACGAGGGCGGTCACGCCGACGAGCACTGCCGCCACTGTCGCCCACCCGGTCCGGGCGGCGTGGGTTTCTCGCCGGAGCAGCCGGCGGTAGTGCGGCAGAAACGATGTGTTCGCAGTCACGCCACCCTCCGTTCGGTCGCCCGGCCTCCCGCCGAAAATCTCACGTCCACGCGTGACACGCTTCTGCCGCCGAGCGCCGACAGCTGCGCGATCATGGCCGCGCGCACGGCGTCACCGAGCGGGAGAAGTGGTTCGGGCGCGCGGCCGAGCGTGAGGTCGATCTGCACGCTCGCGCGCAGGTCTCCGGCGTCGTCGGCGAGCTTCACGCCGACCGCCCGGGGGCTCGCTGCGGCATCACGCCAGGCCTCGGCGCCGCGGGCGGCCCCGACGGCGAGCCGCTCGAGTGCGCGTGCGGTGATCACGGTGCGGCCGGGCAC
Source organism: Leucobacter aridicollis (assembly GCF_013409595.1). Lineage (NCBI taxonomy): Bacteria > Bacillati > Actinomycetota > Actinomycetes > Micrococcales > Microbacteriaceae > Leucobacter > Leucobacter aridicollis. Next base: position 1,343,454 of record NZ_JACCBD010000001.1, on the reverse strand, counting down.
GGGCCGGTCGCGTGTCACGACGATCCCCTCCCGCGGAGCGCCCGCGCGAGGGCGCGCACGTCGATCCTGCCGTCAATGACCCGGCCGACGAGCGTGCCGACCGCCATCGCGGCGGCCACGAACACGCAGGCCCAGAACCCCAGGATGATCCAGGTGAGGGCGAGCACGGCGCCGGCGGCGGCCCCCACCGCTGCCGGGCTCACTGTACTCGCGCTTCTTCTGCGTCGCTGTCGCCATCGTCGTCGTCTGAGGCGATGTGGACGTCGTTCACGGTCACGTTGACCTCGGCGACCTCCATCCCGACGAGTTCGTGCATCGCCTTCGCGATGGACTCGCGCACCTCCTGCGCGACCCGCTGCAGCGACACCGGGTACTCGGCGACGATCGTGACGTCGACGGCGACCTGGGTTTCGCCAACCTCGACGTTGATGCCCTGCGCGAGATCGGTGGTGTTCAGGACGTTCCGGATCGCCCCGACCACGCGTGCCGCGCCGCCGCCGAGCGCGTACACGCCCTGGATCTCGCGTGCGGCGATTCCGGCGATCTTCGCGACGACGCCATCGTCGATGGTCGTCTTGCCCTCGACCGCCTGGGCGCTCGGTGACTTGCTGGGTGCCTGCGTGGGTGTTGCGTTAGCCATGGTGATTTCTTCTCCTCCCGGCCCGCCGAGATGGCGCGCCATGAATTGATAACCTCACCTATACGACGCTAGTCGCGCACCAAATGTCACAAAAATCCTTCACCACTTCGTGATCAGATCTTTGCATTCGTTGAATTTGCGGTGCGCGCCGGGCCGGTCGCGGCTACTCCTCAGCCCACTGCGCCATGCGCCACAGCCGGGCGAACGCGCCGTCCGGCCGCTCGAGGAGTTCGCCGGGTTCCCCCTGCTCGATGACGCACCCCTGCTCCAGCACGACCACGCGGTCGGCGCCGCGCACCTGGTCGAGGTGGTGGGCGATGACGACGGCGGTGCGACCGGCGCTCACGCGCCGCATCGCCGTGGCGAGCGCGGCGTCCGAGCCCGCCTGGGAGCCCGCCTCGTCGAGCACGACGACCGGCGGATCCGCGAGCAGCACCCTGGCGAGGGCGAGCTGCTGCGCCTCCCGGTGGCTCACCGCCGGCGGGAGCGTGCCGTCGAGGCCTCCGGGCACCGCCGCGAGATCGAACCCGACCTCGGCGAGGGCGGCGGCGAGTTCGCGGTCGCTCGCGCCGGGAGCCGCGATCCTGACGTTGTCGCCGACGGTGCCCGCGAACAGGTGCGTCTCCTGCGCAACGAGCAGCGCGGCTGGGCGCCCGCCCGACCGCGCCACGTGCGCGGGAACGCCCCCGATGCGCACGCCGCCCGCGGCCGGTTCGTCGAAGCCTGCGATGAGCCGGGCGAGCGTGCTCTTGCCCGAGCCGGAGGTGCCGATGAGCGCGACGGTGGCGCCGGCTGGGATGGACAGGTCGACCCCCTGGAGCGCGGCGCGGCGGGTCTGCGCTCCGTAGCGGAAGCTCACGCCGAGCACCTCGACCGCACCGTCGGCGATCTCCGAGCTGCCTGCACCCGCAAAGGTGTCCGCTCGCGCTTCCGCGCCGGCGATCACCACCCCGGTGAGGCGCTGCAGCCCGGCGAGGGCGCGCTGCAGGTCGTCCATGCTCCCGAGCAGGTCGCCGATCGGGTTGAAGAGCCTGTGGAAGTAGAGCGCCCCCGCGGTGACGGCGCCAACGGAGAGCCCGGCCGCGGTCGCCCGCACGAACCCGACGGCAAGCACCGCCGCGAGGCCGACGAACTCTGCGCCGTTGAGGCCGCCGATGAAGATGTTTCGCGCCTTGCCGGTCTCGCGGTGGGTGCGCACGGCGGTGTCGCTCGCGCGCGCGATTGCCGTGAGGTGTTCCTCGGCGGTCCCGTACGCGCGCACGGTCTCCGCGCCGGCGACGGCCTCCACGAACGCGCGCCCGCGCTCCGCCTCCTCGCGGCGGAGCCTCGCGTACAGCGGCCGAGATCGCCGCATGAACGCACGCGTACTGGCGATCTGGATCGGCACCGCGACGAGCGCGGCGAGCGCGAGCCAGGGGTCGAGCGCTGCCATGCCGACGAGCGTGAGCACGATCGTGAAGACGGCACGCGCGCAGAGCGGGATCACCCCGGCGATCGCCTCCGTCACGGCCTCGACGTCGTTCGTCACGCGCGAGATGACGTCGGCGTCTCCGGCGGCCTCCACGCGGCGTAACGGCAGGTTCAGGGCCGCGTCGAACACGTCCTCGCGGAGCGCCGCGAGCGCGTGCTGGAGGCAGCGCACGAGCAGCACGCCGCCGATCCCCTCGAGCGCGGCGGCGGTGACGCCGGCGCCCGCGATCGCGACGCCAAGCCACAGCACGCGCGTGAACGGTTCCCCCGCGATGACCGCGTCGACGACCGCGCCCAGGAGCGGCGGCACGAGCAGCATCGCCGCCGTCCCGAGGAGCAGCAGCGTGACTGTCGCGAGCAGCAGCCAGCGCTGGCGCCAGAGGAGTCGCAGGCCGAGCTTCGCGGCCGCGGCCGCGGACGACGTCGGCAGCAGGCCGGAGACGCCGGCCCCCACGGCCGATCCCCCGCCCGCCGGCTCGTCCGCGCGACCGAGGTTCTTCGCGCCCATCAGCGCGCCCCGAGCGCGCAGCAGGCGGCGCCCGCGCTGCCAGTGCCCGCTGCGGTGCAACACGTGCGCTCGGGCTCGCGGCAGCGGCCGTCCACGACGCGCGAGCACGCGGCGAGCAGCGTCCGGCTCGCCGTCACGACGACGACCGGCCTGCCGAGGCGTGCGAGCGACTCGGCCACGCGCTGCTCCGTGAGGGGATCGAGCGCACTCGTCGGCTCGTCGAGCACGACGACGTCCCCCGGCGTGTGCAGCGCCCGCGCGAGCAGCACCCGCTGCCGCTGGCCGCCCGAGAGCCGCCTGCCGCCGGCGCCGATCTCCTCGTCAGCATCGCCCAAGTGGTCGACGACGTCCGCGAGGGCCGCGGCGTTGATCGGGCGCTGCAGGAGACAGCCGTCCCGTGCGACGTTCGCGCGCAGCGACCCGGTGAACAGGGCAGCGTCGTGCGGTGGCGCGACGATCCGCCGCGCCACGCACTCGGGTCCGAGGTCGCAGGCGCACAGGCCGCCGAGCCTGAGCTCGCCCGGCGCGGGGTCGCGCCGGAAGCCGAGCGTCGCGGCGGCGGTGCGCGCCTCGGCGGCGGTGCGCACCCGGACGCCGACGAGGCCGTCGTCGACGTTCACGCGCAGGGTCTCGCCGCTGGGCGCGTCCCATTCGAGCAGCGCGCCGGCGGCGGCCGCGGTGTCGAGCGCCTCGACGGCGCCAACGGTCCCGGCCCCCAGGGCGTAGTCCTCCTCGAGCAGCGCACGCAGGCGGCGGGCGGAGGCGCGCTTGTGGGCCCAATTTGCGCCGAAGGTGCCGACGTGGGCGAGCGATCCCTGGAGAAACTGCGCGAGACCGACGACGGTCACGAGCTGCCCCGGGGTGATCTCGCCGCGGACGGCGAGCCAGCCGGCGGCGAGCGCGAGCCCCGCAAGGTACAGCACCGACACTGTCGTGCTGACGGCCTGGTAGGTGACGAGGAGGCGCGCGGCAGCGATGCCGGCGTCGCGCGAGGCGACGCTCGCGCCCCGGTACTTGCGCACCATCTCCGCCTGCGCGCCGAGGCCGTGCAGCACGCGGAGCCCGGCGAGCGCGTCGGTTGCGACCTCACTCGCCGACGCGACGGCCTGCTGCTCGGTCGCGCCGGCCCGTTCGAGCGGTCGGGCGAGCCACTGCATCACGAACAGCACGGCGACCGCGCCGACGGCCACGCCGATCCCGAGCGGGACCGAGATCACGAGCAGCGCGATCGTCGCGGCGGCGACAGCCATGAGCGTCGCCGCCTGCTGCGCGATGCTCCAGGCGATGCCCGCGACGCGCCCCGTGTCGCTCGTGGCGATCGACAGCAGCTCGCCGGGATGGCGCGCCGTGCGCAGGCCGCGCGGGTGGAGCGCCCGCCTGGCGGCGAGCAGCCTAAGGTCGTGCTCCCCGTAGCCAAAGACGCTCACCATCGCGAGGACCGAGCGCTGGTAGCTCAGCGACAGCACGAGGAACACGGCGCCGAGCACGCCGAGCCAGAGCAGCAGCGCCGAGAGGTTGCCCGGCGCAATCGCCCGGTCGATGACGACGCCGATGAGGATCGGGACGGCCGCCTCGCCCGCCTGGTGCAGCATGAGGCCGAGCGTCGCGAGGGCGAGCTTTCTGTCGCGTTTGTCGCCGGCGAGCGCGACGCGCAGCAGGTTGGGAACCGGGTGCGGTGACGCCTCCCGCGCCACGGCGCGCCGCCGGGCCATCAGTCGACGTCGGCAGACATGTTGCCGGTGCGGTCCTGGGTCCAGTACCCGATCGCGTGGTGCCGGTTGCGCGCGAGGCCGAGCCGGGCGCGGAGGTCGCTGCGGATGGCGCGGCTCGTCGCCGCCTCGCACGCGACCCACGCGTACCAGGGGTGTTTGGGCGCGCTGAGCCCGGCGACCTCGGTCGCGAGCGCGCTCGGGCCGTGCCCGTTGCCGGAGCCGATGAGCCAGCGGATCTCGACGTCGCCGGCGGTCTCGTACTCCTGGATGTCAGCCTCGGTGGGCACCTCGACGATCGCGAGCGCGCGGGCCCCGGCGGGGAGCTGCTCGAGGATCCGGCCGAGCCCCGGCACGCCGGTCGCGTCGGCGACGAGCAGCTGGAACTCCGCGTCGTCGGGTGCAGCGTAGTACGAGGAGGGTTCCTCGCGCTCGCCCGCCCCGAAGATGCCGATGATGTGCCCGGGCTCCGCCCGCTCGGCCCAAGCCGAGGCGAGCCCGCCGTCGTGCACGACGAAGTCGATGTCCAGAAGCCTGCCGCCCTCGTGCACCTGGCGAACGGTGTAGTGCCGCCACGGTGGCTCCTCCCCTTCCCAGCCGCGCCCGTACTCTGGCAGGTTGAACACGTCGATGTTCGCGACGGTCTCGCCGGGAGCCGGGAGCGCGATGTCGACGCGCTCGTCGCCGCGGCCGTGCGTCGGCCACAGCCAGTCGCCGACAGCTTCGAACGTGATGCGCAGCATGTTCGGGGTCAGCCGCTGCGTGGTAACGACGCGGGCGGGTGCGCAGGGAATGGCCATGATCAGTCCTTCCGCGCTGAGGTTGGCGCCCAACGGGGCGGGGTGGAACCGGCGAATAAAACCTGCACGAACGATCCTTTGACAATGGTGAGATCTTGGTAAGGGTTGCCTTACCTGATCCACCATAGCGAAGACAAATATCGCTATTAGGTCAATCTATGTCGCTTTTTGACACGCGCACGCCGCGCGGCGAAACGCGCCCTCTGAGTCGGCGCCGCGCGGCGGCCGCCAGCTACGCGCTGGCACCCGCGAAGTACGCCGCCGGGGTCGTCCCGACAATCTCGCGGAAGTGCCCGATGAAGGTGCTCGGGTTCGCGTAGCCGAGCGACGCGGCCGTCGCGGCGACAGTCTGCCCGGACGCGAGCAGCACGAGCGAGGCGCGCACGCGCGCGCGGATCCGCCACTGCGTGAGCGAGAGCCCGGTCTCGGCGACGAACGCGCGCGTCAGCTCGCGCGGCGGCAGCCCGACGCGCTCGGCCCAGTCGACCGTAGTGTCGAACGCGCCCGGATCCGCGAGGATGCGCTCCGCGACGGCGAGCAGGCTCGGGGTCACGGGCATCCGCAGGTCGACCTGCGCGCCGGGGCTCGGCGTGAGCAGCTCGATCACGAGGCGCTGGAGCCGGAGCCGCGTGTCGGTCGGCATCTCGGACTCGGCGTTGAGCAAGAGCAGCTCGCGCACCGCCGGAATGAGTTCGACCACCATCGCCTCCCGCGGCAGCTGCGCCGCAAGCCCGGCCTCGAGGAAGGTCGCATAGAACAGCGAGTCGGCCGAGGTCTCGATCGTGTGGGGCACCCCGCTCGGCACCCACACCGCGCGCTGCGCCGGCACCGTCCATACGGAGTCGCCGGCGCGGACCGTAGCAACCCCCGCAGTCGACCAGATGAGTTCGTCGTGCTCGTGCACCTCGGTCTCCCACGCGCGAATGCTGCGGCTCTCGTGACGCACGCTGGTGAGCAAAAACCCGCGAATGCGCTGCGGCGCCGTCGACAGGTGCGAGCGTGCCGCCATCACGCGCCCCGCGGCGCGGCCGCCCGGCGGCGCAGCTCTTGCTGGGTGACGCCGTACGTGTCGAGCAGCACGCGATACATCGTCGACGCCGACCCGAAACCCGAGCGCGCCGCAACCTCGGCGCCCGAGCGCCCGTCATGCTCCGGATTCTGCAGCATCGACCGCGCGATCCGGGCGCGCTCACGCCGCAGCTCCGCGCCGACGCTCGTCTCGTGCCTGGCGAAGGCGAGCTGGAGTCGCCGAACCGAGCACCCGACGGCCGCGGCGAGCTCCCGCGGCCCGAACCCGGCCGCGCTGCACTCGCGTGCGATCACGCCCATCGCGTCGCTCCACACGTCTGCCGCGCCCTTCCCGGGCTCCGCAGACAGCAGGGGGAACCGGCCGCGCAGCAGCGCGCCGGCCATCTCGATCGCGACCCTGGACACCGTTGCGGCATCCCCAGGCCCCACGCTTGCCGGCGCGTGCGCGAGCTCGGCGAGGTACCCCCGCATCGCTCGCTCCGGCAGCGTGAGTTCCGGGTACACGGTCGTCCCCTCGGGAAGTCGCGGCAGGAACGGAAGCAGGGCGTCGCACTGGATCCGAGCGACGAGAAAGCGCCAGTCCGTGAGGAACTGCACGCGCATCGGCAGACCGCTCGGGGCGACGAGCAGCGGATCGCTCGATTCAATCCACGCGTCGTCCTCGCGGTAGATGAAGGTGCCGCGCGTGACGAACACGAAGTCTATGGTCGGCATGCCAGGCAGCAGCGGGCGGCGCTCGATCTCGGTCGGCCCGCCCGAGGCCTCGATCACGAACAGCGGCCCGAACGCGTGCACGACGGCGCCCATCGGCATCGCGTCGCGACTGCGCGTGCCCTCCCGGTGCAGATCCTGGCTCGTAAACGCCGCGACGTCACGGTCGGAGATCTGGCGCGGGGTGAACTCGTTGGGCATGGCTTAACGTTAGCGAAACCGAGCAGATCGCAGTTCATCGCATGATACTTAGGTTACCCTAAGCTCATGCCAGCCCTACGCACGCCGACGCTCGCCGCACCCGAGGTGCATGGGGTGCGCGATCCTGACGAGCTCATCCCCGGCCCCTTCCTCCTCGCCACGATCGTGCGCGACCAGCCGCGGGCGGCACGCTGGCGCGACCACAGCCACGCCGTCGCGGAGCTGATCTGGGTCGCGTCAGGGGTGGTCAACGTCAGCGTTGGCGACACGATCCACGTCATCAGGCCGGGCTGGGGGCTCCTCGTCCCCGCGCACGCCACGCACGGTTCGCAGGTGATGCGCGCCGCGCGGATCGGGACGACCTACCTGCGCGACAGCGCGGCGACCCAGCCGACGACGATGCGGCTCAGCCGGGCGCTCATGGAGATGCTGCAACACCTCAACGACACCCCGATGGGCACCGACGAGCGGCTGCGCGCCCAGCAGGTGTGCCTCGACATGATCCGCGGCTCCCACGCCCACGACGCCGGCCTGCCCGTGCCGAGCGACCCGCGCATCAGTCGTATCGCCCGCGCGATCCTCGCGGACCCCGCCGACGACCGGTCGCTCGAGCAGTGGTCGGTGATCACCGGAACGAGCGTCAGCACGATCGCCCGAACGTTCTCGGAGAGCGCCGACATGAGCTTCGTGCGCTGGCGGCGGCGGGTGCGCGTCAACGCCGCCGTCTCCCTGCTCGCCGCCGGCGCATCGGTCACCGCAGCGGGCCGCCGGGTCGGCTACCACTCGCCGAGCGCGTTCGTCACCGCGTTTCGCCAGGAGGTCGGGCAGACGCCGGGCGCCTACCTCAAGGCGCGCACCGCGGGCTGCGCGGATTCAGGCACGTTCTGCCCGATCCGCGACATCGCCACTTCCTAGGCTCGGAGTGTCCACGCGCTGGACACCACACGACGAGGAGACCCATGACCCGCCCCCATCCCGACCACCGCACGCACGCCGGCACCCACGCGAGGCGCATCGCGGCCGTGCTCGCAGTACTCACCATCGCGCTGACAGGATGCGCGACGAACGCCCCGGCCCCGCCGCCGTCTGCCGCTGCGCCACCGATCGTGAGCGAGCCGGAAGCGGGCGCGTTTCCCGTGTCGATCGACCACGCGTTCGGAACGTTCACGCTCGACGAGGCCCCCGAACGTGTCGTCACGATCGGCTGGGCCACTGAGGACATCTCGGCCGCGCTCGGCGTGATCCCGATCGCCGTGCCGTCGAGCTGGGCGGGCGACGAGGACGGGTTCGTGCCGTGGTTCCGGGAGGCCGTCGAAGGGTCGGGCGCGCCACTGCCGACGACGCTCACGGACCTCAGCGGTGGAGAGATAGACTTCGAGCAGATTCTCGCGCTGCGGCCCGACGCGATCATCGCGCCGTTCTCGGGAATCACCGACACGCAGTACGAACGCCTGCAGGGCATCGCGCCAACGCTCGCATACCCGGAGAAGCCGTGGCTCCTCGACTGGCAAGACCACACCGAGCTCGTCGGCAGGGCGCTCGGCCGTCCGGCTCAGGCCGCGAAGCTCGTCGCCGACACCCAAGCAGCGATCGCCGCGCACGGGGCCGAGCATCCGGAGTTCAGGGACGCGACCTTCGTGTATTCGACTGGCGTCGGCGAGGGCACGACCGACGTCGGGTTCTACGCGCCGACGACGTCGCTCATCGGCATCATCCAGGACCTCGGCCTGACGCTGTCGCCCGAGATCGTCGCCGAGGCGGAGCGCTTCCCCGACGAGATCTACTTTGGCATCAGCCTCGAGGACATCGACACGGTGCACGCCGACGTCTACCTCGGGCTGGTGAATGACCAGGCGGAGGTTGACGCGTCGCTCGCGCACGCGCTGTTCCGCAACTGGCAGCCCATCGCGAACGATCGCGCCGTCTGGCTCACCGACCGCGAGGTCTCGCAGGCGGTCGCCGCCCCCTCCGTGCTCTCGGTCCCGTGGGTGCTCGACGAGTTCGTTCCCGAGCTCGCCGACGCGCTGAAGCGGTAGCGGCGTGCCTTCTTCCCCCGCCCGCGTGCGGCGCGCCGAGGTGCGCGCGAACACGATCCTCAGCCCCGGCATGCGCCGGGTGACGCTCGGCGGCGACGATCTCCTGGCGTACCCGACGACGGGGTCGCCCGACGAGTACGTCAGGCTGTTCTTTCCGGACGCCGCCGGCGCCGAACCCCGGCTGCCGCGCGTCGTCGGGCGGGGGTGGGAGTTCGACGCGGGCATCGCGCCCTCCCCCATGCGCACGTACACCGTTCGCGCGCACCGGCCTGGCGAGATCGACATCGACTTCGTCCGCCACGCCGGCGGGCTCGCGGCCGAGTGGGCCGAGGGCGCACGCCTCGGCGCGCCGCTCGGGGTGAGCGAACCGTTCGCGCAGTACACACCCGCCGCGTCGGCGACGCGCATCACGCTCGTCGCCGACGCGACCGCGCTGCCCGCCGTCGAGCGGATCATCGAAGCGGCGCCGCCGGGAACGAGGATCCGGCTCTTCTGCGAGGTCGCCGACCCGCGCGACGCCCGCCTGCCCGCCGCGGCGGCACACACTGACGCGGTCTCAGCGACGTGGGTCCACCGCAGCGGCAACGGGCGCTTCGCCAGCCGGGTCGCGGACATCGTGCTGCGCGCCGAGCTCGCGACGGACGGCAGCGAGAGTGTGTGGGTCGCCGGCGAGGCTGCGATGACCAGGCGGGTGCGCCGGCACCTGCGCCACACCCTCCGGTTTCCGGCCGATAAGACGCACGTCGTCGGCTACTGGACCGACAACGAGGCAGCGTGGCGCGCGCGCTTCGACGCCCTGGGGGCCGAGCATCGCGCCCGCCTCGACACGCTCTACGGCGCCTACGCCGACGCGACCGAGGCTGGCCGCGAGGCCGTGCTTGACGAGATCTACGCGCTGTACGACAGCGTCGGGCTGTGACGGCGCAGCGCGGCGCGCGGGCGGCGGCGGTTGACGCTAGGCGGGCGGTCGAGGCTACCGGCCGGTGGACGCTAGGCGGCGCCGGTCCCGTCGAGCTCGGGCTCGAGGTAGTGGATGATCACGAGCTCGAGTTCGCGCTCGAGCCCGAACGCACGCTCCCGCTCCCCCGCGGCGAGGTCAAGCAGGCTCGCGACAGTGTGCACGACGGTCAGGGCGATCGCCCCGGCCCGCTCGGCGGGCAGCGCCGGATTCACGCGCAGCAGGAACGGCGCGATCGCTTCCGCGGTCGCGGCGTTGACGTCGTGGTCGAGGTGCCAGAGCTCCGGCGATGACTGGAGGGCGCGCCGGATTGCGGTCGCGCCTGACCGATCGCGCCGCAGCTGCGCCATCGCCCGAATGGCACGGACGACGGGCTCGCGCCAATCGGGCGCGTCCCCGAGCTCGGCGAGCGCCGCGAGCGCGACGCCCGAGCGCTCTTCCTCGATCGACTGCGCGAGCTCACGGACGATTGCAAACTTGTTCGGGTAGTAGCGGTAGAGCGTCGCGATGTTCACGCCGGCGCGGGTCGCGATGGTCGCTGTGGTGAGGCTGTCGAACCCGCCCTCCTCGAGGAGCTCGCTCGCCGCGGCGAGGATCGACGCGACGGCGGCGCGCCCCCGCGCCTGCTTGGGCGTCTGTCGCTCGGTTGCCGTCACCAGTTCTCCCCTCGCTCCTGTGGGCAGCGTATTTCCTCCATCTTGCCGTATCGGGTCGGCCGCCGCTCAGCGCGGCGTCGCCGTCCGCCGCTGCGGTGCGGTGGGCCGCCCGGAACCGCTGCCGCTGGGGCTTGACCGCGATCGACTTCGCACTCATACTAAAGTAAATATTTACTTAGGTTTAGGAGTTTCAATGTCGCAACGCCGCGAAATCCCGCTCTCCGAGCTCCATCTCCACGCGGGCGAGGAGTTCTTCACGTCCGACTGGCTCGCAATCGACGCCGAGCATCTCTCGGCCTTCGCCACCGCGAGCTACCTGGACGCGGAACACGCAGACCTCACCGCTTCGAAGAACAACCCGCTCGGCGCGACCCTCGTCGACGGCTTCCTACTCACGAGCCTGCTCACGATGTTCCACTTCAACCACAGCCCGGTTCGTGGCGACGGCATCTACGGGTTCAACTACGGCCTCGACCGCGTGCGCTACACGCTCCCCGTCTTCATCGGGCAGAACATTCGCTGCGTCGCGACGATCGCCGAGGTGACGCCGCGCCCGGACGGCACCGTGCTCCTCACCACCGACAACATCATCGAGGTCGAGGGCGCGGAGAAACCCGCCATGGTCGCCCGATGGCTTTCGCTCTTCGCGACCCGCGAAGACGGCGCAAACGTCGAGCGTTGACCCGTGCACGCCACCGCTGCAGTGCCGCAGCCCACGAGCTACCTCGACTATCTCGACCACTACGCCCGCGCGACCCCCGACGCCGACGCCGTCTGGTTCGAGGGCGTCACCCTGAGCTACCGGGAACTCGCCGAGCAGGTCGCCGACCTCGCGTCCACGCTCGCCGCGCTGGGCGCCGCTCCCGGCGTCCGCGTGGCGACGCTCTGCACGCCGCGACCGGAGTACCTCGTGTCGCTGCTCGCGACGATGCGCACGGGCGCGATCTGGATCGGCCTCAACCCGAAGTACACGCTCTCCGAGCTGCGCCACGTCGCCACCGACGCGCGGCCCTCGGTGTTTCTCTCGCTCGACGCCGTCGATGGGCGCGAGTACGGGGCGGATATCGCCGCCCTCGCCGCCGAGGTAGGGGCGCGGGGCGCGTTCAGGATCGGCCCGCGAACCGTGGCCTCGGAGCTGCGGGTGCTGCCCGAGCCGGGCACGCCGCCGGCGAGCTTCCCCGAGCTTCGCCCCACCGACCCCGCGACGATCGTGTACACCTCGGGATCGAGCGGGTCACCGAAGGGTGCGGTGCTGTCGCACGGTGGACTCGTGTACGCGGCGCGGGTCGAGGCGGACGTGCTCGGGATCCGGGCGCCGCGCGTCCCCTGCAACCTGCCCATCAACCACGTCGCATGCCTCGCCGACCTCACCGGCACGACGCTCGCGGCCGGCGGCATGCTCGCCCTCCTGGAACAGTTCGACCCGGCGAGCCTGCTCGCGCTCGTGCCCGAGCTGGGCCTCACGAATCTCATGACAGTGCCGACGATCCTGCAGCTCATCGCGGCGCAGCCGGAGTTCGCGAGCACCGACCTCTCGACCCTGCAGCGGGTCGTCTGGGGTGGCGCTCCCCTGCCGATCGGCGTGATCCGGACCTACCGCGACCGCGGGATCCCGCTCATGACCGTCTACGGCATGACCGAGACGATCGCCTCGATCACGTTTACCCGCGACGGCGACAGCGACGAGGTGCTTGCCGAGACTGTCGGCCGGTTCGACCCCGGCATGGAGGTGCGCCTCGCGGACGAGCGCGGCCCGGTCGGCCCCGGCGTGCAGGGCGAGGTGCAGGTGCGCCACTCCGGGCTCTTTCTCGAGTACTTCGGCAACCCCGCCGGCACCGCGGCCGCGTACACGGCCGACGGCTGGTTCAAGACCGGCGACGTTGGCGTGCTCGGCGACGACGGCACGCTCCGGCTCGTCGGGCGCATGTCAGACATGATCAAGTCGGGCGGGTACAACGTCTACCCGCGCGAGATCGAGTTGCGCATCGAGGCGCACGACGACGTGGCGCTCGCGGCGGTCATCGGCAGGCCAGACGACACCTTCGGCGAGGTCGGGGTCGCGTACGTCGTTCCCGCCGCGGGGCGCGCTCCAGCCGCCGAAGCGCTCCGGGAGTACGCGCGGGAGCACCTCGCGAACTACAAGGTCCCGAAGGCGTTCGTGATCGTCGACGCTTTGCCGCTCCTCCCCGTCGGCAAGGTCGACAAGCAGCAACTGCGCCGGCTCGCCAGCACGTAATCCCACCCCACATCGACTATCGGCTCAATGGAGAGCCGGGAATTGAGGAGACATACAATGACGAATATCACCTCCACCGACACCCACATCACGGCGGGCATGCGCCAGGCACGCGTCGCGCTGTTTATCGTGTTCTTCGCGCAGGGCCTCGGATTCGGCTCGCTGTTTGCGCGGCTGCCAACCGTGAAGGCGACGTTCGAGTTCAGCGACTCGACGCTCGCGCTCATGACGCTCGCGCTGCCGCTCATGGCCGGTGCCGCGACCCTCGTCACCGGATCCCTCGTGCAGCGCATCCACAGCGACACGCTGCTGCGGTGGGCGATCGTCGCGAATCTCACGGGCCTCGTGCTCATCGGGTTCGCGAACTCGTTCGCCATGCTGATTCTCGCGTGGATCGTGATGGGCGTCGCGTTCGGTATGGTCGACGCGACGATGAACATGAAGGCCGTGGCGCTCCAGCAGCGGTACCGGCGCAGCATCGTCGTCGGCTTCTACGCGATCTACAGCGCGGCCGGCATCGTCGCGTCACTCGCGGCCGCGTTCACGGCGCAGGCGGGGCTGCCGCTCTGGGTGTTCTTCGGCGCCGAGTTCATCGTGCTCGTGCCGCTGCTGCTCTGGACCGGCCGATCCCTCGTGCACGCCCGCGTCGGGGGCGCCGGCACAGCCGACCCCGCCGCTGCCGCACGCACCGCGCCTACGCGCGTCACCGTGCCGTGGCTCCCCGTGCTCAGCATCGGCGTCGTGCTCACCTCCGCGTACTTCATCGAATCCTCGGCATCCAGCTGGGGCTCCGTCTACGTCCACGACACGCTCGCCGCGCCCGAGAGCATCGCCGCCCTCGCCTACGGCGGCTATAGCGCGGCAATGCTCATCGGCCGGTTGAGCGCAGACTGGCTGATTCGCGCGTTCGGCGCGAAGCGCGTGATCCAGGTCTGCGCGCTCATCGCGCTCGCCGGCATGCTCGCCGTCGTGTTCGCGACCGCCCCGTGGATGGCCCTCGCCGGGTTCGCGCTCGCGGGCGGCGGCCTGTGCGTCATCGCCCCGCTCGCCTTCGCGGCCGCGGGAACGATCGACGACACGGGCGTCGCAGTGGCGCGGGCGAACACGTTCACCTACGTCGGGTTCCTGCTCGGGGCCGCCCTCATCGGCCCGATCGCGGACCTCAGCTCCATGCGCATCGCGTACATGATCTCGGTCGTGCTCGCGGTCGTGATCCTCTTCCTCGCCCGCGGGCTCGCGGCGCGCATCGAGGGCGCCGAGCAGGCCGCGTAGCCTCGACCCGGCTCACAGAGAGGGCCCCAGCCGTGCGCACGGCGGGGCCCTCGGTGCGAGCTGGGCGGCCGGCGGCTACGCCGCAGGAAGCCCTGCGAGGAACTCCTTGGTCGCGGCGACGACCTCCTCACCCTTCGTGTGGTGCAGGTAGTGGTCGGCGTCGACCTCGAGCGTGACCGCGTAGTCGACGGTTGCCGCCTGCGCCTCGTGCATGTCGGTCCACGTCGGGAAGTCAGGGTTGTTCGCCTGGTACATGAGTAGCAGCGGCAGATCCTTCGGGAAGGTCTGCCCCTTCGCGGCGGCGAAGTTCTCGGCGAGGTGGTTGACCTCGTCGAGGTAGGTCGGCGCCATCGAGTTGCGCATCGCGAGCACGTCCATCCGCGTGAGGTCCTCCGCCGTGTATGCCGGGTTGCCCTCGAGCGGGTTGCCGCCGAGCTCGGTCATCACGCGGAGCAGCCCGAGCCCGCGGAGCGCCGGCGCGGCCTTGAGGATGCCCGGCACCCTGTCCATCCCTGGCTGCTCGGGCACCGACGTGTCGATGCCGACAAACGCGGTGACCTCGTCGGGATACGTGTTCGCGTATGCCAGCCCGTAGATGCCCGTGATCGAATGGCCCATGAGGATGTACTCGTCGACCTCGAAGGTCGCGACGGCCTCGTGAATCTCGGCGACGATGTTCTCCGTCGTCCTCGGCGTGTCGGCCTGGTCGCTCAGCCCGTAGCCGAACGGCTCGACCACGAGGATCCGGTACTCATCTTTCAGCCCGTTGATCACTGGCGCGAAGTCTGCGACAGGCGAGGCGGTTCCGGCCCCGGGGGTGAGCACGATGGTCTGCTCGCCGCTCCCGAACTCGGCGACGTTCATCTGCTTGCCGTCCACCTCGACGAGTTCACCGTACGGCTCAAGCTCCGCCACCTCCCGCGGGGTCTTCACCGCGTTGATGATCGAGGTGGTGGCGAGCGTCCCGCCGACGAGTCCGACGATGACGCCGAGGCTGATGAGGGTGATCTTGAGTGGTTTCTTCACGGGCTCGCTCTCGAGAAACAGGCATTACTTAGGGCCCTAAGCATCGCACGGGCGGACTGGATATTGCTGGGAGAAATCACCAATTCTCCCTGCAAACTCATAGCCGTTTCACCATTGCGAGGTCGGCGCGCGGTCGCCGGGGCTACGCTGAGGGCAGGGCGCTCGATCCTGATCTGCGGGGCGTTCGCCCGCCGCGGCCGCTGGCCCACCACCCGCGCCGACCGCCGCGCCAGGAAGGAGCACCGTGCACGATCACACCCGATGGACCGCCTCGGACGCCGCGCCGTACCTCACGACGCCGACTGCGCGGGATCACAAGTACTCCCGCGGCGTGCTCGGCGTGCGCACGGGCTCCGCGGCGTACCCGGGAGCGGCGGCCCTCGGGGTCGAGGCCGCCTGGCGGACGGGCGTCGGGCTCGTGCAGTTCGCCCCGCAGCTCGGCGAGGCCGACCCCCGCTTCGGCCTCCCGACCCCGGCCGCAGCGGTACTCGCGGCGCGGCCAGAGACCGTCGTCACGCGCGACGCCTCGCGGGCGACCGCCTGGCTCATCGGGAGCGGCACGGACCCCGCGGAGCGCGACGCCGCCGAGACCGAAGCACTCACCGACCTCTTCACCGACGCGCACCCCCTCGTGGTCGACGCGGGCGCGCTCGAACTCTGCCTCGAGCGGCGCGACGCCGCCCGCCGGACCGCGCCCGTCGCGATCACCCCACACGCCGGAGAGTTCGCCCGGCTCTGGCGCGGGCTGGGCGAGCCACAGCCCGCCGACGACGCGGAAGCCGCCGCGGCTCTCGCCGCTCGGCTCGACGTCACCGTCCTCCTGAAGGGCTCCGTCACGACCGTCGCGTCCCCGGTCGGGGGCATCATCACCGTCGGGCCCGCGACGCCGTGGCTCGCGACGGCAGGAACTGGCGACGTGCTCGCCGGGATCCTTGGGGCGCTGGCCGCGCGGCACGCGCAGGTCATCGTCGACCGCGACCGCGCAGGTGCGTTCGCCGAACTCTGCGCGACGGCGGCCATGCTCCACGACACCGCGGCCCGGCTGGCTGCGGGCGTCGGTGCTGGCGCGGCTGTGAGCGCTGGGCGCCCCATCGTGGCGGGTGACGTGGCGCGGCATGTGCCCGCCGCCGTGGAGGCGCTGGCGCGCTCGGGCGGCTAGTTCGGCCGGAGCACGCCCCGGAGCGCGGCGAGGACGGCCGCGTGCCTCAGACTCTCGGGGTCGTCGACGAACGGGCCCTGCAGCACCGACCCTACGTGCGCCGCGATGACGACGCGGGCGGCCTCGTCGATGTCTGGCTCGAGCGTCGAATCGAGAGCCTCGGCGATGCGCGCAAGGACCGGGGTGATGCCGTGCTGGAAGTCCTCGCCGTGCGCGCGCAGCACGGCCGCAACCTCGGGATCGGCACCGGCACGAAGCCCGAACAGCGCGCGGAGGGCGTACCACTGCGTGTCGGCGGGGATGACCGCCAGCAGCTCAGAGACGAACCCGTCGAGCGTGTCCGCTGGCTTCGCGCCGGGCGCAACGCGGCCTTCGAACTGACTCGCGCCGCTCAGCAGCTCCGCCGTCTTTCGCTCGTACAGGGCGAAGAACACGTCGGTCACGGTGCGGAAGTTGGAGTAGAAGGCGCCTCTCGTGAAGCCGGCACGTGAGCAGATCTCGTCGATCGTTGCCGTTGGCGCGCCGCGCTCAGCAAAGATCGCCTCGGCCGCGTCGAGCAGCGCGGCACGAGTGTGCACCCGCGCTCGGCGCCTCGCCGGGGCAGCAGCCTGCGCCGCCGGGCCCGCTGGGTGTTCTGCCGGGGCCGCTGGCTGTGCCGCCGCAGCCTTGACGTCGCCTGGGAGGTTCTCGCCGCGCACTGCCACAGGGTTCCTTCCGTCGAGTGTTCGATGCATAATGTATTCAATACACATTGCATCGAGAATGCAAGGCGTACTGATCAACGGAAATGAGGAATCACATGCAATTCACCGTTCCAGCCAATGCCCAGGAGCGACCGATCGTCGTGGTGGGTGGCGGCACCCTTGGCAGGCGTATCGCGGCCGTGTTCGCGTCGGGCGGCTCAGACGTCCGCATCGCGGAGCTGCAGGAACCGCAGCGGCAGGCCGCGCTCGACTACGTCACCGAGGCGCTCCCCGAGCTCACCGCGCGGCTCGAGAAGCAGGGCATCAGCGCGACTCCCGGCACTGTCACCACGGTTGCGACCGTCGAGGAATCGCTTCCCGGCGCGTGGCTCGTCGTTGAGGCCGTCCCCGAACGGCTCGACATCAAGCGCCCGCTCTTCGGCACCCTCGACAAGCTCGCCGACGCTGACGCGGTGCTCGCAACGAACTCCTCGTCGTACAAGTCGCGCGAGGTCATCGACGAGGTCTCGAACCCCGAGCGGGTCTTCAACATGCACTTCGCGATGCCGCCGCAGAGCATGGCGGTCGAACTTATGAGCGACGGCCAGACGAGCGAGGGGCTGCTGCCCGCGGTCGCTGAGGAGCTGAAGCGGTTCGGCCTCGCTCCGTTCATCGCGCTCGCTGAGAGCACGGGCTTCATCTTCAACCGCATC
Source organism: Leucobacter aridicollis (assembly GCF_013409595.1). Taxonomy (NCBI): domain Bacteria; kingdom Bacillati; phylum Actinomycetota; class Actinomycetes; order Micrococcales; family Microbacteriaceae; genus Leucobacter; species Leucobacter aridicollis. Next base: position 1,325,647 of record NZ_JACCBD010000001.1, on the reverse strand, counting down.
TGGGCCGCGATCAAGCGCGAGTCCCTCGCAGTGGTCGCCGACGGCGTGAGCACCCCGGAGGACGTCGACGCGATCATGCAGGCCAACATGGGCATCCACGCCGGGCCGTTCGCGCTCATGGATCAGGTGGGCCTGGACGTGGTACTCGATATCGAGGAGCACTACGCAGCAGAGAACCCGAACCTGCCCGAGGGCCCACGGACGCTGCTCCGCAGCTATGTCGACGCGGGCAAGCTCGGCCGCAAGACCGGCGAGGGCTTCTTCACCTACGACAAGTAAGCCTGGTCGCCCCGCACCCCGCACCCGGCCCCCCGAACGACCCCGCGGCGCCCCGCACCACCCTCCAAAACACATCATTCTCGCGAGAACACCCCTTATCTACCGCCAGGAAGGGGTGTTCTCGCGAGAATGGTGTGTTTGCGCGGTCCGGACCTCTGTTACGCCCGCAGCTGCCACGCCCCAGCGGCGTCTTGCTGCCGCCAGAACTCAGCGAAGCGCCCACCCGCGGCGAGCAACTCGTCGATCGTCCCGTCTTCAGCGACGACGCCACTCTCGAGAAATACGACGCGGTCGGCCGCGCGAATACTGCTCAGCCGGTGCGCAACGATGACCCGCGTGCGCGGCGCCGGGTCGCCTGCGAGCGCGCTCGCCACCGCGGCTTCGTTCTCGGTGTCGAGGGCGCTCGTCGCTTCGTCGACGAGCAACACGGGTGCGAGTTTGAGGAGCGCGCGAGCGATCGACACGCGCTGCTTCTCACCCCCAGAGAGGGAGCCGCCCGCTTCGCCAACACGACTGTCCCAACCGTCCGGCAACCGAGCGATCAGTTCGTCAACCTGCGCGAGTTGGGCGGCGAGTTCAAGCTGAGCGTCGTCGGCTGCCGGCCGACCGACAAGCACGTTGTCGCGGATACTGCCGTCAAACAGGTACGGGTGCTGGAACACGACACTCACAAGCTCTCGGCGGGCCGCGCCGGTCAACGTCGCCGCGTCAACGCCATCAACCAGTACCGCCCCGGCAGTTGGGTACTGCAGCCCCGCGAGGAGCGACAGCACGGTACTCTTCCCAGAGCCCGAGGGGCCGACGATAGCGGTTGTCGTGCCGGGTTCAAACGTGAGCGAGAGCCCGTCGAGTACCTGAGCGGACGCAGCCCCGTAGCTGAACTGGACGTCGCGCAGCTCCAAGCGCGGCCCCAGCGCCCGATCAGGCGACCGGTCATGCGACCGATCAGGCGCCCTGACACTCGCGGCCGCGCCCCCGCCCGCCTGCGCCTTGCGCCCCGCCGGAACCGCGGGCGCGTCAAGTACTTCTCGAATATCCCGGAGCACCCCGAGCGCAGACTCCACCCCAGGCGAGAGTTCGGCAAGCACGGTAAACGGCTCGAGGTAGCGCACGACAACAACGATGAGCGCCACGGCCGCCGGCGCGGCGAGCGCACCCGAGGTGGTGAGTACCACGATCGTCCCGGCGAGCAGCACCAGCGCGACCTGGCTCGCGAGCCCGAAGATCAGCTGCCCTGGGACCTGCAGCAGGAGCAGCCGCACGCTCGCGCCATGCTGCGCGGCGAGCGCCGCACCCACGTGGCTTCCCTCAACGCCGACGCGGCGTGAGGCGCGCAGCGCCTGCTGCGTTCGCGCGAACTCAACGATACGTTCGGTGAGCGCGCTGTTGCTCGCTGCCGCGGCCCGGTCGGCACGGTGGCTCACCCGCCCCGCCAGCCAGAAGGCGCCGAGGAGCACGGGAACGCCCGCGAGCGCCGCGACCCCGAGCGGCCACGCGATGGGCAGGAGTGCCAGCCCGATGGCGATGGGCAGCAAGACCGCGCCAACGATTGGCGCGACGAGGTAGATGATGAGGCCGACGAGGTCGGGCCCCGTCGCCGCGACGGCCTGGCGAGCCGTGGCGGTGTGCCCGGACGTGAACCAGGTGAGCCGAATGTCGGCGAGGCGGTCTGCCACCGCGCGCTGCCCCGACTCGAGCAACCCAAAGCCGATATCGAACCCGAGACGGACCGTCACCGAGTCGACGGCCCAGCCCGCCGCGGTCGCGAGCGTGAGCCACGCGACCCACGGCCACGCGCCGGCCGGGTCGTCGCTGAACAGGGCGCTGACGAGCGGCACGAGCAGCACCACTCCCGCGGCCCGCAGCAGCACGCCGAGCGTTGTGAGGGCGAGGTGCCCGGCGAGGCGTGGCCCGCTGCCCGCCGGGAGCAGGGCCAGTAGTGTTCGGATCATCGCGTCCCCTCCGTAGTCTCGAGCGCGCGCCCGGCACCACCAGCACCGGCCTGCCAGAGCTGCCAGTATCTGCCCGCTCGTTCGAGCAGTTCGTCGTGCGTGCCTGCCTCGCTCACGCGACCGCCGTCGAGCACAACGATGCGATCCGCGCCCGCGATCGTGTGGAGGCGGTGGGCGATGACAAGCACCGTGCGCCCCGCTGTCAACTGGTTCAGCGCCCGCTGAACGAGGTACTCGGACTCGGGGTCGGCGTACGCGGTCGCCTCGTCAAGCACGAGCACGGGGGTGTCGGCAAGGATGGCGCGGGCGATCGTGAGCCGCTGCCGCTCCCCGCCGGAGAGCGCAGCGTCGGCGCCGAGCACGGTGCTGTACCCCTCGGGCATCTGCATGATGCGGTCGTGGATGTGCGCCGCCCGCGCCGCGGCCTCGATTGCGGCGTCGCTCGCCGCCGGAACGGCGAGGGCGATGTTCTCCCGCACCGTGCCGTGGACGAGCTGCGCATCTTGGAACACGAATCCCACGCTCGCGTACAGCTCGTCCGCGCTGAGATCGCGGACGTCGCGCCCACCGACGCGGATCGCACCGTGGCCGACATCATGGAACCTCGCGAGCAGGGCCGCAAGCGTTGACTTTCCCGAGCCTGACGGCCCGACGAGGGCGGTTACCGTTCCGGGGGCGAGCTCAAGGTGAATGTCTTCGAGCACCGGTACCCCCTCACGGTAGGCGAAGCCGACGTCGTCGAACTCGACGTGGCCGGCGGGCACGGCCGCGGCAGCAGAGCCGCCACTGACCTCGAGTTCGGCCTCGTCGAGGGCAATCTGGATTCGCCGCGCTGCGAGCAGGCCACCCTGCAGCCCGGACAGGCCGTACCCGATTCCGAGCAGACGGGCGCCGAATGTCGTGCCGAGCAACAGGAACGGGAGCAGCGCGAGCGGGTCCATCGACCCGGTCGCGATGAACAGTGTTCCCGCGGCGCTGATGAGCAGGAGGAATGTTGCCGGCCTCGTTGCGAGGTCAATGAACGCTTTCTGGCCTGAGAGGGGCCGCTGCCACGAGTCGAGGAACCCAACGTATTCGGCGAGCTTGCCGCGGAACGACGAGGCGGCCGCTCCCCCAAACACGCGCACGACTGGCTGCCCTTCGAGATACGCCCCCGCCTCCACGTTCATCCGCTCGGCCCAGCGTGATGCCTCCTGGGTGCGCGGGCCCGACTGGATGAGCATGATCGACATGCCAACGACGTATGCCAGTACTGGAATGAGCAGGAGCAGTGCGATGCGCCAGTCGGTGACGAACATGTAGGCCAGCACCGCGACCGGAGCGACAACCGCGTTCACCGCGTCGGGCACGGCGTGGGTCACGAGGTAGTGCAGCGCGAGCGTGTCGTCTTGCACGAGCTGCTTGACCTGCCCCGATCCGCGAGCAGCGAACCAGCCGAGCGGGAGCCGCGACAGCTTCTGCAGCAGGCGCTGCCTGAGCTCACGCGCGAACATCGCGTCGACCCAGTGAAGCCAGACGAGCATCGCGGCCGCGAGCACGACACCCGCGCCCATGAGCCCGAGCGCCCAGAGCCCCACCCGCCAGTAGCTGTCGGGCGTCGCTCCCGTGAGGAGCAGCCGCGCAAGTTCGACGAGCAGCACGAAGGGCGCAAGCTGCACGAGCGTGAGAAGCGCCTGTGCGATGCCGGCGAGCATCATTGTCGGCTTCAGTGGCGCGAGAAGCCGGCTCCCCGCCTGAGATCGCCAGGCGCCGCGGGATGAGGATCCTGACCCGCTGCCCACCGCTCCCACGGAAGCGGATGCCACCTGCTCACCGGGGGCACCCGTCGCGCCGGGGGCTGCGTCCGCGGCGGGAACCGAAGCCGCGGCGACGGCAGCGGCCGCCGCCAACTCCTGCTCGGCAACGGCGGCCGAAACGGCCTTGGAACGGTTCTTCCCAAATGCGCGGCCAAAGTACCAGTACGCCTGCGCGTGGACCTCTGATTTTGGGAAGCCGAAGTCGTCGCGGAGGCGAACGCGCAGCTGCTTCAGCGACCCCGACTCTGGCGCGGCCCACGCGTACCAGTCAGACCAGTCGCGGTCGGCAATCGCAGCGGCGAGGGAGCCCTCCCCCACGCGCGGCACCCAGTGCACCGCGAGTCGCGGGTGCGACGAGAGCGGAATGAGCCTGTCGTCTGCGTGGTGTTCTTCGAGGTACAGCTCGACCGGTACGCTCGCCGGCACCTGAGCGATGATCGAATTGATCGCGGGCAGGGAAGCCGAATCGCCGACGAGCAGATACCCGGCTGGCAGTTCGTCCGCGAGCTCAAACCGAGTTGACCCGAGTGAGTTCGCCTCGACTGTCCAGCCCGGTTCGGCCGCCTTCGCCCAGGCTGAAGCGGGGCCGGCCGGCTCGTGCAGCACGACGTCGACGGCGAAGGTGCCCGACTGGGCGTCTGCCTGGGTGACTGTGTAGGCGCGCTGGAACTCCGCATCACCGCCGTTTGGGTCCGGGAACCAGAAGCGCAGGTAGGACGTCGAGCCTGGGCTCATCTCGGCGAGGAGCGATGGCGCCGACATCCAGATGCGCCTGAAGGTTGGCGTGATCGCTTCGGTCGCCGTCACCGTCACCTCGTGGTCGCGCGCCCCATACGCGCGAGTCATGGCCCCCGTGAATCCACGCTTTGCCATCGCTGTTCCTTTCCCGCAGCGTGGCGCGCGCCTCGCCTCGGCCCGGCGAAGCGGGTGGAAGCGCGGCCGTCGTGTCAGCTGAGGCGCGACCGAGCGCGTGCCTCGCGATCACACACCACGAATTACTAAGGCAAGCCTAACTATCATCTGCTGAAGTAACAATAGTGAAATCGGTCCCCCGGCAACTCGTCACGCAGCCCAGGCGCGGCCCCGCGCCGCTAGAGTGATCACGGGCCCGCACCGACGCGCGCCCCGTTCCGTCGCCACCGTCGCCGACCCAGGAGCCACCATGCCAACCACCCCGCCGCTCTCCGAACGCCTGACCAGGGGCGCGATCCGCACGCTTGGCAACCTCCCGCAGTGGGCTCAGCGCCTCATCGCCGGGACACCCGTCGAGGCCGACGGGCAACGGCTCGCCACCGAGGTGCAGATGGCCCTCCGGCTCCTCAACGCGTTGCCGGGCAACGATTTCACACAGCTTCCTCTCCCGGAGGCGCGCGCCCAGATCGACGCCGAGGCCCGCATCTTCGGCGGTACCCACGACGTCGCCGAGGTCGAGGACATCGCCATCCCGACACGGCACGGCAGCGTTCGGGCTCGCCGATACGCGCATGCCCAGGGCGCCCGGGGGCGCGGCACGGTGCTGTACTTCCACGGCGGCGGCTGGGTGGTGGGCAGCCTCGAATCCGCTGACTCGGCGTGCCGGTTCATCGCGGCCGAAAGCGGGCTCGAGGTGATCGCCGTCGACTACCGGCTCGCCCCTGAGCACCCGTTTCCCGCGGGACTCGAAGACGCGATCGACGCGTACCGCTGGGCGCGGGCCGAGCGGCCCGGTGCGCGCATCGCGGTCGCAGGCGACAGCGCTGGCGGCAACCTCAGCGCGACGGTCTGCATCGCCACTCGCGACGACGCGACCGGGCCGCCCGACTTCCAGCTGCTGTTCTTTCCTGTCACCGACCTGTCGACGAAGCACCGGTCGTACGAGCTGTTCGGTGAGGGGTACTTCCTCACCGAGGCGCACATGGACTGGTACCGAGACCACTACCTGCCGACCCCGGATGCCGCCCTCGATCCGCTCGTGTCGCCGCTCCTCGCGGACGCCGCCGCACTCACCGGGCTCCCGCCAGTGCACGTCGCCGTGTCGGGGTTCGACGTGCTCCGCGACGAGGGGCTCGCCTACGCGGAGCGCCTGCGAGAGGCCGGGGTCCCGGTGACCGTGCAGCTTGTCGAGGGCCACATTCACGCGTTCGTGAACGCGACCGGTGTCGGCAAGCTCAGCTCGCGGGCGCTGGCCGAGTCAGTCGCGGCGCTCACCCGCGGTCTCGCGCGCTGACGATCGGCTCGCCCAGGTTGATCACCTGGTGCGGCTGCCAGATCTCGGGGCGCCGGTGAGTGACGACCAGCAGCGTCTTCTCGCGGCGCACGATCTCCTCTGCGATCATCTGCTCGGTGGGTTCGTCGAGCGCTGACGTCGCCTCGTCGAGGACGAGCACGGGCGCCACGCTCACCAGGGCTCGCGCGATTGCGACGCGCTGACGCTCGCCGCCCGAGAGGCGCTGGCCGTGACTGCCGACGTCTTGCCCGAGGCCCCGGGGGTCGCGCTCAAGCACGTCCCCAAGGCGGGCGGCGAGCGCCGCCTCACGCAGCTCCTCGTCTGACGCCGATGGCCGGCCGATGCGCAGGTTCTCCGCGAGCGTTCCGGTGAAGACGACAGGCTCCTGGGGGACATAGGCGATTTGCTTCGCCAGTTCCCCCTGGGGAAGCGTGCGCACGTGCACGCCGCCGAGCAGCACCTCCCCCTGCTCCGCGTCGTCAAACCTGAGTACCAGGCCGAGGAGCGTACTCTTCCCCGACCCGCTGGGGCCAACGATGAGCGCCCGCTCGCCACTGGGCACCCTGAAGGAGATATCGGCGAGGGCGGGGGCGTGGCTCACGCGCCGCACTTCAACGCTGCCTGGCACGGGCGTGGCGCTCGCGGGTTCGCCCGCGTACACGGGAAGGGCGGGGGCGCCGACAACCTGCCGGTAGGCCTCTGTGTGAGCACGCACCTCAGCGAGCGCAATGCCGACGAGCGCGAGGTCATCGATGGGCGCGCTGGCGCGCCCGACGAGCACGATCAGGGCGAGCGCGAGCGCCGGATGTTCAAACCCCCCAGTCACCCCGAGCGCGACGAGCACTCCGGCGATGGGCAGCACGCTCGCGAGCTGCGAGATCAGCGTCGCCGGGGCCGCCGCGCGATTCGTTTTCGACAGTGCAGCCTCACCTGCACGCCAGGCCTGCGCGGCTCGCTCAAGGGCCCGCGCGCGCCCGGCCGCCGTTCGGAGCAGCTCGAGGCGTTCCACGAGTTCAAGCGTCGCAGCGGTCGCCTGCCCTTCGGCCGCGTGACGGCTCGCGTCTGCAGCGGCGAGGAAGCGCTGGGCGACGAGCTGTGCGACCAGCGCGGCTGAGAGCAACAGCAGCGCGAGGCCTGCCATCGCGGTACCGCCCACGATCGCGACCGCGACGACCAGGGCGACGGGAACGAGCAGCGAGAGCACGAGCGTCTGCAGCAGGTGAGCAGGCACCCCCATGAACGTGGGAACGCTACGACCAGCGGCCGTCGTTACGACCGCTCGGTTAGCCGCAGTGAACCATGAGAGCTTGGCGCGGGCAAGAGCACGCCCCATCTCGCCATAGAGGTCGCCCGCGAGCCTGGCGCCCGAGAGGTACCCCGCTCGCGACACCACGACCGTCGTGACCATCGCGACCGCGGCGAGGGCGATCACTGGGAACACAGGGAGGCTGTCTCGGATCGCGAGAGCGAGCGCGAGGTAGGCCGCGGCCTCGGCAAGGGCGACGCCCGCCCAGCCGAGGGCCACGCCGCGCACCCGACGTCGCGCGGCCGGTGGCATTCCCGCCACAAAACCGGCCCGCCCGCCCGGTGCGTCGCCCCGAAGGGCCTCGTTCCCGCTCATGCTGCTTCACCTTCCGTGTGGTGCTCGTCTGCGCCTGGGCCCGGCGAAATGTCGATAAGGTTGTCGCTCTGCCGAGCCAGGCTGGGGTCGTGCGTGACGACGATGACCGTTCGCCCGCCGTCGTGCGCGAGCCGCAGCAGCTCGGCCCAGATCTTGTCGGCGACGCGCGAATCGAGCGCGCTCGTCGGTTCGTCGAGCAGGATCACGCGCGCCTCAGTGAGAAACGCGCGCGCCAGCGCCAAACGCTGCCGCTCGCCGCCGGAGAGCAGCGTCGCGTCGCGGTCGAGGCCGACCTCGAGGTTGGCTCGTTCAAGGGCGGCCCGGCACGCTTCGTCTCGCGCGTCTGGCGCTGAGAGCAGCAGGTTGTCGCGCACCGAGGCGGCGAGCGCGGCAACGCCCTGCGGGACCAGGAGGACCGCGCCCAGTCGCCCGGCCTCACTCAGCTGCCCCACGGGCGTGCCTGCGATCGCTGCCTCGCCTGGCGCCACCGGCTGCAACCCGGCGAACACGCGCAGCACGGTGGTCTTCCCCGCACCGCTTGGCCCCGTGATGGCAGTCAGCGCACGGGCGGGGGCGCGCAGTGAGAGCTCGGAGAGGACGGTGTGGCCCGAAGCTCGAACCGTCACCCCCTGCAGCGTGGCATCGGCCGGCCCGGTGGTGGCGTCCACCGTGCCGGAGGGCAGCGCGGGCTCGGCGAGCAGCGCGCCCAGCCGCGCCCCAGCGGCTCGCCCCGCCGTCACAAAGTCCAGGCCGTGACCGAGGCGCAGCGCCGGCGTGACGAGGGCGAGGCTCAGCAACAGGATCGCCGCGAGCGTCGCGGTGTCGCTCGCGACGCCGACCGCGTAGGCGATCGCGAGGCTCGCTGGTGCCTGCAAGAGCGCAACCGCGATCGCCGCGGGAGTCGCGACGCGCCGCACCCAGGCCACCATGCCTGCGGTGAATCTGGCGGTCGATCCGGCATACGTCGCGAGCGCGCCCGAGGCATCCCCAAAGCTCCGGAAGACGTGGATACCACGCGCGTAGTCGTCAACCGCCGAGGCGATCTCGCCCATCACACGGCCGCGTTCGGCCCCATGTTGTGCCGACAGGCGGGGCAACACCGCGAGGTACACGACAGCTGCAAGCGCCCCGGGCGCGAGCGCGAGCAGCGCCGTGGGACCCGCGAGGTGGATGAGCAACGCTACGGCAGCAACCGGCACCGTCACGAGTGTCGCGAGCTCACCGGGAAGGTGGGCAACCATGTGGTGTAGCGCGGCGACGTCGTCAGCCACGAGCCTGCGCAGCGCGTCGGGTGGGTACTCGCTCAGTCTGTCAGCTGGGAGCCTGAGCATCCGGCCGGCGACTTCTCGGCGCAATCGCGCCTCGAAGCGAGCCTCGGCCGAGTGCGCGAGCCACGATGCGACCGCGGCCAGTACCGCCGCAGCGACCCACGCCGCGCACACCCTGGCAACGCCCGACGCCGCCGGTGCTGCAAGGAGCTGCACGATGCCCCACGTCGCGGCGAGTGCCGCGAGGCCAGCCAGCGTCGCTGCGAATACCGCGAGCGCGAGCACGGGGAGTGAGGGGCGGAGCGCTGGGAGAAGTGCCGGATGAACGAGAGGATGCCTGGTTGCCACGCCTCGAAGTATACGCGTATAGTTAGGCGAACCTAACCTTCATAGGATGAACATGACGACTTTAACTCTCGAACGCATCGTTGACGAAGCGATGGCGATTCTCGCGACCGACGGCGAGGCTGGGCTCGCTATGCGCCAGCTCGCCACCCGGCTCGACGTCACCCCCATGGCGCTCTACCGTTATGTGCGCGATCGCGACGCGCTCCTCGTCGAGCTCGTTGAGCGCGTCTCAGCGGATATCACCCTTCCCGAGCGCGCCGGAACCGCGCGGGAGCACGCGGTGAACCTAGCTCTCACCCTCCACGACTTCTTGCGAGAACATCCCTGGATGATCCGTCTGATCACAACGGGGAGGCTCGCAAGTCCGGCCGGATTGCAATTCTCGGAGGGCTTCCTCACCTGCGCCACCGAGTCCGGCCTCGACCGCACTAGCGCATTCGTGTTCTACCGCTCCATGTTCGCGACGATCCTCGGTCAGGCGACAATCACGCACGCGAAGTCGCAGCACGCGACGACCGGACTTCCCGAGCGGGCAACCGTCGCGGCGCCCCCACTGGTCTCGGACCTCATGGACGACTGGGCCGCGCTCGATGCCGCTGCGACGCCGGAGGCGGTCTTCCGCGCGGTCGCCGCGATACTCCCGCTCACCTAGACGTTTCCTCTCACCACCACACACCTACACCAGTTAGGAAGGCACACCCATGCCCTCACCCATTCGTCGCGCCACATCCGCGGGGCTCGCAGCGCTCGCAGCTGGCGCACTCCTCCTCACCGGCTGCTCATCCAGCGCGGACCCAGCGGGAGATCCGAAGACCGCTGAACGCGGGGCAGCATCGGGATCGTTCCCCGTCACCATCCACAACGCATACGGCGACGCAACGATTGATGAACAGCCAGAGCGCGTCGCGGCTCTCGGCTACGCCGACGTCGCGCTGGCCTCAGCGCTCGGCGCGCAGGTCGTCGCCGCCCCGGAATCCTTCACGAGCGTCGCGGGTGCTGGCGACGAGAAGAACCTGCCATACATTGACCCGCTGCCCGAGGACACTACGTGGCTTAACCCGATGAGCATCAATGTCGAGCAGGTCGCAGCTGCGAAGCCGGACGTCATTCTCGCGACCGCCGGGTTCACGCTCGACGAGGCGCTCTACGCGCAGCTGAGCGATATCGCTCCGGTCGTGTCGTACGAGACCGCGCTCTACGGCGCGACGAGTGAGGAGTCCGCGCTGAGGATCGGGAACGCGCTCGGCAAGTCTGAGGACGCGGAGCGCCTCATCGCCGAAGCAGACGCCGCTGTGGAAGCGATCAAGGAGGACCTCCCGGGCCTCGCGGGGGGCACGTTCCTGTACGGCCAGGCCAGGGACGGCGTCGTCGTCATGCTCGTCGACGAAGCGAACGTCACCGCGAAGTTCATGCAGCAGCTCGGCCTCGTTGCACTGCCTGCAGTCGCAGACCTCGGCGGACAGGGGTCCGTTCCCGGCGCCATCGACGTGAGCTTCGAGCAGGCGCCGCTGTTCAACGACGCTGGCGTCATGTTCATGACGTTCCAGTCTGACGCGCTGCAGGAGAAGTTTGAGAGCGATCCGATCGTGTCGAAGCAGCCGATCATGTCCGAGCGCTACGTGCCCGTCGGGCTTGAGGCCGCGACTGCGCTCCAAGATCCGAACATCGCATCCGTGCCGTGGCTACTCGAGCAGCTCCGCCCGGGCCTCGAACTCATTCCGGCGAAGTGACCGCCACGCTCCGAGAGGCGCGCCGCACGAGCGCCTCGCGCCTCCTCGGAGCGCAGGCCCTCGCGGCCATCGTTCTCGTCGCGCTCTGCGTGGCGAGTCTGCTTATTGGGTCTCGCACGGTCTCGCCCGCGGAACTGCATGAGGCGCTCGCGGGCCGCGGCGGGGACGACCTGAACACCCTCCTCTGGGAGGTGCGGCTCCCCCGCACGATCGCGGCGCTACTCGTCGGGGCCGCCCTGGCCTGGGCGGGGACGCTCATGCAGGGGATGACTCGCAACCCGCTCGCGGACCCCGGCCTGCTCGGAGTGAGCTCGGGCGCGGCGTTCGCTGTGACCATCGCGATGACCTGGTTCGGGGTGCGCTCGGCCACCGGAATCGCGTGGAGCGCGGTGGCGGGCGCGGGAATCGTCACCGCCGCGGTGCTCGCGCTTGGACTGCGGGGCGCGGCCAGCGGAACGAAACTCGTGCTTGCCGGTGTCGCCTTCAGCATGACCGTCTCCGGCGTGCAGTCTGCGATCACGCTTCTCAACCCGCGCGCACTGGACGCGATGCGCGCGTGGTCTGCGGGCTCACTCGCGAGCCCCAACACGGACGTACTCTGGAACTCGCTGCCGCTCATCATGTTCGGCGGCGTCCTCGCGTTCGCCCTCGCTCGCCCGATCGACGCGCTCGCCCTCGGCGACGACACCGCCAGGGGCCTCGGCTCCCACCCGTTCCTTGCCCGAGCGGGCACCGGGGTGGGCGCGGCCTGTCTCGTCGGCGCGGCCACGGCCATCGCCGGCCCCATCGGCTTCATCGGACTCATGGTGCCGCACCTTGTTCGCCCGTTCACCGGCCCGAGTACCGGGCGCATGATCCTTGTCAGCACTCCGGTCGGCGCCGGCCTGCTCCTCATCGCCGACATTCTTGCTCGCACGGTGCTGTGGCCGGGCGAGCTTCCCGTCGGCGTCGTCGCGGCCGCCCTGGGCGCACCCGTCATCCTGGTCGTGCTGAGGAGGCGCGCATGATTCACACGAGACCCGCTTCGAATGCCTCGGCAGTTACTCGTGCAGCGCCAGTCGCAGCAGGCGGCCCGCCGGCACGCGCGCGTTCGCGGTGGCGGTGGGCTGCGGGCGTCACCCTGCTCGCCGCGGTGTTCCTCGCCGCACTCGCCGCGGGAGATCTCGCGCTCAGCCCGTCCGAGGTGTGGGCCGCGCTCACAGGGAGCGCCAATGACTTCACCCAGACCGTGGTGCTGGCGTGGCGACTCCCCCGTGCGCTCGCGGCCGTCGCGTTCGGCGCGGCGCTCGGCGCGGCCGGGTCGATCTTCCAGACGCTCACCCGTAACCCGCTCGGCAGCCCCGACATCATCGGTTTCAACACCGGCGCTTACATTGGCGTGCTCCTCGCGCTCATCCTCATTCCCGCCCCGGGGTTCGCCGCCACCGCGACCGCGGCACTCGTCGGCGGCCTCGCCGCTGCGGGGCTCGTGTTGCTGTTCAGTTCGCGCTCGGGGGTCGGCGGGAACACGTTCGTTCTCGCAGGCATCGCGATCAGCGCGGCCCTCGGAGCGTGGAACACCTGGCTCGTCTACAAGACAGACACCGCGACTGCGACGGCCAGCTCAGTGTGGGCCGCGGGGACACTCGACAACACGCGGTGGGAGCTGCTGCAGCCTGTGCTCATCGCGCTCGCGGTGATCGCGGCGGCAACCGCAATGACCGTTCCGAAGCTGCGAATCATCGAACTGGGCGACGACCTGGCACACGCGCTCGGGCTGCGGGTTGGCGCAACGCGGCTCCTGCTCGTCGTCTGCGCGGTCGGGCTCACCGCGGTGACCACTGCCGCGGCTGGCCCGATCATGTTCGTGGCGCTGGCCGCGCCGCACCTCGCGCGGGCCGTGCTGCCACGCACGCACCCGACACTCGCGGCGGCTCTCGCGGGCGCGCTGCTGCTCAGCATTGCCGACTGGCTCGCGGCACACGCGTTCGCGCCGACGCAGCTCCCCGTCGGAGCTGTCACGGTGAGCCTTGGCGGGGTGTATCTCACGCTCACGATCCTCTTTCGCAAGCGCTGACGGGCCGCGCCCTCGGCCGGGCTACTGCGCCCGGGCCACCAGCCGAATCTTGTTGCCCCAGGGGTCTTCGACGACGATGCCGCGCTCGACGACCTCGTGATCAATGCCGGCGGCAGCCACGCGGGCTGCCACATTGTCGACGTCCGCCTCGCTCGGGAGGGCGACCGTCAGCGAGCCAAGCCCGACCTCGGTGCTGCGCGGACCGGCGCCGGCGCTCTGCCAGACATTCGTCGCGAGGTGGTGGTGGTAGCCGCCCGCCGAGTAGAACAGGGCGCCTTCCGCCTCCGAGACCACGTCGAATCCGAGGGTGTCGGCGTAGAACGCGCGCGCGTCGTCGAGGTTTCCGACTTTCAGGTGAATATGCCCGATCACCGCCGTGCCGGCCGCATCGTCGCCAAGGTGCTCCTCGATGAACGCGTTCGGGTCGAGCGGTTCGCTCCCCATCTCGACCTGGCCGTTGTTCCACTGCCAGTCCTCTCGCGGCCGGTCAACGTAGAGCTCGACGCCATTGCCCTCCGGGTCCCCGAAGTAGAAGGCCTGGCTCACGAGGTGATCGGCCGACCCCTGATAGCTGCCAGGCGCGAGCTGCGCCGTCTGCAGCACCGCCTGGGCGAGCGACGCCTCGTCGGCGAAGAGAATTGCGGTGTGGTACAGCCCGGCGTCGCCCACCTCCGGTAGGGGCTCGGCGGACTGCTCGAGCCGCATGAGCGGGACGTCCCCCAACCCCAGCGTGACCGCGTCCGGCTGCTGGTCAATGACCGCGAGCCCGATGGCGTTCTCGTAATATGCCTGCACGTTCTCGAGGTTCTGAACCTTGAGCTCCGTGATCCCCAGCTCCGTTTCCGCGGGCACTCCGTCCGCACGCTCCACGGGCACGCCCGCCGCGTCGACGGTACGGTCGGCGCCAGACGCGGTGTCGCGACCGGCCAAGACGGCCCAGATCACACCGCCGGCGACCGCGATGAGCGCCACTGCGGCGATGACGATGAGGAGGAGGTTTGGCGCGCGGCGCGCGGGCTGGCTCGTGCGTGTCATGGGCGGGTCCTTCGAGTGTTGCGTGGGATGCGGGGGTTGGATTGCGGGGTCGTCACTGGCGCTCCGCGAGGAGGTCTTCCATGAGCTGGATCTCGCTCTGCTGGGCCTTGGCGATGCTGCCGGCGAGGTCCGTCACGACCGGATAGTCGCTCCGCTGCAGGAGCGCGTCGGCCATGTCAATGCCGCCCTCGTGGTGAGCGATCATGAGCCGCAGGAACATCCGCTCGGCGGCAACGCCGCGAAGGGTCTTCAGCTCCTCGAGTTGCGCACGCGTCGCCATGCCCGGCATCGCCTCGGGCACCGCGCTCGTCGCGTCTGGCACGCCGTGCACGTGACTCTCCCCTGACGGAAGAGGCCGATGCATCCAGGTCATTGCAGGCTCGGGCGACGACTGCGGGAGCCCCCACGTCGCGAGCCAGCCAAACATCTGCCCCGCCTGCTGGGACTGGGAGGTCGCGATGTCGTATGCCAGGAGTCGAATGTCTGGCGAGTCGGTGAGGTCTCGGACGATCATCGACATCTCGACGGCCTGGTCGTGATGGATCTGCATGTCGCGGGCGAACCCCGCCTCGGCGCTGCGCGTGTTCGGTAGCGGATCAGGGCCGGCGGTCGCGCGCCCGATGATCAACGACGCCGCGACGAGCACGAGCGCGAGCATCGTGGCGACGAACGCCGTCAGGCCCGCGCTGCGCCCGCTAGGCGACAAGGCCTGGGCCCTGCAGCGCCCCCGAGCACGACGCGCCCGGCTCTGGCGCGTCCGCGGACTTCCAGTACCTGTCGATGAACTGCGCCAGGCGCGCGTCCGACACGCTCTCCATCTCGATCTGGGCGCCCCAGGCCGAGGCCATGAACGGAGCGGGCTGGCCGGGGTACGGCGAGAGGATCGTGTACTGGTCGGGGATGGCGTTTCGCAGTGCCGAGATGTCCTCATCCGTCGCCACATCCGGATCATAGGTCACCCACACCGCCCCGTGTTCGAGCGCGTGCACCGCGTTCTCGTTTTGCTGCGGCTGGCTGTAGACGCCACAGTTCAGCCAGATCTGCGAGTGGTCGCCGCCCGCGGGAACGGCCATGCCGTAGCTCTCCTGATAATCCACGGGCGCCGGGTCGATATGGGTCGCGGGGAGATTCGGGAACTCGGTGAGCCCCGCGATCTCGATGTCCTGGGGCCGCTGAACTGGTTCCGTCGATGTCGCCACGAAGGTGATGACGAGGGCGATGACGGCGGCACCGCCGACCGCTCCGCTCACGGCCGCGATGCGCCGGTTGCGCTTGCGCGCCGCCTCCTGCTGCTGGTGGGCACGCACCCGCTCGGCGCGCGCCTCGGCTCGCTGCTGCTTGGTGGTCTTGCGGCCTGTTGGCTCCGACATTCGATCCCCGCTCCAATTTGGTTGTTGCGACAATCATTTATCAGTGGCCTGGGAGAATCCTCCGGAGCGACGAACTAGTTGCGATGCTCCGCGAGCCTCCCGCCAATGATCTCGGCAATCTCGCCAAGCGAATCGAGCTGTTCCGGCGTCAGCGCATCGATCACGAGGCTTCTCACGAGCTCAATGTGGGCGGGGATCGCGCGAATGAACTCCCGCCGTCCCGCCGGGGTCAACCGAACGTTTGTCGCGCGGCGATCAGTCTCGCTCGGGACCCGCTCGATGAGGTCCCGCTTCTCCATCCGCGTGCACACGTGCGAGAGCCGCGGCAGCGTCGCTGCGGTCGTCTGCGCGAGCTCCGACATCCGAAGCACAGAAGTCGGCTCGACGTACAGCGCCGACAGCACCGTGAACTCGAAATGCGTCATCCGGGAGTCCCGCTCCAGCTGAGCGTCGAGCAGGTGCGGGAGCAACTGGGCGACTCCAATCAGCCCAAGCCAGGCCCGTGACTCCCTGGCGTCCATGCGCGGGGCAAAATCTGTCATACCGCCTATTTCATCATCTTTGCGCGCCCCCACCGCGACGGGGAGCAAGGAAATCACATTTGCGTAACTTCACGGGTGTCATTTGGCCGCCGAAATCGCCAGAACGGCCCCAAGCGCACAGCCACGCGCGGGTAGGCCACCACAGGCCAATCAGCGACTTGCGCGACGTTCGTCGCAAAGAACTCAGCAGATTTGCGGCGGAACGCCACCACTTGCGGCCTTGTCGACCCCTCACTTAGTGTCAGGACATGGCACACGCACTGCAGCACGTCCACGGGAGGCCACCGGCCGCACCCGTGAGGCGGGCTGCCCGCGCCGTGCCTCACGCGGGCGGAGCCGCGGGGATCGAGGTCGGCCAGTACCTCAATCGCGGCCTGTCCCCCAGCCAGACCCCACCATGAAACGAACTGGTGCCTCCCGCCGCACGACTGACGCCGCCGGGGGCACCGCGCGCCGGTCCACGGCGTGAGCGGGGTTGCTTCAGCGCCCCGAACGCGCGGCCACGCGCCGCACGGTCTCAGACCGTTCCCGAGGCAACCGGCCTGCGCCCAGGGAGCGATGCGACCGCTCACGCACCCGCGGCGCGCGCGCTGAGCCCCCGCACGCCGCAGACGACGCCGGGGCCGCACCGCTCGACGCGTCAGCCTGCGGGCACCCCGCACCACCACGTTGGAAGGGCACCAATGCAGCATTCATTCACCGACATTCCGAGGCACATTCGGGAGGCCTGTACGCCCCAGATGCGCCGCGTCGTGGAACACCAGCTCGACCGCCTGGCGACCCAGCCCACTCCGGCCGACACGCCCCCGGGAAGCGTCGCCGCGGCTCGCGCCGACTACCTGGCGGAGCGCGAGTTCTGGAACGTCGGCGGGCCCGTCATGCACGACACCCGCGA
The DNA here is from genome assembly GCF_013409595.1 of Leucobacter aridicollis. NCBI lineage: Bacteria > Bacillati > Actinomycetota > Actinomycetes > Micrococcales > Microbacteriaceae > Leucobacter > Leucobacter aridicollis. The sequence continues at coordinate 1,308,549 of NZ_JACCBD010000001.1, read as the reverse complement.
ACTCACCTTCGACGTCGCGGGCGCACGGGTCCGGGCGCGCGTGCACCGCCCGACCGACTCCCCCGTACTCCCGGCTATCGTCTACCTCCACGGCGGCGGGTTCATGCTCGGAAACCTCGACTCCCACGACCGGATCGCCCGGGTCTTGGCGAGCGCGTCGGGCGCCGCAGTCGTTGCGGTCGACTACTCGCTCGCCCCCGAGGCGCGGTTTCCGCAGGCCCTGCTCGAGTGCGCGGGCGTCGTCGCGGATCTCGCGCTCGGCGGGGATCGGTACGGCATCGATGGGGATCGCCTCGCCGTCGCCGGCGACTCTGCGGGCGCCGTGCTTGCGCTTGGAACGGCACTCCTCCTTCGCGACGAGCCCGCCCGGGTCACCGAGGCCGCGACGAATCCCGCACGGGTCAACGCCTCGCTCAGGGCCATGCTGTTGTACTACGGCGGCTACGGCCTCGAGGACTCCGCGTCGCGGCACAGCCTCGGCGGGTTCTGGGATGGCATGTCGGCTGCGGACCTCGAACTCATCTCCGACACCTACCTCACCGACCCCCGCGACCGGGTGAGCCCGTACGCGGCTCCGCTCACCGCAGATCTCGCGGCGCCGCTGCCACCGGCCTATGTCGTGGGCGCGGAGCTCGACCCGCTCCGCGACGACTCGGAGGAGCTCGGCCGCCGGCTCGCAGCCGCGGGGCACGACGTGGATTGGTCCATCGTCCCCGGGGTGCTGCACTCGTTCCTCCACTTCGGCCGCATGCTCGACGCCGCAACGGCAGCCATGCGCGACGGGGCCGCGTTCGCCGCCCGCCGCTTCGCCGAACCAGGCACGGACGCGCACGACGCACGCCCACCGCACTGACAGACAGGACACCCCACAGACACACGACTTGCCCGAGCGCCGAGCCTCGCACCCCCGGCGTCACGACCATCCAAGACCGGCTGCTGCCGGCCCTGGAACATGCGAAAGGAAGCGATTCAATGGTGAACAGCACCCCCGGTGTGCGCCACCCCCGTCGTCGACGGGCCCGTCACATGCTTGGAGCCGCGCTCGCTCTCGGCCTCGCCGGCCTCCTGGCGGCCTGCAGCGGCCAGGCGGTGCCAGGCGCCGACGGCGTCGGCCCAGGATCCCCCGTCGAGGGCGGCACCCTCCGCGTCGGCTTCGTCGGCGGCGGCGCCGCAGACACCCTCGACGGCGCGATCGCCACGAACCTCGGAGACGTCGCCCGCGCCGTTAACATGTACAACGCGCTGCTCTACCGCGACGATGACTTCGACCTCAAGCCGATGCTCGCGACCTCGATCGAGCCCAACGCCGACGCGACGGTGTGGACCGCGCATCTGCGCACGGACGTGAAGTTCTCAGATGGCAGGCCCATGACCGCGAAAGACGTCGTGGCGAGCGTCGAGCGAGTCATCGACCCTGACGATCCGAAGAACGGCGCCGCAAGCCTCGGGCACCTCCGGGAGGTCGTCGCCGTTGACGACGCCACCGTCGAGTTCAGGCTCGACGTGCCGGACTCGTCCCTCGACGACGGCCTTGGGCAGTACACCATGACGATCGTGCCCGAGGACTACGACCCGACGAACCCGGTCGGCACCGGCCCGTTCATGCTTGAGAGTTTCACGCCCGGCCAATCCACCGTGCTCAAGCGGAACCCGTACTACTGGGGAGACGACGGACCGTACCTCGACAAGATCGAGCTGCTGAACTTTAACGACACTGACGCGCTCATCAACGCGCTGTTGTCGAGCCAGGTCGACGCCGTCGCGCAGATCCCCGCCGCGCTCGCGGAGGTCATCGGCGCAGACTCGCGCATGGAGATCCTGAACTCCGAGACCGGCATGTGGCTGCCCTTCACGATGCGCACCGACACCCCGCCGTTCGACGACGAGCGGGTGCGGCAGGCGTTCCGCCTCGCCGTCGATCGCGAGCAGATGGTCGAGCAGGTGCTGTCCGGCTACGGCACCGTCGGCAACGACATGTTCGCGAGTTTCGACCCGGCCTACCCGGAGTTCCCGCAGCGCACGCAGGACATCGAGGAGGCGAAGCGCCTCCTCGCCGACGCCGGCTACCCCGACGGCCTCACCGTCGAGCTCGCGACCGCCCCCATACAGGCGGGCACCGTGGAGGCCGCGCAGGTGTTCGCCGAGCAGGCCGCGGAGGCCGGCATCACGGTGAAGATCAACCGGATGGACCTCACGACGTACTGGGGCGACTATCTCGAGTACCCGTTCTCTCAGAGCTTCTGGTACACCCGAAACTTCCTCCCGCAGGCGAACTCGGGCGCGATGCCGGATTCGCCGTTCAACGAGACACACTGGGCGGACGAGGAGTTCATCGCGCTCGTCGAACGCGCGCGCGGCGAGACCGACGACGACGCACGCGGCGAGCTCATCGAGGAGGCGCAGGCCATCATGTACGACCGTGGCGGCCTCATCGTCTGGGGGTTCGCGAACCAGCTCGACGCGTACCAGTCCTACGTCGGCGGGCTCGTCCCGAACGCGACGGGGCTGCCCCTCTCGGGCTTCCAACTGCAACGCGTCTGGATTGGAGACCTCTCATGATTCTTCGCCTCATCGCGCGGCGGCTCGCGATCAGCGTCGCGATCCTGCTCGTCGTCTCAATGGTGATCTTCTTCGTCACGCTGCTCCTCCCAGGGGATCCGGCGCAGGCGATCCTCGGGCAGCAGGCGACGCCCGAGCGGATCGCGGCGATCCATGAACAGATGAACCTCAACGAGCCCGCGTGGAAACGCTACCTGCTGTGGCTCGGCGGGCTGTTCGTCGGCGACTTCGGGATCTCCGCGGCGACCTCGCAGCCTGTCGCGGCGCTGATTGGCGAGCGCGTCGGCGCCTCGCTCTTCCTCATGGTCGCGGCAGCGGTCATCTCGATCCCTGTCGGCATCCTCGTCGGCATCTGGTCCGCGCTCCGCCGCGGGCGCGCCACCGACACGGCGATCACCGGCATCTCCCTCGTGCTCGCGGCCCTGCCGGAGTTCGTCGTCGGCATCGCCCTCGTCGCACTCTTCGCGACGACGGTCTTCCCGATCCTGCCCGCCGTCACGATGCAGCCCCCGGGCACGCAGGTGTGGGACTTCCCCACCCAGCTCATCCTGCCCGTGCTCGTACTCGTGCTCGTCGTCACCCCGTACATCGTGCGCATGATGCGCGCGACCATGCTTGAGGTACTCGACTCAGGCTACGTCGAGATGGCACGCCTGAAGGGTGTGCCCGAGCGCCGCGTCATCATGCGCCATGCGCTTCCCCACGCCATCGGCCCGGTGGCGCAGGTCATCGCGATCCAACTCGCGTGGATGGCCGGCGGCGTGGTCGTCGTCGAGTTCCTGTTCAGGTACCCGGGGCTCGGCCAGGCGCTCATCGAGGCAGTGAACTACCGCGACGTGATGGTCGTCGTCGCGATCACCATGATCGTCGCCGCGATCTACGTCGTCGTGAATCTCCTCGCCGACATCGTCGGGATCCTCGCGAACCCGAAACTTCACACTCGAGGAGGGAACTAACATGTCGAACCCACAAGACGCCTCGGGGCTGAACGCGACGAACACCCTGTCCGCGCAGGATCTCGCCCAGAGCAAGTCCGCGAACACCGGCGCGAACGTGTCGTTCATGCATCGCTTCTGGCGGCAGCGGCAGGCAAAGATCGGAGTGATCCTCACCGCGATCATCGTGCTGCTCGCGTTCCTCGGCCCGCTGCTTCTGCCGTGGGCGACCGGGTACACTGCCACCGAGTTCGCGAGTCGTCCGTTCCAGCCCGACGGCTTGTTCGGCACCGACAACCTTGGGCGCGATGTCTGGTCCAGGTTCCTCGCGGGCGGGCTCAGCCTGCTCATCTACTCGGCGCTCGCGACGCTCGTCGGCCTCGTCATCGGCGTCGCCCTCGGGATGGCTGCGGCATACACCGGCGGCTGGCTCGACTCGCTCATTATGCGCGCGAACGACGTGCTCCTCGCCGTGCCGCAGCTGCTGTTTGCGCTCCTCGCCGTGACCGTGCTCGGCCCGCAGGGGTGGGTGCTCGTCACCGTGATCGGGATCACGCACGCGCCGCGCATCGCGCGGGTCGCACGGTCCGCCGCGCTGAACGTCATCAACGAGGACTACATCCGCGCCGCGGAGATGTACGCGGTGCCGCGCGGCCGGATCCTCACCCGCGAAATCCTGCCCAACATCACCGGCCCGCTCGCTGTCGAGGCCGGGCTCCGACTGACGTACTCGATCGGCGCGATCGCCTCACTGTCGTTCCTCGGGCTCGGGGTGCAGCCGCCCGCGGCGGACTGGGGCCTGATGATCAACGAGAACCGCATCGCCCTCTCGCTGCAGCCCGCGGGCGTGCTGCTCCCGGTCGTCGCGATCGCGATCCTGACCGTCGGCACCAACCTCATTGCGGACTCGATCGCTCGCGCATCCGCCAACACGAACGCAGGTGAGAAGTAATGACTCAGCAGTCCCCCGTCGCGCCCATCGCAACTGACGCGCAGAAGAACGGCACCGCCTGGCAGCTGCGCATGTCGGCCGACGAACCGATCCTCGAGGTCGACGACCTCACGATCGCGGCGACCGCCACCGGCCTCGCCGTGGTGTCCGACGTGAACCTCGACCTGCGGGCGGCGGAGATCCTCGCGCTCGTCGGCGAGTCGGGATCGGGTAAGACGACAGTCGGCCTCGCAGTGCTCGGCCACATCCGCGAGGGCCTCGCGCACACCGGCGGAACGGTCACGCTGTATCCGTCCGACAGCCCCGACCTCGCCGAGATGCTCACGCTGGGCGAGTCCGCGAGGCGCCAGCTCCGCGGTGCGCGCGTCAGCTACGTGCCGCAGGACCCGGCGCTCTCGCTGAACCCGAGCATGCGGGTTGGTGCCCAGATTCGCGAGGTGCTCGACATTCACGGCTTCGGCGCGTCCGAGGCCGACCGCGCGGACCGGGTGCGCTCGGTGCTGCGGGAGGTCGGGCTCCCCGACAGCGACGAGTACCAGCGCCGCTGGCCGCACCAGCTGTCCGGCGGGCAACAGCAGCGGATCGGGATCGCGATGGCGTTCGCAATGTACCCAGACGTCATCGTGCTCGACGAGCCGACGACAGGCCTCGACGTTACCACGCAAGAGCAGGTGCTCGACACGATCCGCGACATGACCGTGAAGAACCGGGTCGCCGGGCTGTACATCACGCACGACCTCGCCGTCGTATCGGAGATCGCGGACCGCGTCGCGGTGATGCTTCGCGGCGAGATCGTGGAGGTCGGCGACACCAGCCAGGTGCTCGTGCGGCCGCAGCACGACTACACGCGCAGGCTGCTCGCCGCCGTGCCCGACCTCGCCGGGAAGAACCAGATCGGGAAGCTCTCGAAGATGGACGCGCGCACCGCGGAGTTCCTCACCGGCGAGCTCGACATCCTCAAGCACACCGCGCCCGATAAGGTCGTCTCCCGCTCGGGTGACGGCGATGCGGGCGGAAGCGCTGGCGAAGGCGCCGGAGCAGGCGAGGGCGCCGGTGCGCACGGTCCCGGCGCTCACGGTGCCGGCGGCGCCCATGCGGGCGCGGCGGCGGCAGTGCCTGTCGACGCGCCACCGGAGCCCGGTGTGGACGCCACGACGGGGGCGCCGGGTGCAGCGGATCCACGGATCTCGATCCGAGACCTCCGCGTCGCCTACGGCAAGAATCAGGTGCTCCGCGGCATCGATCTCGATTTCGCGCCGGGCGAGAGCACGCTCCTTCTCGGCCAATCAGGATCGGGCAAGACGACACTCGCCCGCTCCATCGCCGGCCTGCTCAGCGACTACGAGGGCTCGGTGAGCTACCACGGCCAGGAGCTTGCGAAGTCAACGCGAGGGCGGACCCAGGAGCAGCGGCGGCAGATCCAGTACATCTTCCAGTCACCGTTCTCGTCACTGAACCCGCGCCGCACGCTCGGGCAGTCACTCCTCGTGCCGCTCGAGATGGCGAGCGAGTACAGCGCGGAAGAGCGCCGCGAACGCGTGCGTGACGCCCTCGACGCCGTGCAGCTCGGGCGGCAGTTCTACGACCGGCGGCCAGGCGACCTGTCGGGCGGCGAACGGCAACGCGCCGCGATCGCGCGGGCCCTCGTCAACATGCCGTCGGTGCTCGTGTGCGACGAGATCACGTCGGCGCTCGACGTCTCCGTGCAGGCGAACATCATCTCGCTGCTCCACACCCTGCAGGAAGAGCGTGATCTCACGGTACTCTTCGTCACCCACAACATCGCGCTGGCGCGCCACATCGCGTCACGCGTCGCCGTGCTGAACCGTGGCGAAATCGTGGACGACGGCCCGGTCGACGAGGTGCTCAACAACCCGACGCACGCCTACACGAAGGAGCTGCTCGCGAACATCCCGACGCTGTAGGGGGGCGGTGGCGCAGCCGCAGCTCTGCCCGTCGATCGGCGGGTGAGCTGCGTCGAACTCGATGGAGGGCTCGCTCATCCGCTCGCTCGTCGTTGCGGGCCCGTTGGGCTCCGCCAGTGCCGCCTCGACGAGCACGCGTATTTCGCGTTCCGCGTCGTCGCTGGTGAACGGCTCAACAGCCGCGTCCAGCATGACATCTGTGAAGGGCTCAACGCCCGGCTCTCCCCTTTCTGGCATGAGGTGCACGGGGCCGATCCGTTCGTGCGTCTGCTTTGCAAGTGACGAAAGCGTGTCCTCCGTCGCGAGGCCAAGGGTAATCACAATTGCAAGCGCTGCCATCACCAACGCCATTTCGAGCGCTCTTCGCCGCATCGAATCTGCGGCATGCGCCGACCTGAGCGTCGGCCGTCGGACGATGCCGTAGAAGGACCCGCCATGGCGCCACCGTCCCCCATCCGCGCACCGAACGCAAATCGTCGCGGGGATTCCGGAGCCTCGGCGCGTGCGGCGCGTGCGGCTCGCCCCAGTCACACTCGCACCGGAGGGGCGTGGTCCGCCGAAGCGGAGTCAGGGGACAATCAATGGCTCGGCAGTCTGCTGCCACCCTTCGCGTTGATAGTCGCGCGGGGAGAGTCCGTGCTTCCGCGTAAACACCTGTCCAAAGCCGGAGGCGTGGGCGTAACCGAGAGTCCTCGCTACCCGAGCCACGCTCATCCCCTCTGCCAGGTAGCGGCGGGCCATCGTCATACGGATCTGGCTCTGCCACCGGCTGAACTCCATTCCGGTAATCGACAAGACCGCCGACGCCAGCTGAGCGGGTTCGATCTCGAAATGGCCGGCCCACTCACTCAGGTTTCTTCGATCTGCGGGGGTTCTATGCAGCTCGGCCGCGAGCGCCTGAACGCGCGAGGCATTGGATGAAGTACGCACCCCCGCGGAGACGCCCATAACCGCGCTCTGCTGAGCAAACGCCCGCGTGATCGCATGCGGGTCGTGGATTGTGGGGCGAAGGCGCGAGTAGTTGGCCACCATTGTGTGCATGAGAAACAGCCCAGCATCGTCAGAGAACCGCTGCACCAGAACATCCGGAGCGTCCGCCCCGTAATTCACTTCCTGTGATCCAAGGGGCAGCAGGATCGACCCTGCGGGCAAGCTGACACTGTTCGAGAGGCCAGCCGGTAGCCAGGCGGCTTCGCCTTGGCGCAGGTTGAACAGTTCGCCTGCGATTTCCACCCGTGCTGAACCTCGATACACCCACACGAGCACATGGAAATCGCTCACCCTGTCCCAAGTCTTGCTCGCAGGCACGACGGGAGGAACGCCTCGACGAGATGCAGCAGTCTCGCCGGCCTCACCAGGAGGGGCCAAATCAGACACTGGCTCGCTAGGGCGGACCCGCTGCCCTCTGCGCTGTGCGAAAGCGCTCGGGGTCACCCCCGTTTGCCTGAAAAATGCTTTGGTAAACCCTGCGGGAGTGGCATACCCGACCTGCTGCGCAGTCCACCCAATGTCGTGGCCAAGATCGATATACGTCGCTGCTGCCGCGATACGAACTTGGGCTCGCCACTCCGATATCGCGAAGCCGGTTTCGCTCGAAAACTGCGCCTGCAGCGTTCGTACGGAGACGCTCACACCCGAGGCGAGTTCATCGATCGAAGCAGAATCGGCAGGATCCTGCATGAGACGCAATGCGACCCGTGAGGCCTCGGGCGAGTTCGGCCTTGGAGGCAGCGGCACAGGTGCCGCGGGCATCGGTGTGCCTCCTGGGGTTGACCCGGGAGAACCGACGACGACACCCGCAAGCCCCTGGGCGGCAGCCGCGCCACGGAGGTACCCGATGCTCCGTGCGAACTGATAGACAAGCCAGTCGTTCCATTCAGCAGCGAAGTGCGTTCTCGTTGGCGTCGAGAGCGCAAAGTGGGCCCGCCTGGCTGCCGGGAAGATTGGGATAAGCACGCTGTTCGGGGAACTTCGAATATCGTACTCCAGGCCCGCCGGCACCCAGATCGCGTCGCCCTGGCGCAGCGGATAGACATGATTGCCGATGGAGACGCGCCCCTGTCCCGCATAGGCCCAAATAAGGGATGGCTCGCGCGAATTGCAAACCTTCTCAGCGACCGCAGCGGCGAATTCGTTCGATTCGAGCAGCACACAGTGCGAATCTTGCGGCACCGAACCCCCTCAGTATGTGATCTTTGCGCATCAGGATAAATCATCTGATGATTCCAACAATAGCCTTTCTCATTGGCCGGTGAGGTACACCGGTCCCGCATCAGACGGGAACTCTCCGAGGGAGAACACGACTTGCCCGTATCCGCTCGAACGGTACAGCTCATGCCCGTTGGCATCCGACCACTCAGGGTCGGCAGGCTCACCGAGGTCACTTCAACGATGCTGCGCATCACGCTCACCGGCGCGGCCCTTGACGCCCACACAGACCAGGCCGGTAACGTCACGCCGGCGTTCTCGAGCCCGGGGTTCGACGATGACGTCAGGCTGCTGTTCCCCTACCCGGGAGATCTGACCCCTGTATTGCCTGAAATCGAACACGGGCGAGTCACGTTTGCGCCTGGCCGCCGCCCGATCGCCCGCGCCTATACGGTCCGACGCTTTGACCCCACGACCCGCGAGCTCGACATCGACATCGTGCTTCATGGCACAGGCGTTGCCTCGACGTGGGCGTCGACGGCATCAGTCGGAGATGTCATGTATGTCGTGGGGCCCGGAAAAACCCTCGATCTTCCGAGCGGCGCCGACAACTACCTCATCCTCGGCGACGACACCGCGATCCCGGCTGTCGCGCGGTTACTCGAGCAGCTGCCCGAGCGAGCAACAGGCGAGGTGCTGCTCAGCGTGCCCGGCAAGGAGTACCGATACGAACTTCAAGCCCCCGCGGGCGTACGTGTTCGCTGGATCAATGCGGACGCAGTTGCAAGCCCTACCAGGAGCCCCCTGCTTGTAGCGCTCGAGGCGACAACTCTGCCGCGCGAGAACCTCGCCGTCTGGGTTGCTGGGGAGCAGGCAGAAGTGCGCGAGATCCGGCGCTTCCTTGTGCAGACATGGGAGCTGCCGCGGGCCGCGATCAGTTTCACCGGCTACTGGAAACGCGGGCAGTCAGGCGTTCCCGTGCCTGACGCGTCAGACGCACCCTGAGCCAGCTCAGGCCCTCTTCAGTCGCCAACCACACAGTCTCGAAATCTCAGAACTCGTCCACTCACGAAAGGCAATCATGCCCCTGCGAAGAAATGTTCACTCAACCGCCCTTGTCGGGTCAGCGCTCGCCGCGCTGCTCCTGCTCGTCGGGTGCTCGGCGCCAGCAGCATCCAGCTCGAACGACAGCGCCGCAGCCGAGGCTTCAGAGCTCGTGCCAGCCGCCGAGGGAACTACGTCCTATCCGCTCACCCTCGATAGCCCGTACGGCGAGACAGTACTCAAGGAACGTCCAACACGGATCGCGGCGATCGTACCCAACGGCGTAGATACCGAGCTTCTACTGTCGCTCGGGGTGACTCCCGTGCTCAACTCAAACATGGTCTCCGAGGGCGGCTACCTCGACGCTCACGGCGCGGCTGATCTCAATACCTACGAATATGTGCGGGGCGAGGACGTGCCGATGGAAGCCGTTGCAGCGGCCAAGCCAGATCTCATCGTCACGGTGGGCTGGGTGCCGGGATTTGGCGGCGTGGAGGACATCTACGATCGGCTAGCGAAAATCGCGCCCGTTCTCACCAGCCCGGCGTCCGACCAGCGCATCGTTCCCTGGCAAGAGTCGATCCGGCTGCTCGGCGAGGCCATCGACCTGAGCGACCGAGCAGAAGCTGTGATTGATGAGCACGAAGAACTCTTCTCGGGGATCCGAGAGGCGCACCCAGAGTTCGACGGCAAGACGGCAACGTGGGCGATCTACTACGGCCCGGCGACCGGGCTCCAGTACTTCTCGCAGAACGGAGCAGCGCCCGAGCTCTTCCTCACCGACCTTGGATTCGCCCCGAACCCGGGCGCAGCCGCGTTCGCGAAGGATACGACCGTGAGCGACGAGTTGATCTCGAAGATCGATGCAGACGTGCTGGTGCTCGGGCAGAGCGAGGCCACGACCCTCGAGGAAATGGCTGAGCGCGTGACCGGCACCGACCTGTTCACCAGCCTCGGAGCGGTGAAGTCTGGCAGGTTCGTCCAGCTCCCCCCGAAAACCGACGACGGCGGTGACCTCCTCTGGGCCATCACCAGCGGTGGGCCGATCGGAAACGCGTGGGCGGCCGAACAACTCGTGCCGCTGCTCGCCGAGAAGTTCTAGCAACTCGTCCAAGCTGGGCGCGGCGCCGACGAGGCTCCGCGCCCAGTTTGACCCTACTTCCAGGAACCTAGATGACCTCCCCTGTTCACACTGAGAACGCAGCGCGCCCATTACGTGCCAAGGGCCACGCAACGCAGCGGCGACTTCTCGGAATCGCAGCCCTCATAGCAGCACTCTGCCTCGTGCTCGTGTTGAGCATCACCTACGGCGCGAACCCCGTTCCAATGTCGGAGGTGTGGCGAACCGTGTTCGACTCAGACGGGAGCGAGGCCTCCTCAATCGTCTGGACGCTGCGCGCACCCCGCACGCTCGTTGGGATCGTAGCTGGGGCGGCGTTCGGGGTCGCTGGCGCGCTCATCCAAGCCATCACTCGAAACCCGCTCGCTGACCCTGGGATTCTCGGTGTGAATGCCGGGGCCGGCTTTGCTATCACCGTCGGTGTCGCCGTGTTCGGAGTGACGGGGATCGCCGGGTACGTCTGGTTTTCGTTCGCCGGAGCAGTCCTCGCGACCGTTCTCGTGTACCTCATCGGCGCCTCGGGCAGCGGCAGCGCCTCCCCCGTCACCCTCGTTATCGCCGGTGTCGCGCTCGCGGCAGTACTCACAGCCTTCGCGACGTTCCTCCAACTCATCAACGAGGAGACCTTCCGCTCATTCCGGAATTGGAGCCTCGGCTCGCTCGCTCGGGTCTCTGTATCAGACACACTCACCGTGTTGCCGCTGATTGTTCTGGGTTTGGTGCTCGCTGTCGTCATCTCAGGATCGCTCAACGCGGTCGCGCTCGGAGACGATCAGGCCGCATCGCTCGGGGCAAACATCGCCCGGACACGCACGATCGGACTCATCAGCGTCACACTTCTCGCAGGGGCCGCGACCGCGCTCACTGGAGGCATCGCGTTCGTCGGGCTCGCTGTGCCGCACCTCGTTCGCTGGTTTACGGGACCCGATCAGCGCTGGATAGTCGCGTACACAGCCCTCGCCTCTCCGGTGCTCGTGCTCAGCGCGGACGTTCTCGGACGAGTCGTTGCGCGCCCCGGCGAGATCGAAGCCGGCGTGATGACCGCGGTTCTCGGCGCCCCCGTTCTCATCGCGCTCGTGCGGCGCAGAAAGGCATCCACGTTATGAGCGCGAGTGTCACCCCGGAAAGAACCCCCATCGATTTCGGCTACAGCTCGCGTCAGACTCGCCTTGGCGCGCAAGTCTCGCTTCGCTGGAGTGTTCGCAGTGTCGCGGTCAACGCCGCGCTCGTTACCATCGCTCTCGTTGCTGCGGTGCTCGCGCTCGGCTTCGGCGATTACCCTTTCAGCCCTGCGGAAGTGGTAGCCGCCCTGGCCGGGCAGGGCGACGAGTTCCAGCGCATGATTGTCATCGAGTGGCGTCTTCCCGTCGCCCTCGCTGCGCTCCTCTTCGGTTTACTCCTCGGCATCGGCGGCGCCGTCTTTCAGTCGCTCACGCGCAACCCGCTCGGGTCGCCAGACGTTATCGGGTTTGACACCGGGGCCTACACCGCGGTCGCAATCGCCGTATTGACGCTGGGCACAAAAAACTACTGGGGCGTCGCGTCTGCCGCGTTGATCGGTGGGCTCGCGACAGCTGCGATCGTGTACCTACTGGCTTATCGGCGAGGCGTTCAGGGTTTCAGGCTCATCATCGTGGGTATCGCGGTCTCCGCAATGCTGGGGGCCGTCAACATTTACCTCGTCACCCGGGCAGACATCACCGATTCGATGAGCGTCGGGTTCTGGGCAGCCGGTTCCCTGAGCAGGGTCGGGTGGGAGGGGCTGTTCCCCGCCACGATCGGGGGCCTCATCATCGTCGGCCTCATCGCGACACTCGCCCCCGCACTCAGGCAGCTTGAGCTCGGCGACGATGCGGCGCTCTCTCAGGGCTTGAATGCCAACCGCTCGCGCCCAGCGCTGCTCATCACCGGCGTCGCTGCGACAGCGCTGGTGACCGCGGCCGCCGGCCCGATCGGGTTCGTCGCTCTCGCTGCACCGCAACTGGCCAGACGTCTTGCCGGCACTCCAGGAGTCACCGTCGGCGGCGCTGCCTGCATGGGGGCAGCTCTGCTCACCTGCGCCCACGCACTCTCACTACTGATCGCAGAGCTCTACCGGCCAATTCCCGTCGGGTTGATCACGGTCTGCCTTGGCGGTCTCTACCTGATCTGGCTGCTCATCCGAGAAACGAGAAAATCACTTTGACACACATGTCCCTTCCCAGCCGCGCAAGCGGCGCCCCGGAGACACACACCGAGCACCGGTTGCGAGCCGAGCACCTGGCGCTCGCCTACGACAAGCGCACAATCGCCTCTGACCTCACCGTCGCGATTCCTGATGGCTCGTTTACGGTGATCATCGGCCCGAACGCGTGCGGAAAGTCAACGCTCCTACGTGGACTATCGCGCCTACTCAAGCCCGAAGCTGGGCAGGTGGTACTCGATGGACGCGACATTCACGGTTATCCCGCGAAGGAAGTTGCACGGCGCCTCGGGCTTCTCCCCCAGACCTCGATCGCGCCCGACGGCATTCGCGTCGCCGACCTAGTCGCCCGCGGGAGATTCCCCTACCAAAAGCTCATTCGGCAGTGGAGCCCGTCCGACGAAGCCGCGGTCTCGGAGGCGATGGACGCGACCGGCGTGCACGAGCTCTCCGGTCGGCTTCTTGATGAGCTATCTGGCGGGCAGCGCCAACGGGTGTGGGTTGCCATGGCACTCGCCCAAGAGACTGACGTGCTGCTCCTTGACGAGCCCACTACCTACCTCGACCTCACGCATCAGATCGAACTCCTTGAACTGTTCACCGATCTCCACCGCTCAGGGCGGACGCTCGTCGCGGTGCTCCATGATCTCAACCAGGCCGCACGCTACGCGACCCACCTCATCGCGATGCGAGACGGGGCAATCGTCGCGGAAGGGGCGCCGGCGGCTGTCCTCACCGAAGAACTCGTCGAGCACGTGTTCGACCTCCCATGCAGGGTGGTCCCAGACCCGGTCGCCGGCACCCCGCAGGTCATCCCGCTCGGGCGGACTCATCTGGAAGGTGTGACCGCCGAACGAGAGGCGGTGATATCATGACTGCAGCTGGCAATTCCGAAGGAGTCAGGCGCGAACCGTCGATCGCTTCTGCGCTGACACGCGGCGCGTGGCAGCTCACCATCGCGGTGATCACCGCTGCCGCGAGCGGTCTCGCTATGGTGGGGGCACTGTGGTGCGTCGTTCGCACCGTGGTTTCTCCATCCGTGCCGCTCGCCGCGGCAATATGCGGGTTGTGGGTGCTCAGTGCGCTAGGCGCTGCGCTTTCGTCGTGGCTGGCACACGAAGGCGAGGGGCGGTTCTCGGCCAGCCTCCGCCGCCAGACCGCAACCCACATTGCCGCACTACCGAGCCGAACCCTCTCACGGTACAGCGGAAATGATCTCCGGCGCCTGATCGGAGACGATATTTCGGCGCTGCACCATATGGTCGCTCATCTCCCTTCCGAGCTCACAATGCTTGTCGTCGTGCCCGTCGCGACAATTGGGGCGCTTTTGAGCTTCGCGGGGCCGGTGTCGCTCCTTGCGCTCGTCCCGGGGTTCCTCGCAGCAGCGCACTTCCTGCTCGTCGTCCCGAAACTCTCACGCCGGCACGGTGACCGCAACGCCCGCGTCATGGGCGAGATTATCACCGCGGTCGACGATTACGCCCATGGCATGCAGACCTGTCGAGTGTTCGGCGCAACAAGCGGCGCTGCCGCAGACTACGCCTCCGCCACACGGAACTTCACCGATGGATTCGTGCGCTACGTCCGCAAGGTTGCAACGCTTTCGGCCCTAGCGACCGCGTTTATGCAGGCCGTCGCGACATACGCAATCGCGTACGCGCTGGGCTATTCAGCGGATCCCGAGGCCCTCGCAGCAATGCTCCTGTTCGGACTTGCGATAGTGACGCCCGCGATGCGGCTGGGACACGGCATCGACTACATTCGCACGGGCCGAGAAGCGGCTCACCGGGTGACCGGCCTGTTCCACCAGGCCACTGTCCCAGAGAACTTTGCGGCAGCGGTCGACTCGGGTGCAGTCGCTGAGATCGTTGACGTCACGCTACGCACTGGAGATCGGACACTTGTCGAAGGACTCTCCCACTCCTTTGCTCGCGGAAAAGTGACCGCAATCACTGGGCCAAGTGGCTGCGGAAAGTCAACCCTGCTCCGAGCGATTGCCGGCCTCGACTCACCGGATCGGGGTGAGATCCGCTTCGGAACGAACCCTCTTGGAGCGGCCGAGCGTGCCGTACCACTACTCATCCCTCAAAGTAGCGACCTACTGCCTGGGACGATTGCGGAGAATGTGCGTCTCGGCACCGGTGATGCGCAGCGCACCCAGGTTGTGCGAGCACTGAAGCAGGCCCAATTGGCTGCCAGCCCCGAGACACCCGCCCGCCCGCTATCCGGCGGCGAGCGACAGCGGGTAAACATTGCACGGGCGTTCCTCAGTGATGCATCCCTGATCCTGCTCGACGAGCCAACGAGCGCGCTTGATGACGCCACAGGCCACGCACTCGTCGCCGAGCTGGTGCGCTTTGCGCACGATGAGGATCGCGCCGTCGTGTTCGTCACGCACGACACGCGCATGGCACAACTTGCCGACGAACGGCTCGATCTCGGCGCGGATCACGTCACGGCCTCAGGAGAACTCGCATGACCTCTGCACCTCAACAGCTCAGCCCGGGCTTCCCAACCGTGGTGAAGCGAAAGATTGCCTCGATCTCGCTCGGCTGGGTCCTGGTCGCTTTCACCGAGGCCGCTGCCTACACCACCCTGGGAGCGTCGATTGCGAGGCAGCAGGGCCCGGCCTGGGTCTTGGTCACTGCGGTTGTCGCGATAGCCGTCACGGTCGTGGTCTCGCGAAGCGGGTATATAACCGGCGCAGGCCTCGCCGCGGATCTCTATCGCGCAGTCGGCGAGACCTTCTCACGCGCAAAGCTCTCGTGGTTCACTGAATCGAACCGGGCTCTGGCAGGTGATGTCGCAGGCCGAACCATCCCGTCACTCATGAGCGTTCCTGCGCACCAGCTCCAGACCCTCTTGGTTGCGCCGCTGCTTCCCGTATTGCTGGTCATCGGCGTCTGGATCGTGGGTGATGGGTGGCTCGCCGCGGTCGTTGCCGTACTAATTGGCGTTGCATTCGCGGCACAAGTTGCCGCCCAGCGCTCGCTGGCCCGGGCTGACGCCGCGCGGGGGCGAAGCGAACACGAGGCACATGAGTCTGCCTTCGAATTCCTTGACCACCTCGAGTTGCTTCGATCCGCCCTCGGCAATCGCCACGCAGTTGACCGCCTCACAGACCGCTGGGAAGCGCAAGCGCAAGCGCTACGGAACACTAATCGTGCTACCGCGACCGCAGCTTTTCTCGCTACCGCGGTGAGCGTACTTCCCGTCCTCGGCATCATCCTGTGGGGCGCAGTTACGGGTGGGTATGACTCCTCCGTGCTGCTCGCGACGGCGATTCTCGCGCTGCGCGCGTCTGCCCCGCTCGAAGCGTTCGCGCTTGCTGCTCTCTCGGTGAACGACCTACGTCACGCCGTCACCCGGCTCGGTACGATCGTCAATGCCCCAGATCTACCTGAGCCATCGCGTCCCGGTGCCATTCGCGGCCACGTCATCGAGTTCGAACGGCTTTCGCACTCGCCCGTCCTCAGCGATGTGTCTGCGGTACTCCCCGAGGGATCGACCGTCATTGTGGAGGGCCCCACTGGGAGCGGGAAAAGCACCCTGCTTAGTTTGCTGTTGCGGTTTGACGATCCTGACGAGGGTCGGGTGCTGCTCGGCGGCGCAGATCTCAGGGACATGCACCACGCACAGCTCATGGAGCATGTTGCGTATGTACCGCAGCATCCGGATGTGTTCTCCGGCACCCTTGCGGAGAACATCCGCCTCGGCGACCCTGCCGCAAGCGACGATGCAGTCATCGATGCTGCGCGCAGGGCGGCACTCGGCGAGGTGATCGCCCGCTCCCCGTTGGGCGTGCACCAGGAAGCCGGTCACCGCGGAGCCAATCTCTCAGGAGGTGAACGCCAGCGCGTTGCGATTGCTCGGGCGCTACTCAAGAATGCACCGGTATTGGTGCTCGACGAAGCCACGTCGGCGTTGGATGCTCAGGCTGAGCGCACTGTCGTAGAGTCGATCGCTGCGACACGCGGCACGGTCGTCCTCGTGACGCACCGATCGTCTGAGATCTGGCAGCCGTCGCTTCGCATCACGCTTTCAGGCGAGAGTGACCGACCTCACGCGTAGTGAGCAGCCAACACGACCTGATTTAACGCGAAAAGCCCCGGATGACCGGGGCTTTTCTGTGGCTGGGATACCAGGACTCGAACCTAGAATGACGGTACCAGAAACCGTAGTGTTGCCAATTACACCATATCCCACTGTGGCTGTGGCCACTCTTTCGAGCGCCGCACCAAGAGATTACTTTACCCGGTTTCCCCACGGAACTCAAAACCGGCCCGGCGACTCGCGGCCGCCGGGCGCGCCGCGCCTCAGCCGGTGATGCGCTCGCGCACGAGCGGCCCGGGCGCGTGGGCTCCCGGAGCTGCTTCCGCGTCGATCTCCCAGGCGCCTTCGAGCGCCTCGAGCGCGCGCGGGAACCTGGCGGCGTCTTCCGCAGCGAGCGTGAACAACGGCTGGCCTGCGACGACCGCGTCGCCGGGCTTCGCGTGCAGGTCGATACCGGCCGAGTGGATAACGGGATCCTCAGCCCGCGCACGCCCCGCCCCGAGGCGCCAGGCCGCGATGCCGAACGGGAGCCCCTCAAGCTTCGACATCACGCCCGAGACGGGAGCGGTGACGACGTGGGTCTCGCGCGCGACCGGGAGCGCCGCGTCGGGGTCGCCGCCCTGAGCGGCGATCATCTTGCGCCAGGAGTCCATCGCCCTGCCGTCGTCGAGGGCTCCTGCGACGTCGGCGTCAGGCAGTCCGGCGAGGGCGAGCATCTCCTGCGCGAGCGCGATCGTAAGCTCGCGCACGTCTGCGGGACCGCCACCGGCAAGCACCTCAACGGACTCACGCACCTCGTTCGCGTTGCCGATCGTCAGGCCGAGCGGCACGTTCATGTCGGTGAGCAGCGCCGACGTCTTCACCCCGGAGTCGGTGCCGAGCGCAACCATCGTCTCGGCGAGTTCGCGCGCCATCGCGTAGTCCTGCATGAACGCGCCAGAGCCGAACTTCACGTCGAGCACGAGCGCGCCGGTCCCCTCCGCGATCTTCTTCGACATGATGCTCGACGCGATGAGCGGGATCGAGTCGACCGTGCCTGTCACGTCGCGCAGCGCGTAGAGCTTCTTGTCTGCCGGCGCGAGGCCCGACCCGGCGGCGCAGATCACCGCGCCGACGTCGCCGTCGAGCTGCGCGAACATCTCGTCGTTCGACAGCGCCGCGCGCCAGCCGGGGATCGCCTCGAGCTTGTCGAGGGTGCCACCCGTGTGTCCGAGGCCGCGCCCCGACAGCTGCGGCACGGCGACGCCGAACGACGCGACGAGCGGCGCGAGCGGCAGCGTGATCTTGTCGCCGACGCCGCCGGTCGAGTGCTTGTCCACGGTCGGCTTGGAGAGGCCCGCGAAGCTCATCCGCTCACCCGAGTCGATCATGGCGTCGGTGAGCACGCGGATCTCGTCTCGGGCCATCCCGCGCTGGTAGATCGCCATCGCGAACGACGCCATCTGCGCGTCGGAGACGTAGCCCCGGGTGTACGCGTCAACCATCCAGCGGAGCGCCGGCTCGGGCACCGCTCCCCCGTCGCGCTTCGCGCGGATCACGTCTACGGCGTCAAATGGCTCAACACTCACGATGGTTCCTTCCAGTGGGGTGTGGGGTCAGGTCGCCTCGGCGACGCGCTCGAGGTCGCGCGGGCCGAACGCGTCGGGCAGCACCTCGTCGATCGTGCGGATGCCCGACACGGTCTCGAGCAGCATGCCCTCGGCAGAGTGTTCGTACAGGAGCTGACGGCAGCGTCCGCACGGCATGATCGTCTCCTCGGCGCGGTTCACGCAGACGAACGCGACGAGCTTGCCGCCGCCGCCCATGTGGAGGTCGCCGACGAGGGCGCACTCGGCGCAGAGCGTCAACCCGTACGAGGCGTTCTCAACATTGCAGCCCGAGACAATCCTGCCCGAGTCGGTAAGCGCGGCGGCCCCCACCGGGTAGTTCGAGTACGGCACGTAGGCGTGGTCGAGCGCCGCGACCGCGGCGGCGCGGAGCCCCGCCCAGTCGACTCGGTGATCGTGTGCTGTCACGGCCGTTATCCCTTCACGTAGGGCTTGCCGCTCGCGGCGGGCGCCCGCGACTTGCCGGAGAATCCGACGACCGCGAGGATCGTCACGACGTACGGCAGCATCGACATGAACTCGGACGGGATCGGCGAGCCGAGGTTGTTCAGCAGCGTCTCGAGGTTCTTCGTAAAGCCGAAGAGCAGCGCAGCGAGGGTCGCCCGCCACGGATCCCAGCCGCCGAAGATCACCGCGGCGAGAGCGATGAAGCCGAGACCGCCAGCCATCTCCTTGTCGAACGCCCCGACGGAGCCGAGCGTGAAGTAGGCGCCGCCGATGCCGGCGATCGCGCCAGCGAGCAGCAGGTTCCAGAACCGCGTCGGATTCACCTTGATGCCCACGGTGTCGGCCGCCTGCGGGTGCTCGCCGACGGCGCGGAGGCGGAGGCCCCAGCGGCTGCGGTAGAGCGCCCACGTGACGAGCGGCACGATGATGTAGGCGAGGTAGACGATGAGGGTCTGGTTGAAGAGCACCGGTCCGAGGATCGGGATCTCGCTGAGCCCCGGGATCGCCCACCGCGGGAAGCGCGGCGGCGAGTTCAGAGTCGCCGCGTTCGGCTGCAGCAGCGCGCCGTGGAGGAAGCTCGTGAGGCCGGTGATGAGCACGTTGAGCACGACACCGACGATGACCTGCGTGACGACGTAGGTGATCGAGAACACGGCGAGGATCGCGGCGACCAGGGCGCCCGCAATGAGCGCGCCGATGAGGCCGGCGACGTAGGATCCGGTGATCGAGGCGATGAGCGCGCTCGTGAACGCGGCGAACAGGAACTGCGCCTCGATCGCGACGTTGACGACGCCCGCGCGCTCGCCGATGACGCCTCCGAGGGCGCCGAAGATCAGCGGCACCGACAGCGACAGCGCGCCGAACAGCAGCCCCGTCACGGGGACGACGCCACCGGCGGCGGACCAGGTGAGGAACAGGAAGATGCCGACGATCGCGAAGACCACGGTGAACCACAGCGGGATGCGCTTGTACTGGGCGGAGAAGACGAACGTCAGCGCCGCCATCACGGTCAGGATCAGCGCGCACGCGATGACGGTGCCCGCCGTCGGCAGCGCGACGTCAGGCAGCTGCAGCGACTGGGTGCGGTCGGAAAGCCGGAACGTGCTCTCCCCCGCGCGCGAGCCGGGGAACGCGAGCAGGAGCCCGATCGCCGCGACGATCGCGAACGCGATCGGCGCCTTCAGGCTGCGGGTGCGGACGACGCCAGCGCCGTCGACGACGACCTGGGTGCCGGTGAGTTCGTGGACCGCGCTCATGCCGATGCCCCCTTCTGCTGGAGTGCGTGCACTCGGTCAAAGCGCTTGAGCCCGAAGACGGTGCGCACGAGCGGCGGTGCCGCGATGAACAGCACGATGAGCGCCTGCACGACGAGCACGATGTCGACGGGGATCTTCTCAGCGATCTGCATCGTGAAGCTGCCGGCCTTGAGCGCGCCGAACAGCAGGCCAGCCCAGACGACGCCCCACGCGCGTGAACGCCCGAGCAGCGCGACGGTGATCGCGTCGAAGCCGATGCCCGCGTCGATGTGGCTGCCGAAGCCCGTCGTGATCGTGCCGGCGATCTGGTTCGCGCCGGCGAGACCGGCGAGACCGCCCGCGATCGCCATCGCGTAGAAGATGATCCGCTCGACCTTGATGCCCGAGGCGCGGGCCGCGTGCGGGTTCTCGCCGACGGCGCGCATGCGGAAGCCGAGCGACGAGCGCTCCATCAGCCACCAGACGAAGCCGGCCGCGAGCAGCGCGACGATGAAGCCCCAGTGCGTCGTCAGCGGCGCGCCGAACAGCAGCGGGAACTTCGCGCTCTCCGGGGTGACCGGCGAGATCGGCTGGTTGCCGCCCGGGCGCATGAGCAGCCCAGGGGTCGACAGCAGCCACGCGATGAAGTAGAACGCGACGAAGTTCAGCATGATGGTGAGGATCACCTCGTGCGCGCCGGTGCGTGCCTTGAGGAAGCCGACGAGGCCGCCCCAGATGACGCCGCCAGCGATGCCCGCGATGATGACGAGCGGCAGGTGCAGCGCGAACGGCAGGTCGACGCCGAACATCACGAAGCCGGAGGCCGCCGCGCCCATGAGCATCTGGCCGCGGCCACCGATGTTGAACAGGCCGACGCGGAACGCGAGGCCGACGCCGAGGCCGGCCATGATGAGCGGCGTGGCGAAGTTCAGCGTGTCGGACAGCGGCTTGATCGCGCGGAGGAAGCTCGGCGCCTCGTAGTTGAAGATCGAGCCGCGGAAGAGCGCGGCGTAGCCGCCGGAGATCGCATCCCAGAGCGCGACGAACGTGTCCGCTGGGCGCTGGAAGAAGTAGCCCGCTGCCTCAATGACCTTGGCATCGGTGAACGCGATGAGCAGGCCGCCGATGAGCATCGACAGGACGATCGCGAGCACTGTCGTCGTCACTGAGCTCGACAGCAGCTCCGTGATGAGTTTGTTCTGCGGCGGGCGTTCCGCCGTCGCGGGCTTCGACCCTGCGGGCTGCCCGTTCGTGTCAATTGTCGGTGCGCTCACGCCGCGACTCCTTCGGGGGTTTCGCCGGCCATCATGAGGCCGAGGGTTTCGCGCGAAGCGTTGCCTGGAACGATGCCGATGATCGTTCCCTTGTACATCACGGCGATGCGGTCCGCGAGTGCGGAGACCTCGTCGAGCTCGGTTGAGACGAGCACGACCGGGACGCCGGCGTCGCGCGCCTCAACGATCCGGGTGTGGATGAACTCGATCGAGCCGACGTCGACGCCGCGCGTCGGCTGCGAAGCGACGAGCAGGTTCAGCGGCCGGCTGAGCTCGCGGGCGATCACCACCTTCTGCTGGTTACCGCCCGACAGGCTGCCTGCGAGGGCGTCCGGGCCCTGCGTGCGGATGTCGTATTCGGCGATCTTGGCCTCGGCGAAGTCGGTGAGGACGCCGCGCCTGACAGTTCCGGCCTTCACGAACTCGGGGTCGCTCGTGCGGTTCAGCATGAGGTTCTCCGCGACGGAGAACGTTCCGACGAGGCCGTCCTCGATCCGGTCCTCCGGCACGAACCCGACGCCGTCGTCGATAATCTGCTTCACGGGCTTGCCAACGAGCGACGTCCCGTTGAGGGTGATGTCGCCCGACGTGAGCTGCTGCAGCCCGACGAGCGACTCGGTGAGCTCGGTCTGGCCGTTGCCCTGCACGCCCGCGATCGCGAGGATCTCGCCGGGGCGAACCTCGAGGTTCACGCGGTCAACGACGATGTGGCCCGTGCTGTCGGCGATCGTGACGTCCGTGAGCCGCAGCCCGCCGTCGCCAACCTTCGGCGCGTCCTTCTGGACGGTGAGCTCGACGGCGCGGCCGACCATCAGCGAGGCGAGCTCGTTCGTCGAGGACTCGGGCGAGGCCTCGGCGACGACCTTGCCGTGGCGGATGACGGTGATCCGGTCGGCGACCTCGCGGACCTCGCGAAGCTTGTGCGTGATGAACACGATCGCCGTGCCCTCGCTGCGCAGCTGGCGCATGATCTGCATGAGCTCATCGGTTTCCTGCGGCGTGAGCACGGCAGTCGGCTCGTCGAACACGAGCACCTTCGCATCGCGCGACAGCGCCTTGATGATCTCGACGCGCTGCTGCACGCCGACGGGTAGGTCTTCGACGACGGCGTCGGGATCGACCTCGAACCCGAAGCGGTCGGCAACCTCGCGCACGTGGGCGCGTGCGCTCGCAAGGTCGAGTGCGCCGGCGAACTTCGTGCTCTCGTGTCCGAGCATGACGTTCTCGGCGACGGTGAACACCGGGACGAGCATGAAGTGCTGATGCACCATGCCGATGCCGGCGGCCATCGCGTCGCCCGGCCCCTTGAAGTGCTGCACGGCGCCGTCGACGACGATCTCTCCCTCGTCAGGCTGGTACAGCCCGTAGAGCACGTTCATCAGTGTGGACTTGCCGGCGCCGTTCTCACCCAGCAGGGCGTGAATTTCTCCGGGTCGCACCTCGATTGAGATGCGGTCGTTCGCGGTGAATGATCCGAATCGCTTCGTGATCCCGCGCAGTTCGAGCGTCATGCCGTAAATCTATCCAAGTTCGTTTCTCTGGGGTAGTGCGGCGGCACAACCCCTGGTGAATCCACGATGGCGGGCCGGTGAGCGATC
Organism: Leucobacter aridicollis; assembly: GCF_013409595.1. NCBI lineage: Bacteria > Bacillati > Actinomycetota > Actinomycetes > Micrococcales > Microbacteriaceae > Leucobacter > Leucobacter aridicollis. Next base: position 1,285,470 of record NZ_JACCBD010000001.1, on the reverse strand, counting down.
AGAGATCGCCCACCGGCCCGCCATCACAGTGCCTTACGGCGAAGAGGGCGACTCAACCTTGATCGAGCCGTCGATGATGCCGGCCTTGATCTCGTCGAGCTGCTTCTGCAGGTCTGCGGGGACCTTGTCGGCGAAGTCGTTGAACCCGGAGAGGCTCACGCCGTCGTTCTCGAGTACACCAACGAACGGCTCAGCGCTGAACTTGCCCTGAGCGGCCTCCATCACTGCGTCGTACACAGCGATGTCCATGCTCTTCATGATCGAGGTGAAAAGGATGTCCTGCACCTTCGGGTCGGTCTGGTAGACGTCGGCGTCAACGCCGACGAGCTTCGCGGTGCCGCCGGAGTCGCGGATCGCCTCACCAGCCGACTGGTAGATCGGGCCGCCGACGGGGAGCAGCACGTCTGCGCCCTGGTCGAGGATGCCCTGTGCCATCTGCTTCGCGGTGTCGTTCGCGGCGAACTCGCCGGTGAACTGGCCGTCCTGCTTCGCGACGTCCCAGCCGATGACCTTGACGTCCTTGCCGTTCTCCTTGTTGAAGTAGTCGACGCCGTCCTGGAAGCCATCCATGAAGATGGTGACCGGCGGAATCTTCGCGCCGCCGAAGGTGCCGACGGTGCCGGTCTCCGAGACGGCTGCCGCCGCGTAGCCGCCGAGGAAGGCTGCCTGCGCCGTGTCGAACACGAGCGGCTTGATGTTCGGCGCGTCAGTCTCGCCGTCGAAGTCGTTGTCAGCCCAGTCGTCGATGATCGCGAACTGCACGTCGGGGTTCGCCTTCGCCGCGTTCACCGTCGGCTCCGAGAGCATGAAGCCCACCGAGACGATGAAGGTGCAGCCTGCGTCAACGAGGCCGCTGAGGTTCGATGCGTAATCGCTCGCGCTCTTCGACTCGGTCTCGCCGGCCTCAACCTCGAGCTCTTCGGCAGCCTTGGTCAGGCCCTCGTAGCCGAGCTGGTTGAACGACTTGTCGTCGAAGCCGCCCTCGTCCGACACCATGCAGGGCTTGAAGCCGGCAACGGCCTCTGCGCCGCCGCTTTCGCCGCCAGCCTCGGGTGCCTGGCCACACGCCGAGAGGCCGAGCACGAGCCCCGCCGCGGCGGTGAGGCCGAGCATCTTCTTAGTTGTTGAGATGGTCAATGGTTAACCCCCATGGATGAGCGCCCGCGCCTGCCGCGGGCGAATGAGATTCATTAGTGTATTCCTACAGCACGACAGCCTTCGACGCACCGCGAGAGTGGAAATGGTTGCGTTTTCGATATCAACCCCACGGAAGCTACGTTAAGCGTTTGTACCTTCCGCTAAAACTACCCGATAACTGGGCGCTATCCGTCCTCGGAGACCGGGTCGGTTCCGCGGCCATCGAGCGCGTCGATGTAGCGCAGCACGATCCCCTCGCGCAACGCCCACGGCGAGATCGTGAGCGTCGAGACATCGAACACCTTCATCGCGGTGCGGAGCACGACCGCGCCCGCCATGATCTGGTAGCCACGCTCGGGCGTGATCCCCGGCAGGTACTCGCGAACGGAGCCAGGCATGTCGCGGAGGGTCGGCTCCCACTCGCGCAGGCCGGCGTAGTGCAGCTCGGCGAGGTCGCCGGTCGCGGGATCCGGCGGTCCGCCGATGAGGCGCGCGAGCGAGCGGATCGTCTTCGAGGTGCCGACGACACGCTTCGGCTTCGGCCTCCCCTTGAACATCTCTTTGCGCACCCGCGTGAACTCCTCGCGGGCGTGCGCGCGCAGCCGGGAGATGCCCTCGGCGGTCGGCGGGTCCTCGGGGAGGTACAGGATCGTCGAGCGCCCCGCCCCGAGCGGCAGCGAGACCTGCACGTCCGGGTACTCGTCGGCGCCCTGCGCGATCTCGAACGAACCGCCGCCGATGTCGAAGAGCAGGATCTCGCCCGCCGACCATCCGAGCCACCGGCGCACGGCGAGCATCGTGATCCGCGCCTCGTCCTCGCCAGAGAGCACGTCGAGCTTCAGGCCGGTCTCGCGCTCGATGCGCGCGAGCACCTCCTCGCCGTTGGCGGCCTCGCGGATCGCCGAGGTCGCGGTCGCGAGCAGGTCGTCGACGCCGATCTCCTGCACCGTCCGCACCGCGTCCGCGATCGCGGCGATGATGCGGGTGACGCCCTCCTCGCTGATCGCGCCGTCATCGTCGAGATAGCGCATGAGCCGCAGCGTCGAGCGCTGCGAGTGGTACGGGTTGGGGCTCGCGCCGGGATGGGCGTCAACCACGAGGAGATGAACGGTATTCGAACCTACGTCGATGACTCCGAGTCGCATGAGCACGATTCTATTGCGTGAACGCCTCGTGTCCGAGCGCCCGGAGCGCGAGCCAGGCTGCCGCGCGATCGTCCGGCCGCGCCATCGAGAGGCCGGTGAGCTCCTCGACGCGGTGGATTCTCGAGACCAGCGTCTGCCGGTGAATGCCGAGCCGCGCGGCGCTCGCCCGGTGCGCGCCGTTCTCCGACAGGAACACGAGCAGCGTCTCGAGCAGCTCCCCGTGCTCGCCGCGCTCGTCGCGCAGCTCGTCGAGCACCCCGCCCAGCTGGGTGCGGTGATCGTCAGAGATCACGTCGAGTACGAAGTCGACTGTCGGCAGCTCCGCGTAGCGCTGGGCGCTGGCGCCCGCGTCAAACGCGGCGTCGAACGCCTGCCGCGCCTGGACGGCGCTCCGGCCGAGCGTGTCGATCGGCGCCGCGGACCCGACCCCGAGGTGCAGCGAGGTTGCGCCGAGCGGCTCGAACCCCGCGGCGAGCGCGACGAGGTCGCCGACGAGATGCTCGGGCACGAAACCGCGCACGATGCCTGGCTCGCCGACGAAGATGTGCTCGACGCCGAGCTCGTCGAGCCAGCGCTCGACGAGCCGCTCGAGATCGACCGTCCGGGTCCGGGTCCCGAGCACGAACGCGGTGAGCTCGATCTCGCGCACCCCCCACTTGCGCAGCAGCTGCGTCGCCGGGCTACCGCCCGCGTGGAGGATCTCGAGGAGGGCCTCGCGGCCGAGGTGCTCGGTGACGGACGGGTCACGCGTGCGCAGCACGAGATCGAAGAGCGCGGCGGCCTGCGAGGCAAGGTCGCGGATCCTGCTCGTCGCGCTCGACCGTGACGCGACGACGAGGTACCCGGTGAAGTCAAGGTCGGACCCGACCTGGTGGGTCTGGAGCCCGGGATGCCGCACGCGCACGGGCGTCCCGAGCGCGACGGCCTTCGCGTCGTCAAGGTGGAGCCTGCCAGCTCCGGCGCTGGCGATGAGCTGGCCGTGGGCGTCGAGCAGCACGGCCCAGCCGTCGATCCGGTGCGCGAGCTCCGCCATGACCGCGGTCGCGCCGCCGCGGCGGGCCACCTGGGTGAGCACGCGCGTTCCGGAGGCGACGAGCCTGTCCGTTGCGGCCCTGTCGTCGGCGAGCAGCGCGGCGAGCCGGTAGTGGAGGGCGTCGCCCGAGGCCGCGGCCCCGAGGACGGCGCTCATGCCGTGCGCCGCGAGCAGCTGCCGCAGCCGAGGCGTGTCGTCGTGGCTCACGAATACCGCGCGCGCGGTAACGGCAGCCGCCTCACTCCCCTGCGCGAATCGCGCCCCGAGCTCCGCCACGGTTCCGGTCACGAGCGTCGCGAGTTCCGCGCTCGCGACCACCACGTACTCGCCAACGCGGGCGAGGCCCTCGCACGGCGTGTAGTCGCTCATGCCGTTATCGACATAGGCGCCACCAACGACCCGGGTCACGGTTCGCACGTCGAAGCTCATGCATTGAATGTACCAAATGCCGATCCGCATCTCTCAAATTCGACCTTTGGCGCAGTGACATTGCGCACCCCGCGTACTTACGATCTCTTCGACGAACTTTTGCGCCGACTCAGCGCGCACCCCAATGGAGGAGGAACAACATGAAGGCAGTCGTCTTTCGCGAGCCAAACACCCGCGTCGCCGTCGCCGACGTCACACTCGCACCGCCGAAAGCGGGCGAGGTTCGAGTGAAGATCGCTGCGGCCGGGGTGTGCCACTCCGACCTGCACGTCAAGCGCGGCGAGTGGGAAGCCCCCGCGCCGATGGTCATGGGCCACGAGGGATCCGGCGTCGTCGTCGAGCTCGGCGAAGGCGTGACCTCGCTCGCCGTTGGCGACCACGTCGTGCTCAGCTGGGTGCCGCCGTGCGGCGAGTGCCGCTACTGCCTGCAGGGGCACGAGGCGCGCTGCCAGAAGGTCGCGCAGGTCATCAACGCGAAGGGCTCGCTGTTTGACGGCACCTCGCGCCTGAGCATCGAGGGCGAGGAGGGTGAGGCGGAGCCGCTGCACCACTACCTCGGGGTCTCGTCGTTCGCCGAGGAGGTCGTCGTTCCAGCCTCGGGCGCGATCAAGGTCCGCGACGACGCACCGCTCGACGTCATCGCCGTCGTCGGCTGCGCGGTCGCGACCGGCGTCGGCGCCGTCATGAACACCGCCGCCGTCGAGCCGGGCTCGACCGTCGCCGTCATCGGCTGCGGTGGCGTCGGCCTGAACGTCGTGCAGGGCGCCAAGCTCGCGGGCGCCGAGCGCATCATCGCGATCGACGTCGTCGCCGACAAGACGGCCATGGCGATGCAGTTCGGCGCGACCGACCGCATCGACGCATCCGAGGGCAACGCGGTCGAGCAGCTCTTCGAGCTCATCCCCGACGGCGTCGACTACGCGTTCGACGCGATCGGCCGCACCGTCACCACCGAGCAGGCGATCCAGATGCTCGGCCTCGGCGGCGCCGCCGTGATCGTTGGGCTGCCGCCCACCGGCGCAAAGGCATCGTTCGAGCCGCTCGTGCTCGCGGAGGCAGACCAGCGCATCCTCGGTTCGAACTACGGCTCGGTACGTCCGTCGATCGACATCCCCGCGCTCGTGGACCGCTACATGGACGGGCAGCTCAAGCTCGATCCGCTCATCTCCGGCCGCCGGTCGCTCGACGAAGCCGCCGACGCCCTCGACGATCTCGCTTCAGGCGGCGTGCTGCGCACGCTGCTCATCCCGTAACCCCGAAGAACTTCTCAAAGGAGAGTTGAATGTCCCAGTCCACCACCCAGAAGGCTGACGCCGGCCTCCGCGAAGGGGTCATGTCCGGCCCCGAACTCGCGGCGCAGGCCATCGCGAGCATCGCGCCCAGCGCGGTCATCGCGTTCACTGCAGCGTCGATCTTCCTCGGCGCTGGCAGCGGCACCATGTTCGCGTTCGTGCTCGCCACGATCGTCATCCTGTGTGTCGGCTACATCATCAGCATGTTCGCGAAGCGCCACGCTTCGGCGGGCTCGCTGTACACCTACGTCGCGCAGGGTCTCGGCCCGGCCGGCGCGTTCGCCGCTGGCGTCGCGCTCCTCATCGGCTCGTGGGGCATCGCCGCGGGCTCGCTCGGCGGCGCCGTCTCGTACATGTCCGACCTGTTCGTGATCTTCGGCATCGAGTCCGCTGGCTCGACGCCGTGGCTCATCGCCCTCGCCGTCATCATCGGCGGCGGCGCGACCTTCTTCACGATCCGCGGCATCCGTATCTCGGCGCGCATCTCGCTCGTCCTCGAACTACTCTCCGTCGCGATCATCCTCGTGCTGCTCGTCACCGCACTCATCGTGCTCGGCGACGCTGCGTGGGATCCCTCGCAGTTCTCCTTCGAGGGCGTGCCGTTCCAGGGCGTCGCAGCCGGCATGGTGCTCGGCATCCTCGGCTTCGTCGGATTCTCCTCGGCTGACGCCCTCGGGCGCGAGGCGAAGGATCCGAAGAAGGCGATCCCCCGCGCGATCATGTGGAGCGCCGTCGCCGTTGGCGTGCTCTACGTGTTCTCCGCTTACACGCAGATCGCCGTGCTCGGCGACGAGCTCGGCGAGGTCGCAAGCCCGCTGCAGGCGGTCGCGGAAAAGGTCAACATGCCCGGTTGGTTCACGCCGATCCTCGTATTCGGCGTCGCCGCGTCGTTCTTCGCCGTCGTCGTCGCGCCGCTAAACGTCGTCGGCCGCATCATCTACGTGATGGGCAAGGAGGGCATGGTGCCCGAGCGCTTCGGCCGCACCCACGAGACCCACCTCACCCCGCACCGCGTGCTGCTCATCGCGGGACCGGCAGCGATCGTGCTCGACATCATCCTGCTGCTCGCCGGGACGCACCCGATGGATATCACCGTCTGGGTCGACACCTACGGCACGTACGGATACATGGTCGCGTACTCGCTCGTGGCGATCGCCGGCGTCGTGTACACGACGCGCGAAGGCATCAAGAACCGCATGATCTGGGTGACGGCGACGGTCGCTGTCGTCGCGATGGCCTACGTGTTCGTGGCGAACGTCTACCCCGTGCCCGCGTTCCCGCTGAACGTGATCCCGTACCTCTTCGTGATCACGATGCTCGCCGCGTTCTCGCGCTACTGGTGGATCAAGGCGAAGCGCCCCGCCGTGCTCGACCGCGTCGGCAAGACCCACGTCGAGGAGATGGCCGGCATCGGCTAGCCTCGCCGTTTGGTGCCGCGAATGGGCCCCGGTCACACCTCGGTGTGGCCGGGGCCCTATGCTTGCCAGCATGACGAGCTTTGCGTTCGAGGTCGACCCCGCGTCTGCGACTCCCCCGTTCCGGCAGCTGCACGACGCGGTGGTGCGCGCCGTGCACTCGGGCGACCTCCTGCCGGGGTCGCGCCTCCCGACAGTGCGCGGGCTCGCCGCCGACCTCGGCCTCGCCGCGAACACCGTCGCGTCCGCCTACCGGGCACTCGAGGAGGCCGGCATCGTCGAGGGCCGCGGGCGGGCGGGCACCTTCGTCGCGCTCGGCGACGACCCGATCGAGGCCAGCGCGCGCGAGATCGCGAACCGCGCCGCGCGGGAGCTCGCCGCACTCGGTGTGGATCGGGCCCGCGCGCTCACGCTGGTCGGCGAGGCGTTCGACGCGCGCTGAGAGTCGGGCCGCCGTTAGGCTGGCGGGCCGGCGCGGGTGAGCCGTCAGACTCGATGCTCGTGAAATCTCAAGTTTTCAGCCTGTCTTCCCACTCACTCAGCTGTGAGCACTACGCTAGAAAGATTGGCGAAAGGGAGTAGATGCAAGGCACGAGCCAGCACGACGACGGGTACCTGCTGCGGCCGCAAACCGCGAGTCAAAAAACCCTTGCAGTGCTTGAAGCTGCCCTGCTGAACACCAGGTTTACCGACATCGTTGACGCTGCCGAGCTCCCGAAGTCGACCGTGCACCGCATCCTCGCGATGCTCATCGGTTCGGGATTCATTTCGGGCGACGCCGAGCACGGCTATCGCGCGGGTAAGCGGTTCACATTCCTCGCTGGCCGCACGCTCTCCGAGCTCGACATCGTCGCGCTCGCGGAGCCGATCGTCGCCGATCTCGTCGCGTCGACTCAGTGCACCGTGCACATTGGCGAGGCTGCCTCCGAGGAGGTCTCCTACCTGTTCGGGGCAGAGTCCCAGCGCCCGTATCGCGTGCACTCGCGGGCCGGCAGGTCCGCCTGGCTGCACACCACTGGGCTCGGCAAGGCGGTGCTCGCGCACCGCACCGAGGAGGAGGTGCACAGCTACGCCGAGCGCACCGGACTGCCGGCCCAGACCGAGGCGACGCTCACCGAGGTCGACGCGCTCCTGCACGAACTCGAACAGGTCGCCGAACGTGGCTACGCGCTCGATCTCGAAGAGCACGAGGTTGGCACCGTGTGCGTGTCGGCCCCGATCTTCAACCACCGCGGCGAGCCCGCGTACAGCCTGTCGATCTCGTCACTCGTGGTGACGCACCCTGACGATTCGATCGGCCGGTTCGGCCCGAGCGCAGTCGCCGCTGCCGCTGACATCTCGGAGCTGCTCGGCGCCCGTCGCTAGCCACGCCCCGCGTCGGCTGCGGTCGCATCGCGGCGCAGCCGGGTTCTTCGCATCCTGGCCCCCGTCTCCCACCCGAGCCAGTTTTTCCTTTCCACCCCAAATATCCCGGATGTTTGGAGTGAAAAGGAAAAATTGGGGATGGTGGGAATGGGATGCGGCGCAGCCGACGAGTCAGCGACGGTCGCCGGAGGGCTGACCCGTGAGGGCCGTCCTACTGCGGCCGCGGCGCGAGCATATGCACGCGCGCGCCGTGCTCCATGAGCCCGAGGCTCGCTTCGGTGCTGACAAGCCCCGCATGGAACTCGGTGTCCACGGCGTCGACCACACGAAACCCGTGGCGTTCGTAAAACGGGGCGTTCCAGGGGACGTCCGCGAAGGTGCGGAGCGTGACCGCCTGAAAGCCCTCGGCCCAGGCGGCCGACAACACTGTGTTGACGAGCCTGCCGCCAATGCCACGCCTGGCGTGGTCCGGCGAGACGGAGAGCTGCTCGAGGTGGAGGTACTCCCCCGCAACGATCACCTTGGCAAATCCGACAAGCGTCGCACCATCGACCGCGTCAAACACGCGTTCGACGTGGCCGTGTAGCGCAGGCTCGGGCGCATCCTCGTTCCACGGAAGCACGCCGAAATGCGCGCGGAACAGCTCGTCTGCTGCACGCTCGATCTCGGCGTGCGCCTCCGCCGCGGGCTCGCGCCGCTCACGGATCTCAACCGTCATTGGCGGTGCTCCGTCGCGCGGTTAGTAGCCCGATCCGGTGGCGGTCTCTGACGAGTCCCACCCGGCAACGACGGCCCCGGTCGCGGAGACACCAAAGCGAGTCGCGCCGGCGGCCCACAGCTCGCGCGCGGTCTCGGCGTCGCGGATGCCGCCCGAGGCCTTCACGCCGAGGCGGCCTCCGACGGTCTCCGCCATCAGCTTGACCGCGTGAGCGCTCGCGCCGCCCGCGGCGTTGAATCCAGTGGAGGTCTTCACGAAGTCTGCGCCCGCGGCCTCAGATGCCTTGCAGCAGCCAACGATCTGGTCGTCGGTGAGCGAGGCGCTCTCGATGATGACCTTCAGGATCTTGCCGGCGCTGGCCTCGCGCACGGCGCGCACCTCAGCCTCGACACCGTCCCAATCGCCGGCGTGGACGAGCCCGGGGTTCACCACCATGTCAACCTCGTCGGCCCCGTCAGCGATGGCCCGTGCCGCCTCAAACGCCTTCACCTCGGCTTTGTGCACGCCCGAGGGGAAGCCGACGACGGTGACGATCTCGAGTCCGCGCTTGTCGACGGGGAGCAGCGACGGGCTCACGCACACGCGCTTGACGCCGAGCGCCGCGGCGTCGTCGAGAAAAGTTTCGAGCTCGGCTGCGGTCGTCGGGGGCGCGAGCAGCGTGTGGTCTGCGTTCGCGAGGAAGTGTTCAGGGGTGAGTGCCTGGGGAGTCATAGTTTGAGTCTAGATAGTGGCCGACGCCGGCGCGAGTTGACCCGGCGTTCTCGCAGCCAGCCTTGACGCCCCGCGCGTCAGACCGTCGGGCCGACGCGGGTGACGCGCACGACGGGTTCGCCCTCGAGCTCCGAGGCTGCGAGGTCGATCTCGCCCTCGATACCCCAGTCCCGGTCGCCAGCCGGGTCGAGCAGCACCTGCCGGAAGCCCCAGGTTCCGTCGGCCGCGCGGGACTTGTCGAGCGTCAGCAGGCCCGCGGCGCGGGCGTCGCTATCGACCCTGATGTCGTCGTACTCGGTGAAGTACCCGTCGAGAGCGTCGCGCCACTTCTGCACGCCGAATCCGTGCGACGCGTCGAGCGCTTCGAGTTCGTCGTACTGTTCGAACGCGGCGGCCTGCACGCGTCGGAACAGGGCGTTGCGCACCATCACGAGGAAGGCGCGCTCGTTCGCAAGCAGCGAGCGGGCCGGCGGTGGGCCGACGAGCGCGGTGTCGTCGGAGCCGCGCTGCGCCGCGAGGGCGGCCGCAACGTCTGGGTTCGAAAGCTCCGTCCACTCGTCGATGAGGCTCGAGTCGACCTGCCGGACGAGCTCTCCCAGCCATTCAATGATCTCGTCGAGCTCGTCGGTCTTCGCCGCTTCGGGCACGGTCCGCTCGAGCGCGCGGTAGGCGTCGCTGAGGTAGCGGAGCACGCCGCCCTCGGCCCGGCCGAGGCCGTAGTAGTTCACGAGGTCGCGGAACCCGAAGGCGCGCTCGATCATGTCTCGCACGACCGACTTCGGGCGCAGCTCGTAGTCACGCGCCCATGGCACCTCCTTGACGTAGGCCTCGAAGGCCTCCCCGAGCAGGTCGGCGAGCGGCTGCGGGTGCGTGATCTCCTCGAGCAGCTCCATGCGTTCGTCGTACTCGATGCCCTCGGCCTTCATTGCGCCGATGGCCTCGCCGCGTGCGCGGTGCTCCTGGGCACGCACGATGGCGCGCGGGTCCTCGAGGGTCGCCTCGATGACCGAGATCGCGTCGAGCGCGTAGCTCGGCGATTCCGGGTCGAGCAGCTCGAGCGCTGCGAGCGCGAACGGCGAGAGCGGCTGATTGAGCGCGAAGTTCGACTGGAGTTCGACGGTGAGGCGCAGCAGCCGCTGCCCGGAGCCGTCAATGTAGGTCTCCACGATGCCGCCGCGCACGAGCGTGCGGAAGATCTCGATCGCGGTTCGCGCGTGGGCGAACTGCGCGGCGCGGGGCTCGTGACTGTCGAACACGAGGGTGCGGAGCGTAGCGAGCGCGTCGCCCTCGAATTCCTCGCCGCGGCCGATCACGCCGAGCACCATCGAGTGGGTGATCCGCATGCGGCTCACGAGCGGCTCTGGCGACGCGGCCACGAGCTTGTCGAGCGTCTGCTCGTTCCAGGCGACGAAGCCCTGCGGCGGCGACTTCTTCTTCGCAGGCTTCGCCTTCTTGCCGCCGCTCGCCTTCGCGGCCGCCTTCGCTGCGGCGCGGGCGTTCTCAACCTCGAACTCGGGCGCGAGCGCGATGACGTCGCCCTCCGTGTCGAACCCGGCCCGGCCCGCGCGGCCGGCGATCTGGTGAAACTCGCGGGCGGAGAGGCGGCGCATCTTCTCGCCGTCGTACTTCGTGAGCGCCGTGATGACGACTGTGCGGATCGGCACGTTGATGCCGACGCCGAGCGTGTCCGTGCCGCAGATGACCCTGAGCAGGCCGCGCTGAGCGAGCTGCTCGACGAGCCGCCGGTACTTCGGCAGCATGCCTGCATGGTGCACGCCGATGCCCGAGCGGACGAGCCGCGAGAGGGTCTGACCGAAGCCAGCCGAGAAGCGGAAGGCGCCGATCGCCTCAGCGATCTCGTCGCGCCCGGCGCGATCGACGAGTTTGATGCTCGCGAGGGCCTGCGCCTGCTCGACGGCGTGCGACTGGTTGAAGTGCACAAGGTAGGCCGGGGTCTGGCGATCCTCAACGAGCTGCTCGATGACCTCGTGCGTTGGCGCGACCGCATAGCTGAAGTCGAGCGGCACTGGCCGTTCGACGCCGGTGACGAGCTCGGTGTCGCGGCCCGTCCGCCGGCTCAGGTCGTCTGCGAGTTCGGTGACGTCGCCGAGCGTCGCCGACATGAGCAGGAACTGCGCGTCCTCCATGAGCAGCAGCGGCACCTGCCAGGCCCAACCGCGGTCGGGTTCGGCGTAGAAGTGGAACTCGTCCATGACGACCTGGGTGATCCCGTTCGCCGTCCGGTCCCGCAGTGCGAGGTTCGCGAGAATCTCGGCCGTGCAGCAGATGATCGGCGCGTCCGAGTTGATCGCGGTGTCGCCGGTGATCATGCCGACGCGGTCGGCCCCGAACACGGCGACGAGTTCGAAGAATTTCTCGCTCACGAGCGCCTTGATGGGCGCCGTGTACACGGTCCGGCGCCCCTCGGCGAGGGCGGCGAAGTGCGCCCCGAGCGCCACGAGCGATTTGCCCGTCCCGGTCGGGGTCGCGAGGACGACGTTCGACCCGAGGGTCATCCCGAGGATGGCTTCCTCCTGCGCCGGGTACAGCCGCAGCCCGCGCTCCTCCCACGCCCACTCCTCGAACACGGCGAAGATCTCGTCGGGTTCGGCGAAGCGCTCGGTCTCGAGGATCTCTCCGAGATGCATGGTGTCCTTACTGTGGTGGTAGTGCTGGCGCGGCGTGTGCCGTGGTGCGCGTCGGTGCTGGCAGTCGTCGCGGCTACTCGCCGGGATCGAGCTCCGCGAACTTCTGCTGCATCGTGGGGTTGCCGCGGGTGAGCTTCTTGATCGACACGTCTTGCGCCTTGTTGTTCGCGAGCCGCAGGTTGTTGCCGGACCGCATAAGCAAGTCTTTCACCTTCTGCATTTCGACGATGGACTTGTCGATCCGGTCGATCGCGTCGCCGAACTGCCGCTCGGCGAGCTCGAAGTTCCGCCCGAACGCACCCTTGAACGCCTCCAGTTCGCTCTCGAAGTTCGTGATGTCAATGTTCTGCGACCGCACGAGCTCGAGTTCGGACTTGTAGTGGAGCGCGCCGAGGGCGGCGTTGCGCAGCAGCGTGATCATCGGGATGAAGAACTGCGGCCGGATCACGTACATCTTTTCGAACCGGTGCGACACGTCAACGATGCCGCTGTTGTAGAGCTCGCTCTCGGGCTCCAGCAGCGACACGAGCACGGCGTACTCGCACCCCTTCGCTCGCCGATCCTCGTCGAGCTTCTTCAGGAAGTCTTCGTTGCGGTGCTTCGTCTGCGTCGTATCGTTCTCGTTCTTCATCTCGAACATGATCGAGACGATCTCGATCTCGTCGTCGAGATCGCGGAAGATGTAATCGCCCTTCGTCCCGGCGGACGCGTCGTTGTCTTTCTCGAAGTAGGCATTCGGAAACGCGGTCGCGCGGATCTGGTTGAACGTGGTCTCGCAGTGCTGCTCGAGGGTCTCGCCGACCATCTTCGTCGACAGCCTGGCCTTCATGTCGCGGAGCCGCTCGATCGCCTCATCGCGGTCCTTCAGCTGGGTCTCGTAGCGCTCCTTCAGGGCCTGCTCCGACAGCTGCTGCGACAACTCCGCGCGGTCGAGCCCGTTCTTGAGCTCGTCGCGCTCGCGCTCGACGACGCTCACCGCCTCGGTGATCGCGAGCCGCTGCGCAACCTCGACGGACTCGAGCTTCGCCCGCAGCGCCTGGATCTCCGTGTCCTTCTCGGCCGCGGCGCGCTGCTGCGCCGCCTCGAGCTTGGCAACCGCGAGGTCGACCGCGGCCTCGGCGTCGCGCTTGGACTGCTCGAGCTGCGTCTGGAGCGCGTCGCGCTGCCGTTCGACGTCGCCGAGCGCCTCCGCGACGGCGAGCCGCTGGGCGGTCTCCCCCGCCTCGAGCTTCGCCCGCAGATCCTGAATGGCGGCGTCCTTCTCCGCCGCCGCCTCCCGGAGCTTGCCCTCGGCGGCCGTGCGCGCGAGTTCGAGGGCGCTGAGCTTGTCGCGCTCCGCGAGCTCCAGCCGCTCGTGCAGTTGCTGCTCGAACTCGGCGTCTCTGACCTGCTTCAAGATGTCGGCGTAGCCCGCCTCATCAACAGTGAACGCCTCGCCGCAGTGCGGGCACTTGATCTCGCGCATCTCGCCTCCTTGGCAGCTCGTCGAATACTGCCCCTAGCTTCTCACGCACGGCCGACACTCGGGTGCGCGGCGCGGCGGTACGCTGAAGGCATGGCGAATCCGCTCCTCTTCCAGCCGTTCACACTCCGCGGGCTTCAGGTCCGAAACCGACTCTGGGTGGCGCCGATGTGCCAATACTCGGTTGAGGAGCGCGACGGGGTGCCGCGCGACTGGCACCTGCAGCACATCGGCGGCCTGGCCCGCGGCGGCGCCGGGCTCGTCGTCGTCGAGGCGACCGCCGTGGTCCCAGAGGGCCGCATCTCGCCGGAGGATCTCGGCATCTGGGGCGACGAGCATGAGCGGGCGTTCCGCCGCATCGTCGACATCGCGCACGCGCACGGCGCCCGGATCGCTGTGCAGCTCGCCCACGCCGGACGCAAGGCCTCCACCTACCGCGCGTGGCCCGGCCTCCCGTCCGGCACGGAGCCGGCGGAGTCCGGCGGCTGGGAGCCTGTCGCCCCGTCAGCGATCCCGTTCGGGGAGGGCTACGCGGTGCCGCGCGCGCTCGATGCTGCAGAGCTTCCCGCCCTCGTCGAAGCGTTCACGGCCGCCGCGGGGCGGGCGGTCCGCGCGGGGTTCGACGCGGTCGAGGTGCACGCGGCCCACGGCTACCTGCTGCACGAGTTCCTCTCGCCGCTGTCGAACGAGCGCACCGACGAGTACGGCGGCCCGCTCGAGCATCGCGCCCGCCTGCTCCGTGAGGTGGTGCGCGCGATTCGCGCGGCGCACCCGGAGCTTCCGGTGCTCGTGCGCATGTCGGCGAGCGAATGGACGGACGGCGGTTTCGAGGTCGAGGAGGCGGCGACTGTCGCCGAGTGGCTCGCCGAGGACGGCGCGGACCTCGTCGACGTCTCCTCCGCCGGGAATCTCCCTGTCGCGCCGCCCGCGATCGGCCCCTCGTACCAGGTCGCGCTCGCGGAGCGCGTCGGCCGCGGGCCGCTCCCCGTCGGCGCGGTCGGGCTCATCACGTCAGCGCAGCAGGCCGAGAGCATTCTCGTCACCGGCCAGGCCGACGTCGTGTTCCTCGGCCGCCCGCTCCTCACCAATCCGCACCTGCCGCTCCAGTGGGCGGCGGAGCTGCGCGCGCCGTCGGCGGCGAGCCTCGTGCCGCCGCAGTATCACCGGGCCAGGTTCTAGCTCGTGGCGCTCACGCTCACCGACGAGGCCCTGCTCAGGGCGCGGCTCCACGCGCTCGGCCTCGACGGCGCGGGCGCGGCGGACACGGAGGCGCGCAGCACGGGCCCCGAGCGCGTGCGCGGCGTGGTGGCCCACCTGTTCGCGCTGCAGGGCCAGGACTGGCGCTCGTCGCGCTGGGCGGTCGGCGTCCGCGCCCCCGGCACGACCTCCGCTGACGTCGTCGCCGCGCTGAACGTAGGCGCGGTCGTGCGGTCGTGGCCGATGCGCGGCACCGTCCACCTCGTGCCCGCCGAGGACATCGGCTGGATGCAGCAGCTGACGAACCCGAGGGTCGTCGCTGGCGCGGCCAAGCGGCGCGCGTTCCTCGGCATGAGCGACGCCGTCCTCGAGCGGGCGACGGAGGTCTCGCTCGCCGCGCTCGCTGGGACGAGCCTCACCCGCACCGAGCTCTCCCAGGCGTGGACCGATGCGGGCATCGACTGGCAGCCGAGCTGGCGGTATCACCTCATCTGGTGGCTGTGCCAGAACGGCTTCACCACGTTCGGGCCGGTGTCGGAGCGCGCGGCAGCGCAGGCCGATCCTGAACCGCGGCTCGTGCTCGCCGAGGAATGGATCCCGCGGCCACGGAGCCTCGCGGGCGACGACGCGCTCGCGGAGTTCGCGGCCCGCTACGTTCGCGGGCGGGGCGCTGTGAGCCGCAAGGACCTCGCCTCGTGGGCGATGCTTCCGGCGGCGAGCGCTGCCCGCGGTCTCGCGCTCGCGGTCGAGCAGGGCGCGATCGTTGAGGCGCGGCGCGAGGGCGTGACCGGCGTCGCGGGCGCGCTCTGGGCCGCTCCCGACGCGCTCGCGGCCGCCGAGAGCGCGGCGTCGGGCGTCGATCAGGATCGCTGGCAGCTCCTCCCGGCCTTCGACGAACACCTCCTCGGTTTCTCGGACCGGTCCCCGCAGTTCGACGCGGCGCACCTTGGGCAGCTCATTCCGGGCAAGAACGGCATGTTCCTCGCGACGGTCGTGCGCGGCGGTCGCGCGGTCGGGACGTGGCGGCGCGACCCGAAGACGCGCGCCATCGTCTGTTCCCCGTTCGCCGGCGAGCAGCTCGACCTCAACGCGCTGGCTGGCGCCGTCCCGCCGCTGGCCGCGTTCTATGGCGACCCCGAACCGGAACTCGCGCTCGCGACCCCATAGCCGCGCGTGAGAAACTAGGGCGATGGAGCTTGCACTTGTCGCAGTAGCAGCCGTCGTCGTGCTCGTGGGGGTGTCGCTCGTGAGCGGCCGCATCGGGATCGCGGCGCCACTCGTCCTCGTCGTCGTTGGCATCGGGATCGGGTATCTGCCGGGGGTTCCCCTCATCGAGATCAACCCCGAGATCATCCTGCTCGGAGTGCTGCCGCCGCTCCTGTACTCGGCCGCGATGAACGTTCCCTTCGTTGACTTCCGCCGAAACCTCCGCCCCGTCGCGGGGCTCTCAGTGCTGCTCGTGATCATTTCGGCGCTGCTCGTCGGATGGCTGCTGCACCTCGCGGTGCCCGTGCTCCCGTTCCCGGCCGCGGTCGCCCTCGGCGCCGTGATCAGCCCGCCGGACGCGGTCGCGGCGACGTCGATCGGCAAGCGGCTGGGGCTCCCCGACCGCATCGTCTCGATCCTCGAGGGCGAGAGCCTCGTGAACGACGCGACCTCGCTCGTGCTGCTCCGCACCGCGCTCGCGGCGGTCTCTGGCAGCTTCGTGTTCTGGGAGGCCGCCGGCGCGTTCGTGTTCTCGGTCGTCGCGGCGATCGCGGTCGGCCTGGTGATGGGCTTCCTCACCGTGTGGATCCGCGCCCGGCTCAACAACCCAGTGCACGACACGCTCGTCTCGTTCGTCGTGCCGTTCGTCGCGTTCATCCCCGCCGAGGTCATCGGCGCGTCTGGCGTGCTCTCCGTCGTTGTCACCGGCCTGTACACGGGGTACCACTCGGTGCGCCGGTTCAGCGCGATCGCCCGCACGAACGAGCGGCACAACTGGCGGACCGTGCAGTTCATCCTGGAGAACGGCGTCTTCCTCATCATGGGCCTGCAACTGCACGTGCTCGTGAACGAGGTCACCGATTCGACCTTCCACCTCGGGCACGTCGCGCTGATCGCCGGCGCGCTCGTGCTGCTGCTCATCGTCACCCGTGCACTGTTCGTCGTGCCGCTCGTCTTCCTTATGCGCGGCGAGCCGCGGCGCAGGCAGGCCAGGGGCGACGAGCTCGCGCGGATGGAGGCGCGCCTCGCGAAGAACGGCCGCGGCAACGACGAGCGGGCCAAGCGCCGCATGAAGCTCATGCAGGATCGCGCGAAAGCCGACCTTGACCACGAGCTCGAGCAACAGCTCGGCTGGCGCGACGGCGTCGTGCTCACCTGGAGCGCGATGCGCGGGGTGGTCACGCTCGCGGCGGCGCAGTCGATCTCGACCGACGTGCCGTACCGCCCCCAGATCATCCTCATCGCGTTCCTCGTCGCCGTTGTGACGCTCCTGCTGCACGGGCTCACGCTGCCCGCGGTGATCCGGTGGCTGTGGCCGCGCGGCGTGAAGTCCGGCGCGGACGAGACCGAGATCCTGGCGCTGAGCCACGACCTCGTCGACGCGGGCATCGGCGCGATCGACGACGAGCTCACCGTCGAGAGCGAGGACCCGAATCGCCAGCTCACGTCCGACACCGTCGTGCAGCGGGCAAAGATCTCGACGAAGGCCGCGCTCGGGCCGCTCGCCCTGCGGTTCCACGAGACCGGCGCGATCCCGCTCCCGGCCACCGAGACGCCCGCCGAGGCGTACCTTCGGCTCACGCGCATCGCGCTCGAGGCCCAACGCGCGACCCTCATCGAGGAGCGCGCGATCGGCCGCTACAGCTCGCAGGCGCTCCGCGCGGCCGGGCTGGCGCTCGACGCGCAGGAGGCTCGGCTCTCGCCGTTCGTCGAAGAGTAGGGCTGCCGGGCCCATCCGGCGGGCTGATCCGGCGGGTTACGCGATCCCAATCTCAAGGTTTGCTCAAGCCGCGAGCGCCGTGGGCGCGCGGGTTGCTAGCGTGTGACACGCGCGTGCCTGCGCGACCGGCCCCACCCGCCGACGCCAGCGCCCGTAGCAGTGATATGTCGGTGTGGCCGTGTGACGATTCGAAGAGCGCCCGGCGAACCCGACGCCTCTCAGAGAAACGGAACATCCCCATGGCCCGACAGGCCCCCGCAGACGCCCACGACGGACTCGAACGCGGACTCTCGAACCGGCACCTGCAGCTCATCGCCATCGGCGGCGCGATCGGCACCGGCCTCTTCCTCGGGTCGGGCAAGGTCATCAGCCTGACGGGACCCTCGGTCCTCTTCATCTACGCCGGCATCGGCTGCATGATGTTCCTGCTCATGCGGGCGCTCGGCGAGCTGCTGCTGTCGAACCTGAACTACAAGACGTTCGGCGACATCGCGAAGGATCTCATCGGCCCGTGGGCCGGGTTCTTCGTCTCGTGGACGTACTGGGTGACGTGGATCGTCATCTGCATCGCCGACATCATCGCGATCACCAGCTATGTCGCGTACATTAACGCCGACATCCCGAACTGGGTTCCGGCGCTCATCACCGCGGCCGTGCTCGTCATCCTGAACCTGCAGCCTGTGAAGTTCTTCGGCGAGTTCGAGTTCTGGTTCTCGCTCATCAAGATCGTCGCGATCCTCGCGCTCATCGGGACCGGTGTCTTCCTGCTCGTGAGCGGCTTCACCAACCCCGACACCGGGACGACCGCGTCGCTCACCCACCTCTGGGAGCACGGCGGCCTGTTCCCCTTCGGCGCGAGCGGCTTCCTCCTCGGCTTCCAGCTCGGCATCTTCTCGTTCATCGGCGTCGAGCTCGTCGGCACTGCCGCCGCCGAGACCAAGGACCCAGCGCACAACCTTCCCCGGGCGATCAACTCGATCGTGGTTCGCGTGCTCATCTTCTACATCGGCGCGCTCACCGTCATCATGGCGATCACCCCGTGGAACAAGCTCGACCCCGACCAGAGCCCGTTCGTGACGACGTTCGCCTACGCGGGGTTCGCCGCAGCGGCGTTCGCGATCAACCTCGTCGTGCTCACCTCGGCGGCGTCAAGCGCGAACTCGGGGTTCTACTCGGGCACCCGCATGATGCACTCGCTAGCGCGCGACGGCCACGCGCCGCGCGGCTTCGCCCTCACCGATGCCCGCGGCGTTCCCCGTCGTGCGGTGTTCTTCTCGACAGTGTTCGTGCTGTCCGTCGTGCCGATCCTGCTGCTCGGTGACAGCGTGATCGAGGCGTTCACGTTCGTGACCTCGGTCGCGTCGACGTTCATCATCTTCGTCTGGAGCATGATCGCGATCAGCTTCATTTGCTACCTGCGCAAGCACCCGGACCGGCACGCCAGCTCGAAGTTCCGCACGCCGCTCACGCGCGTGACCCCGTGGCTCGTGCTCGCGTTCTTCGCGTTCATCCTCGTGACGCTCGCCCTCGCCGACGACACCCGGCTGCCGCTCATGTTCACGCCGATCTGGTTCGTCGCGATCGCGATCGCCTGGCAGGTCACCAAGCGTCGTCTCGTCCGCAACGGGCAGCCGCTCACGGCGACGATCGACATCCCCGAGCGCGTCACCGACTAACGGCGATCCTGATCGGCGGGCGCTCTGCGGGCGCGGGCGGCGATCCTGACCGGTGAGATCCTGAGCTGCTCCCCGAGCCCGCGGGAGCCCTGCCCGCGGGCCCTACAGGATCTCGATGCCCGCGGACGCGAGCTCGCGGATCGCGGCGACCGAGGTCTCCGGCGCGACGCCGGCGATGAGGTCGCCGCGCACGCGCACGCGCATGCCGAGCTCCTGTGCATCGAGGGCCGAGGCGCGGACGCAGTAGTCGGTCGCGATGCCGACGACGTCGAGTTCGTCAACGCCGGCCTCGTGCAGCGTCGCCGCGAGCGTCCGGCCGTCGCCTGCCACGCCTTCGAACGCGGAGTAGGCGGGCTCGCCCATGCCCTTGCGCACGTGCACATCGATGCGGTCGATGTCGAGCGCAGGGTGGTACTGGGCGCCCGGCGTGCCGCCGACGCAGTGGGCGGGCCAGGTGCCCGCGAAATCAGGATCGGTTCCCGGCGCCGCAAAGTGCCCGCCGTTGTCGTTGTCGGCGTCGTGCCAATCGCGGGAGGCAACGACGAGGGCGTACTGCTCGGCCTCCCGCTCGTTCCTGAGGAGTTCGGTGACGCCCTTCGCGACGGCCGCGCCGCCATCAACTCCGAGGGCCCCGCCCTCCGTGAAGTCATTCTGCACGTCAACGATGAGTAGCGCACGGGACACGGCGTTCCACCCCTTCTCTCCGCCGAATCGCCGGCGGCTGGTGCTTCTGCGGTCGGCCGCGGACCTGCAGCGACCGTTCCCCACCCTACGCCGAGTGCGGGCGGGCGCGCTACGGCTGGCGGACGGGGTTCTGGTGGTGGCTAAAGACGATGCTCGTGCGCGTGGAGGAGACCGCCGGATGGGCCGACAGGTTTTCCATGACGAAGTCGCGCACGTGATCGGAGTCGCGCGCGGCGAGGTGAATGATGAAGTCTTCGACGCCACCGAGGAAGAAGAGCTGCATCACCTCGGGCAGCGCCCGCAGTTCCTCGCTCATCTCGGCGATACGCTGGCGGGCGCCCGAGCGGACGGTCACGCTGACGAGCACCTGCAGGTCGAGCCCCATCGCACGCGGGTCGACGGCGGCGGTGAATCCGGTAATGACACGGCGGGAAACGAGGCTGCGCACGCGGGCGATGCAGGTGGACGCCGCCACGCCGACGCGCTCCGCGAGCTCCGCGTTGGTCATGCGGCCGTTCGCCTGCAGTTCCTCCATGATCTTACGGTCAACCGCGTCTAGATCGTTCTCGAGGCGAAGATTCTTCGATTCCATGCGTGAATTTCCTCTTCCACTTCATATGCGGCAGGCTCAACAACTGATTCCGAAGAGAATTCACCAAATCTCTGCGGATATCGAATATACTTCAAGTCTATCGCGTCACATCCGCTGTTTCGACCCTTTTGTAGACGAACTTCAACGGATACCGCGATGCAAACTACACACCCGTTACGCATTTATTTGGAGAAGATCATGCGCGTCGGTATTCCCACCGAAATCAAGAACAACGAGAACCGCGTCGCCATCACGCAGGCGGGCGTGTTCGAACTCAAGCGCCGCGGCCACGAGGTACTCGTGCAGGCAGGCGCCGGCCTCGGCTCGGCCATCACCGATGATGAGTACGTAGCCGCAGGCGCGACCATCGTCCCCTCGGCAGACCAGGTGTGGGCCGAGAGCGACATGATCCTCAAGGTCAAGGAGCCCATCGCGTCCGAGTATGACAAGATGCGCAAGGACCAGGTGCTCTTCACCTACCTGCACCTCGCCGCAGACAAGACTCTCAGCGAGGCTGTCGTCAAGTCGGGCACCACCGCAATCGCGTACGAGACCGTGCAGCTCGCGAACCGCGGCCTCCCGCTCCTCGCACCGATGTCCGAGGTCGCTGGCCGTCTCTCGGTTCAGGTCGGCGCGTACTCGCTCATGAAGGCGAACGGTGGCCGCGGCATCCTCCTCGGTGGCGTCACCGCGACCCGTCGCGGCAAGGTTGTCGTCATCGGCGGCGGCGCAGCCGGCGAGCAGGCAGCACGCATCGCGTACGGCATGGGCGCTGAGGTCACCGTGATCGATATCGCGATCCCCCGCCTCAAGCAGCTCGAGGACGAGTTCAGCGGTCGCATCCAGACCCGCACCTCGAACGCGCACAACATCACCGAGGCGCTCAAGGACGCCGACCTCGTGATCGGCTCCGTGCTGATCCCGGGCGAGAAGGCTCCGAAGCTCGTCACCGACGAGATGGTCGCTCAGATGAAGGCCGGCTCGGTCCTCGTCGACATCGCGATCGACCAGGGCGGCTGCTTCGAGAACTCGCGCCCCACCACGCACGACGACCCCACCTTCCCGGTGCACAACTCGATCTACTACTGCGTGGCGAACATGCCGGGCGCGGTCCCCGAGACCTCGACCGCTGCGCTCACCAACGCAACGCTCCCCTACGTCGTCGCACTCGCCGACAAGGGCTGGGTCAAGGCGCTCCAGGCTGACGAGGCACTCGCGAAGGGCCTCAACGCCCACGACGGCGTCATCACCTTCAAGGGTGTCGTAGACGCGTTCCCCGAGCTGCCCTTCAAGGCAGTCGACGAGGTTCTCGCAGCAAACGCGTAATCGCGCAGGAGTACTCTGGATCCTATGGATCTTAAGTTCACCTTCGGAGGGGCGTCACCTGATCAGCACGATCACGGTGGCGCCCCTTCGGGCATTCCGCTCCCCTTTGCCGGCGCGGCATCGACCCCCGTCTCAACCTCAAACGAGCTCGACGTCCTCGTGCGACTCGTGACCTCGCCGGAGGGGTCCACGGCGATCGCCGAGGTCGTCACCGGCGATGGCGTCACCTACACCCGGAGCGAGGTCGAGCTCGGCCGGGCGCGCACCGTCGGCGGGCCGCTTCCCGTCGACTCCGGCGAGCTGATCGACCCCGCCGACATCGAAGCACTCACGCGGGCCGTGCGCTCTGCGGTCTCGCGCGCCGTCGCCGGGCTCGAGGGGCCGCTCGCCTCGGCGATCACCTCGATTGAGCTCGACGTGCCCGGCGGGGCGGCGGTTGTCGCTGCGCTCGGCGCGGCCCCAGCCCCGATGAATGACCCGAAGACCGCCGGTACCGTCACCGACGCCCTCCAGGCACGCTTCGGAATCACGGCCGGCACGCCCATCCGCCTCAAGTAGCTGGCGGCTGCCGGGCCAGCGGCGTCGGGACGTCTCGGCCGCGCCTCTCCACCCCGTATCTATGCAATCGACGCAGGGTATGCCCAACTTCTCGAGTTCGGGCATACCCTGCGTCTTATTCAGATCTAGTGGGCGGGGTCCGGGCCGGGCCCGGGTCTGGCCTATCCCTGGAAGCGGATAATGCGGTCGAGCGCCTCCGCGACCGCCGCCTCGCCCGCAGCGTAGGAGAGCCGCACGGCCCGATGCCCGGCGACGGGGTCGAAGTCGCCGCCAGGCACGACCGCGACGTCGGCGCCCTCGAGCAGGGCTCGGGCGTACGAGGATGAGTCGCCGAACCGCTCGAGCTGCGGACCCAGCTCCGAGTAGTAGTAAAACGCACCGTCGGACGGCGCCGCCGCGCCCCAGTTCAGTGACTGTTCGGCGTCGAGGATCAGCGCCCTGGCCTTCGCGAATCCCTGGACGACGCTGTCGCGCTCCGCATAGGTCTCAGGCGCGAACGCCCGCATCGCGAGTTCCTGGGCGGGAGCCGGGGGCGACAGCGCGAAGTTCGACGCGAGCGCCTCGAAGGGGGCGACCATGTCTTCGGGCAGCAGCGCCCACCCGAGTCGCCAGCCGGTCATGCCCCAGTACTTCGAGAACGAGTTGATGACGATCGCGTCGCTGTCGAGCTCAACAGCGCTCACGCCGCGGCTGTCGGGGCCGGCGTCGATGAAGGTGATGCCGTGGTAGATCTCGTCGCTGATGAAGCGTGCGCCCTTCGCGGAGCACCACTCGACGAGCGACTGGAGCTCGGACCGCGCCAGCATCGTGCCTGTCGGATTCGCCGGTGACGCGACGATGAGCCCGGCAAGGTCGCCGTGCTCGCGAACGGCCTCGTCGAGGAGCTGCGGCGTCGGCTGATACCGCGTCTCCGGCCCGGTGGCGATCTCGACTACGTGCACGCCGAGGGCCGTGAGGATGTTCCGGTAGGCGGGATACCCGGGGCTCACGAGCGCGACCCTGTCTCCCGGGTCGAACGCGGTGAGGAACACGAGCTGGAACGCGCCAGATGACCCGGTCGTCACCGCCACGCGCCCCGGGTCGACCTCGACGCCGTACCAGTCGCGGTAGTGTCCGGCAATGGCTTCCCGCAGCGGCGTCGTACCGAGCGGCCCGGTGTAGCCGGCGGGCTGGAGCGTCCCCGGAGCCGGGCGGGCGCTCGGTTCTCCGGCGCAAAGTGAGACGACATCGTGGCCGGCGTGCCGTCGGCGCGCGACCTCGTCGGTGATCTGCATCACCTCGAACACCGGGATTTCAGAGCGGCGCGACGCGCTCCGCGGCGCCCGAGCATCGCCAGACTCGGGCGTGAGTGGCGTGTCAGGTACGTCTGCGAGCGGCTTGGGGTCGAGCGTGATCGACGGCGGCGTCTTGAAGGGGCCAGGAACCTTTACCATGACTCCACGTTACCCGCGCTCGGTGAGCCGAAGGTAGCCCGAAAGCGCCGCAACTCCCTCGGCCGATGCCGGAAGCCCGTCGCCGAGGCTCGGGGCGGAGAAAAGGTAGCTCGCCCACTGGGCGCGACTGATCGCGACGTTCAAACGGTTGCGCATGAGCAGAAACTCGAGCCCGCGCGGCACATCCTCGGGGCTCGACGCAGCGAGGGTCACGAGCGAGATTGCGGCCTCCTGGCCCTGGAAGCGGTCGACAGTGCCGACCCTGACGCGCTCGAGACCGGTCGCAGCGAGGGCCTCGGACACGCACTCCACTTGGGCGTTGTAGGCCGCGACGACGATGACGTCGGATTCCGTCAACGGGCGGCCCCGGCCGGCCGGCCTGCCCCCTGCCTCGTGCAGTTCTGCCGCGGGCCGATCCCCCGCGCCAAGGAGCCGCTCGATCGTCGCGACCACGGCCGCCGCCTCCTCGATGGAGCTCGTCGAATTCCCGCGGTGCTCGACGGGACGCCAGTGCAGGCCGGGCCCGTCGGCGCCAACCACCGAGCGGTCCAGCGTGGTCGGGTGGGCGTGGAGCCGCCCGGCGTACGAAAGTTCGGAGACCACCTCGGTGAGCGCCGGGTGCATCCTCCGGGTCTCGGCGAGGAAATACCCGAGCGACTCCGGCATCGTCTCGCCGCCGTCGAGCAGCCACGACAGCGCCGCCTGGTCGACGGGTTCTGGGTGCGACCCCTGCGACACCTGCGGCAGCTGCTGCTGGTCGCCGAGAAGCAGGAGGCGCCGGGCCGCGACCGACGCGGCGATCGTCGGCGCAAGTGAGAACTGCCCTGCCTCGTCGATGACGAGCAGGTCGAGGCTGCGGCGCGGGAAGCGATCCTCATTCGAGAAGTCCCACGCGGTGCCGCCAATGACGGCACCGCGACCGGCGAGGCCGTCGAAGAACGCGGCGTACCCGTCGCGTCCCAGTACGGTATACCCGGGCTGCTCAGCGCCGGGAGCGAGCTTGCCGCCCTGCGGCACCTTGGCGACAAGCCGGGCGTCGAGCCCCGCCGCAACGACACCCTCAAGCACGTTCTCGACGACCTTGTGCGACTGCGCGACAACCCCGATCCGCCAGCCGTCGCGCTCGACGAGCTGCCGGATCACCCGAGCGGCGAGGTACGTCTTCCCGGTGCCGGGCGGGCCCTGAACTGCGAGAGCGGCATGGTCGAGGCCGCGCAGGCTCGCAAGCACCGCCCCGATCGTCCGCGCGTCCTCGCTGCCGCCCGCGGCGAGCGCCTCGTCAGCGCTCGGCGGGACGAGCCCCGCCCCGTTCACCAGCGTTGGCCGCGCGCGAGTCAACAGCGCATAGACCGCGTCCTGCGGAGCAACGCCGAGCTGTTTCGACGTGACGAGCGAACTCCCCCATTCCTCGATCGCGCCCTTCTGCCGCCCGGCGGGCGGTGGCGACCCCGGCGTCACCGCGACCGGGAGCGTCTCGAACGGGATCGCATCATTCGGCAATTTCTCCTCGATCGTCACGCCGTCCTCGTGGCGTTCAATGACCTCGATCTGACGCGCGGCGCGCGCTCCGGGAGCCCCACCCCACTGCGGGAACGGCGCCGGATGCTCGTACAGGGCGAACATCTGCGTTCCGGGCTTCAGCGTGCTGCCCGGGGCGACCTCGCCGCGCAACCGCACGCGCCGCCGTTCGACGCGCGCGCGTGGCGGCCGGTGCCAGTCCTCCACGACCTCGCTGAGCGCCGCGTCTGCGACGACGACATCGCGAGTGTCGGCCCAGTCCTCGACCGGATCGACAAGCCTCGCGAAGTGGGCCCACCAAAACGATTTCTGTTCGCGCTGGTGATAGTCGATGGCGCTCGCGGCGAGCTTCAGCGCCGTCCGCGCGGCGGCGTCGGTCTCGGTATCGGCGAGCTCAAGCAGCTGCTCTCCCACCCTGCTGAGTTCGACGGGCGGCTCGCCGCTGCCCGCTAGCTCGTCTGGCGAGGCCGGGGAAACGCCGTGCTCGCGGGCGATGTCGAGTAGCCAGTCCCGCAGCCTGAGCGTGGAGACGCAGTCGTACCTGTTGTAGTCGGCGATGTCGTCGAGCCTGCGCTGCCCCGCTGCGCGTTCGGCGGCGTCGGCGGATGCGAGCTGCGCGGCGGCCTCGGCGTACTCGACGACTGACTGCGCACCGTTCACCACCCCGTCTTCCGCGCGCACCTCGGCGCCCATGTAGAGCGGCTCGAGCTTCTTGATCGAGTACGAGCGCGATCCCACACGGAGCGCCTGCCGCACGACCGGATACAGGTCGACGAGCACGTGCTCCCGCAGCAGCTGATCCACCTCCGCCTCGCACACCCCGTGGCGCGCCGCGATCGACAGGAGGTGCGTGCGCTCGTAGCTCGCGTAGTGATAGATCCGCATGCCCGGGTACTGCGCGCGCCGGTCGCGCACAAGCGCGATGAAGCGTTCGAGTGCGGCGCGCTCGTCGCGCAGCGAGTGCGCCCAGAGCGCCGTGAATTCCTCGCGCTCGTCGACCATGCCGAAGAGATAATCGAGGTTCCAGTGTGCGGTGCCGTCCCTGGTCTCCCGGTAGAACGGGTCGCCTTCGAAGTCGAAGAACAGGTCACCCGGGTTCGGCGCGGGCAGCGCAGCGAGCGCCGCCGGGGCGACGACCCTCACGCTGGGCGGTGTGGCCGCCGTACTTCCGGATGCGGCCTGTTCCGTCTCGACCTGCACGGCGGCCTGCAGCGCAATGCGTTCGAGGGCCGCGCCGGTGAGCCCGGGGACCGCGAGCGAACCGTCCGCAACGCCCGGAACTGCCTCGGCGACGGCGTCAATCGTCGCCAGGCCAGCGGCGACGAGGGCGTCGCGCTGCCGCGGGTACAGTCCGGCGATGAGGAGCGGATCTCGGGACCGGCGAATCTCCGGTTCGCACACCTCACAGCGGCCGCACGCAGTGACCCCGTCGGCACCCCAGGCGACCGGAGGCGCGCTCGCCCGCAGCCCGTCCGCTCCGACCGCGGCGAAGCTTGCGAGCAGCAGCCGGTGCAACCGCGCTCGGCGGCGGCGAAACACGGGTGCGATGTCCGCGATCCTGTGTGAGGTGCGCTCCCCCGACCCCAGGATCAGCGTCGCCTCGCCCGCGACAGGCACGCTGAGCCGGTCGAGCTGCTCAGCGTAGGCGGCGAGCTGCATCAGCGCGGTGACCTTCGCGCGGCGCGCAAGCTTCGTGTCCTGGACCTCGTACGTCCCGTCGTCGCGGAGCTCCAGGAAGTCGGCGAACCCGAGGAACGCGATCGCGGGCTCGCCCGATTCGGGCCGCGCGGGCCGCTGCGCCGGGTCGAAGAACGTCGCCTGAAACACCACCTTCGCTTTCCCCGCCAGGACCACCTCCGTCTCAGCGGCAACGGCGGCGAGCACGTCGGGCGTCATTGCGGTGGGTCGCGGAATCTCGACGACGCCTCCCGGCTCCCCGGCTTCACCACGCCCGTAGGTCTCACGTAGTTCGGCGAGCACCCGCTCCTCATGCTCATCGCCGAGCGCACCAGCCCTCGCCAGCATCACGTCGTCGTCCGGAGGCACCTCCACGGCCCTGCCAAACTTGAGGTCGACCCGTCGCAGGAACGCGAACTCGCACACGCTCGCGGCCGTGAGGTCGCTGGCGCTCGTGACCAGCAGCGGCCCGGTCTCGGTCTCGCGAACGAACATTGCGCCTCATTCCTGTTCTGGCTCTCGCCGCGCACAGTCGACGCTACCGCGCACCACCGACAGTCGGCATCTTCCGGTCCAGAGATCGCTGACATCCGCCGCTCCACAGGGGAGCCAAGTAGACTGACAGTACCGGGGGAAAATCCCCCATGACTCACACCAACGCAGGAAGTACTAGACACCGCGTGACCACTCAGACTTTCGCCGATCTCGGCGTGCCCGCTCCCATCGCCCATGCACTCGATAAGAACGGCAAGACTGCCCCGTTCCCGATCCAGCGCGACACCCTCCCCGACACACTGAAGGGGCGCGACGTGCTCGGCCGCGGCCGCACCGGCTCGGGCAAGACCATCGCGTTCGGCATTCCGATCGCCGCGAACCTCGCCGGCGGCGAGGCAGGAATCGCTGCGGGCGAGGCCGCGAAGAAGCGTCGCCCGTCGCGACCGCGCGCCATCGTCCTCGCCCCGACCCGCGAGCTCGTCACGCAGATCGCGGAGACGCTGAAGATGCTCGCCGACCCCGTCGGGCTGAAGGTCACGACGATCTTCGGTGGCGTGCCGCAACGCCGCCAGGAGGTCGCGCTCGAAGCCGGCGTCGACATCGTCGTCGCAGCCCCGGGCCGCCTCGACGACCTCCTCAAGCAGGGGGTGCTGACGCTCGACGGCGTCGAGATCACCGTGCTCGACGAGGCCGACCACATGGCCGACATGGGCTTCCTCCCCGTGGTCACGCGCATCATGAACAAGACCCCGAAGCAGGGCCAGCGCCTCCTCTTCAGCGCGACGCTCGATAACGGCGTCGACAACATCGTGAAGAAGTACCTGCACAATCCGGTGATGCACTCGGTCGACTCCGCTGAGTCCCCCGTGCCGCAGCTCACGCACCACATCTTCGAGGTGTCAGGCAAGGGCCAGAAGGACGCCCTCATCGAGGCGCTCGCGAGCGGTACCGCCCGCAGGATCATGTTCACCCGCATGAAGCACCAGGCGAAGAAGCTCGCAAAGCAGCTCACCGCGGCCGGTATCCCCGCCGTCGAGCTCCAGGGCAACCTGTCACAGAACGCCCGCGACCGGAACCTCGCTGAGTTTGTCTCGGGCGAGGCGAAGGTGCTCGTCGCGACCGACGTCGCCGCCCGCGGCGTGCACGTCGACGGTGTCGACCTCGTCGTCCACATCGATCCCCCGGTCGAGCACAAGGCGTACTTGCACCGGTCGGGCCGCACCGCGCGCGCCGGTAACGAGGGCGACGTCGTCACGATCGTGCTCCCCGAGCAGCGCGGCGAGATGCGCCAGCTCATGCGCGCGGCGAAGATCAACGTCACGCCGCTGCAGGTCGATCCGATGGCGAAGAGCGTCAACCGTGAGGTCCTCGACCTCATCGGCGAGGTCGCTCCCCGCCAGGATCCGAAGGCTATCGAGCAGCGCCGCGCGGAGGCGCAGGCCGCGCAGCAGCGCGCCGCCGGTCACAACCCCGCCGGGTCGGGATCGTCCACGGGTGCCAACGCCAAGCGTAAGCGCTCGCGCCGTGGTGGCGGAGGCCAGGGCGGACAGGGCGCAGCCTCGGGTGGCCAGCGCGGCGGTCAGGGCGGTCAGCGCTCGGGTGGCCAGCGCGGCCAGGGCGGCCAGGGCGGCCAGGGTGGCCAGGGCGGACGTCCCGGCGGGCGCTCCGGCGGCCAGGGCGGCGGCCAGCGTCGCCAGGGCGGTCAGCGCAGCGCCTAACTGCATTTGATTGAGCCGGCCCGCGGCATCCGGGGGCCGGCCGCCACTGCTGAGTTGGCAGTTGTTGCCGTTATGGCGTCGCCGTAGCGACAACAACTGCCAACCGCCGGAGGGGGGCACGGCCGGAGGGGGCACGGCCGGAGGAGGCGCGGCCAGAGGGAATGCAGGACCAGGCACGGCAGGACCGGGCCGGCAGGCCCAGGCCCTACCCCGCGGGCTAGCGGCCGATCATCTCCTGCTTGTGGATCCTGCCAGCTCGCGCGAACCAGGCGACGACGAACGAGAACACGAGCGCGAAGAACACGCCGAGATTCGCGTACGCCCAGTCGCCGTCCTTGCCGCCGATGAACCCGAGCAGGTACCCCTGCCAGTTGTTCCACGGGGCGTCGGCGGCGAAGCCGTTCGTCACGAGCCCCCAGCCGATCGCCGAGGCGACGACGAAGATCGCGACCGAGGTCCAGTCCCACGCACCGTAGCGGCCGCGGGCGTCGAACAGGGCGACCTCGTCGTAGTCGCGCTTGCGGCGGAGGATGTCGGCGATCAGGATCCCCGCCCATGCAGCGAGCGGCACTCCGAGCGTGATGAGGAAGCTCTGGAACGGCCCAAGGAAGCCCTCCGCGAAGAACACGACCCAGATCGTTCCGGCGGTGAGGATCAGCCCGTCGATGCCCGCGGCGGCTGGGCGCGGGATCCGGATCCCGAGGCTCAGGAGCGTCAGCCCCGACGAGTAGATCCCGAGCACGGCGCCCGACACGAGCGCGAGCACGGCGGTGAGCAGGAACGGGATGAGTACCCACACCGGCAGCAGCGTCGCGAGGGCGCCGATCGGGTCGTTCCCGACGGCGTCCATGAGCGCCGGGTCGGAACCGGCGAGCAGCAGGCCGAAGACGACGAGGATCGCGGGTGCGAGCGCGCCACCGATCGTGTTCCAGAGGATGATCGACCCGTCAGAGGCGTCGCGGCGCTGGTACCGCGACCAGTCGGCGGCGATGTTGATCCAGCCGAGGCCGAACCCGGTCATCACCATGACGAGCGCGCCGATGACGTTCCCGGTGCTCCCGGCGGGGATCGCCATGACCGCGGCGAGGTCGATGTGCGGCGCCGCGAGGACGATGTAGAGGACCGTCACGGCGCCCGTGATCCAGGTCAGGATCGACTGCATCTTCATGATCGTGTGGTAGCCGAGCACGGACGCCACGACGATGAGCGCGGCGACGACGATCGTCGCGACGAGCTTCACCGCGACGCCGCCGTCGCCGCCGAGCTGCGTGATGACCGTCGCGGTGGCGAGCACCGCCATGATCGCGAGGAAGGTCTCCCAACCGATCGAGGTCAGCCAGGAGATGATGCCGGGCACCTTCTGGCCGTGGACGCCGAAGGCCGCGCGCGACAGCACCATCGTCGGCGCGGACCCGCGCTTGCCTGCGATCGCGATGACGCCGCACAGGAAGAACGACACGACGATGCCGATCACGGAGACGGCGGTGGCCTGCCAGAACGAGATGCCGAAGCCCAGGACGAACGAGCCGTACGACATCCCGAAGACCGAGACGTTCGCCGCGAACCACGGCCAGAACAGGTCGCGTGGCCGCGCGGTGCGGGCGCCCTCCGGCACGATCTCGATCCCGGTGCGCTCGACGAGTGAGGGCGATAGTTCTTCGTTGGACACGATTGCCTCCGTGACGCGGTAGGCGCTCCCCCGTGGAGCTCCCCTGCGACAATCATCCCAGAACGGGGCCGCTCCGGGCAGACGAAAACGATCTGGCCCGCCGCCCGCACCTCGTCAGGCGCGGCCGCCGGGCCAGATCGTGAGTGGTTCCGCCGTTAGCCGGCGAGCTGGCCGCGCATCGCGGCCTGGAGCGTGTCGAGCCTGGTGACGCCGAGCTGCAGCGCCTCGCGGTGGAAGTCGCGGATGTCGAACGTTCCGCCGCCGGCTTCGGCGCGGCCCTGAGCCTCGTCGCGCAGCTCCTCCCAGATCCGCTGCCCGATCTTGTATGACGGCGCCTGGCCCGCCCACCCGAGGTAGCGGAGCACCTCGAAGCGCACGAAGCCGTCGTTCATGTTGACGTTCTCGGCGAGGAACTCGAACGCGTAGTCGCCGTCCCAGACCCCGCCGCCGTCCGGGCGCTGCTTGCCGAGGTGGACGCCGATGTCGAGCACGACGCGGGCGGCGCGCATGCGCTGGCCGTCGAGCATCCCGAGGCGGTCAGCGGGATCGTCGAGGTAGCCGAGCTGTTCCATGAGGCGTTCCGCGTAGAGCGCCCAGCCCTCGGCGTTCCCGGAGCTGCCCGCGAGCTGACGGCGCCACTCATTGAGCGTGCCGCTGTTCACGACGGCCTGGCCGATCTGGAGGTGATGCCCGGGCACGCCCTCGTGGTAGACCGTCGTGAGCTCGCGCCACGTGTCGAACTCGGTGACGCCCTCGGGCACCGACCACCACATGCGGCCGGGCCGCGAGAAGTCGCTCGACGGGCCGGTGTAGTAGATCCCGCCTTCCTGCGTCGGCGCAATCATGCACTCGAGCGTGCGGATCTCCTCGGGAATGTCGAACTGGGTCGCGCCGAGCTCGGCGACGGCGCGATCGCTCGTCTCCTGCATCCACTGCTGCAACGCTTCGGTGCCGTGCAGCTTGCGCGAGGCGTCGCCGTCAAGGTGCGTGATCGCGTCGGCGACGATTCCGGGGCGCGGCCGCTCGCCAAGGATCTCCCCGGCGATGCGCTCCTGCTCCTCCGTCATGCGGCGCAGCTCCTCGACGCCCCACTCGTAGGTCTCGTCGAGATCAACCTTGGCCCCGAGGAAGACCTCCGACGCGAGCTCGTACCGCTCACGCCCAAACGCGTCGGTCTCAGGCGCGTGCGCGGAGAGGTGCGTGTCCAGGAAGTTCGCGAGGCCCCCGTACGCCTCAGAGGCGGCGTCTGCAGCCGTCGCGAGATCCTGACGGAGCGATTCGGGGACCGACTCCCCCGCGCGTTCGGCGAGCTCGGCAAAGAACCCCTTGGGCTTACCGCCGGGGCCTGCATCGCCGGGCACCCCGCCGCGCGGCTGGATGAGCGGCGACATCCCCGCGGTGCGGCGCAGCTGGGCCGCGACCTCACGCACCTGGCGCAGCGCAGGCACCAGCCCGCGCGCGACGCCGGCATCGAGCGACTCGCGGTAGGACCGCATCGCCTCGGGCACCGCGGCCATGCGTGCCGCAATGTTTGCCCAGTCGGCCTCGGTGTCGCTCGGCATGATGTCGAAGATGTCGCGAACCTGCTGGCTCGGCGACTCGATGACGTTGAGATTGCGCAGTTCCTCGCCAGCGTCGTGGCGCGCGAGCGAGAGCTCCAGTTCGGCCGTGAGATCGATCTTCGTCACGCGGTCGACGTCGTCGGCGGGTGTCGCCTCGCGCAGCTTCGCGAGGGTGTCGCGCATCACGGACGCCACGGCGTCGCTGCCGGCGGGCGAGAAGTCGTTCAGGCGGGCGTGGGCACTCTCACGCCCGATGTAGCTGCCGGTGATGGGGTCGTGCTCTGTGAGCGCGTCGACCCAATCCTCAGCGATCTGGTCAATGGCGGTAGTTTCGCGTTCGAGACTCATGATGAGAGCTTATCCACGCGCCGCCAAAAAATAGGGCAGAATAGGAGGGTGCGCTGCAGGATGCCGCGCGCTCACAGATTTCTGAGGAGACACAGTGAAGATCCGCACACGCATTGCAACCGCCGCTTCTGTCGCGCTCGCTACCGTTCTGGTCAGCGCGCCCGCGTTCGCGTCGGAAGGCGTCGAGAAGGTCGACACGCACGCACCGTTCTCGGCTGCCGGCCAGCCCGTAGACGTCGTCGCGATCTCGATCGTCGGCATCGTACTGCTCGGCGTCGTGCTGCTGACCTCGACGCTCGTCGGCAACCTCTTCGAGAAGAGCAAGAAGAAGGCCTAACGCCTTCACGCACAGGGCGGGTGCTGGCAGTTGCCGGACCCGCCCTTTGTTGTGCCCGGATGCGGTGCGGGCGCCGCCGCGCGGGCCGCGCCCGAGCCTGGCCAGGCCTGGCCGGGCCTGGCTGATGGCACCACGCGCCGAGCCCGAGTCATGGCACCACGCGCCGCGCGCGAGGGAGAGCCCCTACCTCGCTGAACGACCCCAATCCAACGGTTGGGAAGTACCTCTGTTGCGGGGAAGGGGCTCTTCGGCGGGTGGCACACAGCAAGTGGCGCCCGGGCGGAGGCGCCCGGTCGGCGCCGGGCAGGCGAAGTACAGGCCCGCCGGCTTGCGAGGCTTCCCAGCGCGCAAGCCGGCCTGGCCAGGTCGGGTGGCTAGTTGGCGCTCGCAGTCAGCGGGTCGCGGACCACGCGGAACGTCGCAACCAGCGGGTCGGCGGCACCGCGCACGTAGCCCGTCGGTGAGGCGGCAACGGCCTGCAGGAACGTCACGGTCTCCTCGGTGATCTCCTCGCCGGGCACCAGGTTCGGGATCCCGGGAGGGTATGCCGCCAGGGTGTCCGCCGAGATCTGGCCGATCGCCTGGTGGGCGGTGACGACGATGCTCTCCGCAAAAAACGCCGCGCGGGGCAGCATGCGCAGCGTGCCTGCCTCGGGCAGCTCGGGGAACGCGCCGAGCTCGCTCGGGCCGCCGTTGCTCGCGAGGGCTTCCTCGGCCACCGCTTCGAGTCCCGCCATGACACGGTCGATGTCCGGGGTGGCGAGCGCGCCGATGACCGCGACGATCGTCGTGGCCGTCGACATCTCGAAGTACACGCCGTACTCCGAGATCATGCGGTCGCGCACCCAGTGGCCGCTGCGGCCGAGGCGCGATACGTCGATCGGGATCCGCAGCGGGTCCACGCTCACGATGTCGGGGAAGTCCCCGAAGTCATCGCTGATGACCGTGAAGTGCTCGCTGGCTCGCAGGCGGTCACGGAACTCCTCGGACAGCTCGATCGAGCGACCGATCTGCTCCGTGCCGTTCATGAGCGCGTGCCTGGCCGAGTCGAGCGACCCCATGAGCAGCGCGCTCGCGGAGGTCGACGCGGTCATCGTGTACGAGCGGTTCACGAGCGGCTCGAGCCTGTCGGCGAACTCGGTGTCGCCCATGTGCAGCATCGCGGACTGCGTGAACGAACCCGCAAGCTTGTGCGTGCTCGAGATCACGAGGTCGGCGCCGAGACGGACGGGCGAGTCCGGGAGATCCTCATGGAAGCCGAAGTGCGCCCCCCAGGCGCCGTCGACGATGAGTGCCGCGCCGTGCGCGTGGGCGACGCGTGCGAGGCCCGCGACGTCTGCGGTCGAACCGAAGTAGCTCGGCGAGACCACGTAGACGCTCTGCACCGCGCGGCCGGCCTCGGCCTCGGTCGCGAGCGCGTCCTCGAGCACCTCAGGGGTGAGTCCGTGAGCGATGCCGTGGTCGTGGTCGACGTTCGGCGCGACGAAGGCCGGGATAAGGCCCGCGAGCAGCACGCCGTCGGTGAAGCTTGAGTGCGAGCTGCGCTGCATGAGCACGCGCTCGCCGAGCCCGCGCACAGCGAAGGCCGCGGTGCGGTTGCCCTGCGAGGCGCCGTTCGTAAGGAACCAGGTGCGGCGAGCGCCCCACGCGTCCGCAGCGAGTTCGAGCGCCTGCGCGAGCGGCGAGCCGGGCCCGAGGTCGATGCCGTCGAGCATGAGCGGCACGTCGAGCTGCACTGCGCGCTCGCCGAACAGTCGCGCGAGGTGTTCCCCGCCGGCCTCGGGTGCGCAGCCGTGCCCGGGCACCATCAAACTCTGCGGCCCCGCATCGGCGAAGCGCTCGAGGGCGGACGCGTAGGGGGCGTCCTGCTGGGTCACATGGGTCTCAATAGGCATACCTTTCATAGTGGCCTCGCCCGGTTCCCAGGAGAACCCCTGATTCAGCTCCCTAGAGACATATACTGTATGTATCAGGGCGCTGAATTCTTCGCCGTAACCTCAGCTATTCCGGGAGCGCACGTGATCGATCTTCGCCAACTCCAGGCGCTCAGCGCCGTCGCCGCAGAGGGCTCGGTGGCCCGCGCCGCGTCCAGGCTCGGGTGGAGCCAGCCCACCGTCGACTACCACCTGAAGAATCTCGACAGGCTCGTTGGCACGGAGCTCACGTCGCGAAGCAGCAGAGGATCGCGCCTCACCAACGCCGGGTTGCTCATGCTCGAGCGCGGCGAGGAGATCCTCGGGCTCGCCGACCGCACCCTCACCGACGTCCGCGACCTCGCCCAGCTCGGGCACGTCAGGCTGCGGTTCGGCATCTTTCCGACAGCCGCGGCGCGAATCCTGCCCGGCATCGCCACGCGACTCTCGGAGCTCGGCATCGAGCTCGATGCCACCCTCGCCGAGGTCATGCCGCTCGTCGGCGGCGTCAACCAGCACACCCTTGACGCCGCCCTCGTCTATGCGGCGGGCAGCTACGCGCTCCCGCTGCGCTC
Source organism: Leucobacter aridicollis (assembly GCF_013409595.1). Classification (NCBI taxonomy): domain Bacteria; kingdom Bacillati; phylum Actinomycetota; class Actinomycetes; order Micrococcales; family Microbacteriaceae; genus Leucobacter; species Leucobacter aridicollis. Next base: position 1,249,911 of record NZ_JACCBD010000001.1, on the reverse strand, counting down.
AGAGGTGCACACGACGCACGTGTTCACCGACCCGATGCTGCTCGCGCTCCCGGCGAATCACGAACTCGCGCACATCGAGGAGTTCGATACGCAGGCACTGCTGCAACTCGGCGGCGAGAACTGGGTCATGGGGTCAACGCCGGGCGACACCCTCGACGATCTCGTTCGCGAGCTCTTCGAGGAGACTCGCGTGAAGCTGACGGTGCCCGTGCGCACCGACGACTATGCGGTGGTACTCGGTCTCATCGCGGCGCACATGGGCGTTGCCCTGGTGCCGTCGCTCATGCGTTCCAGCGTGCCGGAGGGCGTCGTGCTGCGGCCGATCGCGGACGACAGGTTCACACGAGAGCTGCTGCTCGCCGCGCCGGCAGGCCCTGCGGGACCGAGCGCCGCGGTGCGGCAGCTCGCGGAGGCGGTACGGCGCTCGATCAGCGCGCTCGACTCCCGCCACGTCGGCCAGGGATAGGGCCGGCACGCAGAGGCGCCCGCCACCGCAGAGGCGGGCGCCCGAGACCTCCGGTTACTCGCCGATCTCGCCGGCGGCGACGGTCTCCGCAAGCGCGTGGACCTGAGCGAGGTGATGCGCGCTGTAGAAGTCAGCCTCGGCGAGACGTCGCGCGTCGTCGTCGGTCCGCTCCCCGTGCCCGAGCACCGCGGTCGCGATGGTCGCGTGCATCCAGCCACCCACCAACGTCGCCAGGAGCTCCTGGAACGGCACCGACACCGCGTACGCATCGCGCGGGGTTGACGCGAAGCCGAGGAGCGCCTGCGTGGCGCGCTCTGCCGCTCCGACGGCGCGCTCGGTGCGCTCGGCCACTCGGGCGGCGAGCGCGTCGCCCGTCGCGGTGAGGGCTGCGGTCTGCTCGCGGATCATCGCGAACACCTGCCCAAGCGTCTGGCCGCTATCGCGGAGCACCTTGCGTCCGACGAGGTCGTTCGACTGGATCGCAGTGGTGCCCTCGTAGATCGGCATGATGCGCGCGTCGCGGAAGTGCTGCGCCGCGCCAGTCTCCTCGATGAAGCCCATGCCGCCGTGCACCTGCACGGCGTCGGAGGAGATGTGCACGGCCTGCTCGGTGAGCCACGACTTCAGGATCGGCACGAACAGCTCGGCCAGCGCGCCCGTGCCGTCAGCCTCGGCGCGGTCGTGCACGTCACCGACGAGCACCGAGAACGCGCGCATCGCGGAGATCCGGCTCGACATCGACAGCAGCAGCCGGCGGACGTCGGGATGTCCAGCGATCGGAGTGCCGTCGGGCAGCCCGAGCACCGCACCCTGCACCCGCGTGTGTGCGTACGAGAGCGCGCGCTGGTAGGCGCGGTCGGCCACGCCGAGCCCCTGGACGCCGATGCCGACCCGCGCCTCGTTCATCATGACGAACATGCCCATGAGGCCCTGATTGAGTTCGCCGACGAGGTAGCCCGTCGCGTCTTCGAACTGCAGCACGCAGGTCGGGCTCGCGTGAATGCCAAGCTTGTGCTCCAGCCCGACGGTGACGACCGAATTGCGCTCGCCGGGCGCACCGGATGCGTCGAGTGTGAACTTCGGCACGACGAAGAGCGAGAGGCCGCGGTGTCCCTCGGGGGCGCCTTCGGTGCGGGCGAGCACGAGGTGCACGATGTTGTCGGCAACGTCGTGGTCTCCCCAGGTGATGAAGATCTTCTGGCCGCTCACGGCCCAGCTGCCGTCGCCGTTGTCGCGGGCCATCGTGCGCACCGCGCCGAGGTCGCTGCCGGCCTGTGGCTCGGTGAGGTTCATCGTGCCCGTCCACTCGCCGCTCACGAGCTTGGGGAGGTACGCGGCGCGGAGCTCCTCAGACGCGTTCGCCTGGATGGCACGGATCGCACCGTGGCTCAGCGCCGGGCAGAGCGCGAACGCGGCGTTCGAGGCGTTCCAGAACTCCGAGAGCGCGGCGGTGACGGATCCTGGCAGCCCGTCTCCCCCGGCGTCCTCCGCGACCGACGCCGAGACCCAGCCGGCCGCCGCGAACGACTTGTAGGCCGCCGTGAAGCCGTCGGGCATGCGCACGTTGCCGTCAACGAGCTGGGCGCCCTGCTGGTCGCCCACGCGGTCGAGCGGCGCGAACACCTCGGCGGCGAACTCGCCCGCGGCCTCCAGCGCGTCGCCTGCGTCGGCCGCGCTCAGCGCGCCATCCGTGGCCCGCGCCACGACGTCGGTGCCGAATGCCTCACCGAGCAGGAAGGCGTAGTCCGCGACGGGCGGCACGTACGTTCCGCCATCGGGAACAGTCTGCTGGGCGAAATTTGCGATTGCCATACTCGACACTCCATCGTTTGTCGTCCTGGGCGCCAGTGGTCGCGGCGCGTCCCCAGAAGTATGCCTGAGACTCAGTCTCAAATCAAGGCCACTCGGCCCACAATTGCCGCAACTTCCCCCACATCCCGGGGATACATATGCGGCACCGGGTTTCACCCGTGTGCTAACTTCTCACCCATGAGCGACCGAAACCCAGCGACTGAGCACACCCCAGCGGACTCGCCGCAGGCGACGGCCGTGCGGTATCTCACCGAGCACGGGTACGAGCAGACCACCACGAGCAGCCTCGCCGACGCAATCGGGATGAGCCGCAGCACGTTCTTCCGGCGGTTCGGCAGCAAAGAGGACGTCGTCTTCGCCGACCACGACCTCGCGCTGAGCCAGCTCCAGGAGCAGCTCGATGCCTCCAACCTCAGCGCATCCGTGACGATCGCCCAGGGCACGCTCGAGGTCTCGCGCGTACTCACCCGCGACCCGGTCACAGCCAGGATGCGCTCCCAGCTGCTCCGCAGCACTCCCCTGCTGCGCGAGCGCGAACTCGTCATCACGCACCGCTACGAGCGCATGTTTCAGCGCTATCTCGCGCGCGTCGCGGCTCCAGGGACCCCCGACTGGGGCTCGATCGCCGCCGCCGCGGCGATCGTCGCAGTCCACAACGCCGCGCTCCGCCGCTGGATGAAGTTCGGCGACACCCACGCATTCGAAGAGCTCGAGCGCGAGCTCACGGAACTGTTGGGCAGATTCGCGCCGTGGTTTGGCGGCGAACGCGGCGCCTCGCGCGTCGTCGTCGCGTCGTTCAGCGCCGACGCGGCGCCCGAGGACGTGCTTCGCGCGGTCGCCGCACAGCTCCCGTAAGGAGGCAGTGCGGCCTCGCACCCGCGAGGCCGCACTGCAGCCGAACTAGCGGCTCACAAGGACCTCCTCGTCGGCCCGCGCCTGCGCACGCGCAGCCCGGCGCGCCCGAATCCGCCCGCTCACGGCGAAGCCGAGCACGAGGATCAGCAGCGCGTACAGGGTGAGCACGATCGGCCCCTGCACGAGCACGGAGAAGTCGCCGTTCGCGCTCATGGTCGCGTCGCGCAGGCTCGTCTCGGCGAGCGGGCCAAGCACCATGCCGATGATGAGCGGGGCGATCGGGAAGTCGAGCGCCCGCATGAGGAACCCGACGATGCCGACGCCGAGCAGCACGAGCAGGTCGAACGTCGACCCCGACGTCGCGTAGATCCCGAACGCGCAGAACACCGTAATGCCCGCGTACAGGTAGGGCCGCGGGATGAGCAGCAGTCGCGCCCACAGCATCGCGAACGGCAGGTTGAGGATCAGCAGCACGATCATCGCAATGAAGAAGCTCGCGAGCAGCGCCCACACGAGGTCGGGGGCGCGCTCGAACAGCAGCGGGCCGGGCTGGAGTCCGTACTGCCGGAACGCGGCGAGCATGATCGCGGCGGTCGCCGAGATCGGCAGCCCGAGCGCGAGCAGCGCGCCCATCGCCATGCCGGTCGTCGAGTTGCCGGCAGCCTCCGGAGCGGCGAGACCGCGGATCGCGCCCGTGCCGAACTTCGGCTGTGCGCGCCGCGCGTCGAGTCGCTTCTCGAGCCCGTACGCGAGGAACGTGGGGATCTCGGAGCCGCCCGCGGGGATCACGCCGAACGGCAGCCCGATCGCGGTGCCGCGTGCCCACGCTGGCGCCGCCTCACGCAGCTCCGCGCGCGACAGCCACGGCCGCCCCTTGGGGCGGATGATCTTGCCGCCGGAGACGTGCCGTTCGAGGCAGGCGACGTAGATCACCTCGCCGAGCGCGAGCACGGCAACGGTGACGGTAACGAGCGAGATGCCGTCGAACAGGTTGGGCGAGTCCATCGTGAAGCGCGGCGCCCCGGATACGCCGTCGATCCCGATGACCGCGATCCCGAGCCCGATGAACAGCGACGCGAGGCCCCGGATCGCGCTGTCCGTGACGACCGACGAGGTCGCCGCGAACGCGAATACGGCGAGCGCGAAGAACTCGGCCGGGCCGAACCGGGTCGAGAAGTCGGCGAGCACGGGCGCGAGGAAGACGACGACGACCGAGGCTACGATTCCGCCGATGAACGCGCCGATCGCCGCGGTTGCGAGCGCCTGCGCGGCCCGACCGTTGAGCGCCATCTTGTGGCCCTCGAAAGTCGACGCGATCGCCGACGCCTGCCCGGGGGTGTTCATGAGGATGCCCATCGTCGAGTCGCCGAAGAGGCCGCCGAAGTAGACGCCCGCGAACATGATGAACGCGGCGGTCGGCTCGAGCGAGAACGTGACCGGCAGGAGCAGGGCGACCGCCATCGACGATCCGAGCCCGGGCAGCACGCCGACCGCGGTCCCGAGGACGCAGCCGATGAGCACCCAGAGCAGGTTTTGCAGGCTCAGCGCGCCGGCGAACCCGTCAAGCAATAGTTGCAGTGTGTCCATGTCAGAACTCCCAACCCAGAACGCCAGACGGGAGCGACATCCCGAGCGCCATGTCGAATGCGATGTAGACGAGCGAGCTCAACGTGAGCCCCACGACGAGGCTCACGAGCGGGCGCCGCGTGCCAAAGCCCCGCGCGACGCCCCAGAACAGCAGCGCCGCGGCGATGATCCACCCGAGGTAGGGCAGCACGAGCGTAAACACGAGGAACGATCCGATGACCCATGCGAGTGAGGCCCAGTCGATCCTGACCGCGCGGGCGGGCTCCGCAGGATCGCCATCGGCATCAACGTCGGCGTCGACGTCGGCGCCGCCAGCTGCGCCTTGGCCGATCAGGATCGCGGGATCCTCATCATGCTGCTGCGTCGCCGCGCGCCGGTGCTCGCGCAGCGCAGCGACCGCGAGCAGGATCGCGAAGAGCGTGAGCCCCCCGGCGATGAGCGCGGGGAAGAATCTCGGGCCGGGGAACGCGGTGCCCTCTGGCACCCGCATGGTGACCATGCCGATCGCGAGGTATCCCGCGAAGGCCAACAGCACCGCCGGCATGATGAGCTGCACGAGTAGCGCCCTGCCGCGATCCTTCCCGGCCGTCAGCGTGATCTCTTCGCCGACGACGGCGGACATCGCCGTCGGATTGTGTGAGTAGCTCATTGCCCCATCTCCTCGTAGAGTCGCGTGATGCGCTCGCGTTCGGTCTGAAGGAATGCCGCGACGTCGGGGCCGACAATGAAGTGCTCGCTCCAGTGATAGCGGCCGACCGCGGACTCCCACTCCGGAGTCGCGACCGAGTCCTCGATGAGCTCGGTGAGCTGCGCCGTCTCCTCGTCGGTGATCGCGGCGGGCGCCGCAAGCATGCGCCAGTTCGCGAGGGTGACGTCGTAGCCCTGCTCGCGCGCGGTCGAAATGTCGATGCCAGCGACGGGCTCCTCCGCGATCAACGCGAGCGCCCGGAGGCGGCCGGACTCGATCTGGTCGATGTTGTCGGGGTACCCGCCGGCGGCGGCCTGCGCCGTCCCGTTGAGCAGCGCCGCGACGGCCTCGCCGCCGCCGTCCGACGAGATGTAGGTGGTGTCGACGGGGTCGATGCCAGCGGCGAGCGCGAGGTCAGTCACGACAAGCTGATCGAAGGATCCGCCGCCCGTCCAGGGCACCGCCCCCGGGTCGGCCTGCCACGCGGCGACGAGATCATCGAGCGTCTCGTAGGGCGAGTCGGCGGGGACGACGATGACGTCGTACTCGTCGAACAGCACCGCGAGCGGGGTGACGTCGTCGAGCGTCGCAGCCGAGCCGTACTGGATGGTCGCCGCGAGCAGCCCCGTCCCGCCGACGAGGATCGTGTTTGCTCGCCCCTCGAGACGGGTCATGTTTCCGAGCGCGATCGTGCCGCCGGCGCCGGGCATGTTGACGACCTGCACGTTCGCGGTGAGGCCGTTCGCGCGCTGCGCCTGCTGCATCTCGCGGGCGACAGTGTCCCAGCCGCCGCCAGCGGCCGCGGGGGCCACGATCGTGAGGGACGAGGTGATGTCTTGCCCAGCCGACGCCGAGCTGATGGAGCCGAAGGCTGCGACGCCGATCGCGGCGACGGCGATGACGCCTCCGATGAGCCTCGTGACGGGTCGCGCCCGCCGGTGGTGTTCGCGCGGCTCGTGCGCGCTGGAAGGTTCTTCCACGGGTTTTCACTCCTTTGTGAGGGCGCCGGTGCGCCGTACTCGGCACCAACAGTGCCACGCCGCGGCCCTCGCCGGCCCGCCTCACGCATTTAACCTCTTTGATGCTCACGGCGCGGGGGAACGCGCGCCGTGCGGGCGGTCTAAACTGAAGCGTCGACAAGGAGGTAGCGACGGTGGCGAAGAGGCTCACTGCCCGCGGGGCGCGGCTCGTCATGCTGTTTGCGCCGACCGTGATCGTTGTCGCCGTCGTCGTGCTCACCACCGGCATCGCGTACGCCGTGCAGGAGCGGGGCATCCGCGAGACCACCGGCGAGCGCGTGTCGAGTGTCGCGTCGAGCCTCGCTGAGCTCACCCAGGTGCGCTCGGCGCTCGCGCTCGTCCACTCAGACGTCTCCGCGGCCGCCGCGGAGCTGCAGCCCCTCGCCGACGTGATCGAACGGGCCGCCGGCGTCGACTACGTGGTGATCTCTGACGAGCGCGGCATCCGCGTCACCCACCCCACCCCGGCGGAGCGCGGCAAGCGCGTCTCGACGGACAACTCGGCGGTCATCGCCGGCGAGACGTTCCTCGGCACGGAGACCGGCACGATCGGGCGCACGCTGCGCGCGAAGGTGCCGGTTCGCGCCGCGGACGGGGAGATCATCGGGGCGCTCTCCGTCGGCATCCTTGAGAGCCGTATCGCCGATGACGCGTCCGAGGCGCTCCGGCGGCTCCTCCCCTGGGCGCTCGGCGCGCTCGTGGTGGGAACGCTGCTGAGCTCGACGGTTGCCGCGCTGCTCGAACGCCGCTTTCGCCGCTTGGACGCGGCGGCGCGTGAATACGCGGGGTTGCGGCGCACCGCGGCCGCGCTGCAGGAGCAGTCGCACGAGTTCGTGACCCGGCTGCACGTGATCCACGGGCTCGTCACCCACGGCGACACGAGCGAGGCGCTGCGCTACATCGAGGGGATCTCCCCCGTCACCACGACGGTGCACGGCGAGAGCCTGAGCACCCAGCCGCTGCTGCGGGCCACTGTCGATGCGCTGCGCGCCGAACTGAGCGCGCACGGCGCCAGGCTCGAGGCGGAGTTCGCCGTCACGAGCGTGGTCGACGAGGAGGTGAGCCTCGTCATCGCGAACCTCTGCAGGAACGCGGGCGAGGCTCACGCGACGGTCGTGCACTGCGCGCTGTCCGAGCTCGACGGCGTCTTCCACGGCGACATCTCCGACGACGGCGACGGGATCGAGCCCGCGGACATCGAGCGCCTGTTCACGCGCGGCGTCTCGACGAAGGCCGACCGCACGGGCACCGGCAGGGGCATCGGCCTGGACCTCGTGCGTCGCACGGTCGCCGGCCGCGGCGGGGCGGTGGAGGTGGGCCGGTCGGCGTCGGGCGGCGCCAGGTTCAGGTTCACGATGGAGGCGCGATGACCGATTCCCGCACCAGGCAAGCCACTCGGGTGCTCATCGTCGACGACGACGCCGGAGCGCGGCAACTCCACAGCCGCTTCGTCGCGAACGCTGCGGGCTTCGCGGTCGTCGCCGCCGTCGGCACCGGGCTCGCTGCGGTCGAGCGCATCGTGCGCGGCGAGGTCGACCTCGTGCTGCTCGACATGCGGCTGCCCGACATCAGCGGGGTGGAAGTGCTGAACCGGGTGCGCACGCTCGGGCCTGCGTCGCCCGACGTGCTCGTCATCAGCGCCTCCCAGGACCGGGTCACGGTACGGCAGGCCCTCGCCGGGCAGGTCGTCGGATATCTCGTCAAACCGTTCACGGAGGCGGCCCTCCTCGGCAGGCTGCAGGCCTACCGCAGCGACCTCGCGCGCGGCCAGGCGCGCCCCGAGGACGCGCGGGAACTGCCGCTCGCGCAGGGCGAGATCGACAGGCTGCTGTCGACAGGCAGCGTCCAGGCGCTGCGGGAGCCGCCGGGAGCGCACCGGTCGCCGACAGTGCAGGGCGATGCCGGGCAGGCTGGGCGTGCCGCCGTTCGGCAGGTCGGGCCGGACGGACGGGCGAGACAGGCCGCCCAGGCGCCCGCAGCACGCCTCCCGAAGGGGATCTCGCAGGTCACGCTCACCGAGATCGTCGCCGCGCTGGATCCGGTGATTCCGCTCACCTCCGCCGCGCTCGCCGAAGCGTGCTCGGTGTCGTCGGCGACAGCGCGGCGCTATCTCGACTACCTCGTGGAGATCGGGTCGATCGACCTGTCTCACCGCTACGGCAAGCGCGGCCGGCCCGAGGTGCTGTATCGGCTCGTTCCGCCGCCTCCCGGATAGCTGCGGCTACTTCGCCGCGGGACGGATCAGCATCTCGGAGATCGTGCCATCCGGTTCGACACGCACCTCAAGCGAGAACGATTCGGCGTTCGCCGCCGTGATCCGCGCCGCGCCAACGACGTCGCTCACGTCGGCGTAGTCCGTCGTCTTGAACGGCTTGAGCGGCCGGACCCCCTCGTTCAGCTGTGCCGCGAGGTCCTCGACCGACACCTGTGCGAGGAATTCCTTCGTGAACCGGCCCTCGAGCTGGTCGACTGTGATGTCGGCGTCCGCGTTGAGCAGCCCGAGCGCCCACTCGATCTGGCCGGCCGCCGCGGTCTCGGGGATCGCGACGACGCCGCCCGGGTCGCTCGTCTCGGGCGCCGACGCTGGCGACGTGCACCCCGTGAGCATGAGCCCTGCGGCGGCCGCGAGTGCGGCGACTGTGACCGCGGACCGGCGTCGCTGCGCGCGGGGATTCGACGATACCGCGAGTGTCGGCGACGAGGGTGTGGGTGCGGGCATGCGGGGCCTCCGTTGGTGGATCTCTGTGGTGTCCTGCCAACCTATCAAGCGGCGAGATCGGTCGCCAGACGACGAAGTGCCCCGGCCGCACGCGCGACCGGGGCACCCTCTCCGCTTTCGCGGGTCCTGTGGCTAGCCCCCGAAGGAGACGTAGCCCGCGATGAGGTACGCGATGAACGACAGCGCCGCTGCGAAGCCCGCGTACGGCAGGATCGAGAGCATGAGGTTCAGCGGCTTCACACCGACAGACTTCGAGGCGAGGATCATGCCGTCGCCGTACAGGCAGGTCGTCGAGCCGAGGGCGGCACCCGAGAACACGGCCGCGCCGGCGAGCACGGGATCCACGCCAACGGCAATCGCGAGCGGCAGCACGACGGGAGTGATGACCGCGGCGAGGTCCCAGAACGCGCCGGTAGCGTAGGCGTACAGGCCGCACACGAGGAACACGATGGCGGGCAGCAGCGCGCCGTTCATGATGGGCTCGGTCGCTCCGATGACCCAGTCAGCGAGCTGGAGGTCCATGTTGATCTGCTGCACCATGAAGGCGAGCACGAACAGCACCATGACGTACGACATGCTCATGATGCCCTCGAACGCCTGCTCCACGACGTCCTTGAACGTCATGCGGCGCTGGACGAGGTAAAGGATGATCGCGACGACGACCGCAGCAGCGGCGCCCTTCACGATGTCGACCTCGGTGAGGATCGTGACGACGACGAGGGTGATGATCGGGATGAGGAAGTTGAAGGGCAGCGGGCGCTTGCCCTCGGAGCCATCCTCAGCGAGCTCGAACGCGCGCTCCTCGGGGGTGAGCCCCTCCGGCAGCGGGTCGCCGGTGCGGTCGACGCGCGCCTGCTCGCGCTTCAGCGGCCCGACGAGGGGCAGCACGCCGAGCGCGAGCAACAGCCCGACGATCAGCGCGATCCAGCCGAAGAAGACGTACGGCAGGCCGGCAATGTAGGCGCCGAAGCCCGAACCGTTCACGGTCACGCCGTCCTGCTCGAGCAGCGCGGAGAAGAAGATCGCCCAGGTCGAGAACGGGATCACGATCGCGATCGGCGCAGACGTGAGCTTCACGACCGAGCCGAGCATGGTGCGCGGCACGTTGTACCTGTCGGTGACCCGTTTCATCGAGGTGCCGACGGTGAGCGCGTTCAGGTAGTCGTCGATGAACAGCGCGATCGTGAGCAGCCACGTCAGCAGCAGCGACTTGCGTCGCGAGTTCACGAATCGCTCGGTCCACTTCGCGAAGTCGTTGACCGCCCCTGAGACGTTGAAGTAGGCAATGAGGATGCCGAACAGCACGACGACGAGCACGAGCCAGTGCACGGTCTCGTTCGACAGCGAGGAACCGACGAGCCCGACGAGCGAGTCGAAGAACCCCCAGCCGCCGATCAGGATCGCGCCGACGACGGCGCCCGAGAACAGGCCGAGCAGCGCTCGCTTGGTGAGCACCGACACGACAAGGACGGTAAGGACTGGCAGCAGCGCCAGTGCAGTGTTTTGGACCACGGTGGCCTTTCGAGGGAGCGACGGTGCCGCTCGGATGGGTGATGTGGGGTAAAGCTACTCGACGTGCGACGTGCGCAGCCCGTCGAGATATGTTGCGCGCACGGGGAGCGTGGCGAGATCGTCGCCTGACACCCCGAGTGGATCCGCAGACCACACGGCGAGGTCTGCACGAGCGCCGGCACGGATGATGCCGAGGTCGTCGTCGCCCTGCGCGAGCGCTGCACCGCGAGTGTATCCGTGCAGCGCCTGGGCGGCGGAAAGTCGTTCTTCGGGCTCGTACACGAACCCCTCCGTGTCGCCGGGCGCACGCCGTAGCATAGCCCACGCGAGGCCGACGCGCGCGTCGAGGTCGGCGATCGGCCAGTCGGAGCCCAGCGCGAGCGGCGCGCCCGCCCGGACTACGGAGCCGGCGGCCCAGCCGCGTGCGGCGCGCTCGGGGCCGAGCCGCCGCGCCCACTCGTCGCTGCCATCGGAGATTCGCCACTGCATGTGCGGCAGCTGCATCGACGCCGTGATGCCGGCCTCGGCGAGGCGCTCGACGTCGCGCGGTTGCAGCGTTTCGAGGTGCTCGATGCGGTGCGGAACCCCGGTGCGGGCGATCGGACCGGCGGCCTCGTAGGCGGTGATCGTCTCGCCGACGGCGCGGTCGCCGATGGCGTGCGTCGCGATCTGGAAGCCGGCCTCCGCGAACTCCTTCACGGTCGCGGCGAAGTCGGCCTGATCCGGCCAGAAGCCAGTGAGGCCTGCCCCGTCGGCGTCCGCCTCGTACAGCCAGCCTGCGCCCGTGTCGATGACGCCGTCCGCGTAGAGCTTGATGACGCCGCCGCGCCACCGGTTCCCGCCCCGGTCGACCTGCGCCTTGATCGCCGCGCGGGTCTCCGCCGTGTAGCTCGGCTTGATGTCCATCGCACTCACGATCCGAACGGGAAGCCCCATGCCGGTGGAATCGAGCGCCTGGAGCAGGTCGAGCGTCTCCGAGTTGCCGTCCATGATCGTGCCGCCGGTGAGGCCAGAGCGGCGCATCTTTGCGAACGTCGCGCGCGCGGCCTCAAGCGTGTCGTCGCGGCTCGGCTTCGGGGCGACCTCGAGGACGGGCTGGTAGGCGCTGTCCTCTCGGAGCTCGCCGGTCGGCACGCCGTCGGCGTCGACGACAACCTCTGAGGTGTCGTCGAACGCCATCGTGCCGGTGATGCCTGCGAGCCGCAGCGCCTCGGTGCTCGCGACGGCGGTGTGGAAGTCGAAGAAGAACACCATCGCCGGCAGCCCGTCGACCGCGTCGTCGAGGAAGCGGGAGGTCAGCGGCGCCCCGTCGAACACGGCGTAGTCGAGGTTCCACGCGCGGACCCAGCCCCCACCGGAGCCCGCGCGCACCCTCGCCGCCTCCGCAGCGAGCGCGTTGCGAAGATCACGCAGATCGCGCACGCCGCCGAGGTCGGCCCCCTGGCACAGCTCCACACCCTGGATCGGGTGCAGGTGCGCGTCGATGAGGCCGGGGGTGATCGTCAATCCGCTCGCGTCGTCGACCTGCGTGCTCGGCCCCCCAAAGGCCTCGGCGATCTCATCAGGCTTCCCCAGCGCGATGATGCGACCGCCGGCGATCGCGATTGAGCGAGGTGACGGGTCGGCGTCGCCGTCCACCATCGAGTGCACGCGCGCACCCGCAATGATCAGGTCGGCAGTCGCTTCTCCCACGGTGGTCCCCCTCGGTTCGTGTGACCCCGTATCCTCGAGTGAGACGCGGAGCAAGTTTAATTTACGCAGATTCAATAAAGACTGCAACCCCGCGAGAGAAGGATGTGCAATGACAACGGCGCCCGACGCCCACAGGCCGGCAGGCCGACCGCGCCAAGCGATCCTCTCCCACGAGCGAATTCTTGCCGCCGCGTTCGAGCTCGCTGACGTCAAGGGCGGCGATTTCACGCTCGCCGCGCTCGCCCGAAATCTCGAGGTTCGACCCTCCGCCCTGCACCACTACTTCGCGGGCAAGGACGAGCTCATCGCTGGCATGCGCGGCCAGCTCACGCGCCGGGTGGGCGACCACGGCTTCGAGTCGCGCCCCTGGCACGTCGCGATCGCGGACTGGGCGCGGGCGTACCGCGACACCTTCGGGGCGCACCCCGGGATCATCGCGGCGCTCGCGACGATGCCCGTCGACGACGAGCCCGAGTCGATCATCGACTACGAGCGGATCGCCGCGGCGATGCGGCGCGATGGCTACCCCGAGCGGCGGATCGTGCCAGCGATCGTCGCGATCGAGTCGTTCGTCATCGGGTCGGCCCTCGACTCGCTGGCGCCGGCGGATAACCTCCGCCCCGTCGACAACTCCGTGCTCGCCCCGCACCTCACGCGCGCCGAGGAACGGGCACGCGAGCACGCCGACGAGCTCAACACGACGGTCACCGTCGAGACGTTCGAGTTCGGGCTCGCGGCGCTCATCGCCGGGCTCATGGCGGCCGGCGCGCAGGACTAGCGACGCCCGGCCCTCCAGCCCCGTCCGCACGTCCGGGCGAACGAGCGCCCCGCGGCCGCCGGCTAGACCGACAGCTGCTCGGAGTCGGACTCGCGCACGAACAGGGCGACGATCGCCCCGAGCGACGCGATCACGCCGCCGATGAGGAACGCGACGCGCGTGCCGTGCGCGAGCGCCTCCGCGTCGACCGCGACCGGATCGCCGCCGGCCCACGACACCGAGATCAGCGTCATCACGGTCACGAAGAGCGCCGTGCCGGCCGCACCGGCGACCTGCTGCACGGTCGACAGCATTGCGGACCCGTGCGACGCGAGCTCGACGGGGAGTGAACCGAGCGAGACCGAGAACAGCGGCGTGAACACGCCAGCGAGCCCGACGCTGAGCACGAGGTGGGTGGCAAGCACCTGCCAGACCGCCGTGGTCTCGGTGAAGAGGCCCATGCTCAACAGCGCGAGCGCGGTGACGATGGTGCCTGGGATGAGCATCGGCCGGACGCCACGCGCATCGATGATGCGCCCGACCACGGGGCCGAGCAGCCCCATGAGCAGCCCGCCAGGCAGCAACAGCAGGCCGGTCTGCAGCGGCGTCAGACCGAGCACGTTCTGCGCGTAGATCGGCACGAGAATGAGCGAGCCGAACAGCGCCATCGCCGCGCACGCGATGAGGATCACGGAGAGCGCGTAGGGGCGGCTGCGGAACGTGCGCAGGTCGAGGAGCGCCCGGTCGGTGCGCTGGAGCGTGAGCTGGCGCCAGATGAAGAGCGCGAGCGCGACCGCGCCGATCCCTGCGGGGATGACCGGTGGCACGAGCGCCTGCCCGTTGGCTGCGCTGCCGATCTCGCTGAGGCCGAGCACGAGCCCGCCGAAGCCGAGCACCGACAGCAGCACGGAGAGCACATCGATCGTGGTGCGCTTGCGCACGCCGACGTTCGGCATCCGCAGCCCGCCGACGACGAGCGCGACGATCGCGATCGGGAGAACAATGAGGAAGAGCCAGCGCCAGCTCAGCACCTCGAGAATCATGCCCGACACTGTCGGGCCCAGCGCGGGAGCGACCGACATGACGATCGAGATTCTGCCCATGATTCGCCCGCGCTGGCCCGCCGGGACGAGCGTTACGACGGTCGTCATGAGCAGCGGCATCATGATCGCCGTGCCGCAGGCCTGCACGATACGCCCGATGAGCAGCATCGACAGGCCAGGCGCGAGCGCGGCGACGAGCGTGCCGACGCTGAACAGCGACATCGCCGTGATGAACAGCGCTCGTGTCGGCACGCGCTGGATGAGCATGCCCGTGACCGGGATCACGACGCTCATCGTGAGCAGGAACGCCGTTGTCAGCCACTGCCCCTCGGACGCGGAGATGCCGAGCGTGTGCATGAGCTCCGGGAGCGCGACGCCCATGATCGTCTCGTTGAGGATCACGACGAACGCGGATCCGAGGAGAAGCCAGATCGCGAGGCGCTCGCGTGGACCGAACGCGCGCGCTGCGGGGTCGTTCGATTCAGTGAATTCTGGGGCGTCGTCTGAAGTTGGCATAGGAGGGATATTCTATGCCCGTCGCGGCCGCTCAGTGTACTCACAGCGGCTCAAATGCGAGCGAACAGTTGGTGTCGCCGGACGAACCCAGCCGGAGGGGTGCCGTCGAGCCCGAACTGCAGTAGTCCCGCGCCGGGACCGCAGTGTCGGCTCGGCGGTCGGCTCGGCGGTCGGCTCAGCGGTCGGCGCAGGCGGCCCCGGCGTCGGCGGGCAGCCCGAGCGCGGCGCGTGTGTCCGCGGCGGCGTCGGCGACGGCTCCCCCGCCCTCCCACGCGTAGTCGGCGATGGCGGCGGCTGAGAGCTCCGCGACCTCTCCGGCCTGCCGGGCGTCAGCATCAAGAGATTCGGCGACCGCGGCGACCGCCGAGCTAGCGCCATCGGGCCACGCAACCGCCGGGTCGGCGAGGCTCTCGGCCGCGATGGCCGAGGCCTCCTGCAGCGCCTGCAGCTGCGTCGCGAGCGGGCCGGTGTCAGCGCTGTCTCCTCTGGAGACGGCGAGGCGAAGTCGGTCGAGCTCGGCGTCGACGCTGTCCCACACATCGTTGACCGGGCAGACCGCGTCAAGGTAACGTGACCCGGCCGCCGTGACCGTCAGCTCCTCGGGTTCTGGTTCTGGCGCGGAGCACCCCGCGAGCGTGAGCGCGGCGACCGCCGCAAGTCCTGTCAGAATTCTTGCTCGCACCTTTTCAGGATAACCGGGTTAGGCTACGAACATGGCAAGATACCTGACTGAAGCGGACGCGGCCGAGGCCGGCATCACCATCACCCACGAGCCTGCCGCGCAGCGCTTCGCGATCTACCGCGAGGGCAACGGCGGCGCCGAGCTCGTCGGCGAGGCCCACTACTCATTTCCGCGCGACGGCGTCGTCGACTTCGACCACACCGTCGTCGACGATTCGCTGCGCGGCACCGGCCTGTCTGGGCTCCTCGCACACCGCGCGGTGACCTCCGACATCGCGCAGGCACACACGGTGCAGGCGTCGTGCTGGTTCATCGAGGGCTACCTCGCGAAGCATCCCGAGCTACTCAACCAGTCCACGTAACCGCGGGGGCTACTTCGAGCTCTTGAGCCTGATCCGGTCCTTGAGGCTCGTCTTCGGGGTCTGCTGCTTGATGAGCGAGGTGAGATCCTTCTCGATGAGCTGCTGAATCCGCTCATCGCGGTGACTGCGGTACTCGTCGTCGTGCCCGCCGCTGTAGTAGGGATGGCTCGCGCGCTCTTTGAGCGAATCACCGATCTCCGACCACGCGAGCCCGCGGGCGCGCTCGACGGTCGCGCTCAGGTACTCCTCGTCCTCGGTCCGAGCGCGCAGCTCCGCCGCGACCTGCTCGTAGACCTCTTGGCGGTGCTTGAGTGTCCGGCTGTCGCTGTTGCCGTACTCGGTCTCACTCCACGAGCTGCGACCGGTGTCCTTGATCTCGCCCCTGACACGCGAGATGTGCCGCGCATCCCGCTCGCGCTCGGCGGCGAGCTCGTTGAGGGCGTCGCGCACCATCTCGACGATCTGCGCCTCGTCGTAGTCGGCGTGCTCCTTGAGCGCGTTCATGATGATCGCGTTCTTCACGGTCATGCGCACGGCCACGTCGGCGACGAGCAGCCCCTGCTCGACGATCTCTTCGACGGGCGCGAGCACGCGCTTCGGGAGACGGCGCGGCGGCTGTGCCTGCCGCTTACGCTTGGAAAACCAGCCCAACTTCGCCTCCTCTCAAGACATCCTCACCATTATCTCGTATCGCCGAGCGCGGGGAAGCATTCCTCGACGAAACCAGGGTTTCGATGCGCTGCGTCGTTGCAGCCTGCCAGGGCATCGGGCCTCAGCCGACCGGGGACGCCCAGACCGAGTCCGATGCGGCCTTGCCGAGCAGCACCTGCGTGCCCGACCCGTTCACCTCGACCGCGGTCGTCTCGGAATACGGTTCGCCCTCGATGAGGTCGAGCTCCGCGTCAACGATGATGCCGCGCGACGCGAAGTACTGCAGCATCTCGGGGTCGGCATCGGAGATGCGCTCGACCCGCACGCGACACGGCGCGACGATCTCGGTGAGCAGCTGCGCCGCCGGGCGGTGAACGAGCCCATCGGCGCTCGGGATCGGATCGCCGTGCGGGTCCCGCGTCGGGTAGTCGAGCACGCGGTCGATCCGGTTCACCATCTCGTCGGACACCGCATGCTCAAGGCGATCCGCCTCGTCGTGGACCTCGTCCCAGGAGTAGTCGAGCACGCGCACGAGGAACGTCTCGAGCAGCCGATGCCTGCGGGTCATGACGACCGCGAGTTCGCGCCCCTCGTCGGTGAGCGTCACCGTGCCGTAGCGCTGGTGGTCGATCAGCCCGGAGTCGGCGAGCTTGCGCAGCGCGTCGGAAACCGTCGAGAGGCGGACCCCGGCCGACTCCGCGATCGCCGAATTGGTAATCGGGGTATCCGACCATTCGGCCAGGCTCCAGATCACCTTGAGGTAGTTCTGCATACTCGCAGTGATGTTCTCAACACTCACGCGACAAGCGTACCGCGTCGCCCCTATACGGCCACAGGCTCGTCGAACGGCCGCGGGCTACGTCTCGCGCAGCACCCTGGCGAGCGAGCGCAGCGCGTCGTCGAACTCCCGGTCGTCGGAACCACCGAGACCGATCACGAGCCCCGACATGCCCGCGCCGTTGCGCTGCCAGTATCCGCCGAGCGGTTCCGCGCCGAGCCCGGCGTCGCGCGTCCGGCGCACCACCGCGTCTTCCCGCCCGCGGAGGGCGGCCGGATCGGGTCCGACGAACTCGACGACCGCGTGCAGCCCGCCGTCCATCGGCCTAACGCGCACCCCGTGCGCGCCAGCAAGGCGCTCCGAGACGAGGTCGCGCCGCTCGGCGTAGCGTCGCAGCAGCCGGGCCGTGTGCCGGCGCAGCTCCCCCGTCGCGAGATAGTGCGCGAGCGCCACCTGCACGACCGATGACACCGGGCCGCCGAGCTCGCGGCGCACCGGTTCGACGAGCGCGCGAATCCCGGCGGGTGCGAGCATGTAGCCCGCCGAGAGCGAGGGGGCGACCGTACGGGAGAATGTGCCGAGGAGCACGACCGAGCCGGTCACGTCGTCGTCGAGGGCCGCGAGCGTCGGGAGCGGGCTGCCCGTGAAGCGCAGCTCGGAGTCAAAATCGTCCTCGACGATCACGACCCCGCCGCGCTGCGCCCAGTCCAGCAGCTCGCGGCGGCGGACGAGCGGCAGCGACCCGCCGAGGGGGTACTGATGGCTCGGGGTCACGATGACGAGGTCGAGCACCCCCTCCGGCAGCCGCGCGGTGTCCAGCCCCTCGCTGTCGGTGGGCAGGGCGACGATGCTCGCCCCGTGCCTGGCGGCAACGCCGCGCAGCGACGGGAGGCCGGGATCCTCGACGCCCACGACCAGTCCCCGGCCGCGCGTCGTGCCGAGCGCGGTGAGCAGCAGCCCGAGCCCCTCGCGGGTACCCGCGGTCACGATGACGTCGCCGGCGGAGCGCGCGGTCGCGCGCATCCGGCGCAGGTGGTCCGCGATCTCTGCGCGCAGCCTGTCGTCGCCGAGCGCCGGGGCGACGACGTGGGCCCTGGCCGCCGCCTCACGCCAGGCGGCGCGCCACGCGGGGCTGTTGATCGCGCTCGGGATCGGCTCCCCGGGTGCGAGCGGCGCGCGCCCGGGCACAGCGCTGGCCGGCTCGCCGGCGCCCGCTGCCGAGCGTGCGTCTCGGGCCGATCCTGATCGCGGGCTGGCGGCCTCGGCCCGCGCGGCGGCCGGAGCCGACATCCGTTCGAGCTGCGGGTTCACGGCGGTGCCGCGGCCGTGGGTGGCGACGAGGTAGCCCTCGGCGATGAGCTGCTCGTAGGAGGCGACGACGACGCCGCGCGCGACCCCGATCCGGCGAGCAAGCTCCCGGGTCGCGGGAACCGGCTCCGCCGGCCGCAGCGTGCCCGCGTCGATCGCCTCGCGCAGCGCAGCGGCGAGCTGCACCGGCAGGGGCGTCTCGAGTTCGCGGTCGAGCTCGACCGGGAATTCGCGCGCCGCGCCGCGCGGCTGACGCGCGCCGCCCGCCACCCGGTCTGGCCGGGCGTACTCCTCTGTCATTCCCCTAGGGTAGCCCGGTCGCGGCCCGCGCCGCCGTCGGGCCCGGCGGCGACGGGGGCAGCGGCGACGGGTCCGCTACAGGCCGAGCCCCGACTGGCCCGCGTCATGGGGCGCGAGGATCGCGGCGATCTCGTTCCGGTCCACGTCCGCTACCCGCTCGGGCACCCACGTCGGGTTTCGATCCTTGTCGACAAGCTGCGCCCGCACGCCCTCGGCGAAGTTCGGCAGCACGGCGAGGCGCGGCACGATGCGGTAGTCGTCTTCGAGCACGCCGGCGACGTCGAGCCGCTCGGCCCGGGTGCGCGCGATCTGCGCGACACTGACGACGAGCGACACGGGGCACATGCCGCGCACGATCGCGGCGGTCTCGGCCGCGATCGGCAGCGGGCTCGCCTCGAGGCCCTGGAGGAGGGCAGCGGTTGCGCCCACCGGGTCCGCGACCGCGTCGACGGCCTGCAACGCGGCGTCGGCGATGGGGTCGAACCACTCGCGCACCGCGAGGAGCGGCGCAGCGGGCACCGGCTCAGCGAACGTCGCCAGCGTCGCCGCCGGGTCGCCCCCTGCGGCGAGCGCGGCGCGCAGGTCGTCGAGCCGGTCGCTGCGCACGAAGGTGTCCGCGAACCCCAGGGCGATCGCATCCGCCGGCCCCATCTCGCTCGCCGTGATCGCGAGGTACTCGCCGAGCCGGCCCGGGGCGTTCGCGAGGAGGTAGTGCCCGCCCACGTCGGGCATGATGCCGATCCGGGCCTCGGGCATCGCGAGCCGCGAGCGCTCAGTCACCACGCGGAAGGCGGCGTGCCCGCCGAGCCCGATCCCGCCGCCCATCGCGATGCCGTCCATGAGCGCGACGACGGGCACCTCGGAGGCACTCACGCGGTAGTCGACAAGATACTCGGCGCCGAACAGCGCCCGCGGGTCGCCGCCAAAGGCGATCTGCTTGATGTCTCCGCCGCCGCAGAAGCCGCGCTCCCCCGCCCCGTCGAGCACGATCGCGTTCGAACCGGCGGCCGCGTCAAGCGCGGCGGCGAGCCCAGCAAACATCTCGGTGTTGAGCGCGTTGATCGCTCGCGGCCGGTTGAGCGTGACCCGGGTGATCGCGCCGTCGCGAGCAACAAGGATGAGCGGTTCAGAAACTTCAGCGTTCATATCGCCACGGTAGCAGCCCCGGATCTGCGGCGCACAGCGCCCGCCGTTCGCTAGGCTCGATGTCGTGTTCGACAACCGCTACGACAACGACCCCATCGCCAGGATGAAACCGCGCCGCGGACCAGTGCAGCGCGCCGAGGTCGAACTCGTGAAGGGCCTCGTCGTCGAGCACAGCCTCACCGAGTTCTGCGGTGCCGTCGTCGACGCGCGCGACGGAGTGCTGAAGCTCGAAGACTTCGACGGCGCGGTGCGCGGGTTCCCGCTGTCTGACGCGTTCCTGGTCGATGGCAAGCCAGTGAAATTCGTGCCGCCGAAGCGGGCCCAGGCGCGGCAGCGCACGGCGTCCGGCTCGTTCGCAGCGCCGCTCGAGCGCGCACGCGTCGCGATGCCGAGCCGCATCTTCGTCGAGGGCAAGCACGACGCCGAACTCGTCGAGCAGGTCTGGGGCGACGACCTGCGCATCGAGGGCATCGTCGTCGAGCTGCTCGACGGCGCGGACCACCTCGAGCGGGTGCTTGCCGAGTTCAAGCCCGGCCCGGGGCGACGGGCGGGCGTGCTGCTCGATCACCTCGTCACCGGCTCAAAGGAGACCCGGATCGCGCAGGCGATCGAGCGCGGTCCGCACGGCGACCACGTGCGCATCGTCGGCCACCCATACATCGACATTTGGGAGGCCGTGAAGCCGGCGCGGCTCGGCCTCACCGAGTGGCCGAAGATCCCTCGCGGGATCGACTGGAAGACAGGCATCTGCCGCGCGCTCGGCTGGCCGTCGGACGATCTCGCGGACACCGCCGAGGCCTGGCAGCGCATCCGCGGCAGGGTGCGGAACTTCCGCGATCTCGAACCGCAGCTCGTCGGCCGCGTCGAGGAGCTCATCGACTTTGTATCTGTCGGGCACTGACTCAGCTACTCCGGCGTAGGCTGAGGGAATCACATGACTAAGGGTGGGTGCGATGGCTGAGCCGACCAAGGCGATCTTTCTGTTGATGCCCGAGTGGCAGGGTTCCGCGTCGTCGCGCGCGATGCTCATCACCGACGGCGCGGCGCACCTCCGGGAGGATCTCCCGCCGGCGGCCCGCTTCGACGTCGCCGTGCCGCAGCAGGCGGGTGACGCGCTCGGAACCCCGGTGGCGCGCCTGAGCTCGGTGGTCGCCGCCCGCGACGCCGCCCGCGAGACGCTCCGCTCAGCCGAGGATCCGGCGATCACCCTCGGGGGCGACTGCGCCTCAACGCTCGCGGGCCTCGACCGCGCGGCCGAGCGCGACCCGGGCGTCGCGGTGCTCTGGTTCGACGCGCACCCCGACCTCCAACACCCGAGCACCTCGCCCTCCGGCGCGGCCTCGGGCATGGCGCTGCGCCACGCTCTCGGTCTGGGGATCGCCGATCTCAACGGCGCGCATCCGATCGATCCGAGTCGCGTGCTACTCGTCGGCGCGCGCGAGGTCGACGCCGAGGAGGCGCAGGCAATCGACGAGCTCGGCATCCGCAGTCTCGCGGCGACGTCCGAGGGCCCGGCGGAGGCCGTGCGGGACTGGCTTACCGAGATCGGCGCGACGAGCGTCTACGTGCATATCGATCTCGACGTGCTCGATCCCGCCGAGTTCGCGGCCGTGCACGCTCCCGTGCCGTTCGGCCTCGCGGTCTCCGACCTGGCTGGCGCCGTGCGCGCTGCCGTCGCCACGGCACCGCTGGCGGGCGCGGCGATCTGCGAGTTTGCGCCGGCCACCGCCGAGATCGCCTCCGACGATTCCCCGACGGTCTTGCGGCTCCTCGCCGCGCTGGTCTCGGGCGGCAGCAGGTGACGGGCACGGGTCCCGGCGTCCCCGCGGGTCCGCGGCCGCCGCGCAATCTGCCGCTCGCGTGGTTCGGCTACGCCTACGCGACCGCGGTCGGCTTCATCTGGGGCAGCATCTGGTCAACCGGAGCCGTCGAACGCCTCGACGGGATGTGGGTGTTCCGCGGCATGCCGCGCTGGACGTTCGGCCGGGGCGGCAGCTGCGTCGGCTCCTGCTACCTCACCGACGCGAACGTGAGCCCCGCGATCCTCAGGCACGAGCAGGTGCACCGCCGCCAGTGGCGCCGCTACGGCCTCGCGCTGCCGCTGCTCTATTTCCTCGCGGGCCGAGACCCCCTCACCAACCGCTTCGAGGTCGAGGCCGGGCTGCGTGACGGCGGGTACGTCCGCTAGCGGTCTGGCCCGCAACCGACCGCGCGGTTCGTAACAACACTGCAACAAGGTCGACTTCTCCGCGCCACTTCGAGTTTGCCCAGCGTAGTCTCGATCCTCGACACCCGCGCAGCGAGGCGCAGGCGTTCAGCGCACGTCGTTTCGGCGCTGATCCCGTCTGCGTGCGCCATGCGTCAACGCAGGCTCCCATTCTGACCCATCTGCTTCGCAGATCGACCCCGAGGAGTCACCGTGAGTGAGTCGAACCCGCAGCCGCCGACATACACGAAGCGCACGCGCTCAAAGACGCCCATCGTCATTGGCGTCATCATCCTCGTCGGCCTCATCGCCGCCGTCGCCGCCTACTTCGCGCTCACGCGCCCGACGTCCGGCGATGACACCAAGGAGCTCTCGGTCGGGCTCGTGCTCGAACCCACGAGCCTCGACGTCCGCAACGACGCAGGCGTCGCCACCGGCCAGGTGCTCATCGACAACGTGTACCAGGGCCTCGTCGGCATCGAAGCAGGCAGCATCGCCGACATCGTGCCCGTCCTCGCGACCGAGATGCCCGAGGTGAGCGCGGACGGTCTCGAGTACACGTTCACGCTGCGGTCGGGCGTGACGTTCCACTCGGGGGCCGAGTTCACCGCCGACGACGTCGTCGCGTCGCTCGAGCCCGCGCTCACCGCGGACTCCGTCGGGTTCGACGCGCAGGTGACAAAGGTCGACGACAACACCGTCAGGATCGCGCTCGAACAGCCGAACTCGCGACTGCTGTGGGAGCTCGCAGGCTCAGCGGGCGTCATCCTCGAGGGCGGCTCGACCGACGGCCTCCAGAACTCGGCGAACGGCACCGGCCCGTTCGAGTTCACGCGCTGGAAGCAGGGCGACAGCATCACGCTCGACAAGTTCGCCGGCTACTGGGGCGAGCCCGCGCTCGTCGACCGCGCGACGTTCCGCTTCTTCCCCGAGGGACGCGCTGCAGTCAACGCGCTGAAGGACGGCGACATCGACGTCCACACCGCGCTCCTCTCGCCGCTGCGCGCGGAGTTCGAGGGCAACGCGAACTTCGACATGGTCCGCGCGGAGAGCGCAGACGTGTTCACGCTCGCCTACAACAGCGCCCGCGCGCCCTTCGACGATCCCCGCGTGCGCCAGGCGCTCAGCATGGCGATCGACGGCGAGGCCCTCGTCGCCTCGCAGAACGGCGACGCCGTGCAGCTCGGCAGCCCGATCACCGAGCTCGAGCCCGGCTATGTCGACCTCACGAAGGTCAACGGGTACGATCCCGAGGCAGCGCGCGCGCTGCTCGCCGAGGCCGGGCAGTCGAACCTTAGCCTCACCATCACGTCGCCGAACTTCTACGACACCGCGGCCCTCGACATGGTGACCAGCCAGCTCGCAGAGGTCGGCGTCTCCGCAAAGGTGAAGCCTGTCGAGTTCCCGACCTGGCTGAACGATGTCTACTCGAACCACGACTTCGACCTCAGCTATGTCGACCACGCCGAGGCGCGCGACCTCGGCAACTACGCGAACCCTGGCTACTACTTCGGATACGACAACCCCGAGGTGCAGCGCCTGTATGCGGAGTCACTCGCGAGCACCGACGCCGGTGCCGAGGCGAAGCTCCTCGAGGAAGCTGCAGGGATCATTGCCGAGGACGCCCCCGCGAAGTGGCTCTTCAACTACACGCCGACGAACGTCATCAGCACGAAGGTCAGCGGCTTCCCGAGCGTCAACACCAACGCCCGCGTGAGCCTCGCCGGCGTCTCGATCGACTAGTCGGTCGCACCCGTCCACTCGGGCTCGGGGGCCGCCACGCTGGCGATCCCCGAGCCCGAACACGTATCACGCCTACGCACACAGGAGGCCCCAGAGTGAGTAGTCTCGGAACGTGACGCGATTCATCATCGGCCGCACCGGCCTCCTGGCTCTCGCCTGGCTCGTCGCGAGCGTGCTCATCTTCGCAACGTTGCGGATCCTGCCGGGCGACGTCGCCCAGGTCATCGGCGGCACGCAGGCCTCCCCGGCCCAGGTCGAGAACCTCCGCGAACAGCTCGGCCTGAACCGCCCGCTGTTCGCCCAGTACTTCGACTGGATCGGCGGCGTCCTGCGCTTCGACCTCGGGCACTCCGTTGTCACGGGTACGGAGATCTCCTCGGAGCTCGCCGAGAAGGCGGAGGTCACCATACCGCTGACAATCATGTCGCTCGCGGTCGTGCTGCTCGTCGCGCTCCCGCTTGGGGTCTTCGCCGCCTATCGCAACTCCACGCCGCTCGGGCAGCTCGTGTCGGCGTCGAGCGTGCTCGCTTCGGCGATCCCCGTCGTGTGGGCGGGCCTCCTCGGCACGCTGGTCCTCTCGTCGTGGCTCGGGTGGCTGCCGTCCCAGGGATTCCCGCAAGACGGGTGGGAGCGGCCAGTGCAGGCGTTCCGGTCGCTCGTGCTGCCAGCCCTCACGATCGGCCTCATTGAGGGCGCGATCCTCTTCCGGCTCGTGCGGAGCGCGACGCTGCGCGCGCTCGACGCCGACCACGTGCGCACCGCAATGTCGCAGGGCAATTCCAGGCTCCGCGCGCTCCTCACGCAGGGACTGCCAGGCGTCGGGCTCTCGATCATCTCCATGCTCGGTCTGCAGGCGGCGGCGCTCCTCGTCGGGGCCGTCGTCGTTGAGCAGCTGTTCAGCCTGCCCGGGCTTGGAACGATGCTCGTCTCGGACGTTGGCGAGCGCGACCTGCCGAAGGTGCAGTCGACGCTGCTGGTGCTCACCTCAGTGATTCTTGTGATGGGGGCTCTCGTCGACGTGGTGCACCGCCTCATCGACCCGCGGCTCCGGGCGGAGGGCGAGGAATGAAGACACTCCGAAACATCATGGGACGGCCCGTTGGCGTCTTCGCGGTCGGCGTGCTCGCCCTCGTGGCGTGCGTATCGATCGTCTCCTACTTCTGGCTGCCGCAGGACCCGAATCACGCCACGAGCAACGTGTGGCTGCCGCCGTCGGGCGACCATTGGCTCGGCACCGACGGCAGCGGCCGCGACATCGCGTCGCGCCTGCTCGCCGGCAGCCGCGTCTCGTTCGGGGTCGCGCTCGGCACCGGCGCCCTCGCGAGCCTCATCGGCTTCCTGCTCGCGCTGCTCGGAGGGCTCGGCAAACGCCCGGTGCGCGAGGTCGTTGCGGTCGGCATCGACGTGCTCGTCGCGTTCCCGACGACGCTCCTCGCGATCATGCTCACCGCGGTCTTCGGCAGCGGCATCCCGATCGTCGTCGCCGCACTCGGGGTCGCGTTCGGCGTCTCGATGGGCCGCGTGCTGCGCGCCGAATTCAGGCAGGTGCAGGGCGCCGACTTCGTGGTCGCGGCCCAGGTCGCGGGGCTCTCGCGCACGCGGATCCTGTTCCGCCACCTCATCCCGAGCGTGCTCCCCGTCTACATCGTGCAGGTCACCTGGACGATGGGCACCGCGGTGCTCGCCGAAGCGAGCCTGAGCTACCTCGGGTTCGGCGCCCCGAAGGATGTGCCTTCCTGGGGCGGCATGCTCGCGTCAACGCAGCGCTTCGTGTCCGTCTACCCGGAGACCGTGCTCTGGCCGGGCCTCGCCATCACCGTCACCGTGCTCGCGTTCTTCCTGTTCGGCGACCAGCTCCGGGACGCGCTCGACATGCGCGACCCGGCCGATGAGACCGCGGAGGTGCCCCGGTGAACGACACGCAATCCGGCCCGGAAACCGGCGCCACCGAACTCGTCGTCGAGGATCTCCGAGTCGCCATCGGCGGCACCGAGATCCTGCACGGCGTCAGCTTCAGCCTCGAGGCCGGCGAGCGTCTCGGGATCATCGGCGGCTCCGGCTCCGGCAAGACGATGACGGCGCTCGCGATCGCGGGGCTCCTCCCCCGCGAGGCCACCGTGAGCGGCTCAGTGCGCGCGAACGGGCGCGAGCTCCTTGGGCTGACCGACAGGGAGCTCGCGGCAATCCGCGGCGACCGCATCGGCATGGTGTTCCAGGAGCCCAAGACCGCGCTGAGCCCGTTCCGCAGACTCGGCGTCCAGATGACCGAGGCGCTCGCACTCCACTACCACCTCGGGCGCGACCAGCGGCGCGAGGCGGCCCTCCGGCTGGCGCGGCAGGTCGGGCTCCGCGACCCTGAACGCATCGTGCGCGCCTACCCGCACGAGGTGTCTGGTGGCCAGCGACAGCGCGCCGCGATCGCCGCAGCGATCTCGGCGTCGCCCGGGCTGCTGCTCGCCGACGAGCCGACGACCGCGCTCGACGTGACCGTGCAGCGCGGAATCCTCGAGCTCTTCACCGAGATCACCGACCGCGACGAGTGCTCGCTCGTCTGCATCACGCACGACATCGCGGTCGTGAATCAGGTCGCCGAGCGCGTGCTCGTATTCGCCGACGGGCAGATCGTCGAACAGGGCAGCGTGCGCGAGATTCTCGAGCGCCCCGCCCACGCGGTCACGCAGGCCCTGATCGCAGCGGCAGGAGGGGAAGCGGCATGAACGACCACACGCCAGCCGCCACGTGGACGGGCAGCACCCCGTGGACCGGGCAGCTGAACCTCCCCGACGCGGCGCAGCGCGCGAGCGAGGCCGGTCACCCGCTCGTGCAGCTCACCGACGTCTCGAAAGAGTTCCGCACTCCCGCTCGCAAGCTGTTCGAGCGCGGCCAGGTCGTGCGCGCGCTCGACGGCGCCTCGCTCACGATCGAGCGCGGCGAGAGCGTCGCGATCGTTGGGGAATCAGGATCGGGCAAGACCACGCTCATCCGGCAGCTCCTCGGCCTGAGCAAGCCGACTGCCGGCACCGTCCGCTTCGCGGGGCGCGACGTCGACGCGAGATCGGGCGATCTGGGCTGGCTGCGCCGCCGCACCGGCCTCGTGTTCCAGGATCCGTACTCGTCGTTCAACCCGCGACGCACCATCGAGCAATCGGTTTCGGAGTCGCTCGAAGGCGCCCAGATTCCAGGCGACCACGGCGCCATGGTGCGCGCCGTGTTGGAGCGCGTCGGGCTGCCTGCGAGCGCCGCAACGCGCTACCCCGACGCGTTCTCGGGCGGGCAGCGGCAGCGCATCGCCGTCGCCCGCGCGATCGTGCACGGGCCTGAGCTGCTCGTCGGCGACGAGCCCGTCAGCGCGCTCGACGTGCTGGTGCGCGCACGCGTGCTGGGCCTCCTCGCCGAGCTGCGAGCCGAGTTCGGGCTCACGCTCGTGACGATCACGCACGATCTCGGCATCGTCCCGCAGCTGGCGGAGCGCACGATCGTGATGCAGGGCGGCAGGATCGTCGAGGACGGCCCCACCGCCGAGCTCCTCGACGCCCCGACGCATCCGTACACGCAGGAGCTCGTCGCCTCGCGGCTGCGACTTCCAGACACCACCTGGCGCGGCTCGGCCGGCGCCCCACCGAGCGGAGGATAGACATGAGCATCGACACCGTGCGCGCCGACCTACTGGCGCAGGGCTGGACGGGCACCATTCTCGAGTTTGCCGAGTCGAGTGCGACGGTCGAGCTCGCCGCGCAGCAGGCCGGCACCGAGCCCGCGCGCATCGCGAAGACGCTCGCGTTCGCGAGTACCACCGACGAGCCCGGCGCGATCCTTGTCGTCGCCGCGGGCGACGCGAAGGTCAACGGCGGCATGTTCAAGCGCGAGTTCCGCGCGAAGCCGAGCATGCTGAAGTTCGATGACGTCGAGCGGCTGACCGGGCACCCGGTCGGCGGGGTGTGCCCGTTCGCGAACCCCGACGAGGCACGCGTCTACCTCGACGCATCGCTCAGGCGTTTCGAGACGGTGTTTCCGGCCGCGGGCAGCGCGCACTCAGCGGTCGAACTCACGATTGCCGAGCTCGAGGAGCTCAGCGACGCGCTCGGCTGGGTCGACGTCTGCACCGGCTGGCGCGACGAGGAGTAACCCGGCTAGACCGTGAGGCCGCGGAGGATCGCGTCACGCAGGTCCGCTGGCGCGGCGCCGTCGCGCTCTTCCTCGCATGCGCGGCGAACCGCTGTGGTCAAGCGCGCGCAGACGCTCTCTTCGTTCTGGCAGTCGGTACAGTGCTCGAGGTGCTCACGAATCGGGGCAGATTCCTCGGCGCACAGTTCACCGCGCAGCAACTCGTAAATATTGGCTTTGGCTTTGTCGCACCCGCAGTCACTCATCGCGCGGCTCCCTTCTTGGTTGATGTCTGTGTTGCCGTGTCGGCTCTATCAAGTCCAACGCCCTGTTCCCTGGCGTATTCCCCGAGCACCTGACGGAGCTTTGCTCGCCCACGGTGCAGTCGGCTCATCACGGTGCCGATCGGCACGCCCTGGATGTCGGCGATCTCCTGATAGCTGAAGCCCTCAACGTCGGCGAGATAGACGGCCATCCTGAAGTCTTCGGCGAGGTCGTTGAGGGCGGTCGTGACGACCGAATCCGGGGTGCGGTCGATCGCCTCGGCCTCGGCCGACTGCGACGCCATAGCCGTGGTCGACTCTGCGCCGCCGAGCTGCCAGTCCTCGAGCTCCTCCACGGCGCCGAGAAACGGCTGGCGCTGCTTCTTGCGATACGTGTTGATGTAGCTGTTCGTCATGATGCGATACAGCCACGCCTTCAGGTTCGTGCCCTGCTCAAAGGACGCGAATGCCTGGAACGCCTTCAAGAAGGTCTCCTGCACGAGGTCCTGCGCGTCCTGCTGGTTCCGCGTCATCTTCATGGCGGCGCCGAAGAGCTGGTCAAGCAGCGGCAACGCCTCGTCGGCGAAGCGCGCCTGAAGGTCGCCGCCCGCCGCCTGCTCATTGCTAGTCACACACCTAGCCTACCGGGGAGCGGGTTCGCCGTCCTGGAGACGTGCCGGGGTCTGGGCGTCGGCGGGACCCGACCCGAGCTATGCCGGTGCGATCTCGACGATCCATCCGCCGTCTCTGAAAGGCGCGAGCTGGGCATCGGTTGCGCGCGAGTCGGTGATGACGCCACAGCCCGCGGCAACCGGGGCCCAATAGGAGAACGGGGCCTCCCGCTCGAGTTTGCTGGAGTCGACGAGCACCCAGGTCCGCTTCGAGTTCGTCGACATGAGCTGCTTCACGAGCGCCTGGTCCATCTCGGGGCAGTTGAGTCCGCGCGTCGGGTGGAGGGCTTCGGCACCCAGGAAGCCGACGTCCACGGTGAGGTGCTGGAGCATCTGCAGCGTCGCCGCTCCGATGATTGACTCGCTCGGGCGGCGCAGCCGACCCCCGAGCACCGTGACGTCCGCATCCGAATCGGCGAGCGCGAGCAGCGAGCTCAGTCCGTTCGTCACGAGGTGGGTGTCTGGCCGGGTGCCCAGGATCGCGGCGGCCTCCGCGACCGTCGTTCCCGAGTCGAGGAGCACGGTCATGCCGCGCGCAACCTTCGTCGCGGCATAGCGCGCGATCTCCTGCTTCCGATCCTGGTGCTCGGTCGACTTCACCTGCCAGGATCGGTCGAGCCGTCCGGCCCCCATGGCCCCGCCGTAGGTGCGCGCGAGCTTGCCGTCGGCTTCAAGGTGAGCGAGGTCGCGCCGCACCGTTGACACCGAGACGTCGAGCTCGTCGGCAAGGGCGTGCACGTTCTCGCTGCCCGAGCCAGCCTCAACGAGCTCGACGAGGCGTTCGCGCCGTCGTTTCGTGTGCTGGTACTCTCCGCGGAGCGCGGGCGTCTCCCCCATGTTCGATGGCCTCTCTCTCGCGTGCGGCGCTGCATGGTTGCAATCGCCGCCAGCCTATCTGCTCGTGCGGGGGTGCCGCCGCGCTCCGCGCCCGACGGCTATCGGTTGAAGTCCTCACGGATGCGGCCGGCGAACGGCGCGAACTCCGCGCCCGACAGGTAGGCGGAGATCATCGTGCCGGGGTCGGCGATTGCCTTGCCCGCGATGTCGAATGCGGTGCCGTGGTCGACCGACGTGCGGAGGATCGGCAGGCCCACCGTCACCGAGATCGTCCCGTTGAAGTCGATCGTCTTCGCCGGAATGTGTCCCTGATCGTGGTACTGCGAGAGCACCGCGTCGTAGCGGTCCGTGAACAGCTGGTGGAAGACCGAGTCCGCCGGGATCGGCCCGACGACGTTGTGGCCGCGCTCCTGCATCTCGGCGACGGCGGGGCGGATGAAGTCGATCTCTTCGGTACCAAACTTGCCGTTCTCGCCGCCGTGCGGGTTGATCGCTGCGACCGCGAGGCGGGGCTCGTCGGTGCCGTAGACCTTGAGTGCGCGCAGCGCCTCGTCGATCGCGTCCACCTCAAGCTCCGTGCTGATCCGCTCGAGCGCGCCGCGCAGCGACACGTGGCGGGTGGCGAAGAAGATCTTCTTGCCCCGCGCGACGAACATCGTGTTCGAGCGCGAGGATCCGGTGAGCTCGGCGAGCATCTCGGTGTGGCCGAGGTGCTCGCTTCCGGCCGCCCAGATGGCTTCCTTGTTAATGGGCGCGGTGACGATACCCGCGACCTTGCCGTCGAGGGCGGCCTGGGTGGCCACCTCGATGGCGCGCACCGCGGAGGCGCCGGCGCGTGCCGAGATCTCACCCCAGGCCACCGGCTCGTCGCCGAGCACGCCGATGTCGAACACGTCGATCACCCCGGCCTCCTCGGCTGGCAGCTCGTCCCACGACGCGACCGTGCGCACCGTTGCGTCGAGCCCGAGCACGGTGAGTGCGGCCGTCACCGAGACCGGGTCGCCGACGATGACGGCGCGCGCCGGGCCCGCGGGGCCCGCGGCGTTGAGCACCGCCTGGACGGCGATCTCCGGGCCGATGCCTGCGGGATCACCGAGGGTGAGTGCGAGTGTGTGACGGGTCATGATTCCTCCAGATGGATGTTCGTGATGTGTGCCGGGCGTGCTGCGCGCGTGGCGCTAGCGATCCGCCCGCGCAAAGGTGCGTTCCGCGAGGGTGCGGAGCTGGTTCATGCAGGCCTCGGCAGTAACTTCGGTGCCGATGAGGCCGCCCTTGGTGACGACGGCCACCCCATCGAGCGTGCCGCCGATCGCGGTGCCGTAGACGGCGAGCGGGATGACCTCGCCGATGACCTCGAACGCGCGAATTCCCGCGGCATCGAGGATCGCCGCGGTGATGTCGCCGCCGCTGCTGTACACGCCGGCGACGGGCGCCGTCTCGAGGGCGCGGAGCACCACCGCCGCGAGCAGCCCGGGCAACCGTTCGCGCCCCGCAGGCGACAGGTGGCCGCCGACCGCTGGCGGCTGCACGCGCATGAGGATTTGCTCGGGAAACGCGCTCGTCTCGATGAGCTGCCGCAGCTCGTCGGCGAGCTCGCCGACGGGATCGCCCGCTCCCGGCTGGCCCTCGCGCTCCCCCGCGAGCCGCAGCGAGTCGACCTCGAGCACGCGGACGAGTTCGCTCTGCGCGAGGTACTCCGCCTGCGTCATCGAGAGGTCGGTGACACTCCCGATGACGGCGAGCAGCGGCGGCTCGTCCGCCCGCTCGGGCGTGCCGAGCTCAAGCGCTCGCGCGAGAAACGCGCCAGCGGGACCGGGGTCCACGGTCACCCAGCGGACCCCGTGTTCCCGCGTCGCCTGCGCGGCGGCAGCGGCGATGAGTTGGATGTGCGCGTCGTCGAGTGCGTCGCAAATGACGAGATCCTCGTCGCCCGCGATGAGCGCCTCCGTGAGCGCCGCGCCGAGAACGGTGCGCAGCGACACGTGCCGCGAGCTCAGCTGACGCTGCGCGGACAGGATGTCCGCGACGATCGAGGTCGTCATCGGATTGTGCACGTCGTACCGCAGTTCGGTCTGCTCGAGCGGCCGCCCGTCGAGCAGCTGCACGCCGTCAACCGTCGTCCGACCGGATGTCGGATAGGCGGGCACGACAAGCCCACGCACGCGCTCACCCGGGTGTGCAGCGCGTACCGCGTCGAGCACCGCGGCGACCTCCGCCGAGACGTTCCCACGCAGGGTCGTATCGGTGCGCTTGACCACCAGCTCCGCGCCCGGGATCGCCTCGACGGCGGCACGTACCCTGGTCGCCGCGTCGGCGGCGGACGTATGCCGGCTGTCGGTCGTCACGATGAGCGCGTCGAAGCCAGGGATCGGCCCGTCGAGCGCCTTCGACGTCACCGTCGCCGACCGGAGACCGGCCCGGGCGAAGCGCGCCCCAGACGCGTTCGCGCCAGTGAGGTCGTCCGCGATCACGAGGACGGGATTCGAAGTAGTCAATGGGTGCCCTTCTGCGGAGCCGGCGGTGGGTGAGCGCGACGTCGGGGTTAGCCGACGATAGCCCAGAGGATAAACAGCAGCGGGATCGTCGCGACCCAGATGGTTGTCGTCATCCCGCTCCAGGCCTTCATCGCCTTCGTACCCGAGAGACCCGCAAACTTCGTCACGACCCAGAAGAACGAGTCGTTGAAGTGCGAGAACAGGAACGCGCCACAGGCGGATGCCATCGCCGCGAGCACGGGGTTGAGCGTGCCAGCCTCGACGAGCGGCACGGCGAGCGTCGCCGCGGTAATCATCGCCACGGTGCCCGAGCCCTGCGCGACGCGGAGCACGCTCGCGACGAGGAACGGGATGAGGAACAGCGGAAGCGGGAGCATGCCGACTCCGTCAGCGAGGTTGCTGCCGACGCCCGACTCGGTGAGCACGTTCGCGAACGCGCCGCCCGCGCCGGTGATGAAGATGATGAGTCCGCCCGATGCAGCAGCCTCGCTCAGCCACCCGACGACCTCCTTGCGCTCGGTGCCGCGCTGCGGCAGCGTGTACGCGCCGAGCACGAGGCCAATGAGCAGCGCGATCGCGGGCGCGCCAATGAAGCTCGTCACGGCCTCGATCGAGGTCCCGGGGAACAGCGCCTTCGAGGCGGTGTTCGACACGATGAGAAGGATCGGCACGACGATCGGCAGCGCCGCCCGGAACGCGCCGATGACGGGGCGCGTGTTTGCCTCTTCGTCCTCAAGCGCGAACATGCTCGGGTCGCGGAAGGGCTCGAGCTTGTTGCCCATGATTCGAGCGAACAACAGCACGACCGGGACGAGCACAATGATGAACGGAATGCCGACGAGGAACATCACGCCGAGATCGACGCCGAGCAGGCCGGCGACCGCGAGAGGCCCCGGGGTCGGCGGGACCAGGGTGTGGCTGAGCACGAGACCGCCCGCGAGCGCCAGCGACAGCACCACGACGCCCTGTTGCGTTCGGCGTGCGAGCGAACGCGCGAGCGGGTGCAGCATCACGTAGCCGCTGTCACAGAACACGGGGATCGAGACGACCGAGCCCGTCATCGTCATGGCGAGGGCTTCGCGCCCCTTGCCGAAGAGCTTCACAAAGGCGCGTGCGAGCGCGTCGGCGGCACCGGTGACCTCCATGAGCTTGCCGAGCGCGACGCCGAGCCCGATGACAATGCCGATGCTCGCGAGCGTGTTTCCGAAGCCTGCGGTCATCAATCCGACGAGCTCGACGGGGGCAACGCCTGCGACCAGGCCGGTGACGATCGCGCCGATGAGCAGCGCGGGGAACGCGTCGAGGCGGGTCTTCAGAATGATGAGAATGATCGCAGCCACGCCAACGATGAGCGCGGCAAGCAGTTGCAGGTCCACATCGACCTCCTTAAAGTAATTGAAACACGCAGATATGGCGCGGAAGATGCGCGCTTCGACCACCTTAGGGGGAACTTCACCCGAGGTCAATTGCGCGCCTCACGCAATTTGATCGAGACTCGCGCAGGTTTGCCCACATTCGTTCGGGCGCGGCGGCGATCCGCGCCTGCCCGCTCACGGCACCTCCAGCCTCTCACGCGGGTGCGCCGCACCAATCACGCCCGCCGGACGCAGCGAAGCCGGGTAAGCTCAGAAGTGATGCTGGCTGCAAACATGAACCGTGGAAACGACGACAACGGCGACCGTTCCGGCGATGTGCCCGACGATGTCACCGAACCTTGGGCTGCCCCGACGGTGCCGACGGTCGCCCCAGACGGCGGCACCGGGTCCGGGCCGGACACCACGCGCGAACCGTTGAATGCCTACGTGCCGCTCCCCGGGTCGAAGTCGCTGACGGGCCGCGAGCTCATCCTCGCCGCCCTCGCAGACGGCCCGGGCACGCTCCGGGTGCCGCTGCACTCCCGCGACACCGACCTCATGGTGGAGGCGCTGCGCCTCCTCGGCACCGACATCACCCCGCTTGCCGGGAAGAACCCCTACGGTCCGGACCTCCGCGTCACCCCGGCCGAGGAGCTCACAGGGTCGACGAGCATCGACTGCGGCCTCGCCGGCACCGTCATGCGGTTCGTGCCAGCCGTCGCCGCGCTCTCGCTCGGCCCAGTCGCATTCGACGGCGATCCCTACGCGCGCAAGCGGCCGATGCGGCCCGTGCTTGACGCGCTCCGCGCGCTCGGCGCAGACATCTCGGACGACGGCCGCGGCGCGCTCCCCTTCACCGTGCACGGCGGCGGGGGCCTCCGCGGCGGGCGGGTCGAGGTTGACGCGTCGCTGTCCAGCCAGTTCGTATCCGCGCTGCTGCTCTCCGCCCCGCGCTTCGAGCAGGGCGTGCACGTCGTCCACACCGGCGACAGGCTGCCGAGCGTGCCGCACATCGAGATGACGCTCGAGGCGCTCCGGGCCCGCGGCGTCGAGGCTGACTCGCCAGCGACCGGCGAATGGCGGGTCGCGCCCGGCCCCATCCGCGCACGCGAGATCACCATCGAGCCCGACCTGTCCAACGCCGCGCCCTTCCTTGCCGCGGCTCTCGCCGTCGGCGGGACGGTCTCGATCCCGCACTGGCCAGCGGACACCACCCAGGTCGGCGACCAGCTGCGGACGTTGCTGCCCGAATTCGGCGGGACCGCAACTCTCGAGCACGGCGTACTTACAGTCACGGGAACCGGGCGGCTGCGCGGCGTGAACATCCACATGCCCGACGCGGGCGAGCTTTCGCCCACCCTCGTCGGGCTCGCTGCGCTCGCCGCGATGCCACGGCCAGACGGGACGCCGGGTGAGCCGAGCACCATCACCGGCATCGGCCACACGCGGCACCACGAGACCGACCGCATCGCGGCCCTCGTCGCCGAGATCAACCGCCTCGGCGGCAACGCTGAGGAGCTGCCGGACGGGATCGGGATCCACCCCGCTGCCATGCACGGCGGGCTGTGGCAGGCCTACGCCGACCACCGGATCGCGACAACCGGCGCGCTCGTCGGCTTGCTCGTGCCCGGCGTCGAGATCGACGACATCGCCAGCACCTCGAAGACGCTCCCCCAGTTCCCCGAGCTCTGGCGCGGCATGCTGCCAGACGCCGACGGCGCGGAGCACGACGGACTGGGCCTCGGGCTCGACATCGCCGCGGAAGGCGCCGCTCACGGGGCCGCGATCGCCGGCACGCTCGGGCGCATCGCCCGCGGCTTCCTCGAAGGGATCTGAGCGCGTGAGCTGGTTCAACGTCGACGACGAGGACGACGCACCCTACGGCGAGTACGCCGATCACGAGGTACGGACGCGGCCGAATCCGAAGGCGAACCGCCCCCGTACGAAGCGTCGCCCCGAGCACGCCGACGCGGTCACCGGGATGATCACCGCCGTCGACCGCGGCAGGTACACGGCGCTCGTGCCCGCGACCCCCGCGGTGAAGGGCGGCCCCAAGGCCGCGCCCGAACGTGTCGTCGTCGCCGCACGCGCGCGCGAACTCCGCAAGACCGCGATCGTCATCGGCGACAGGGTCCAGCTCGTCGGCGACGTCTCCGGCGACGAGGGCAGCCTGTCGCGCATCGTCGCCGTCGAGGAGCGGACCACGATGCTCAGGCGGAGCGCCGACGACAGCGACCGCGTCGAACGGATCATGGTCGCCAACGCGGAGCAGATGCTCATCGTTGTCGCCGCGGCGAACCCCGAGCCGCGCGTGCGCCTCGTCGACCGCTACCTCGTCGCGGCGTACGACGCGGGCATTCAACCGCTCATCTGCCTCACGAAGATCGACCTCGCCGATCCGGAGCCGTTCCTCGAGAACTTCGCCGCCCTCGAGGTGCCCATCTTCCGCTCCGCCCCCGGGGCCTGGGAGGACGACTCCCCCGCCGGCGTGCTCTCGCAGATCCGCGAGACGCTCGCGGGCAAGACCACGGTCTTCGTCGGGCACTCCGGCGTCGGCAAGTCGACGCTCATCAACGCGCTCGTCCCCGAGGCCGAGCGCGCGACCGGCCACGTGAACGAGGTCACCGGCCGCGGCCGCCACACCTCGTCGTCGTCCGTCGCCTTGCGCGCGGCGACGCCGGGCGCAGCTGCCGGCGAATCCGGCTGGGTGATCGACACCCCCGGAGTCCGCTCGTTCGGGCTCGGGCACGTCACGAGCGACGGGATCCTGCGCGGCTTCACCGACCTGGTTCCCCTTCTCGACGCCTGCCCGCGCGGCTGCTCGCACACCGAGGAAGCGCCCGATTGCGAGCTCGACCTCGCAATCGCAGACGGTCGCCTCGACGCGCTCGGCGCCCGCCGCGTCGAATCGCTCCGCCGCCTCCTGAAATAGCCAGCCAGCGCCTCGCATGCCCCTACACTGGGGGCATGTCCGAGCAGCCGCAGCAGTACGCCAAGTTCCAACCGCCTCCGCAGGGGCAGCCCGCGGCCGCTGCGCCGAAGCCGCTACCCGATCTCGCGCGCGGCTACCTGTCGCTCGTCATGCTCACCCGCCCGATGTTCAGCGTCGTCTTTCCGACCATCGCGCTGATCCTGATCGGCGCATACGGAATCGGCATCGCCGCGCTCTCAGGCGTCGCGGGCCCCTCGCTCATGCTCGCCGTCATCGGCTGGCTCTGCATGATCGCCAGCGTCGTCACGAGCGCGCTCACCGTCCGCGGCATGGTGCGGCACTTCCCGGGCTCGGGGCGCTCGGTCAACGCGCTCCTCTGGCTCGGGCTGGTGCTGCCAAGCGTCGGCTTCCTGCTCATGATCATCGCCCCGACCCTCAGCCCGTTCGCGGAAACCGTCGGCGTGACAAACGGGCTGCCAATGCTCGGCCTGTTCATCGTCGGGATTGTGCTCGTGCCGGCCGCCGGGATAGGGCAGGCGCTCAACATCCGCCGGATCGAGCTCGGCTACGGCCAGGCGGGAGTCACCGCGCTGTGGGCCCTGCAGCAGGGCCAGCTCGCAGAAGAACACAGGCACCTCGCAGGGTTCGCCGTGCCGCGCCAGTACGCGCCGCCGGCGCAGGCGTTCCAGCCGCCCCAGGGAGCCCCGCAGGGGCCGCCACAGGGATTCCAGCCGCCCGGATACCTGCCGCCGCAGGGCTCGCCACAGGGCCCGCCGTTCCCGCCGCAGGGCCCGCCGCAGGCTCCGCCGTTCCCGCCGCAGGCCCCGCCGCAAACCCCGCCTCCCGCCCAGTAGCGGACGCTTGAAGCGCGCCGCCGATAGGCTGGAACGCATGACTGATCGTGTGATTCTTGAGCCAGGTATGCCCGCCCCCGACTTCGCGCTGCTCGACCAGGACGGCGCCGAGCGGTCACTCAGCGAGTTCCGCGGCTCGAAGCTCATCATCTTCTTCTACCCGCAGGCAATGACCCCGGCCTGCACGACCGAGGCGTGCGAGTTCCAGGAGTCAACCACGCCCCTCGAGGCAGCTGGCTACCGCGTCATCGGCATCTCGCGCGACGCCGTCGACAAGCTCAGGCGCTTCGCCGACCGTGACGGGCTGGAGTACCCGCTGCTCAGCGATCCCGACACCGCAGTGCACCGCGCGTATGGCACGTTCGGGGAGAAGAACAGCTACGGGCGGATCGTCGAGGGAGTGATCCGCTCGACATTCATCATCGACGAGCAAGGCGTCATCGAGCGCGCGCTGTACAACATTAAGGCGACCGGACACGTCGCCCGCGTGCTCAAGATGGTTGACGCGTAGCGAACCGCTCGAACGATTCAACGCCGCAGCGCGCGCCGGATTCTACCGGCCGCTGCGGCGTTCGTCGTCCATGAGAAGGCGGCGGCACCGACTGGACACCCCGCGTTCACCCGCGCGAGCGCAGTCGCGAGCGCACGGGATCGCGGGGAGCGCTCGAGCTGGCGTTCGACCGCGCTGCCGGACGCGCCGCGGCGCCGGGCCAGACTCGGGCCGTTAGCCGGCCTCGCTGATCTGCGGAGCCGCCTCAGCGGGCTTACCGATCAGGATCGCCGAGGCGAATCCCACGACTGCCAAGCCGAGCAGGAGCGCCCCGACGGCTGGCGTGCCGAGGATCCCCTGGAAGACTCCGAGGGCGGCGGCGAACATCAGCACGTGGATGGTCACGGCCGAGCCGCGCACCCAACTCCCCTGTCGCCGCATGGCCCCGACGAGGGTCACGGCGATCCAGAGGCACGCCAGGATCATGCTGATGAGCAGGCTCACCCACAGCGGCATCAGCGCCGCCTGGTCAGGCCCCGCCTCCGGAAACGTGGGGATCATGGTGATCACGAGAACGAGCCCAAGCACCAATTCGATGGCCAACACCGCAGTAAGCGCGAGCCAAGCGGAGCGTGAGCGCATATTCGTCACCGTACCTATTCGTTTCCTGAAACAACAGCAAAAAGCCTATTGTCTTTCGTTCAATTCCGTGGAACCATATATTCATCAGAGTTTCGCGCACGCCGGTGTGAGCATTCTCAGTCACGTTGGCAAATGGCAACGCGCGATCTCTCTTAGGCTACCTGGCCTTTGCTGATTAGCGCGTGTACAGATTGAGCATCGCACGTGCGACGCAGAGGAGGTAAGTATGGATTGGCGTGAACAGGCTGCGTGTCTGACCGTAGATCCCGAGCTGTTTTTTCCGGTTGGCAACACCGGTCCGGCAGTGGATCAGATTGAGCGAGCGAAGGCCGTCTGCGCCCGCTGCCCAGTAACCGAGATGTGCCTCCAGTACGCGATGGACACCGGTCAGGACTCAGGCGTCTGGGGCGGCCTCAGCGAGGACGAGCGCCGCGCGCTCAAGCGTCGCGCAGCACGCGCCCGCCGCGCTTCCTAAGCACTCCCGCCGCTCACGCGGCCGCAAGCGAGTCCCGGCACCCGACAGGGTGCCGGGACTCGCTGCGTTATGGGCGGCCCGAACATACGACTGTGGGCTGCGCCCGGCCGAAGCCGCGCGCAGCCCACAGCTGCGTGTCCGTCGTTCGCTGCCTCGGCAGCTCTCCCGTTAGTCGGTGCCGGAGTCGAACGCTGCGGCGAGACCCAGCTCGTCACCATTCTCGTCGATGCCGCTGACCGCGGTCGCGATCTCGTCTGCCCCGCCAGCCTCAAGCTTGCCGACGAGCTCAGCGGTCGCACCGCCGACGAGCCCCATCGCCGCGTACTGTTCGAGGCGCTGACGCGAGTCGGCGATGTCGAGGTTACGCATAGTGAGCTGACCGATGCGGTCCTCGGGACCGAACGCCGCACCCACGGTGCGCTCCATCGAAAGCTTCTCGGGGTGGTAGCTGAGGTTCGGGCCCTCGGTGTTGAGGATCGTGTAGTCGTCGCCGCGGCGCAGGCGCAGCGTGACCTCGCCAGTCACGGCCGAGCCGACCCAGCGCTGCAGCGCCTCGCGGAGCATGAGCGACTCGGGGTCGAGCCAGCGGCCCTCGTACATGAGGCGACCGAGCTTGCGGCCATCGTTGTGGTAGCTCGCGAGCGTGTTCTCGTTGTGGATCGCGTTCACGAGGCGCTCGTACGTGATGTGCAGCAGCGCCATGCCAGGCGCCTCGTAGATGCCGCGCGACTTCGCCTCGATGATGCGGTTCTCGATCTGGTCGGAGATACCGAGGCCGTGCCGGCCACCGATCGCGTTTGCCTCGTACACGAGCGCTACGGGGTCGTCGTACTCAACACCGTTGATCGCGACGGGGCGACCTGCCTCGAACCGAACGGAGACCTCCTCGGTGACGACCTCGACGTCCTCGCGCCAGGCGGCGACGCCCATGATGGGGGTCACGATGTCCAGGCCGTTGTCGAGGAACTCGAGGTGCTTTGCCTCGTGGCTCGCGCCCCAGATGTTGGCGTCGGTCGAGTACGCCTTCTCGGCCGAGTCGCGGTACGGGTAGCCGTGCGCGACGAGCCACTCGCTCATCTCGTGTCGGCCGCCGAGCTCCTCAACGAACTGGCTGTCGAGCCACGGCTTGTAGATGCGAAGCGAGGGGTTCGCCATGAGACCGTAGCGGTAGAAGCGCTCGATATCGTTGCCCTTGTAGGTCGAACCGTCGCCCCAGATGTCGACGCCGTCTTCCTTCATCGCACGAACGAGCAGCGTGCCCGTCACCGCGCGACCGACCGGGGTCGTGTTGAAGTAGGTCTTGCCGCCCGAGCGCACGTTGAACGCGCCGGTCTGCAGCGCCACGAAGCCTTCCTCAACGAGCGCGCGCTTCGCGTCGACGTGACGCGCGATCTCCGCGCCGTACTCCTTCGCGCGGGCCGCGACACCGTCGAGGTCGGGCTCGTCGTACTGGCCGATATCAGCGGTGTAGGTGCAGGGAATCGCACCGTTTTCGCGCATCCATGCAACAGCGCAGGAGGTGTCGAGACCACCGGAGAACGCGATACCAACGCGCTCGCCTACAGGAAGGGAAGAAAGAACTTTGGACATGCTTCTATCCTATGGGTGCTTGACGCGCCGGGTGAACGCGCCGGGGCCGAAGACTCACCGCAATGGCGGCAGCGCCGAGCAGCAAGAGCGCGCCGCCAGACACCCAGCCTGCGACGTGCGCGGATCCGCCGGTCTCTGCGATGGCCTGCTTCGGAGCAGGTGGCTCCACGGCGCCGGGCTTCTCTGACTCTCCCGATCCCTCGACCGCGGAGTCGTCCGCGAGCGCGAGGCTTGAAATGGTCGTGTAGCCAATGCCAGCAACGTGCATGATGAGGTGGTGGTCGCCGGGCTCGACACCCGCGAGGTCGAATGCGCCGGTGACCACTCCGCGATCCCACTCAACCAAACCGAGCGCGACGGGCGTCGAACGCATGTTGCCGATGATGCTCGAGCGCGCCCCCTGCATCTTCTTCGCGAAGTCGCTCATCGCGTCGAAGGCTTCGTTGCGTTTGCCCGACAGTGACTGGATTCGCAGCATGTCCATCTGCTGCGAGTTCGCACTGGAATCCGTGAGGGCCTTGAGGTGCGTGAGCAGGGCCTCGGCTTGCTCGGGTCGTTCCGCCGCGGGCGCGTCAAGGAATGCATGCGCGACACCGGCATCACGAGCCGTTGCCGCGGCCGCAGTGTACGCCTCGTCATTCGGTGTCGCAATAAACGCCCGAACCGCGTTAGCCGCGGCCGCGAACAGCCCGAGCTGCGCGTTGCGCTGCTGCACGAAGATGATCTGGTCAGCGAGCTCCCGATTCAGCACACTCGAGCCCTGCGACTGTACGGCGAGCAGCGCGGTCTCCAGATCAAGACTGAGCACGTCAACGTTCGGCTCAGTCGGGCGCAAAAACGCCGCGATCGTCGGGCTGAGGATGCCGTTGGCCAACTGCTGCTGGGGGCCCGTCACGCCAAGCGCGAGGCCAAGCACCTGGCCGTTCGCATTCGCGATCACGACCCCGTCCCCCGCGGCGTTCTGCGTGGCAGAGAGGAGGGCCGCGAGCGCCTCCTCTGACATGTCGCCGAGCGCCCCGCCGAGCTGGGCGGGGGTACCCGGGCCGCTGAATACGGCGCCGCCTAGGACACCCGGCGGAAGTAGCAGATTCGGGGCTTCACCGCCGGGCTCGGGGTCGGGTGTCGTCGCTGTCGAGACGAGTTCGAACGCGCGCTCGACCGAGTGCTCAGAGACGCCCCCACTGATGCGAGGGAGCGCGAAAGCGTCATTCGCGGGCTGAGCGTCGGCGAGCGTCGTGCCGGGCGGCGGAACGAACCGGACGCTGTAGTCGGCGTCCGAGCTCGTCGGGACCGCTGCCGAGGCAAACGTGCCATCGGCCGCGACGTCAAGAGTTTGCAGGTCAACACCACCACTCACGAGGGCGAGCTTCGCGCCGGCGAGGCTCGTCACGGGGGCGCCCTTCATCGTCGCGGTGATGGTGCCGGAGACGGTGCCGATGGGGCCCCAAAGGCGCACGTTCACGGGCTCGTCGGAGCTGAGGCGGAACTCGGACCGTGACGACACGCTCTCGAGGTCGCCCTGGGCGCCCGGCCACACGGCGTCAACGATGTAGCTCGTATCTGGGCCCGTCACGGAGACCGCTGCCAGGCCGTCCTGCCCCGCAACGCCCGCGGCCACCTCGACCAGCTCGCCGGTGTCGCCGTCAAACCCGCTGACCGAGACGCGGGTGCCAGGCAGCGGCTTCGCCGTCGAGCCGTCATCGAGCGACACGGCGATCTCAACCTCGCGCGTCAGGCTGGCCTCGGGCTGGCCGTCGGTCGCGTGACCTGCGGCGGGTATCCCCGTCACGGTGAGCGCAGCGGCAAGCATTGCCGCCCCCAGTGCCGGCAGGCGCGATGATTCACGTCGCATGTGTCGTTCCCCCTAGATCGAATGCAATAACTTTGCACAGACTACAAGAATGGACACTATCCAATATTTTTGTCAAGTAGGGTGGAGACTCAACCGCGATCGGGGTGAGTACGCGCCCCACCAGGAGGAGTCATGACGGAGGGCCTGCGCGAACGCAAGATGCGGCTCACGCGCGAGCAGATGGAGGCCGCTGCCGTCGAGATCGCCTACGCAGAGGGAGTCGCTGCAGTCACTGTGGATCGCGTATGCGCCGCAGCGATGGTGTCGAGAAGCACGTTCTTCAACTACTTTCCTTCCCTCGAGCAGGCGATCTTCGGTTCGCCGCTCGAGTTCGACCCCGAGCTCACCACGCGGATCCTGACCGAGCGCTCCGGCGACCTCGTCGTCGCCTCGTCGCTCATCGTCATGGAGTCCGTGCGTGGCCAAGCGGATAACCCGGTCACCAAGAAACGTCTCGCGCTGTTCTCGCGGGAGCCTGGGGTGACGAGTCGAGTCTCGTGGTCGAGCGGCACGAGCACGGACAGGCTCGTCGCGGTGCTCACCTCGTGGCTCGACGAACACCCCGACGATGCCAGGTTGGAGGGGGTTGCGCACGAAACCGAGGCTCGGCTCGCGGTGAACCTGTCGATCGCGCTCGGCGACGAGGCCCAGCGACACGTGCGCGAGGTCGATGGCGAACTCGTCATCGATATCGACACCTTTACCCGGATTCGCAGGCAGCTCACTGCCCTCGTGACGCCGCAAGGCTGACGACGGCCGCGGGCGGGCGGGCGCCGATCAGATGAGGCCGAGCGCCGCCACCTGATCGCGCTCGGCGGCCA
Source organism: Leucobacter aridicollis (assembly GCF_013409595.1). Taxonomy (NCBI): domain Bacteria; kingdom Bacillati; phylum Actinomycetota; class Actinomycetes; order Micrococcales; family Microbacteriaceae; genus Leucobacter; species Leucobacter aridicollis. The sequence goes on along the minus strand of NZ_JACCBD010000001.1, from coordinate 1,206,689 downwards.
GCTCGGCGACGGAGGCGTCGATGCGCGCGCGCGAGAAGTCGTCGACGTCGAGGCCCTCGACAACCTGCCACTGTCCATTGATCGAGCGCGCCGGTACTGAGGCGATGAGGCCCTCCGGAATGCCGTAGGCGCCCGTTGACGGGAGCGAGACTGAGGTCCAGGGCGCCGCGGCGCCGGACGTCGCCGCCGCGTTGCCCGTGCCGAGCACCCAGTCGTGGACGTGATCGATCGCCGCGTTCGCCGCCGACGCGACCGACGAGCCGCCGCGCACCTCGATGATCTCAGCGCCGCGGTTCGCGACCCGGTCCACGTACTCGCCGCGGCCCCAGCTTTCCCCGACGATCTCGAGCGCGGGGCGCCCCGCGACGGTTGCGTGGCTGAGGTCCGGGTACTGCGTGGTCGAGTGATTGCCCCAGATTGTCACGCCCGCAATGTCCGCCACCGCGGCGCCCGCCCGCTCGGCGAGCAGGCCGACCGCACGGTTGTGGTCGAGCCGCGTGAGCGCCGTGAAGCGTTCGGCTGGCACGTCCGGCGCGTTTCGCTGCGCGATGAGGGCGTTCGTGTTTGCGGGGTTGCCGACGACGAGCACGCGAACGTCATCCGCGGCGTTGTCGTTGATCGCCCGCCCCTGCGGGCCGAAGATCGCACCGTTCGCGGCGAGCAGGTCGGCGCGCTCCATCCCTGCGGTGCGGGGCCGCGAGCCGACGAGCAGGGCGACGTTCGCCCCGTCAAAGCCCTGTTCGGGCGCCGTGGCAATATCGACGCTCGTGAGCAGCGGGAAAGCGCAGTCGGTGAGCTCGAGGGCCGCACCCTCGGCGCCCTTGACGCCCTGCGGGATCTCAAGCAGCCTGAGCGCGACGGGTTGGTCGGGGCCGAAGAGAGCGCCAGACGCGATCCGGAACATCGCCGCGTACCCGATCTGGCCGCCCGCTCCCGTGAGGGTGACGGTGATGGGCGCCGGCCTGGCCGCGCCGCTGGTTGCAGATGTACTCATCATGACTCCGTTCGTTGCGTTGCTGACTGAGGGAGGGGTGAAGCGTGTGACGCGTCTCCGGCCGGCCTGCCGCCGGGTGGCGTGGATCGGGGCTAGCCGTGCTGGCTCGCATGCTCCGCGAGCACCGCGTCCGAGAAGGGCGGCCAGGCCTCCGCCGACCACTCGCCGAAGTTCTTATCAGCGAGGCCGACACAGGCGAGGCCGGCGACCGGGTCAACCCACAGGAAGGTTCCCGCTTGGCCGAAGTGGCCGAACGTCTGGGGGCTGTTCGTGTGCCCGGTCCAGTGCGGCGTCTTTGAATCCTTGATCTCGAATCCGAGCCCCCAGTCGTTCGGGCGCTGGCGGCCGTACCCCGGCAGCACCCCGTCGATCCCGGGGAACACGACCTGCGTCGCCTGCGCGATCGTCTCCGGGTGCAGCAGCTTCGGGTTCTGCAGCTCGGCCGCGAAACGCGACAGGTCGGCTGCTGTCGAGACCCCGCCCGCTGCGGGGCTGCCCATCAGCTTCGTGGAGTGCATGCCGAGCGGCTCGAGCAGCCCCTCGCGAAGGTAGTCCTCGAACGGCATCTCGGCGCGCTCCGTGAACGTCTCGGCGAGGACGTCGATGCCGAGGTTCGAATAGATGCGGCGCTGCCCGGGCCGGCCGCGCACGACGTCCTCCGAGAAGTCGAGGCCAGACGCGTGCGCGAGCAGGTGCCTGATCGTCGAGCCCTCGGGGCCGGCTGGGTCGTCGAGTTCGAGGGCGCCCTCCTCGACGGCAAGCAGGATCGCGCTCGCGCTCAGCAGCTTCGTGACCGAGGCGAGCGCGAACTGGCGGTCCTGGTCGCCCCGGGTGCCGAGCACGGATCCGTCTTTCGCGATGACTGCGACGGCAGCGTTGTCGACGGGCCAGGTATCCATGAGGCTCAGACTCTCCATAGCTCCACGCTACTCGGTCGCCCTGCGAGCCCGGCAACTTTGTCTACGGATTGACGGAGTTCCTGCCCCGCAAAGTACGTCAAACCATAGAGAAAGTTGGGGCGCGGGGCCCGGCCGGGCCGGGGGCCGGGGCCGGGCCGGGGCCGGGGCCGGGCCGGGCCGGCTCCGGCTAGCGGGCGTCCATCTCGTGCGGGTTCGACCCGAAGTTCTTCTGCTCGTCGAGGGCGTCAATCGCGGCCATCTCGGCGTCCGAGAGCTCGAAGTCGAAGATCTGCGCGTTCTCCACCATGCGCTCGGCGCGCACCGTCTTCGGGAACACGATCCGCCCCTGCTGCGCGTGCCAGCGCAGGATCACCTGAGCCGGGGTCTTCGCGTGCGCGGCAGCAGCATCAGCGATCGCCGGGCGCTCGAACAGGTCGGACTTGCCCTGCGCCAGCGGACCCCAGGCCTCGATCCGGATCCCCTTCGCCTCGCAGTACTCAACCAGCTCGCGGCGCTGGTGCAGCGGGTGCAGTTCGATCTGGTTCACGGTCGGCACGACACCGGTCTCCGAGATGATCTCCTCGAGGTCGGAGATCTCGAAGTTCGAGACACCGATCGAGGTCGCGCGCCCCGACTCGTGGATCTTCAGCAGCGACTTCCACGCCGTCAACGCCTCGCCGAACATCGGCTGCGGCCAGTGCACGAGGTAGAGGTCGACGCGGTCAAGCCCGAGCTTGTCGAGGCTCTCGGCGAAGGCCTCCTCACCGCGGGTCTGGTCGCTGTTCCACAGCTTCGTGGTCACGAAGAGCTCCTCGCGCGGAATGCCGCTCGCAGCGATCGCGGCCCCCACCTCGGCCTCGTTCCGGTAGATCGCGGCGGTGTCGATGTGACGATAGCCGGCGGCGAGCGCATCGGCGACAACGCGCTCGGCCTCGCCGGGGTCGACCTTGAAGACGCCCAGCCCAAGCTGGGGAATCTCGGTGCCGTCGTGCAGGGTGATGTTCGGGATATCGAGTGCAGCCACAGTCTCTCCTTGAAGTCGAATGGGTGCCAGTCTATGACTCGCGCGATAATGGATCCTGTTATGTCGAACCCCGAAGGCCACGCCCCCCGCATCGAGTTCCCTGAGGAGCTCCCGGTCTCGCAGATGCGAGACGAGATTCAGCAGGCGATCTCCGACCACCAGGTCGTCATCGTCGCGGGCGAGACGGGGTCGGGAAAGACCACGCAGCTCCCGAAGATCGCGCTCGCGCTCGGCCGGGAGCGGATCGCGCACACGCAGCCGCGCAGGATCGCCGCCCGCACGATCGCCGAACGCATCGCCGAGGAGACCGGCACCGAGCTCGGCGGGCTCGTCGGCTACCAGGTGCGGTTCACCGATCAGGCGTCGAAGGACACGAAGATCCGGCTGATGACCGACGGGATCCTGCTGAACGCGATCCATCGGGATCGGGATCTCAAGGCCTACGACACGATCATCATCGACGAGGCGCACGAGCGTTCGCTGAACATCGACTTCCTGCTCGGATACCTGCGGACGCTCTTGCCCCGCCGCCCCGACCTGAAGGTCATCATCACGTCGGCGACGATCGATCCCGAATCGTTCGCGAAGCACTTCGCTGACCACCGCACCGGCGAGCCCGCCCCGATCATTGAGGTGTCGGGCCGCACCTACCCCGTCGAGATCCGCTACCGGCCGCTCATCGAGGAGCGCGAGGTCGTCGACCCGAAGACCAAACAGCCGAAGACCCGTAAGATCGAGCGCGACGTGTTCGAGGCGATCGGCGAGGCCGTCGACGAGCTTGGGCGCGAGTCGCGCGGCGACGTGCTCGTGTTCCTCTCGGGCGAGGCGGAGATCCGCGACGCCGCCGACGCGCTGCAGGGGCGCGCGGGTCGCGGCGGGCCGGCGAACCGCACCGAGATCCTCCCCCTCTACGGCAGGCTGTCCGCGGCCGAGCAGCATCGGGTGTTCGAGCGCCGCCAGGATTCGGGCGCGCGCCGGATCGTGCTCGCGACGAACGTCGCCGAGACCTCGCTGACCGTCCCTGGTATCCGATACGTCATCGACGCCGGCACGGCGCGCATCTCGCGCTACTCGTCGCGGTCGAAGGTGCAGCGGCTCCCGATCGAGGCGATTTCGCAGGCGAGCGCGAACCAGCGCTCCGGCCGGTCAGGGCGCACGAGCAACGGCATCGCGATCCGGCTGTACAGCGAGGAGGACTTCGAGTCTCGCCCCGCGTTCACGGAGCCGGAGATCCGGCGCACCGGCCTCGCGAGCGTGATCCTGCAGATGCTTTCGCTCGGGCTCGGCGACATCGCGGGCTTCCCGTTCCTCACTCCCCCGGACCAGCGCGGGATTCGCGACGGCCTCGGCCTGCTCGAGGAGCTCGGGGCGGTGCGCCCGGCCAGCCGGGGCCGTGCGAAGCGCGACTCGGAGGCCGCGGCATCCGACGGTGCGACTTCTGGCGGCGCGACCCACGCGATCACGAAGACCGGCCGCGAGCTCGCCCGGCTGCCGATCGAGCCACGGTTTGCGCGCATGGTGATCGAGGCGCGCAGGCACGAGGTCGTCCCTGAGGTGCTCGCAATCGTCGCGGGGCTCACTATCCAGGACGTGCGCGAGCGGCCCGTCGCAGAGCGCGCGCAGGCCGATCAGTTCCACGCGCGGTTCAACGACCCGCTCGGCGATCTCATGACCCTGCTCAATCTCTGGAACCACCTGCAGAAGCAGCAGGCCGAGCTCTCGTCGAGCGCGTTCCGCAGGCTCTGCAAGAAGGAGTTCTTGAACTTCCTGCGGGTGCGTGAGTGGATGGACCTCGTCAGGCAGCTGTCTCGGGCAGCGGGCGTCAAGGGGCAGGTGCGGGAGGACACCGGCGGGTCGGCGGAACTCATTCACCGGTCGGTGCTCGCGGGTCTCCTCTCGCAGCTCGGCGTGCGCGATGACCGGCAGGATCGGACCACCCCGGGCCGCGGTCGCGAGGTGCCCGGCGCGGTGAAGCGCAAGCCGGCGCAGGAGTATCTCGGCTCGCGCGGCACCCGGTTCGTGCTCTACCCGGGATCGGTGCTCGCGAAGAAACCGCCGGAGGTCGTGATGAGCGTCGAGCTCGTCGAGACGAGCCGGCTGTTCGCGCGCTCGAACGCCCAGGTCGAGCCCGAGTGGGCTGAGGAGCTCGCGGGCTCCCTCGCGAAGCGTCAGCTCTCCGAGCCCCGCTGGGAGCGCAAGCAGGGCGCGGCCGTCGCGACCGAGCGCGTCACGCTGTACGGCGTGCCCATCGTCACCGGCCGTCGCGTGCAGCTCTCACGGTTCGACCCGGTCGAGGCGCGCGAGCTGTTCATCAGGCACGCGCTCGTCGACGGCGACTGGGATTCGCCGCAGGCGTTCGACCGCGCGAATCACCAGCTCCGGCGCGAGCTCGTGCAGCTCGAGGAGCGTACCCGCCGCCGCGACATTCTCGACGGCGACGAGGCGGTGTTCGAGTTCTACGATGCGCGCATCCCGAAGGACGTCGCGAGCACGCGCGACTTCGAGGGCTGGTGGAAGACGAAGCGGTCGGAGGATCCGCAGTACCTCCATCTCAAGCGCGAGGACCTGCTCGAGGAAGAGTCGGTCGAGGTCGATGAGGCCGAGTACCCGCGCCAGTGGCAGCACGGTGACCAGTCGCTGAAGCTCAAGTACCGGTTCGACCCCACGAGCGACGACGACGGCGTCACCGTGAACGTGCCGCTCCCCCTTCTCCCGCGCCTCGCGCAGGGCGACTTCGAGAAGCTCGTGCCCGGCATGCGCGAGGAGCTCGTCACCGCGCTCATCAAGACGCTGCCGAAGGCGATCCGCAAGCACGTCGTCCCCGCCGCGGACTGGGCGCGCACACTGCTCAGCGCGGTGGGCCCGAAGCTCGACGGCGACGGCGCGGGTGGCGCCGACGTGTCGCTCACGCAGCTCCTCGCCGACGAGATCAGGCGCCGCACGAGCCAGCAGGTGCAGCCAAGCGACTTCGACCCGTCGCGGCTCCCTGCGCACCTCACGCCGACGTTCCGCGTCATTGACGCGCGCGGCCGCACGGTCGGGGCCGGCAAGGATCTCGCCGAGCTCCAGGCGAAGCACAAGGAGCAGGCGACGAAGGGCGTCGCCAGGGTTGCGCAGGCGGCGCTCCCGAAGAGCGAGCTCGAGCGCACCGGCGCGACGACGTGGGAGTTCGGTGACCTCCCCAAGCACGTGGATTCGAGCTACGCAAAGGGTCGGTCGGGCAGCGCGGGAGTCGTTCGCGCCTACCCGGCGATCGTGGATCGGCGCACGAGCGTTGATCTCGGACTCGTTGCCGATGAGGCGGAGCAGCGGCGCGCCTCGCGGCGCGGGATCCGCCGCCTCGTCGTGCTGTCGAGCCCGTCGCCCGCGAGCTACGTGCGCGACCACCTCTCAAATCAGGAGAAGCTGCTGCTCGGGGCCGGCCCGTACCGCTCGCTCGACACCGCGATCGCCGACGTCTCACTCGCCGTTGCGGATCGGGTGATTCAGCGCCACGCACCCGACGGCCTCGTCTGGCGCGCGGCCGACTTCGAGGCGATCGCGAACGACTACGCGCGCAGCCTCATCGACGAGATCTACGGCACGATCGCGCTCACCGCGAAGGTCCTCGACGGGGCGCGCCTGGCGAAGAAAGCAATCGACCAGGCGAAGTCGCTGCAGGTGCTCGGCCAGGTCGCCGACGCCGCGAAGCAACTCGACGGCCTTGTCTTCGACGGCTTCGTGTCGCGGACCGGCGCGACCCAGCTCGAGCGCGTTCCCGTCTACCTCGAAGCGCTGCGGCTGCGCATGCAGGCGCTGCCGGCGAACCCTGGACGTGACCGGGCCTGGCAGAACGACGTCGACCGCGCGCTCGTGCTCTTCGACGAGGCTGGAGGTAAGATTCCGCTGCCTGTCGACGCGCCTGCGCACATCGAGCGCACCCGCTGGCTCATCGAGGAGTTCAGGGTCAGCCTGTTCGCGCAGCAGCTCCGTGCTTCCGAGGCGGTGTCGCTGCAGCGGATCCAGAAGGCGCTCGCAGGCTAACGGCGGTGCGGCGGGCTAGCCGCCGTCGCCCGGACGCGCGAGTATCCCGAGCGGTACACCGGCCTCCTCGCACGCGCTTCCCAGCGCCCGGCTTGCCTCTTCAATCGCCCCGGGATCGCGAGGGTCGGCCTCGGCGCTCTCTCGGAGCGCCACCACCTTGCTGCTGAGTTCGCCGGGAGCCCGCTCCATGATCGTGGCGTAGCCGTCGAACACCGAGTTCCGGACGGCGTCGGCCGCGTCACCCGCCAGCACCCCTTTGCCCTCGTCGATCCCCGCACGCCAGTGGGCGGCCTCCAGCGCGTTGAGCTGACCGCACACGAACGCAGCGTCCGTGGGACCTGCCTGCGTTTCCGCGGGCTCAGCACCGTCCTGCGACTCAGGGGTAGCCGCCGGGGCACAGGCTGCGAGCGTGAGAGTCGTCGCCACGGCAAGCGTGACGAGGCCCCAGGCCTGGTTCGGGCGAGAAGTGCCTGGCATGATACTTCGCTCCTTCACGAATCCTCAGCTGGTGCCCCGACCCTAGCAGGTGCCCTCAACATGGCCTCTCGAATCCCCCCAATTATTCACCGTGCCAAAACCGCGAAGCGTGTCGATTCGGGGTGCCCGCGAGGACTAGAATCGCCTGATGGGCATTTACCGCGACCTCGCGCGCAATGAGGGCGTTTTTCGTATTCTTTTCTCGCAGCTCACCGCGAGGTTCCCGTTTGGGATGCTGTCCATTATCGTGCTCCTGCACATGCAGGAGCAGTTCGGCGAGTACACCGCTGCCGGCATCGTGCTCGCGACGCAAAGCATCGGCCAGGCGATCTCGGGGCCGCTGTCGAGCCGCCTCATGGGCCGCTTCGGCATGCGCCGCGTGCTGTGGATCACCTCGGTGCTCTGCAGCGGCTTCATCGTGCTCATCGCGTTCGTGCATCTGCCGCTCGCGGTGACCGCGCTGATCTCATTCTCGATCGGCCTGACGACGCCACCGATCACTCCCGCCGTGCGTACCCTTTACCCGCGCCTCGTGCCCGGCAAGCAGATCTCGGCGCTGTTCTCGCTTGACGCGGCGGCGCAGGAGCTCATCTGGGTGCTCGGCCCGGTCATCGCCGTCTTCGTTGCCGCCCAGTTCGGCACCGCGGTCGGGCTGTCGGTCGCCGCCGCGTTCATGCTGCTCGGCGGGGCCTGGTTCATCATGAGCCGCCCGGTCGGGGTCGTGAAGATTCCGCCGTCGAAGGCGAGCCTTGGCGCTGTGCTGAAGCGCCCGACCGTCATCATCGCGACCGTCATCGGCTTCTTCTTCGTCGCGTCCTTCGCGGCGATCGAGGCAGGCGTCGTGCGCGCGTTCGCCCCCGCTGCGGAGGGCGGCCACTCGAGCATCGAGTCGGGTATCGTCCTCGCAGTGTTTGCTGGCGGCTCGCTCGTGGGCGGACTCATCATCGGGCACCGCCCGCTGCGCCCGTGGTCGCTCGCGATCAGGATCGGCGTGGTGCTCGTCGGCACCGCCGCCTGCCTCGTCAGCCTGAACATCTGGTGGCTGTCGATCGTGCTGTTCATCGGTGGCCTGGGAACGGCCCCGACCTTCGCTGGCATCTCGAGCATGATCGGGTCGACCGTGAAGTTCTCGGAGACCGCCGAGGCGTTCGGCTGGATCGGCACCGGGCAGCTCGTCGGCGTCGCAACGGGGTCGGCGATTGCTGGCGTCGCGATCGACGCGATGGGCGCGCAGGGCGCGATCATCGTATCGACCGGCCTCATCCTCGTCGCGGGCGTCGTCGCGCTGTGCACCACGAGGTGGGTGCCGGACCTCAAGGACCGCGACATCGAGCAGCCGCCGGAGACCGGCACGATCACCCTCCCGCTCCCGTAACGATCCGGGGGCTGCTCTTCCGGGGTCTTCCCCGCCTGGCTATCGTTAGCTCATGAGAACCACGCGACTCCTGGCGGCAGCTGCCGCTACCCTCCTGGCGGTCGGCCTCGCGGGGTGCGCTGCCTCGTCGCCAGACGTCGCCGGCGTTCCCGCCATTGATTCGATGGCGGGCGGAGAGTTCGCCTCGTCCTCCGACAGTATGGCGGAGCAGAGCTCCGGCATCGTCGACGGTAACCGCACGGCCGAGGCGGGCGAAACTCGCTCGATCGTCCGCTCGGCGTCGGTGGCGCTCACAGTGCAGAACGCGCGCGACGCCGCAGACGACGTTGCCGCCCTCGCCAAGCGCCTCGGGGGCTCGGTGTCGTCCCAGTCGATCAGTGGCGATGGGGGCACCGCGAGAACCGGGGAGGTCGCGATCAGAGTCCCCGCGGAGCGCCTCGACGAGGCCATCGCAGACCTCGGCAAGCTCGGCGACGTGACGGCTGACTCACGGTCCGCCGAAGACGTCACCGAGGTCCACGTCGATCTCACGGCGCGCGTCGCCGCGCTGGAGGCTTCCGTCGCGCGGCTCACCGACCTCATGGCGGGGGCCGCCACGACGAGTGAGCTCATCGAGGCAGAGAGCGCCCTGTCCGGGAGACAGCAGGAGCTCGACGGGCTGAGGGCGCAGCTCGAGTCTCTCGAAGGTCAGGTCGAGCAGGCGAGCATCTGGGTGTCGTTGAGCGAGCAGAGCCCGCTTCCCGGCGGCGGGCCGCACTCCTTCTGGGACGCCCTGCAGGCCGGCGTCGCCTCGATCGGTTCGTTCTTCGTCGGGGCGTTCGTCGGCCTCGGATTCGCGCTGCCGTGGCTCGCGCTGCTGGCGATCGTGGTCGCGGCGATCTTCATCCCGCTGCGCCGGCGCAGGCGACGCGCCCGGAGCGCTCAGGCGCCTGAGAAACCGCTGAGCACCAATGCTGCGGAATCAGTCGCGGAAGAGCACACCTCCTAGCGAATCGATCATTGTTGCCCCATCAGGATCGCCAAAAGAGCAGCGCGTGGGACGCTAGTGATACTCATCGAGGTGTGAAAGACTAGCCTCAACCAGTCACCGACGAAGTCACTAAGGAGTGAGTCAACTATGGGCACCTTCGCCGTCATTAACCCGGCTACGGGCGAGAAGCTCGCAGAGTACCCGGACGCGACCGCTGCTGACATCGAAGCGGCACTCGCTTCGACGCAGCAGACCTACCAGGAGTGGTCGCGCAAGACCACCGTCGCCGAGCGCGCCGCACTCGCAAAGCGTGCCGCGGAGCTCTTCGACGAGCGCAAGGAAGAACTCGGCGCGATCATCAACCGCGAGATGGGCAAGCCCCTCGACCAGTCGATCGGCGAGGCCGAGTTCTCGGGCGCGATCACCGCTGCGTTCGCAGACAACGCTGAGAAGTGGCTCGCGGACGAGCACCTCGAGGTCGAGGACGGCCTGAAGACGTTCTTCCGTTTCCAGGGCACCGGCGTCATCCTCGGCATCATGCCGTGGAACTACCCGTACTACCAGGTCGCGCGCTTCGCCGTGCCGAACCTGATTCTCGGCAACACCATCATCCTCAAGCACGCTGCGCAGTGCCCCGAGTCGGCCCTCGCGCTCGAGCAGCTGTTCCTCGACGCCGGCTTCCCCAAGGGTGCCTACGTCAACGTCTTCGCGACGCACGAGCAGGTCAGCGACATCATCGCCGATGACCGCGTGCAGGGCGTCTCGCTCACCGGTTCGGAGCGCGCAGGCGCGATCGTCGCTGAGCAGGCCGGCCGCGCACTGAAGAAGTGCGTGCTCGAGCTCGGCGGCTCGGACGTCTTCCTCGTGCTCGACTCGGCAAACCTCGACCACGCGGTCGAGCACGCTGTCGGCGGCCGCATGGAGAACACCGGCCAGGCGTGCAACGGCTCGAAGCGCATCGTGGTCATGGACAAGTACTTCGACGAGTTCTCGGAGAAGTTCCAGGCCGCTATCGCCGGCCAGTCCTACAGCGACGGCGACTTCGGCCCGATGTCGTCTGAGGCTGCGACGAAGACCCTCGCTGCTCAGGTGCAGGGCGCGATCGACCAGGGTGCCGAGGTTGTCGTTGGCAACAACGAGCCCGAGGGCAACGTCTACACCCCGTCGATCATCACGAACATCACCCCGAAGATGGACGTCTACAGCCAGGAGCTGTTCGGCCCCGTCGCACAGCTGTACAAGGTATCGAGCGACGAAGAGGCGATCCAGCTCGCCAACTCCTCGCCCTACGGCCTCGGCTCGGTCATCATCTGCGACGATCTCGATCGCGCGGAGCAGGTCGGCAACCAGCTCGACGTCGGCATGGTCTTCATCGGTGGCGCGGGCCTCGAGGGCGCTGACGTGCCCTTCGGCGGCGTCAAGAAGTCGGGCTACGGGCGCGAGCTCGGCAAGGTCGGCATGCTTGAGTTCGCCAACAAGAAGCTCTTCCGCTACGCAGGCTAAGCGCTTCGGCAGCCACTGAGGGGGTGCGGATCCAACTGGATCCGCACCCCCTCAGTGCGTTGTGGCGGCGGAGAGCGCCCGCGCGCTAGCGTTCCAGCAGGCGCAGCTGGAGCATCGCCTCGAACCTGTCGTCGGCGTTGTCGAGGTCGATGCCGCTGATCTCGACGGCCCGACGCAGGCGGTACCTGAACGTGTTCGGGTGCACGAAGAGCATGTCGGCCGCCTTCGCGACGTCACCGAAGTGATCGAACCAGGCGCGCAGCGTGTCGACGAGATGCCCCTTCTGCTTCGCGTCGTGCTCCATGAGCCTCGACACCGGGCCCGTGAACTCGTCGCCGCGCACGACCATCAGGTCGCGGAGCTCGAGCATCAGCACCGACGCGTGAACGTCGCTGAGTCGCGCCACGCGCGACCTCGACCCGCCAGCGCGTGGCCGCCCGCCTGCGGCAGCCGCCGTGCCCGCAGCGGCCTGTTCCTGCGGCGCGACAGCCTGACCGGCGGCCGGCTCGAGGAGCGCGCGGAGCACCCGGCGCGCGGAGGCGCGCGACCGCGAGATCCCCCCGATGTCGTCGGCTGGCGGCCCCACCGCGATCACGGCGGACATGCGGCTGCCAACGCGGTCGAGAAAGTCCTCCATCGTGCGCACCGCGTGGTCGCCCGTCGGGTCGTTCGGCTCGGGGAGGATCCCGTACGCCGTGTCGCCGAGCAGCGCGACGGCGGATCCCGGCCGCATCGCGGAGAGGTGCACGGCAAGCGCGTCTGCGAAGCGTTCGCGCTCGGCCATGAGCGCCTGATCCGCGCCGCCCGCTCCCCCGTGCTCCGTTTCGGTGAGCACCGCGGCAACGACGCACACCGGCTGGCCCGACAGGTTAAGCCGCGAGAGCGCCTCGCTCGCGCCGGAGCCGCCCTCGAGCGCGGTGCTCAGCAGCTCGGCGCGGAGCCTGCGCTGCACGTCCGCGCCCGCGCGAACGCGGAGCAGGTGGAGCGCGACGAGCTTGGCCGCGTCGCGGAGCGTGATCCTGCGCTCGTCGGTGAGCGGTCCGTCCATGGCCGCCCAGATCGAGCCGAGCACCTCGTCGCCAGCGCGCACGCCGATCGCCACGCGCTGCGTCGACATGTCAGCCTCGGCCTCGATGCGCGCGATGACCACCGGGTCCTCGCTGCGGTAGAGCTCGCGGAAGACGCCCTGCTGCGTGAGCTGGTGCCGGTATCGCTCGGGCACCCGCCTGCCGATGATCGTTTCGGCGCGCGCCGGGTCGGCCTCTTCCTGCCTGCCCGAGAACGCGAGCACGCGGGAGGAGCGATCCTCAATCGTCACGGGCGCGTCGAGCAGCGAGGAGATCGCGTTCGCAACGGCGAATAGGTCGCCAGACGGGATGCCGCCGAGCGAGTCGACGTGGGTGTCCCCCACGTCGTCCTCCGCGAGGAGTGACCGGAGCAGCGCCGCCAGCTGCGTCCACGTCGCGCCGCGCGCGAGGCCGAGCACGACGACGCCGTGTTCGTCGGCCAGGGCGCGTACCTCGTCGGTGATCTCGACTGGCGAGCGCACCACGACCGCCGCGATCGTGTGGCCGGCGAGCCCGGCGAGCAGGTCGCTGAGCCCGTCACTGCCGTGCACCCCGACGCCGAGCACGACGGCGTGCGCCGGATAGAGCGGCTCGTCGACGGGGTCGTAAATGACGACTCCGCCGATGTCCTGCTGATCGTCAATGCGCCCGTGGACGACCTCGAGCAGCGTGAGCCCGAGGTCGTCCAGGACGCGTCCGAGACTGAACCTGGTGAATCGTGGTTCGTGCCGGTCGCTCATGAAGGGAAGCATATCGCTAGCCCCCGTGCGCCGACGTCAGCAAGGCCCGCACCGCTAGACCGCGATCCACTCGACGCTTGTGGTGAACTCCTCAAGCAGCTCGGGGATCGGGGCGACGCCGAGGCCGGGGCCCGTCGGAACCGTCAGGTGACCGTCCTCCATCACCCAGGGCTCGGTGATATCGGTCTTGTAGAACCGGCTACTCGAGGACACGTCGCCGGGGAGCGTGAAGCCCGGAAGCGAGGCGAGCGCGATGTTCGCCGCGCGGCCGATGCCCGATTCGAGCATGCCGCCACACCAGACGGGAACGCCGGCCGCGACCGCGAGGTCGTGAATGCGGCGCGCCTCGAGGTAGCCGCCGACACGGCCGGGCTTGATGTTGATCACGCTCGTCGCGCCGAGCCGGATCGCCGCGGCCGCCGTCTGGGCCGACGTCACCGACTCGTCGAGGCAGATCGGGGTCTTCAGCATCTTTGCGAGATCGGCGTGGCCGACGATGTCTTCCTCCTCGAGCGGCTGCTCGATGAGCAGGAGGTCGAAGTCGTCGAGCTTCGCGAGATGGCGCGCATCGCGCAGCGTGTAGGCGGTGTTCGCGTCGACCTGCAGTTGCACGTCGTCGCCGAATCGCTCGCGGACCGCACGGACGGCCTCGATGTCCCAGCCGGGCTCGATCTTCAGCTTGATGCGGACGTAGCCCTCGTCGATGTACCCGCCGACCGCGTCGAGCAGCTCGGGAATCGAGTCCATGATGCCGACCGAGACGCCGCACGGCACGACGTCGCGGACCGAGCCGAGCTCTCGCCCGAACGAGCGGCCCTCCGCGCGCAGCTCGGCGTCGAGCACGGCGGTCTCGAGCGCCGCCTTCGCCATCGGGTGGCCCTTGAACTTGTGCAGCGCCTGGCCCACGCCCGTCGCATCGGTGACGTCCGCGATGGCCTGGATGAAGTAGCGCTTCATGATGTCGGCCGCGCCGTCGGTGTATTCGGGTGAGTACAGCGGGTCGCCGAGCGTGACGCACTCTCCCCAGCCTTCGGCCTGGTCGGTGACAGCCTTCACCAGCAGAATGTCGCGCGCGGTCTGCGTGCTGAACGACGTGCGGAACGGCGAAACCAGCGGCAGCCCGACTCGGCGCAGCTCAAAGCCCTCGATCTTCATCAGTCTTGTTCTCCTTCAGTTGATGCGTGTTGCAAGATGTAGCCGGTGCCGCGCTGGAATCCGACGATGCGGGCGCCGTTGTTCAGGTGGGAGGTGAGCTGCTCGCGGATCGTGCCGCGCCACTCGCGCGCGCGTTCAGGATCGGTGACGCGGAGCCGCTCGATGTCGTCGGGAATCGCGACCGCGAATCCCTCGGCGACGTCGCTCCCGGAGCGGTCGCCGCCCGCCAGCCGCGAGACGTTCTCGTCGAGCAGGTGCCAGCGCACGAGCAGCCTGTCGCTGAGATCGCCCGCATTGATCGTGTCGGCCATGAGCCCATAGAAGTTCTCGAGGTATTCGACGGGCACCGCGCCGAGCTTGTTGAAGTTGAAGCTCGCGTTGCGCGACACGAGCGGGTCGTACGTCCACTCGATCGCCTCGATGCCGCGGTCGAGCGCCCACGCCCGCTGGTGCAGCTTGATGCCGTAGCCGACGGCCTTTCCGACAAGGCCGGGAACCACGCCCGTGATGTGGCTGTGCAGCGTCGAGCGCTCCGGGCTCGAGTGCAGCCCGAGGGCGGCGCCCACGAGCTCGCCGTCGAGAAACGCGCCCGCGATGTAGTTCCCGGTCTTCCCGAGCACGCGCATGATCTCCTTTGGCACGACGGGGTTGTCGGCCGTGCGCCCCCAGATGAGGGCGAGGAGGTCAATGACCTGCGCCTCTTCGTCGGTCCCGCTCATCTCGCGAACGGTCACGCCGGTGAGTGCGGCCGCGCGCTCGGCGTCAAGGTGCGCCTGATGTTTCATCGCTTCAGTGATGCGTTCACCGGTCATCATGCACCAGCTTTCGGTTCGTCGAGCAGGCTCGTCATGAGTTCGGTGAGCAGCAGGGTTCGCGGTTCGATCGCCGCGACGAGCACGTGCTCGCTTTCGGCGTGCGCCCCGCCGCCGACGGCCCCGAGGCCGTCGAGCGTCGGCACGCCGATCCCAGCGGTGAAGTTACCGTCGCTCGCGCCGCCGACGGCGACGCCCTCGAGCGGTTCCAGGCCGAGCCTGGCGGCGGCGGCCTGCGCCCGGTCGAAGAGCGCCGCGGCGGACGCCGCCTCGAATGGCGGCCGGTTTGGCCCCCCAATGACCTCGAGCTGGGCGCCGTCGAGCACCGGGCGGAGCGCGAGCATGGCGGCGTGTACCCGATCCTGCTCGGCGAATGTGCGGGCGCGCACGTCGACCTTGAACGAGGCGCGCGCGGGCACCGTGTTGCTCGTCGTCCCCGAGGTCGCGACCGTCGGGGTGACCGTGGTGCCGAGCTCCGTGTCGCCGAGCCCGGCGACCGCGAGAAGCTGGTGGGCGAGCTCGAGCGAGGCGTTGACGCCCTTCTCGGGCTCAAGCCCGGCGTGCGCGGCGACGCCGTAGACCACGAGCTCGTAGAGCGACACGCCCTTGCGTTCGATCTTCAGCGCGCCGCCGTCGGCGGACGCCTCGAGCACGAGCGCCGCGCTCGCGCCGCTCGCGGTCTCCTCGATGAGGGCGCGCGAGCTTGGGGAGCCGAGCTCCTCGTCGCCGGTGACGAGCAGCGTCACGCCGTCACGCTCCGCGAGCGCGGCGACCGCGTGCATCGCCATCGCGAGGCCCGTCTTCATGTCGAAGCAGCCGGGACCGGTGAGCACGCCGTCCGCGTTCGTGAAAGGCAGCCGGGCGAGCGTGCCGAGCGGCCACACAGTGTCGTGATGGGCGACGAGCAGCACGCGCGTCGCGTCACCGAAGCTCCACTTGAGGTGACTCACCCCGTCGATGACGATGCGCTCGGGGGCGGCCCCAAGTAGCTCCTCGCCAAGCTCGGCAACGAGCGCGGCCGAGGCCGCGACCGCGTCGTGGTCGTCTGATGGGGACTCGCATTCGACGAGGGTGTGAATCGTCTCGACGATGTCATCGAGGCGCACCGTGTGCGGTGTCATGTCGATGGACCTTTCTGTCTTCCGAGCGACTTGTGGCCGCTCAGGGGCAAGGATGAGGGGTGTGTCACCTGAGTTGGCCGCGGAGTCCGCGGCCCGGGTAGGCGTCGGTCACGATGTCCTCGTCACGGACCACGAACTCGCCGGCAACGAGCACGTGCTCGATCCCGATCGATGGCCGGGTGCTGTCGAAGTACGTCGCCTGGTCTGTGATGCGGTCGGGATCGATCACCACAATGTCGGCGTCGGCGCCGAGCCCGAGGTGGCCCTTCCGCGCGAACGCCGGGGTCGTCTGGTCCATGACGCGGGCCGGCAGAAAGCTGCAGCGGCGGAACGCCTCGAGCCAGCTCCAGGCCCGCTGCTCGCGCACCATCATGCGGATCGAGCGCGCAAACGTTCCCGCGGTCCGCGGATGGGTGGTCCCGCCAGCCGGCAGCGGCCACTCCCGCGTGTCGACGCTCCCGTCTGGCCAGTTCACCTGCATCGCGTCCGACGCCACGATCCCGTCCGGGAACGCGAGCGCGCGCTCGAGCAGGGCGCGGTCCGTCGGATCCGCATCGTCGATGAACTCGACGATGCACGCCGCGCCCGGATCGGTCTTGCGCATGTGCCGGAGATGCTCGGCGTCGCGGATGCGCTCGCCCGTCGCGACAATCACGATGTTCGACGGCGCAATCCCCCAGACGCCGAGGCGCTCCGGCGCGAGGAACGCCGCCCCGATGCCGGTGCTGCCGGCCCCGTAGGGGTATGTTTCGACGGTCATGGCGGCGCCGCCCGCGCGGGCCCGCTCGATCACGCCGAGCGTGCGATCGATGTGCCTGCGCGACGTGCTATTCACGTGGCAGTGGTGCACCTGTCCCCCGAACTCCATCGCGGCGCGCGCGGCCTCCTCCGTGCCGTCCATCGGCGTCGTCGGATCGGCCTCGGTGATCTCGCGCACGTGAGTGAACGTCGGCACGCCTGCGCGCGCCGCGAGTTCGTTGACGGCGAGGTACTCCGCTGGGTCCGTCCGCGGCGCGTACCCCTGCAGGATCCCGATGCCCAGCGCGCCATCGCCGATCTCGCTCTCGAGCCGACCGAGCCACGCGGTGAGCTGCGCGGGAGTCGAGTCAGCCTGCCAGGCAGGGTCACCGAGGATCGAGAGGCCCTCGGCGAAGTCGGCGTTGGCCGACCGGCCAGAGAGCACCTCGGCGCGGGCCATGCCCCACGATGCCGAGAAGCCGAAGTTGATCGGCCGCCCCTCCTGCATCGCCTTCGTGTAGGCGAGCTCGACGGGCAGCAGCCCTGCCTCCAGCTCGAGCGCGGTGGTGACGCCGTCGCGGGCCTGCAACCGCTGGCCCGCGATCGAGTTCACGTGGCTGTGCAGGTCGACGAAGCCCGGCCCGACGATCATGCCGGCGACGTCGATCTCCTGCGCGTCGTCGACCCGCAGCTCCAGCCCGACCGCGGCGATCCGGCCGTCCTCGATGAGCACGTCGGCGACGCGGTCGGTCCCGCCGCCAGGGTCCACCACCCGGCCGCCGCGCAAGAGCACGCGTCGCATTAGGCGGCTGCTTCGGCTTCGTCGCGCTTGCGCAGGCAACGAATGTCGGCGTACAGGCAGGGATGCCCGTCAACCGTGGTGAATGTGAGTTGCGACCAGGTCGACAGCGAATCCGGGCGGGACACGAACCGGTTCGGCTTCGCGGTCGGCAGGATGTCGAAGAGCGTCGAGGTGACCGAGCTCGGGTCGAGCCCCTGCGTGAGCTTCGCCTTCACCTGGCCGTCCTCGGCCTTGAAGACCTCGACGGAGGTGATGAAGTCGCCGTACGTGCCAAGCCACTCGTCCTTCACGACGGTCTCGCTCGCGGGGCCCGACGGGCTCACCCCGGCGCCGGTGGATGCGCCAACGAACTCGCGCGCGAACGCCTCGACGATCTCGCCGCCCGCACGGTTTGCGATGCCGCCGTTGCAGAACACAACGATGACGACGCCGTCGTCCGGAAGCACCTGGAACCAGGCCTTGTTTCCGACCGTGGTGCCGCCGTGCCAGAACAGGCGGTGGCCCTCCCACTCGTCGAGGATCCAGCCGAGGCCCCACTGCGGCGACAGCGCGTCGGCGTCGCCGAGATCCGCCTGGACCTGCGCCATCAGTTCGACCGACTCCGGGCTGAGCACGTTCGTGCCGGCCACGCCGAGCCCGCCGCGGAGGAAGGAGCGGCCAAAGTCGAGCAGGTCGTCGACGCTGCTGTTGATGATGCCTGCGGGTCCGACCGAGCGCGGTAGCGCGGTCGTCGGCGCGGGCACCCAATCCTTCGATCCCGTGTCGCGGGTATGGCCGTGCTGGTAGCGGTGGCTCATGATCTGCTCGGGCATCGTCAAGAACTGGTGCAGGTCGAGGCGCTGGCTGATGCGCGCCTGGACCGAAGCGTCCCAGGTGCGGCCATCGAGCAGCTCGATGATCCGGCCGAGCACGACCCAGCCGGAGTTGCAGTACGACCAGCCGTTGCCTGGGCTGAAGAGCGGCTCGGCGTCCTTCAACAGTGCAACGTACTTTTCGATGCAGTCGTCGCCCCGGCCGGTGTCGGTAAAGACGTCGCCGTTGATGCCCGACGTGTGGGACAGCAGGTGCCTGATCGTGATCTTCGAGCCGTCGTCCGTCGTCGACAGCGGGGTGTCCGGGAGCAGCTCGGAGGCGAGCGTCTCGAGCTCGAGCTTGCCTTCCTCGCGCAACTGCATGATCATCGTCGCGGTGATGATCTTCGTGACTGAGCCGATCTGGCAGAGCGTGTCGCGGGTCGTCTCGACGCCGGTGCGATTGTTCGCGAGCCCGGTGCTCGCGACGAAGCGCTGCTCACGGCCCGTCGCCTCGTCGATGCGCAGCACGCCGGCGACGATGCCGGGTACGTGGTGCCGTCTCGCGGTCTCACCGAGAAACTGCTCCCACCGCGCGGTGTCGAAAGCAAGGGTGTTCAGAGGGTTCGTCATCGTTGACTCCTGTGTTCTGGTTCGGTGTGCGGTGCTGGTGCCGTGCTGAGTGGTGTTGGGGCGCGGAGCGCCACGGACGGTCGGCCCGGGCGCCCCGCGCGGGGTGCTACTTGACGAGGATCATCGCCGTGTAGAACTCGTCGATGCCGTAAGCCTCAACGCCCTGCGAGAAGCTCTTCCCCGAGGTCATCGCGAACGGCACGTAGTCGGCCGACTGGTACATCTCGGCCTCGGCGGTCTCCCAGGCCGCGCAGGCCTCGGCACCGGTGTGCTGGTTCGCCTCCGCCACGAGCTCGTCGAACTTCGGGTTGTTCAGCGCGGCAAAGTTGTTGCCCTTCGGCGGGGTCTCGCCCGTGAAGTAGACCATGAGCGCGCTCGGAACGGGGAAGTTTGCCGACAGCATGATGGTGTCGATCACCGTCGAGGCGCCCGGCTTGCTGATCTCCTCGATGAACGCACCATAGTCGGCGCCGTGGTGGTTCACGCCCACGCCGATCGCGCCCCACTGGTCAGCCATCATCTCGGCGGTCGCGGCGGTCTCCGCGCCCTTCGACTGCCAGGCGAACTCGAGGTCGAGCGTCTTGCCGTCCTTCGCGCGCTTGCCGTCGGCGCCCTTCACCCAGCCGGCCTCGTCGAGCATCTTCTCGGCCGCGGCGACGTCCATCTTCGGGAGGTTTGGTCCGGCCGCGTCGTACTGGCAGACCTGCGGGTTCGCGACCGCGAGCCGCTGCGCGCGCTCGCCCTTCCCGGCCGAGCTCACCTGCATGAGTTCGTCAAGGTTCAGCGCCTTCGTCAGCGCGATGCGCACGTCGCGGTCGGCCGTCGGCATGCCCTCAGCCTGGCTGTAGAGGATGCCGCCGCTGAGCAGCTTGCCCGTGGCGTACACGTCGACCTGGCCCTCGAGCCTGTCAGCGTCGGGGCCTGAAACCGACGCGAGGTTGAGCTCCTTCGAGAGCAGCAGGTTCGCACGGGTGCTCTCGTTCTCGACGATGCTGATCACGACGGTCTTGGGGACACCGGGGGTCGAGCCAGTCGGCGCGCCCTCGGGGCCAGTCGCGTACTCGTCGCGGCGTTCGAGCGTGTAGTGGTCCCCGGTGACGGCCTCGGTCATCTGGTAGAGGCCAGTGCCGTTCGTGGACGTCGCGATGCTCTTCGGATCGTCGAGCGCCGCCTGGCAGTAGATCGGCATCGTGCCGATCGCGGTGATGCGGAACGGGTCGGGCTCGGTCGTCGTGATCGTGACGCTCGTCTCGTCGTTCTCGATCTTCGCGTCGGACGGGACGACGAGGTTGATCGCGGTCGAGTTGTTTGCCGGATCGGCGATCCAGCGGAAGTTGTTCGCGATGGTCTCTGCGGTGAGCTTCGTGCCGTCGGAGCAGACCGCGTCGTCACGCACCTCGAAGTGCAGCGAGGTGGGGGTCTCCTCCCACTCGGTCGCGAGCCAGCCCTTGGCAGTGCCGTCGGTGTCGAAGTAGACGAGCGACTCGTACGCCCACGGTGTGACCGACCCGAGCACGGCGCTCGGGTTGAGCGAGGTGAAGAGCATGCCCGGGTCGCGCATGAGCGCGAAGTTCAGCGTGCCGTCGATCACGGGCTCGCCGCCGGTCTCGCCGCCCGCGGGAGATCCCCCGCCACCCGCGCAGCCGGCGAGCGCGAGCGCCCCAACGGCCGCAAGGCCAAGCATCTTGTACGCCTTCATAGTGTGTTCCTTCGTGTTGAGGCTCTGGGTTCCATCATCCCGGGAGTGCGTGCCCACGCACTTCGGTGTGCGATACAAATTTGAACGCCGGTGCTGTTCGCCAGGACAGTTCGTTGGCCTGCTGCACCGAAACGATCCGCTTTCGCGGTTCGCTGCGGCGCACCGGGGGTACGCGGAGATGGGGCGACGCCTAATTCAGCCCGGCGCCGCCCCACCCGCGTGGGTTACTTGACGAGGATCGTGCTCGGCGCGAATTCCTTGATGCCGTACTCGCTGATGCCCTGCGCGAACGTCGGGTGCGACGTCATCGCGAACGGCACGTAGTCCGCAGACGCGTACATCTCGCCCTCGGCGGCCTCCCAGGCCTTGCAGCCCTCTGCGCCCGTGCTGTTGTTCGCCTTCTCGACGAGCGCGTCGAACTTCGGGTTGTTGAGCGCGGCGAAGTTGTTCCCCTTCGGCGGTGCCTCACCCGTGTAGTAGACCATCAGCGCGCTCGGCACCGGGTAGTTCGCGGTGAGCCACATGACGTCGATCTTCGACGCGGCGCCCGGGGTGCTGATCTTCTCGATGAACGCACCGTAGTCGGAACCGTCGTGGTTCACGCCGACGCCGATCGCGCCCCACTGGTCAGCCATCATCTCAGCCGCCGACGCGATCTCCGCACCCTTCGACTGCCACGCGAACTCGAGCACGAGCGGCTGCCCGTCCTTCGAGCGCTTGCCGTCGGCGCCCTTCACCCAGCCCGCCTCGTCGAGCAGCTTCTCGGCGCCGGCGACATCGGTCTTGGGCAGGTTGGGTCCGACAGCGTCGTACTGACAGACCTGCGGATCGACGGTCGCGAGACGCTGGGCCCGCTCGCCCTTGCCTGCGGTGCTCACCTGCATGAGCTCGTCGAGATCCAGCGCCTTCGTGAGCGCGATGCGGACGTTCTTGTCAGCGGTCGGGCGCCCCTCAGCCTGGCTGTAGAGGAAGCCGCCGGTGATAAGCATCCCCGAGTTCAGCACGTCGACCTTGCCCTCGAGCCTGTCGGCGTCGGGGCCGGTGATCGTCGCGACGTTCAGCTCGCCCGACAGCAGCAGGTTCGCGCGGGTGCTCTCGTTCTCGATGATCTTCAGCTCGACGGTCTTCGGCACGCCGGGGGTCGAACTGTCGGCGCCGCCCTCGGGCGCCCACGCGTAGTCGTCGCGGCGCTCAAGCGTCAGGTGGTCGCCGGTGACAACATCGGTCACGTTGAACATGCCCGTGCCGTTGCTCGCCGTCGACACCGACTGCGGGTCGTCGAGCGCGGCCTGGCAATAGATCGCCTGCGACCCGATAGCCGTGATCATGAACGGATCTGGCTCAACG
The DNA here is from genome assembly GCF_013409595.1 of Leucobacter aridicollis. Classification (NCBI taxonomy): domain Bacteria; kingdom Bacillati; phylum Actinomycetota; class Actinomycetes; order Micrococcales; family Microbacteriaceae; genus Leucobacter; species Leucobacter aridicollis. Next base: position 1,184,519 of record NZ_JACCBD010000001.1, on the reverse strand, counting down.
GTCGTGATCGTGATGCTCGAGTCGTCGTTCTCGATCTTCGCGGTCGACGGCACGACGAGGTTGATCGCGGTCGAGTTGTTCGCGGGATCCGCGATCCACCGGAAGTTGTTCGCGATCGTCTCGGCGGTGAGCTTCGTGCCGTCCGCGCACACCGCATCGTCGCGCACCTCGAAGTGCAGGGACGTCGGGGTCTGCTCCCACGACTTCGCCAGCCAGCCCTGCGGCTGGCCGTCCGCGTCAAAGTAGATGAGCGACTCGTACGCCCACTGAGTGACGGAGCCGAGCGCCCCGCTCGGGTTGAGCGGGCTGAACAACATGCCAGGATCGCGGGTGATCGCGTAGCTCAGCGTCCCGTCGATGACCGGCTCGCCACCGCTCTCGCCGCTCGCGCCGCCTCCGCCGCCGCCGGTGCAGGCCGAGAGCGCAAGCGCCCCCACGGCCGCAAGACCAACAAGTGTGTACGCCTTCATAGTGTCTTCCTTCGGTTGAAGCTCGAGCGGCAAGCGCACCGAGCGGGCGCGCACAGCACGTCGGTGTGCTCTGCAGTTGCGCTCGCCCGACTTGCCGCCCCGAACTGGTTGGGTGGATCAGGAGTGAACAGTCGTTACAGTGTGGGAACCGCGGCGATGAGCTCGCGGGTGTAGTCGTGTTGCGGATCGTGCATGACATCGAGGGTCTCGCCGACCTCGACGAGCCTGCCCTGGCGCATGACCGCGACGCGGTCACAGACCAGGCGCACGACCGCGAGGTTGTGGCTGATGAACAGCATCGAGAAGCCGAGGTCTCGCTGCAGCTGCTTCAACAGGTTCAGCACGGAGCCCTGCACGGACACGTCGAGCGCCGAGGTGATCTCGTCGGCGAGGATCACGGCCGGCTTCGCCGCGATCGCCCGCGCCACCGCGACGCGCTGGCGCTGCCCGCCGGACAGCTGCGCGGGCATCCGCTGCGCGGTGTCGGAGGGCAACGCGACCGCGCGCAGCAGGTTCGCGATCTCGTCCCTGCGCGCTCGAACCGCCGGGATCGCCGAGCCGTCGCGCTTATGCGCCGCGACGAGCGCCTCGTCGAGCGACTGCCCAATCGTGCGGCGGGGGTTGAAGCAGGACTGCGGATCCTGAAAGATCATCTGCACCCGCCGCCGCTCCCGCAGCACGCGACCGCGCGCGTGGGAGATCTCGTTGCCCTCAAGCACCACGCGGCCGTCGGAGGGCTCCGCGAGCCCGACGGCGGCGCGAGCGAGCGTCGACTTGCCCGAGCCGGACTCCCCCACGAGCCCGAGCACCTCGCCCGCTCGCAGTTCGAGGCTGACGTCGTTCACGGCTTTGAAGGCGGACGCACCGTGGCCGTAGGTGATGCTCACTGCGTCGAATTCGAGTTGGTTGCTCACTTCACGGCTCCTTCAAAGTCGATGAGGCGCACCGCGCCGGTGGGCGGCATGACCGCTTCGATGACGCCGATGGGCGAGGTGCCCGAGAAATCAGCGTCGTCAGGAATCGATGCCATCGCCTCGCCGCGCGGGCTGTCCATCGTGGGGACCGTCGCCATGAGGGCCTGCGTGTACGGGTGCGCGGCGTTGCCGGCGCGCAGCTCCTCGGAACTGATGTCTTCGACGATCCGCCCCCGATACATCACGAGCACGCGCGTGCACAGCGACGTCACCACGGCGATGTCGTGCGAGACGAACATGATCGCCGTGCCATCCTCCTCGTTGATCTGCTTGAGCAGCTTGAGGATGCCTGCCTGCACTGTCACGTCGAGCGCGGTGGTCGGCTCGTCGGCGAGGATCAGCGACGGCTTGCCCATGAGTCCGGCGGCGATCATCGCGCGCTGCCGCATGCCGCCCGAGTACTCGTGAGGGTACTGCGAGTAGCGGCGCTCGGCGTCAGGGATCTTCACGGCGTTGAGCCTGTCGATCGCGGCGTCCTTCGCTTCCGCCTTGTTCATGTCGAGGTGCAGCAGCCCGCTCTCGGCGACCTGCGTGCCGACGTGGAGCGCCGGGTTCAGCGACGACATCGGATCCTGGAAGACCATCGCGAGCTTCGTGCCAAAGTGATGGTCGAGGGACCTCGGATGCCCCTCCTCGCTGAGCACCAGGTCTTCACCGTCGAAGCTCGCCGAGCGCGACGTGACGTGCAGCGGCGCCTCGAGCAGGCCAGCGATCGACATGAGGGTGAGGCTCTTGCCCGACCCCGATTCGCCGACAACGCCGACGATCTCGCCGCGCCCGACGTCGAAGGAGACCCCATCGACGAGCGGCCGGAGCTGCGTGCCGCCCTGCGGCGCGAACACCTTCAGGCCGCGCACCGACAACACGGTGTCGCTCGATTCGCCGGTGGAGACGGTCTCGCCGCGGCGCTTCACCTCGGCGGCGTTCTCAGCGCGAGACAGCTTGAGCTTCTTCAGCAGGCCCGCCGACAGGCTCCGCTGCGCGCCCGTGCGGAGGGTGCGGTTCAACACCTCGCCGAGCAACACGAACGTCATGCCGGCGAGGATGATCGCCATGCCCGGAACGAGCGCCGCCGTCGGGGTGACGAAGATCCGGCTGATGCCCTCGTTGAGCATGCGTCCCCAGTCGTACTGCGGCACCTGCACGCCGAGGCCGAGGAACGACAGCCCGGCGAACGCGAGCAGCGTGCCGCCCGCGGTGAGCGTCGCGTTCACGAGCAGCGGATCGCGGATGTTCGGCAGCACGTGCCGGAACACGATCTGGCGCTTGGGCACGCCGAGCACGAGCGCCGCCGATACGTAGTCCCGGCCCCAGACCGAGGCTGCGAGGTTGTGCACGAGGCGACCGTAGTTCGGCATCATCGCAATCGCGATCGCGAGGCTCGCGGCCATCGCGCTCTGCCCGAAGATCACCGAGAAGGCGATCGCGAGCAGCAGGCCGGGGAACGCGACACCGATGTTGATGCCCGCGACGAGCCACCGGCCCGCGCGGCCGCCCAGCACGAGCGGCATCAGCCCGAGCACCACGCCGCACACGATCCCGATGACTGTCGCCGTGAGCGACATCACGATCGAGAGGCGCGTCGCTACGAGGGTGCGCAGCAGGATATCCCTGCCGGAACCGTCGGTGCCGAACACGTGCTCGGCGCTCGGCGGCTGCGAGATCTGACTCGCGTTGGTGAGGGCGGCCTGCTCACCCCAGATGATGGGAGCGAAAATCGCGAAGAACAGGAGGGCGGCGAGCGTCGCCATCGAGGCGACCCCGAGCGGCGTTCGCAACGTTGCGAGGAAGCGCTGTGACATGGTCATGATTTATCCAATGCGGTACGGGGATCCAGCAGGATCAGCAGGACGTCGATAACGAGGTTGATGAGCAGCACCACTGCCCCGTAGAAGATGATGATCGCCTGCACCAGCGGGTAATCCTTGCCCTGGATCGACTGCACGATGACACCGCCGAGGCCCGGCCACGCGAAGATGCCCTCAACGATCACGGTGCCCGCGATCATGCCGCCGAGCGCCATACCCGAGATCGTCAGCGTCGACGTGAGCAGGTTGGGAAGCACGTGCTTGCGGTACAGCCGCACGGGCGACATCCGCCGAGCGCGGGCGGTGCGAACGTAGTCCTGCTGCAACACCGTGAGCGTCTCGGCCCGCACGATGCGGGTGAGCCCCGCGGCTGGCCCGAACGCCAGCGCCGTGACCGGCAGGATGTACGAGGTAAAGTCCCCTCTGCCCGCGACCGGCAACAGGTCGAGCGTCACCGCGAAGAAGTAGACGAGCAACACGCCTGCGAGGAACTCGGGGATGAGCGCGAGCACGGCGGTGACCGAGTTGAAGCCGGCGTCGACGCCCGGGCGGCGCTCGCCGTGGGTGAGGGCGCCGAACGTCAGACCGAGGCAGATCGCGACGAACAGCGCGATCGCGACCGCGGACCACGCGATCTCCAGCGTCGCGGGTGCGCGCTGCATGATGACGTCGATCACCGGCATGCGCGAGCTGATCGACTCGCCCAGGTCGCCGGTGAAGAGCCCCTTCCAGAACGAGAAGTACTGGACGATCACGGGCCGGTCGAGGCCGAGCTCGATCCGGCGCGCCTCGATAGCCTCCGGCGAGGCATTCTCGCCCGCGGACACGCGCGCGGGGTCGCCAGGAATGAGCTGCATGAGCAGGAACGTGACCGTGATCAACACGAACATCGATACGACGAAGTAGCCGCCGCGACGCAGAAGGTACGCGGCCCAGGGCTTGCGAGCCAGGAACGATTCTCGCTTCTGCGGTTGTGGTGTATCAGTGTCCGGTAATGGACTCGCAGAAATTGCTGGCATGCGCTCTCCTCGCCGTTGGGTCGTAGCTGCTGAACTCAGTATTGCGGAGAAGTGAATCGCGTCGCATTGTCGGACGCGCCAAGCAACGAACCCAAAAACTGTCCGGCGTACCAACACCCCGGTTCCGATACCTCATAGGCTTCGAGATTGGAGGCCTTACGCTTCGCGACGGTGCGACGCCGCCGCTTCACATCCCCTTGGAAAGGTTAGTAATGCGCGTATACATTTCGATCGATATGGAGGGTGTCGCAGGCATCGCCACGATGGACCAGGTTGTCCGAGGCGGCCACGGCTACCCGCGCGCGCAGCAGCTGATGACCGGCGAGGCGAACGCTGCCATCGAGGGGGCCTTTGCCGGTGGCGCGACCGAGGTGACCATCAACGACAGCCACGGCACGATGGACAACCTCATTCACGAGGATCTCGACCAGCGCGCCCGCGTCGTATTCGGCAGCCCCAAGGTCGACTGCATGGCCGAGGGCATCGACAAGGACCACGACGTCGCACTCTTCATCGGCTACCACGCGGCCGCAGGCGGGCCGGGCGTCATCGCGCACACCTACTCGTCGCTCTTCAACGAGGTGCGCGTCAACGGCACTCCGGTCTCCGAGGCGGACGTGAACGCGCTGCAGGCGGCCGCGGTCGGCGTGCCCGTCGCGCTCCTCACCGGCGACGACGTGATCTGCGCCGACATCGCGACCTCGCTGCCCGGCATCCACACGGTGACGGTGAAGGAGGCGCACGGCTACAACGCGGCCGACTCCGTCTCCCCCACCGAGTCGCGCCGTCTCATCCACGACGCGGCGAAGCGCGCCGTGGAGGGCGCCGGTGAGCTGGCGCTCGCCCCGGTGCCGGAGATCATCGAGGCGGAGATCGACATGCCAAACATCCCCTCCGCGGAGCTCGCGCAGATGATCCCGACGGCCGAGCGCACCGCGATCCGCACAATCAAGCTCACCGCGCGCTCGCCGCGCGAGGCCGTGAACTTCATCACCGCGTGCTACCAGTTCGCCGCCGCGTCGCTGCGCGGCATGCTGCCGCTCATCAACCGCTAACCAGCACACGCGCAATAGCCCGGGCCCCGTGAACGGGGCCCGGGCTATTGTGTGCTCGCCAGGCTGCTGGGAGCTCGGGCTAGCCGAGCGCGTCGGAGAGCAGGCGCGCGATGTCCCCGATCGCGCGGTCTGCCGCCGGGTTGCGCGACTGCAGCGTCTTGCCGCGCAGGAAGACGGCGATCGCGTGGCGCTTGCCATCCGGGAACTCGACGACCCCGATCTCGTTGCGCACCATGCCGATCGTGCCGGTCTTGCCGCTGATCTTCACGTCGTCGCGCGGGAAGCCGGCGCTCAGGCGATGCGGCCACACCTGCATGCCGAGGATGCGGCGCGCCTCGGCGCAAGCCTCGGGCGTCGCCGCGGCGTCCGTCCAGATCTGCTGCAGGAGCGACGTCGCCTCGCGCGGCGTCGTGCGGTTGGTCTTTTCGGGCGTCGCGGCGGTGAAGGTCGCGGCGGTGTCGTAGTCCACGCTCGCCATGCCGTCGATGGTGCCGATGCCGGCCGCCGCGAGATCCTTCGCGATGTCGTCGAAAATGACCGAGCAATCACCGGTCAGCTGCGTGCCGGGCAGCCCGAGCTCACGCATCGTCGAGTTGACGCGATCCACAGTGACGAGCCCTGTGACGATGTCGGTCGCCGCGTTGTCACTCACCGTGATCATCGAGGTCGCGATGTCGCGCAGCGACCAGTCGGCGACGTCCGAGAACACGCTCAGGCCCGTGGGGCCCATCGTTGCCTCCGACGGCGATACCTCGATGCGCTGCGCGGGGTCGAGCTCTCCCGCGGCCACCTGGCGCACGTACTCGACGAGCACGGGAACCTTGAAGACCGAGGCCGTCACGGTGGGGTCGTCAGAGCGGAAGCCGACTTCGACGCCCGTGTCGATGTCGCGGGCGTGCGCGAACGCGAACACCCCAGCGTCTTCGGCGACCTTGGCGATCTGGGCGGTGAGGGTATCTTCATCGATAAGTTTCGTGCTCATACTGAGCAGACTAGTGGCTGCCGAGACGCGCACGGTTGTGAGCGCAAACGAGAGCACCCACCCCGGTTCGTCCCACAGAACAACGCACCCGTCCGGCTTATGGCCAGGCGGGTGCGTTGCGGAATCCCGCGTGAGAGCGCTACCTTCCGAGTAGCTCGTTCACGAGGTTGTCTGCAGCGACCACTGTGGTGATGCCACGCGACTCGGCCTCATCGAAGACTCGCGACAGCGTGTCGCCGATCGCGTCGATGCGCGCAATACGCTCGTCGATCGTGTCGTCCTCGGCGCCGAGGTAGAGGACGCCGCCCGCATTCACGAGATAGTCGGGGGCGTAAAGAATGCCGCGCGCCGCGAGCTGCTCGGCGCCGTCGGCCTGCGCGAGCTGGTTGTTCGCCGGGCCAACGACCGCGGCAACCTCGAGCTCGTCGATCACCTGCGGCGAGAGCATGCCGCCGACACCGGCAGGCATGAAGACGTCCGCGGGAACGCGGTGGGCGTCCGCAGGCGCGACCCAGTCGGCTCCGAGCCCCGAGGCGAGCTCCCGCTTTGCCTCGTTGATGTCGGACAGGGTGAGCACCGCGCCCTCGGCGGCGAGGCGCTCGGCGAGCGCCGACCCGACGTGGCCGAGGCCCACGATGGTGATCTTGCGCCCCTTCGGGTCAGTGCTGCCGTGCGTGCGGCGAAGCGTCTCGCGCAGCGCGGAGTACACGCCGCGGGCCGTGTAGGCGCCGGGATCGCCCAGGCCGCCCTGGTCCGCGGGCAGGCCGACTGCGTGCTCGGTGACCTCGGAGACGACGGCCATGTCGGCGGCCGTCGTGCCAACGTCCTCGGCGGTGAGGTATGCCCCGCCGAGCGCCTCGACCGCGTCGCCGAGATCGAGGAACGCGTTGCGACGCAGCTCGCCAGTGAGCTGCTGGCCCGGCTCAAGCACGATGACTGACTTGCCGCCGCCGAGCTGCAGGCCCGCGAGCGCGTTCTTCGAGGTCATGCCGCGCGACAGCCGCAGCGCGTCGGCGAGCGCCTCACCCCAGCCGCTGTAGCTCCACACGCGGCAGCCGCCGAGCGCGGGGCCGAGCGTTGTGCTGTGCACGGCGACGATAATCGTGAGCCCCGACCGGGCGCCTGTCGAAATGTTGACCTTCTCGTGGTCGAGGAACGGAAATTCTGCAGTCGCGCTCTCGTCGGTGAGGGCGGGCTGGGTCAGGGTAGAAGCACTAGTCATGCCGAGAATTCAATCGACCGCTAGCGGATCCGACAAGTGGCGCCCGAGTTATTGATCGTTTTGATCGATGAATTCTCACCCGGGTGGGACTAACTTGAACAGTATGCATGTCCTTGACGCCACCGACCGCCGGATCCTCACGGTCCTCGACGCCGACCCGCGGGCCACCGTGCAGGCCATCGCGTATCGGCTCGGACTCGCGCGCGGCACCGTGCACACCCGGCTCGACAAGCTTCAGACGTCCGGCGCGCTCCGCGCGAACTCGCTCCGCCTCGACCCGCCGGCGCTCGGCTGGCCGCTCCGCGCGCGGATCACCGCTGAGGCGAACCAAGAGGAGCTCGAGGGAATGATCGCCGACCTCGAACTCATCCCCGAGATCACCGAGTGCTTCGCGGTCTCGGGCCCGAGCGACCTTGCCATCGAGATCGTCGCACGCGACGCCGACGACGTCTACCGCGTTACGCAGGAGATCATGAAGTGCCGCGGCGTGATCCGCACGTCAACAGCGATCATGCTCCGCGGACTCATCGCCCGCAGGCAGCACCAGCTGCTCTAGCGGCGCGCGGGTGCGCGTCGCCGCTGCCCCGCACACCCGCGCCACCTACTCAGCGGCGGTCGAGGAAGGCCGTCGAGAGGAACTCGGCGAGCGCCTCAGGCGCGTCGAGCGGAAGCACCGCCGCGACGTACTGGTCCGGGCGCACGACGACGACCGCGCCGTCCCGGCTGACGTCGCGCAGCTCGAAGATGTCCTCGCCAGCATTCGCCGCGTAGATCTTCTCGTAGTCGGTCATGCCGAGCGGGCCGGACGCGGGCAGGAACAGCTTCGACTGCTCCTCGATGCGCACCTCGCGGTGTGGCTGCTGCAGCACGGCCTTCACGTCAAAGATCGCGTCGAGATCGGCGTCAGCCGGGGTGAAGCGCGTAATCGGCGACGCCGGGTTCTCGAGGAGCCAGTCGGCCCAGCGCGCGAGCTGCTCGCCCGATCGGTCTGCGAACACGTACACGCGGTAGCGGCCGTCGGCACGGTGGTGGTGGCCGAGGTGCACTGGCACGGCATCGGCCACGCGCGTCGTCATCACCGACTTGAAACGCTTGCCAATCGGGAAGCCTGCGGCGAGCGCCTGGTGCTCGAGTGTACCGGTGAGCATCGAATCGGTGTACTCCGTCATGAAGCCCGCGGGGAACTCGGCGGTCTGCACGTAGAACTCCTCGAGCTGCGAGGGCGAATCGAACTCCTCCGGCTTCTTCGCCATGAGCGTCGACCACTCGCGGTCGAAATCGATGAGGTTCTTGGCGGTGACGCGGCGCTCCTCCGAGTAGGTCGCAAGCAGCGACTCGGGGCTGCGCCCCTCGAGCACGTAGCCGAGCTTCCAGCCCAGGTTCCAGCCGTCCTGCATCGACACGTTCATGCCCTGGCCAGCCTTGGCGCTGTGGGTGTGGCAGGCGTCGCCCATGAGGAACACGCGGCCCGTGCCGTCGGGCGAGGTCTCCGCGTCGTCAAAGCGATCGGTCAGGCGATGACCAACCTCGTACACGCTGTGCCAGGGGACGTCCCTGACGTCGATCGTGTAGGGGCTGAGGATCGCGTTCGCGCGCGCGATAATCTCCTCAAGGGGCGTGTCGCGGACCTTACGATCGTCGCCCTCGGCGACCTCTCCGAGGTCCACGTAGATCCGGCACAGGTGGTTCCCCTCGCGCGGGATGTGCAGGATGCTTCCGGCCTCCGAGTGGATGATGCATTTCTTCCGGACATCGGGGAAGTCTGTGACCGCGAGGACGTCCATGACGCCCCAGGCATGCATCGACGTCGATCCTGACAGCGATCCTCCGATCGACCGCCGCACGCGGGAGCTTGCCCCGTCGGCGCCGATCACGTACTTCGCATGCACGACGCGCGTCGCCCCGCGCGCGGCGTCGGCGGCCGCTTCGGCGTTGATCCCAGCGCCGCTCTGCCCGGTGACTTCGCGGAGCGTGACCGCGACGGGGTAGTCGCCCGAGCCGACCTCAAGGCCCTCGAACTCGTAGCCGTAGTCGACGTCGCCGCGCGCGGGAGCCCGGCGCGCGTACTCGGCGAAGTAGTCGATCACGCGCGCCTGGTTCACGATGAGGTGCGGGAACTCGCTGATGCCGGCCGGGTCGTCGTCGGTGGCCGAGCTGCGGACGATGTGCTGCGGGTTCTCCGGGTCGGGAGTCCAGAAGTTCGTCTCCGTGATCTGGTACGCCTCGTCGATGATCTGCCTGGCGAACCCGAACGCCTGGAACGTCTCGACGCTGCGGGCCTGGATACCGTCGGCCTGGCCGAGCACGAGGCGCGAGTCGCGGCGCTCGACGACGCGGGTGACGACGTTTGGGAACTGCGCGAGCTGGGCCGCCGCGACGATGCCTGCCGGACCGGACCCGACGATCAGCACGTCCACTTCGTCTGGCAGCTCCTCCGGGCGATCGAGCCCCACGCCGGCGGCTGGCAGCACGCGCGGATCCGTGGAAACATAGCCATGATGGTGGAACTGCATGGGTGAACCTCACTTCATTGTGCCCGAGAGCCTCGTGTTCGATATTTGAACACTAAATTCGAATACTGCACACCAGTGTATGGGTGTGCGCCGCATCGCACAACACCGACCGATCACAACAGAGGAGCGCTCTTGGCCCCCAACACGCCCGCCGGCTCGCCTGCCCAGACCGCGGGATCCCAGACGCTCGCACGCGGCCTGCGCGCGCTGGAGATACTGGCAGAGGCGGGATCCCCCATCTCGATCGCCCGCCTTTCCGAGGAGCTCGGCGTGCACCGGTCCAACACCTACCGGCTCCTCCGCACGCTCGAAGACCACCGGTTCGCGATCCGAGACGACGCCGGGCTCATCCGTCTCGGCCCGCGCATCGCAGCGCTCGCCCACGGTGTCGCACCGCACCTCAACACCGCCGCAGCCCCCGTGCTCACCGAGCTCGCGCACGACCTCGGGATGACCGCGTTCCTCACCGTGCTCGACGCCGGCGACATCGTCACGCTCGCGTCCGTGGAGCCAGGCAACGTCGACGCAAGCATCGCGCGAAACCCGGGCGTTCGGCACCCGTGGGACCGCGGCGCCCCCGGCCACGCGATCGAGTCGACGCTCTCCCCCGCCGAACGCGAGGCGGCCCTCGGCGGGCCCGAGGCGAGCCCAGCAGCACTTGAAGCTCGAGCACTCGGATACGCGCTGAGCGAGAGCGAGGTCATCGACGGCGTGACCTCGATCGCCGTGCCGCTGCGCATCCCCGGCGAGCCACCAGCGGCGGTCGCGATCGTCCACTTCCGGCTGCCAGAATCGGTCGATGCCGTCGCCGCGCGGCTCCACCGCGCCGCGCGCGAGGTGCTCGCAAGCTACCGATAGGCCGGCGCGGCCGCGATCCGCTACACTACAGATTGTCCACCCGCTGCGCCGGGTAAGGCACCCGAAAAAGGGGCGCTGCTGCGAGGATTCGCGAGACATACACGGTCATCATTCACCGCTCGATCCAACGAAGGATTCGTAGATGTCTCTCTCCAACCCGCATTCGTCGACCCCTGTTTCGCTCGCAGCAGCCACCGCGCAGGCACTCGCGCGGCACGCAGCGCACAGCTTTGGCCTCATGGGCAACGGCAACGCGCACCTCATCGACAACCTCACGCAGGCCGGCGTGAGGTACACGGCGGTGCGGCACGAGGCAGCGACCGTCGCGGCCGCCGACGCGTACACCCGGGTGAGCGGCGACATTGCGATCGCCACCACAACCTACGGCGCGGGCTTCACGAACACGCTCACGGCGCTCGCGGAAGCCGCCCAGGCGCGCACCCCGATGCTCGTCGTCGTCGGCGACGCGCCCTCAGGCGGACCGCGCCCCTGGGACGTCGACGAGGAAATGCTGAGCGCCGCCGTCGGGGTGCGCCTGTTCACGCTCGGGGTGGCAGGCGTCGACGAGACAGTCGACCGCGCCGTCCGCTACGCCCTCCGCATGCGTCGCCCCGTCGTGCTCGGACTCCCCTACGATCTCGTGACCGCGGCGATCGTGCCGCAGGACCCGGGCTCTTCCGCCGCCAGCGTCGGCGCTCCAACCTCCACCTCGCTCACTGAGATCGACCTCAGCGACCCGGCAGTGCTCGCGGAGCTCTCGGTCTCGGTTGCCGCCGATCCCCAGCCCGCTGCTTCCCCTGCGCCAGCGCCGACCGCGATGATGCCGGGCGCCATCGTCTCGACCTCCACGGTCCCCGCGCCGCACCGCATCGAGGCCGCCGCCGAGGCCCTGCTCGGTGCCAAGCGGCCGCTCATCATCGCAGGTCATGGCGCGCACCTCGCCGGGGCCGCTACCGAACTCGGGGCGCTCGCGGCCCAGCTCGGCGCGCTCACGGCAACGACCGCGCTCGCACGGGGAATCTTCCCGGAGGCCAACTACGACCTCGGGATCACCGGCGGCTTCGGCCAGCCCGAAGCGATGGCCGTCGTGCAGCAGGCCGACGTCGTGCTCGTCGTCGGCGCCAGCCTCAACCAGTTCACCATGCGTTTTGGTGAGCTGTTCGGCGAGGGCACAACGGTGCTCCGCGTCGACACGGAGCAGGTCGCGGCCCCGAAGACCGTGCACCCCGTGACGCATCAGCTCCTGCAGGGCGGTGCCGTCGAGACGCTGCGCGCGATCGCCGATGCGCTTGGAGACGCACTTGGAGACGCACTTGGAGATGCTCCGGTAAGTTCCGAGGAGGCCACCACCGCGGCGTGGCGCGACACGGTTTCGGGACTTGAGCCCGGCGGCGCCCTGCGATCCCGATTCGCGGGCTCGAGTGAGTTCTGCGCCGACGGCCTCCTTGACCCGCGTGGCGTCGCGGCCAAGATCGGCGAACTCCTTCCGGAGGACCGCCACGTCACGAGCGACGGCGGACACTTCATCGGCTGGGCGAACATGTATTGGCAGGTCGCGGCCCCTGAGCGCATGATCATGGTCGGCACCGCCTACCAGACCATCGGGCTCGGATTCTGCACGGTGCCGGGCGTCGCTGCCGCGGCCCCCGAGTCGACCGTCGTGCTGTCGACCGGTGATGGCGGTGGCCTGATGGCGCTCGCAGATCTCGAGACGGCGATCCGCACCGCCCGCAGCCAGGTCATCGTCGTCTGGAACGACAGTGCGTACAGCGCCGAGGTGCACCTCTACGGCGAGATGGGGCTTGACAAGGGGCCGATGCTCATTCCGACAGTGAACTTTGCGGGCGTCGCGTCGGCGCTCGGTGCGACAGGCGTGGTCGTTGAATCGCTCGCCGACCTTGAGGCCCTCCGGGAATGGACGGCTTCAGGAGCCGCCGGCACCATCCTGCTGGACTGCCGCGTCTCAGGATCCGTCGTCGCGGACTACCAGCGCGAGGTGCAGCGGGTGAACGGCCTCGACATCCCGGCCGAATAGGCCGCGGGCGGGCCGCCGGGGCACCGGGGCCGCCGGGGCACCGGAGCACACCTCCCTAAACACTTCCCGCGCCCAGCACACCTTCTTCAGGAGCGCACACCTTATTTCGCCCGAAGAAGATGTGACCACACGAAAGACATGTGGTGGAAGTCGGGCTACCTCCCCGAGCTCTAGGATCGGGGTCGAGGTCGGGCCGCGTCGCCCACAGGCACAATGCGCTTCGCCACTTGACGCGATTTTCCACAATCATGCCCGCCTCGGCTTCCGTTCCAATCTCGCTTGCGAAGCTCAAATCATGCCTTCGCAGACCCGCTTAACGCAGACCACCAACGAGTTGTTGCACACCGATGATTTGCTTCGGCAAGGGCTCAACCACGCCCACATCGCCCGCGCAATCACCGAGCAGAGACTCGTTCGAATTCGTCGTGGGTACTACGTTGATGGGGAGCGTTGGCGAGCGACATTCCCCGAGGAGAAGCATCTTCTCGCAATCCGGGCAGCAGCCCGTGCAACAGATGGGCTGCAGACACGATCTGCAACACCGACGGCCCAAGCGGCACCCTCACTGACGCCCTCACCGAAGTCGCCACCAGTTTTCTCCCACCGGAGCGCAGCGACCCTGCACCGCTGGCCCGTGTGGGCACCCTGGATCGCAGGTTTTGCGAGCAATCCGCTTCGTACGAGTGTCACCGTTGGCGCAAGCCGGCGCGCGAGTTCGTCCCGGGTGGTCAAGCGATTCAACGCGGAACTGCTGGACGACGAGGCTCTCCCCCTCACTGGCCGCGCTGACGAACCCAGCATTGTCGCGACTTCTCCCGAGCGCACGCTCTCAGATCTTGCCCGTTCCGACGCATTTGGGGTTGCCCTCGTCGCAGCCGATGCGCATTTGCGAGTCGTTGCACGTGTTGGCAGGCAGACCGACCAGGTGGCGCTTTCAGGATGGCGAGCACAAATGCTGGCCCGCGCCGCCGCGTGTGAGTCCCGGCTGGGCTCGTCTGCCGTTCGGGCAATGATCCAACTCGCTGATCCGCGCGCAGACTCCCCCTTGGAGTCCATCAGCCGCATGAGATTCGCCCAGCTGGGTCTCGACGTCGATCTCCAAGTACCGGTCAAAGGCCCGCACGGCGGGACGTTCTTCCTGGACTTCTACGTGCCTAGCCTTGGCCTGTGGGGCGAGTGCGACGGCCGGTCGAAGTACACCGACGCCCGCTTCCGGGGTGGGAAGTCAGCCGAGGAAATCGTCTACGAGGAGAAGCGACGAGCGGATTGGGTCACCGGCAAGACGGGGCTGCGCTTGATTCGGTGGGGCGTCGAAGAAGTCCGCACACTCGCGGCGTTCACCGCGCATCTCCGCGCATTGGGAGTCGCACCCCCGGGAAACCCCGCGAGACACCCAGACCCCGACATCGCCGCAACTCTGACACGCGTCCCCTAAGGCACATCTTTCTCTCGAGAACACATCGAAATTCGCGAAAATAGCGTGTGCCCCGAAGAGATTCATGTGTTTCGGGGCCGCGGCCAAGCGACGCCAGACCGGGCCAGGCTGCAACAAGCGCCCGGCCAGGCCGCACCAAGCGCTGACTCAACTTCAAACGCCCCGTTCCCCGCGGACCGTCCCGCACCCCACGATGGGGCGGAACGGTTCAGCGGGGAACGAGCGTGCGGGAAGTGCGGGTCCCGGCCGGCCTCAGCCAGGCCAGTCGGGCCCATCCAGGCTCAAGCCAGCCAGCCAAGCCAAGCCCAGGCCCAGGCCCAGCCCCAGCCCCAGCCCCAAGAGGGTCTAGTAGCGGGTCGCGGGCTCCCAGACAAAGTGGCCCTGCTGCTGGACCTCTTCGTGCTCGGCGCCGAGCGGGATGTCGCTCCGATCGCGCAGCAGCAGCGTCGCAACGAACGCGACGCACATCACGACGGCGATGTACACCGCGACCGAGGCCGCCGAACCGGTGGTGGCGACGAGCCAGGTCGAGATCATCGGGGCGAACGCGCCGCCGATAATCGCGCCGATCGCGTATGTGATCGAGACGCCCGAGTAGCGGATCGACGCCGGGAACAGCTCGGCGAAATACGCCGCCTGCTGTCCGTAGGTGAGCCCATTGCCGATCGCGAACAGCGACAGGCCGAGGAAGAGCAGCCACACGTTGCCGGTGTTCACGAGCGGGAACAGGATGAAGATCACCGCGAGGAAGGCGATCCAACCAATGATGTAGGTCGGCTTGCGCCCGATCCTGTCGGAGATCACACCGGCGGCGAACGTCATGATGAGCCAGACGACCGAAGCCGCCGCGACAGCGAGCAGCACCTCGGTGCGGTCCATGCCAACGTGGCCGCCCTCGGAAATCGGCGTCGTTGCGTAGTTCTGAATGTACCCGCCGGTCGTCATGTAGCCGGCAGCGTTGTTACCGGCGAAGGTGAGCGCGGCGAGGATGATGAGCAGCCAGTGGCGCTTGAACAGCTGCAGCACGGGCGCCTTGGTCTGCTCCTTGCGCTCGGAGATCTCGGTGAACACGGGGCTCTCTTCGACCGAACGCCGCACGACGATACCGACGACGATGAGGACGAAGCTCAGCAGGAACGGCACGCGCCAGCCCCATTCAAGGAAGGCTTCGCCTGGCGAGATCACACCCGTCATGAGCGCGAGCACGCCCGAGGCGAGCAGCAGGCCGATCGGCACGCCGATCTGCGGGAACGCCCCCATGCGTCCACGCTGACCGTCGGGAGCGTGCTCGACAGCCATCAGCACGGCGCCACCCCACTCGCCGCCGGTCGACAGGCCCTGCAGAATGCGCAGCAGCATGAGCAGCACGGGCGCGAGCATTCCGACCTGTGCGTATGTCGGAAGCACGCCGATGAGTGTCGTCGCGACGCCCATCAGGATCAGCGTGACCACGAGCATCGCCTTGCGGCCAATCTTGTCGCCGAAGTGGCCGGCGAGGAACGCGCCGAGCGGGCGGAACAGGAAGCTCACGCCGACGGTCGCGAACGACAGGATCGTGGCGAACTGCGGACCCGCAGGTTTGAAGAAGAGCTCAGCGAAGACGAGGCCGGCAGCGCTCGCGTAGAGGAAGAAGTCGTACCACTCGATGGTGGTGCCGATGACGGTGGCGGCGGCGACCCGCCGCAGCTCGCGCTGCGATGTGGGCGCAGCAGTGTGGGAAGACATACCCAGAGGACTCCTTTGTCGTTTAGTGAACAGCGTGTGCGGTAATTGAACACCACAGCTCGCGGTTCACCCTACAGGATTCCGCGCCGCCGTGCCGCATCGCAGCGCAAATTCCCCACAGTCGTCGCCCGCGCATTCCTCCGCATCCGCACCGACGCTGGGGCCAATGACCCGCCGGCCCCGCACGGGCAGCCCTCAATAGAACTCCAGGTCAGGAGACATATTCAGGCCAGCCCACCCGCAAGGCGACGGCCCCGCACCCCCACAAAGAGGGTGCGGGGCCGCCGACCACCGTTTGCCAGCAGACTCTGGGCTACGCTCCCGCGAGCTCCGCCTTCTTCCGCAGCCGCAGCGCGTGCAGCAGCGGCTCGGTGTAGCCGTTCGGCTGCGTCGTGCCCTCGAGGATGAGCCGGCGAGCCGCCTCGTACGCCGTCCCCGCGCCGCCCGCGAGCGGCTCGTAGGTCGCGTCCGCGGCGTTCTGCCGGTCTACGATGACGGCGCATTTGGCGAGCGCCGCATCGATCTCGTCTTCGGTGATGACGCCGTGCAGCAGCCAGTTCGCGAGTAGCTGGCTCGAGATTCGCAGCGTCGCGCGGTCCTCCATGAGTCCAACGTCGTGGATATCGGGCACCTTCGAGCAGCCGACACCCTGATCGATCCAGCGCACGACGTACCCGAGGATCGACTGCACGTTGTTCTCAAGCTCTGTCGCGACGATCTCCGGGGTGAGCGCGCCCTCGGGAGCGAGCGGGATCGTGAGGAGCTCGCCCAGGCTATCAGCCGGCAGCTCGGGCAGCCCGTGGCGCGCAACGAAGGCGTCCTGCTGGTGGTAGTGCAGCGCGTGCAGCGTCGCGGCGGTCGGCGACGGCACCCACGCCGTCGAGGCACCGGCGCGCACGTGCCCAATCTTCTGCTCGAGCATCGCGGCCATGAGGTCGGGCATTGCCCACATGCCCTTGCCGATCTGCGCGCGCCCGTCGAGGCCGCACTCCACGCCGATCGCGACGTTGCGCGCCTCGTACGTCGGCAGCCACGGCTGTTCGCGGATCGCACCCTTCGGCAGCATCGCTCCCGCACGCATCGAGGTGTGGATCTCGTCGCCCGTCCGGTCGAGGAACCCGGTGTTGATGAACACGACGCGGTCGCTTGCCGCGGCGATGCACGCGGCGAGATTCGCCGAGGTGCGGCGCTCCTCGTCCATGATGCCGATCTTCAGGGTGTTCGCTGGCAGGCCCAGCAGCTCCTCGACCCGGCCGAAGAGCTTCGCAGCAAAGACGACCTCTGCCGAGCCGTGCATTTTCGGCTTCACGATGTACATTGAGCCGGCGCGCGAGTTGCGCCCGGCCGCCGGCCCGCGCAGCTCGACGAGCGATCCGACGGCGGTCATGACCGCGTCGAGGATGCCCTCGAACACCTCAGCCCCCGCCGCATCGTGGACGGCCGGGGTGCGCATGAGGTGGCCCACGTTGCGGACGAACAGCAGCGAGCGACCAGGCAATGTGAGCGTCCCGCCGTCCGGCGCCGTGTACTCGCGGTCGGGGTTCGCGCTGCGGGTGAAAGTTTCGCCGCCCTTCGTGACCTGCTCAGCGAGCGTGCCGTCCATGAGGCCGCGCCAGTTCCGGTACCCGAGCGCCTTGTCGTCGGCGTCGACCGCAGCGACCGAGTCCTCGAGGTCCATGATGGTGGTGAGCGCGGACTCGAGCTCGATGTCGTCGATGCCTGCGGCGTCGGCCTGGCCGTTCGTGCCGGTCCGGTCGACAACGATGTCGATGTGTAGTCCGTTGTGGGTGAGCAGCACGCGATCCGGCGCGGCCGCGTCACCCCGGTAGCCGGCGAACGCGGCGGGGTCGGCGAGCCCACTCGTGCTGCCGTCGTTCAGCGCGACGGTGAGGGCGCCGTCGACGACCGCGTACCCGGTTGCGTTGGTGTGGGAGCCGACCGCGAGCGCCACGTGCGCATCGAGGAACCGCCGCCCCTCTGCGATGACCGCCGCCCCGCGCGCCGCGTTGTACCCGGTCCCCGGCGCGAGGTCACCGTCGCGCGAGATCGCGTCGGTGCCGTAGAGGGCGTCGTAGAGCGAGCCCCAGCGCGCGTTGACGGCGTTCAGCGCGAAGCGGGCGTTGAGCAACGGGACGACGAGCTGCGGGCCCGCGAGCACTGCGATCTCAGGGTCCACGCGGTCGGTGGCGATCGCCACGTTCGCGGGCTCCTGCTCGAGATAGCCGATCTCCGTGAGGAAGGCGCGGTAGGGCGCCGGATCGGGCTGGCCCGGGTTCGCGGCGTGGTAGTCGTCGAGCGTCGCCTGGAGCTCGTCGCGGCGCGCAAGCAGCGCCTCGTTCTCGGGGGTGAGATCGGCGAGGATCGCAGCGACCCCGTCCCAGAATGCTTCGTCCGAGACCGTGCCACCGGCGGCGCGGTCCGCGGCGAGCGCCTCCTGAGCAAACTCGACAATCGGGGTCGCGACGGAAAGCCCTGCGCGGGTTTCGGTGGGGATCATTGGGGTGGTCTCCTCGGTAGGCGGCGTTGACATGGGGCGTGCTCGCCCCAGCCCCCACACTAGGGGTCTAGCCCTTGTTTTGGAATCGCAATTCCGTATCATGGAATTCATGACGGGACAGGATCGCGAGCACACCGACCGCTCGGCGGAGCACGAGACGGCGGACACCGAGCCAGCACGGCACGCGCCAGCGCAGCACGGGCGCGCGGAGCACGAGCCGGCACAGCGCGAGCCAGCATCCTCGGGCCACGTGCAGTCCGTGGCGCGCGCGTTCGCGCTCCTCGAGTCCCTCGCGGACGCGGCCGAGCCACTATCGCTGCAGACCATCGCCGAGCGCACGGGTCTCGCGCAGCCCACCGCGCACCGGCTCCTCAAGACGATGCAGGGTCTCGGCTACACGCGGCAGACGGCGGCCAGGGAGTACGGCCTCGGTCCGGGCCTCATCGCTCTCGGCAATCGCGCTGCCCCGGAGCTCGCCGTGCGCGCGCAGCCGCTGCTGCGCGACCTCGAGGAGCTGTCGCAGGAGACCGCGAACCTCGTCGTGCTCGACGGTACCAACGCCGTCTACGTCGCCCAGCAGCAGTCACGTCACCAGATGCGCATGTTCACCGAGGTCGGTCGACGGGTCCTGCCGCACGCCGCGGGCGCGGGCAAGGCCATGCTTGCGACGTTGAGCGAGGCACGCGTCCGGGCGATCCTCGAGGTCACGGGGCTCCCCCGGTACACCGAGACGACGCGCACGACGGTTGCGGATCTGCTGCGCGAACTGCGAGAGACCCGCGGGCGCGGCTACGCGCTCGACGACGGCGAGCGCGAGGTCGGCGTCCGCTGCATCGCTGTCGCCGTTCCCGGGTCGAACCCTCCGGCGGCGCTGTCCGTCTCGGGTCCCGCCGCGCGGATCACGGACGACATGGTGCCCCGCGTCGTCGAGGCGTTGCAGGGCGCGGCTGCCCGTCTGAGCGGGGCCGCGCGCTAGCGAGATCCGGATCGGGCACACACCGCGGCCTGCTACCATCCCGTCGCAACCGGCCCCACTCCGGCACGGACACCGGAGTCCGACGATGGAAGGCAGTTCAATGACGCACGCAGCCGACACACTCGAAGCCCTCGCGACCGCGCTCCCGCCGGAGTCGCTCGTCACCGACCCGCCCGCGATGGACGCCTACCGGTGGGATCGCGCTCGCGACCCCAACGCCGGGGTCCCGCTCGCGGTCGTTCGGGCGTCGTCGACGGCCGAGGTCCAGCAGGCGATCAGGATCGCCGGGGCGGCCGGCATCCCCGTCGTTCCGCGCGGCGCCGGGTCAGGATTGTCGGGCGGGAGTTCCGCGGTGGCGGGCGGCATTGTGCTGTCGCTCGACCGAATGCGTTCGATCGAGATCGATCCTGCCACCCGCACCGCGACCGCGGAGCCCGGTGCGCTCAACGCTGAGGTGAAGGCCGCGGCAGCCGCGCACGGGCTCTGGTACCCGCCGGATCCGTCGTCGTTCGAGTTCTGCTCGATCGGCGGCAACGTCGCGACGAACGCCGGCGGGCTATGCTGCGTGAAGTACGGGGTCACGACCGACTACGTACTCGGCATGACGGTCGTGCTCGCCGACGGCAGCGCGGTGACGCTCGGCGGGCCAAGGCTGAAAGACGTCGCCGGCCTCTCGCTCACCAAGCTGTTTGTCGGGAGCGAGGGCACGCTTGGCGTCATCACCGAGGTGACACTGCGGCTCATCCCCGCCCAGGAGGCGCGGACCACGCTCGTCGCGGCATTTCCCGCCCTCGCCTCCGCGACCGCGGCGGTCCTCGGCATCACCGCCGAGATGCGCCCGGCGATGCTCGAGTTCATGGACCAGGAGACGATCGGCGCGGTCGAGGACGAGACCCGGATGGGCCTCGACCGGGACGCGGCGGCCATGCTCGTTGTCCAGTGCGACGAGCCGGGCGAGCACGCCGCGCGGCTCATCGAGCGCGTGGCCGAGATCTGCACGGCCGCCGGCGCGTCGGAGTGTTTCGCGACGTCGGATCCGGAGGAGGGCGAGGCCTTTGCCGTCGCACGGCGCATCGCGATCCCGGCGGTGGAACGCCGCGGCACGCTTCTCCTCGAGGATGTCGGGGTGCCACTGCCGCGACTCGGCGACCTGGTCTCGGGGATCAGCGACATCTCCGCCCGCCGCGACGTCCCCATCGCGGTCGTCGCCCACGCCGGAGACGGCAACACCCACCCGCTCATCGTGACCGATCCCGGCGACCCCGCGCAGTGCGCGCGAGCTGACCTCGCGTTCGGCGAGGTCATGGACCTCGCGATTCGGCTCGGCGGCACCATCACCGGCGAGCACGGCGTCGGCAGGATGAAGCAGCCGTGGCTCGCGGACTACCTGGGGCCCGATGTCATGGAGCTCAATCGGCGCGTGAAGCGCGCGCTCGACCCAGCGGGCATCCTCAACCCCGGAGCCGTCTACGGGTGAGGCCCGGTCGGGCCGCCTGCGCGCCCATGTCGCGATCACGCGGGTTGGCATTCGAGAATTTCCGAGTAGTGTGTGCGTCATGAGTGGGCACACCGTCGTGGAGAGCCTCGGAGCCTTCCGAGGCATGGTTTCGAGTTCGTTCGTACCGCTGGAAATCACGCGAGAGCGCGAGCGGCGCGGCGCCCCGTTCAGCGCGAGCATGGCCTCGATCGACACCGACGGCATCGCGTTCACGGAGATCGCGGCGCGCCCGCACGTCGTGCACCGCACCACCGCGAGCATTGCGGACGGCGGATCGGGGTTCTACAAGGTGAGCTTGATGCTCTCAGGGTGCGGGCACCTCGTCCAAGACGGCCGCGAGATCGTCATCCAGGCTGGTGACCTCGCGATCTACGACACGTCCCGCCCGTACACGCTCGAGTTCGATGACGCGTTCAAGACGCTCATCGTGATGTTCCCGAAGGACAGGCTCGACCTCCCGCCCGCGCTCACAGATCAGCTCATCGCGGCCCCGCTTGCTGACGAACACCCGGGACTGCTGCCGATCGTCTCGAGCTACCTGTCGCAGTTCCCGAGCCAGCTCGCTCCGCTCCCCGAGGGCGTCCGCGCGAAACTCGCTCACACCAGCCTCGACCTGCTCGGCACGCTGTTCGCCGACGTGCTCGACGCGTCGCCCGCGCAGCGGGATCCGCACCAGCTCCTGCTGCAGCGCATCTGCGGGTACATCGACGAACACCTCGGCTCTCCGGAGCTCTCCCCCGGGTCGATCGCCGCCGCGCACTACATCTCCAAGCGCCACCTCCACGTCCTGTTCCGCACCGCAGATACCACGGTCTCGAGTTGGATCAGGGATCGCCGGCTCGAGCGGTCGCGCGCCGATCTGCGCGACCCAGCGCTCGCGGATCGGACGGTCGCCGCGATCGCGATGAAGTGGGGCTTCGGCGACGCCGCGCACTTCAGCCGCGTGTTCAAGGCCACCTATGGCGTCTCGCCGCGGGAGTTTCGCGTCGCGTAGCCCGCGGGCAACTTCGATCACCGCGCGTCAACGCCGCTGCGCGCACGCGCAAGACGCCCCGCCTTGCCGTTGTCATACTGAGGATGGTTCACTCCCTCAACGGCGACAAGGACGGTTTCAATGACGCACGTTCACGGCTCACACGCCCCGGATGTCACGCACACGCACGGCAAGCGGATCACGACGCCGACCGAGGTGAGACATCCGTTGGACCCGCTGACCGGCGACGAGATCGCAGCCGCGCGCGCGATCCTCGTCGACGCAGGCCACTTCTCGGAACACACCCGGGTGCCCCGGATGCTCCCGGTGGATCCCCCGAAGGATGCGCTCGCCGCGTGGCGCGCTGGCGACCCGATGGACCGGCGGATTCGGGTGACGCTGCTCGAGCGCTCAACGGGCGTCGCATCGGAAGCGATCGTGTCGGTGACGCGCGGCGAGGTCGACTCGCTGGAGGTCATTCCAAACGGTGCGGCCCCGTACGGGCAGCCCCAGTACCTGTTTGAGGAGTACGACGACGCGGCCGACATTGTGAAGGCGTCGCCCGAGTGGCAGGCGGCGATGCGCCGCCGCGGGCTAGAGGAGCACATGGAGCTCGCGTTCTGCTCGCCGCTTGCCCCTGGCTTCTTCGGGCGCGAGGACGAGATCGGCAAGCGCATCGTCCGCTCGCACACGTATCTCCGCTTCTCGGAGGACGACAGCCCGTGGGCGCACCCGATTGAGGGGCTCGTCGCGCACGTCGACCTCACCGAGCGGCGCGTCTTCAGGCTTGACGACGAGGGCGACGTGCCCGTCCCCGAGCAGCACGGCAACTACACGCTCGACGTGCAGGGCCCGGTGCGAACCTCGCTCAAGCCGATCGAGATCACCCAGCCCGAGGGCCCGTCGTTCTCGGTCGACGGCAGCCTCGTGCAATGGGAGAACTGGAAGTTCCGGGTCGGGTTCAACCAGCAGGAGGGCCTCGTGCTCAACCAGGTCACCTGGCGCGACGGCGATGAGGATCGCTCGGTCGCGACCCGCGCGAGCGTCCCCGAAATGGTGGTGCCGTACGGCGACACCTCGGTGAGCCGGCACTGGATCAGCTACTTCGACGCCGGCGAGTACCTGCTCGGCAAGAACGCGAACTCGCTCGCGCTCGGCTGCGACTGCCTCGGCGTGATCCACTACTTCGACGCGTTCGTGCCCGACGACCACGGCAACCCCGTCGTCATCCCGCAGGCCGTCTGCATGCACGAGGAGGACTACGGCATCCTCTGGAAGCACACGGACCTCGCCAGCAACGCCGAGACCCGCCGCAGCCGCCGGCTCGTCGTGAGCTACTTCACGACGATCGGCAACTACGACTACGGGTTCTTCTGGTACTTCTACCTCGACGGCTCGATCCAGATGGAGGCCAAAGCGACCGGGATCGTGTTCGCCGGCGCCGGGATCCCCGGCAGCGACGACCCGCACGGCCCCGAGATCGCGCCCGGCATCTTCACCCCCGTGCACCAACACATCTTTTGCGCGCGCCTCGACGTCGCGATCGACGGCGAGGACAACACGCTCCACGAGATCGAGGCGGCAGGCATCCCGACCGGCCCCGACAACCCATACGGCAACGCATTCACCTGGACGAACACGCAGCTCACGAGCGAGCTTGAGGCGCAGCGCATCGCGAACGGGCTCACGTCACGCGTGTGGGAGGTACGCTCCGCCCACCGTACGAACTACGTCGGCAAGCCGACGGCGTACTGGCTCATCCCCGAGGGCAAGATGCTGCTCGCGGCGCAGCCCGAGGCCACCGTGCACGGGCGGGCGACCTTCGCGACGAAGCACCTCTGGGGCACCCAGTACGACGCCGAGGAGCTCTACCCGGCCGGCTCCTACCCGAACGCGCACGAGCCCGGCGCAGGCCTCCCCGCGTGGACCGCGGCAGACCGGTCGCTCGACGGCGAAGACCTCGTGCTCTGGCACTCGTTCGGCCCGACCCACATCCCCCGCACCGAGGACTGGCCGATCATGCCAGTCGACTACTCGGGCTTCTGGTTCAAGCCGCACGGCTTCCTCGACCAGAACCCGGCGATGAACCTGCCCGCCGACGCGCGCGCCGGGGCCTCCTGCTCGCGCGGCACTAACGCCTCCGGCGCGGCCGGCGGTGGGTGCTGCGCGGGCGGCGGCTGCGGCTGCTGCGCCGGCGACAGCTGCCGCTGCGGGGGAACCGCGTGCGCCTGCGGAAAGCCGCGCGCGTAGCGGCCCGGATCCCGACTCGACGCCCGTCCAGACGCGGGTACCCACCCCACCACTTCCACAGAGGAGAGATACATGTTGAGCTACGAAGAGCTACTCGCCGCCGTGACCGCGACAAGCGGCGACAGCCGTGAGGTTCGCGATCCCGCGACCGACGCCGTCATCGGCCAGGCACCCGTCAGCGATGTTGCCGCGCTCGAGGTGGCGATCGATCGGGCCGAGGCTTCCCAGCGAGCATGGGCGGCGCTCGGGCACGAGGCGCGGAGCGAGTACCTGAACCGGGCGGCCGACGCGATTGAGGAGCATGCCGAGCCGCTCGCTGAGTTGCTCTCGCGCGAGCAGGGCAAGCCGCTGAACGGCCCGAATGCGAGATTCGAGGTCGGTGGCGCCGTCGCATGGACGCGGGCCGCGGCCGACACCCCGCTCCCCGTCGAGGTTGTCGTCGACGACGAGTCGGGCTACGCCGAACTGCACTACCGCCCGATCGGCGTGGTGGGAGCGATCTCGCCCTGGAACTGGCCGATGATGATCTCGATCTGGCAGATCGCGCCGTCGCTGCGTATGGGCAATACCGTCGTCATCAAGCCGGCGGAGACCACGACGCTGTCGGTGCTCGCGCTCGTGCACGTGATGAACACGGTGCTCCCGGAGGGCGTGCTGAACATTGTCCCCGGCCCCGGCCGAACGGTCGGCGATGCACTCACGCGCAGCCCCAAGATCGGCAAGATCATGTTCACCGGCTCGACCCCGGTCGGCAAGCGCATCATCGAGGCGTCGGCGCCGAACGTGACGCGGCTCACGCTCGAGTTGGGTGGGAACGACGCGGGGATCGTGCTGCCGGACGTGGATCCGAAGGCGATCGCTGAGGATCTGTTCTGGGGCGCATTCATCAACACCGGCCAGACGTGCGCTGCACTCAAGCGCCTGTACGTGCACGATGCTGTGTACGACGCAGTGGTCGAGGAGCTTGCTGCGGTAGCGGCGGCCGTGCCGATGGGCGTTGGGCTTGACGAGCAGAACGTGCTCGGCCCGCTGCAGAACCGAGCACAGTTCGACATCGTCGACAGGCTCGTCGAGTCGGCCAAGGCCTCGGGCGCGCGCGTTGTGCTCGGCGGAAACCCAGACCGCGAGGCGGTCGGTAACTTCTATCCGGCAACGCTCATCGCCGACATCGATGCCCACCAGGAGCTCGTGCTCGAGGAGCAGTTTGGCCCGGCCCTGCCCATCATCCGCTACTCGGACGTCGACGAGGCGGTCGCGCTCGCCAACGAGCTCGAGGTCGGTCTCGGATCCTCGGTGTGGTCATCAGACCGGGCCAAGGCGCTCGAGGTCGCGGCGCGGCTCGAGGCCGGCACGACCTGGATCAACTCGCACGGTGGCCTGCACCCGATGATCCCGTTCGGCGGCGCGAAGCAGTCAGGCTACGGGCGGGAGTTCGGCGTGCTCGGGTTGCAGGCCGTCGCTGAACCGCACGTCATCAGCGGCTAGCCCGCGGGGCTCCGCCCGACGCCGTTCACACAATGAGGAAGGCCCCCCGAGACGTTCGTCCCGGGAGGCCTTCCTCATGTCCGCTGGTTACCAGCGCGGCTTGCGCTTGCCGTCAGCGCGGTCGTTGCCGCGGTCGTTCCCGCCGTAGCCGCCGCGGTCTCCTCCGTAGCCACCGCGTCCGCCGCGGTCTCCGCCGCGGTCATCGCGCCCGCGGTACCCGCCGCGATCGCCACCGTAACCGCGGTCGTTGCCGCCGCGGTCGCCACGGTCTCCGCCGTACCCACGGTCGTTGCCGCCACGGTAGCCGCCGCGGTCTCCCCCGCGGTCGCCGCCGTATCCACCGCGATCTCCACGGTCATCGCGTCCGCGGTACCCGCCACGGTCTCCGCCACGGTCGTCACGACCACGGTACCCACCACGGTCTCCGCGGTCGCCGCCGCGGTCGCCGCGGTCGTAACCGCCACGACCGCCGCGGTCGCCACGATCCTCCCAGCCCTTACCGCGCGGGCTGGGGCCTGAATCCTCGCGGAGCTCAATGAGCTTGCCGCTGATGCGGGTATCCGACAGCGCAGCGACGGTCTCCGCAGACAGCCGCTTCGGGAGCTCAACGAGCGAGAAGTCGTCGCGCACCTGGATGCGACCGAAGTCGTCGCGGGTGAGGCCACCCTCGTTCGCGATCGCGCCGATGATCTGGCCGGGCTGCACCTTCTGGCGACGGCCCACCTCGATGCGGTACATCTGCAGGTCGTCGCGCTGCGCGCGCGGCTCACGCTTCTCACGGTCGAACCGGCCGCCGCGGTCGTCGCGACCGCCACGGTCGCCGCGATCCCGATCGCGCTGCCCGTCTTCAAGGAAGCGAGCCGCCTGCTGCCGGTCGCGCGCGAACTTCTGGTCGTCAGACTCGTCCAGCAGCAGCTTCGTCTTGCCCTGCGACACAACCGCGAGCGCGGCCGCGACGTCGGTCTCGGGCACATCGTGGTGACGCACGTAGTGGTCGATGATGTCCCGGAAGCGCTCGATCCGGCTCGTCTCGCCGAGCGCCGCGGTGATCGCGTCGTCGAAGCGGGTGAGGCGGGTCGCGTTGACCTCTTCGACGCGGGGCAGCTGCATCTGCGTGAGCGTCTGCTTCGTTGCCTTCTCGATCGAGGTGAGCATGCGACGCTCGCGCGGTGTGACGAAGCTGATCGCGTCGCCCGAACGGCCAGCACGTCCCGTACGGCCAATGCGGTGCACGTACGACTCGGTATCGATCGGCAGGTCGAAGTTCACGACGTGGCTGATGCGCTCAACGTCGAGGCCGCGCGCCGCGACGTCGGTCGCAACGAGAATGTCGAGGCGGCCGTCCTTCAGCGACTGCACGGTGCGCTCACGCACGTTCTGGGGCACGTCACCGTTGATCGCGGCTGCCGAGTACCCACGCGCACGAAGCTTCTCGGCGACCTGCTCGGAATCACCGCGGGTGCGCGTGAAGACGATGAGGCCGTCGAAGTCTTCGACCTCGAGCACGCGGGTGAGGGCGTCGACCTTCTGCATGTACGAGACGACGATGTAGCGCTGCGTGATGTTCGACGAGGTCTGCGTCTTGCCCGCGATCTTCACCTCGCGCGGATCGTTGAGGTACTGCTGCGAGATGCGGCGGATCTGGTTCGGCATCGTGGCCGAGAACAGCGCGACCTGCTTCTCCTTCGGCGTGTCGGCGAGGATCGTCTCGACGTCCTCCGCGAAGCCCATCTTGAGCATCTCGTCGGCCTCGTCAAGCACGAGGTACTTGATCTGGGTGAGGTCGAGCGAGCCGCGCTTCAGGTGGTCCATGATGCGACCCGGCGTGCCAACGACGATGTCAACGCCGCGGCGCAGAGCCGAGAGCTGCTGGCCGTACGCCTGACCGCCGTAGACGGGAAGCAGGTGAACCTCGGGCAGCTTCGACGCGAAGCTCTCAAAGGCCTCGCACACCTGGAGCGCGAGCTCACGGGTCGGAGCGAGCACGAGGGCCTGGGGCACACCCTGACCGGGCTCGATGCGCGACAGGATCGGCAGCGCGAACGCGGCGGTCTTGCCGGTGCCAGTCTGCGCGAGGCCGACGACGTCGCGCCCCGACAGGAGGGTCGGGATCGTCGCCGCCTGGATGGCGGACGGAGTCTCGTAGCCGACGGCGGTAATCGCCTCGAGCACCTTCGGCGCGAGGCCGAGGTCTGCGAAGGTCACACGCTCAGTGTCGGCATCGGCGTCGTTTGCGTCTGCGCCCTTCGCGGGAGCGTCGACTGCCGGAGCATCGGTTTCGGGATCGGAGGAAGTTTCGGGGGCGTTCGCGGGAGCGGCTTCTGGCGACTCGGTCTGCGCGTCAGCCGGAGCGGTCTCAGCAGCGATGGTTTCGTCTGCGGACTCGGGCGCGGTGTTCTCGGAAGAGGGCATCGTATCAGTCTACACCCTCATGGTATACGCCGAGGAACACCCTCAGACGCCCAGCGCATTCCGGGCTAGAATCGCGACCCGGGATCGTATACGATCTGAGATATGGCCGCGGGCGGCGCGTTCGTTCCCGCGCCCCAAGCGACCCGACAGCCCACACCCCGAAGAAGCGGAGGCCCCTGTGCTCGATCCCTCTCAAATCGCATCCATCGCAGATGAACTCGTCCAAGCGGACCGCGACCGCGCGGTGCTTCCCCGGCTCACCTCCCGCTTCCCCGAGATGGTGATCGAGGACTCGTACGCGATCCAGAAGGAGTGGTCCGATCGCCGCATTGCCGCGGGGGCCCGCCTCGTTGGCCACAAGATCGGCCTCACGTCGAAGGTCATGCAGGTCGCGACCGGCATCACGGAGCCGGACTATGGCGTGATCCACGACGACATGGTCTTCGAGTCCGGCGCGACACTTGAGTTCGATCGCTTCTCGAACGTTCGCATCGAGGTCGAGCTCGCGTTCGTCCTCTCGAAGCCGCTCACCGGCCCGAACGTGTCGCTGTTCGACGTGCTCGACGCGACCGCCTACGTCGTCCCGGCGCTTGAGGTGCTGAACTCGCACCTGGAACTCGAGGGCCGCACGATCGTCGACACCATCTCGGACAACGCCGCGATGGGCGCGATGGTCGTGGGCGGTCGCCCGGTCAAGGTCAATGACGTCGACCTCACCTGGGTGCCCGCGCTCCTCTACCGCAACGAGACCATTGAGGATTCGGGCGTCGCGGGCGCTGTCCTTGGACATCCGGCGCTCGGGGTCGCCTGGCTCGCGAACAAGCTTGCGCAGCACGGGCAGTCCCTCGAGGCCGGCGAGATCATCCTCGCCGGCTCCTTCACGAAGCCCATGTGGGTCGAACGCGGCGATACCGTGCACGCCGACTACAACGGATTGGGGTCAGTGACGTGCCGATTCATCTAGAACTTCCGCCCACGCTGCGCGACCGCCTCGCGGAATCCGATCGTGCGCTGATCGGCCTGTGGGCGACAGCGGGCAGCGCCGTCAACGCCGAGATCGTCGCGGGCAGTGGCTGCGACTGGGTGCTTCTCGACGCTGAGCACTCCCCCAATGGACTCGAGTCGCTGCTCGCCCAGCTGCACGCGATGGCACCGTACCCGGCGACCGTCGTCGTGCGCCCGCCATACGGCGACACCGTAACGATCAAGCAGTTCCTTGATCTCGGGGCGCAGAATCTGCTGATCCCGATGGTCGACTCTGCCGAGCACGCCGAGGAGGTCGTGCGCGCCACCCGGTACGCCCCCGAGGGCACGCGCGGGGTCGGGTCGGCGCTTGCTCGATCCGCGCGCTGGAACCGAGTCGAGAACTACCTCGCCCGGGCGAACGACCTCGTGAGCGTGACCGTGCAGATCGAGTCGGTCGCCGCTGTGAGCGACGTGCAACGTATCGTCGCGGTCGACGGCGTCGATGCGGTGTTCGTCGGCCCCGCTGACCTCGCGGCGTCGATGGGCCTTCTCGGGCAGCAGTCGCACCCGGCGGTCGTTGATGCGGTGCTGCACGTGATCTCGGCAGCGCGGGCCGCGGGGAAGCCCGTCGGCGTGAACGCGTTCGTGCCGGAGCAGGCGGAGCGCTACATCGAGGCCGGGGCGAACTTCATCGCGGTGGGAGCCGACGTCGCGATTCTCGCCCGCGCGACCGAAGCGCTCGTTGACCAGTTCATTCCGTCAGGATCCGAGGGTGCCACAGCGGGCGACACTGCCGCGCCGCGCGCCAGCTACTAGCTCAGCCCCGGGTTCGGTCCCCTCATCCCGCAAGACAGACATGTTCCGGCAAAACATCCCCTTCCCCACAGCGTTCTAGGGCCTGTTCCGCAAGGAAGCTACTCTCCGGCGGGGTGAGGGCGCAGGGACCCCGGAACGGCACACGCAGGCGCAATGCCCAGCGGCCCCGCCACCACAGACGCCCCTTCCCAACGGCCACCAGATCATATACGATATGAAATACAAAGAAGAGACGAGGTAGTCATGACGCTCGGAAACGAAGCAGCGCTCGGAAACGAAGCCGCTTTCGACAACGAACTCGACAGTGAGTTCGAGGACGAGTTCGACAGCGAGTTCGGGATCGATATGCCCGGCAAGATCATCGCTGTCCATCTGAACTATCCCTCACGGATCGCGCAGCGCGGGCGCACCCCCGAGTTCCCCTCCTACTTCTTCAAGCCGGCCTCATCGCTCGCCCCGACCGGCGGCACCGTCGAGCGTCCCGCCGGCACCGAGCTGCTCGCGTTTGAGGGCGAGATCGCACTCGTCATCGGAGAAGCGGCCCGCTGGGTCTCCCCCGAAGACGGCTGGCAGTACGTCTCGCAGGTCACCGCAGCGAACGACCTCGGGCTCTACGACCTGCGCGCCGCAGATAAAGGCTCGAACGTGCGCAACAAGGGCGGCGACGGCTTCACGCCGATCGGCCCCGTCACGATCCCGACCGACGGCATCGGCGAGGGCGACTGGCGCGTGCGCACCTGGGTCAACGGCGAGCTTGTCCAGGAGGACACGAGCGACACCCTGAAGTTCCCGTTCGGCCAGCTCGTCGCAGACCTCTCGCAGCACATGACGCTTGAGCCGGGTGACGTGATCCTGACGGGCACGCCCGCGGGCTCCTCCGTGCTGCTCCCCGGCGACGTCGTCGAGGTCGAGGTCGACGCCCCGACGGCGCCTGGCGCCCCGACTACCGGGCGCCTTGTGACGACAGTCACGCAGGGCGAGACCGAGTTCGGGGACTTCGGCAACCGGCCCGCCGTCAACGACCTGCAGCGAATCGAGGCGTGGGGCAGCGAGGAGGAGCACGCGGCGGCCGTCGCGGCCGGCCGCGCGACCCCGCTCGACGCACCCGCCGCCAGCGCGAGCGACGCAGCCTCCACCGACGCCACCACGTCGCCGGCGAGCCCGCTCACGCCCGAGATCCGCGAGCTCCTCAGCGGCGTCGCGGTCGCGACGGTGTCCGCCGCGCTCCGCAAGCGCGGATACACCGAGATCTTCATCGACGGCGTCTACCCGAACCACGAGGGCGACGCGATCCTCGGCACGGCGAAGACGCTCCGCTTCATCCCGTTCCGCCCCGACCTCTTCAAGGAGCACGCGGGCGGCTTCAACGCGCAGAAGCGCGCGTTCGACACCGTGAACGAGGGCGAGGTGCTCGTCGTTGAGGCGCGCGGCGTCCCCTCGACGGGCACAGTCGGCGACGTCTTGGCGCTCCGCGCGCAGGTCCGCGGTGCGGCCGGTGTCGTCACCGACGGCGGCGTGCGCGACTTCGCGGCCGTGCAGCAGTTCGACATCCCGGTGTTCTCGCAGGGCGCGCATCCGAGCGTGCTCGGCCGCCGCCACGTCCCGTGGGAGACCGATGTCACGATCGCGTGCGGCGGGGCCGCCGTGCAGCCGGGCGACATCATCATGGGCGACCGCGACGGGGTCATCGTGATCCCGCCGTTCCTGCTCGCTGAGGTCGCGGCCGAGGCCGCCGCCCAGGAGCTCGAGGACGGTTGGGTTGCCGACCGCGTCGCCGAGGGGCACGCCGTCGACGGGCTGTTCCCGATGAACGCCGAGTGGCGCGCCCGCTACGTCGCCGAAACCGGCAGGGGCTGATCGTGTCGACCGAATCGAAGTCCGAGCGCGCGTACCGCCTCATCCGGGGCAGGATCGACGCTGGCGAGTACATGCCCGGCTACCGGCTCGTGCTCGCCCCGATCGCGGCCGAGCTCGACATGTCGGTGGTGCCGGTGCGCGAGGCGATTCGCCGTCTCGAGGCCGAGCAACTCGTCACGTTCGAGCGCAACGTCGGCGCCCAGGTCTCGCTCGTGAAGGAGACTGAGTACCTGCACACTATGCAGACGCTCGCGCTCGTGGAGGGCTCGGCGACGGGCCTGGCCGCGCCGTTCATCACGAAGGATCAGATCACCCGCGCCCGCGCCGTCAACGCGACGATGCGCGAGTCGCTCGAAGCGTTCGATCCCACGCGGTTCACCGAGCTCAACCTCGAGTTTCACGCGGTGCTGTTCGAGACGTGCCCGAACCCGCACATCCTCGACCTCGTGCACCGCGGCTGGAACCGCATGAAGGTGCTGCGCAACTCGTCGTTCAGTTTCGTGCCCGGCCGCGCGAGCGAGTCGGTCGAGGAGCACGAGCGCATTCTGCAGCTCATCGAGCAGGGCGCGAGCCCGCTCGACATCGAGCTCGCGGCCCGCGCGCACCGTACGGCAACCCTCGACGCGGTACTCGCGCACTCCGAGGAACTCAAGCACCCGGTCTCGGCCGCGTAACGCACTCACCCATTCCCCAGTTTCCACTACCCCAACACGGAGGCGACAACATGACTCACACGAAGCCCGCAGGGCTCCCCGACAAGATCCGCCACTTCATCGACGGCAAGTTCGTCGATTCGGTCGGCGGCGAGGAGTTCGACGTTCTCGATCCCGTATCGAATGAGACCTACATCCAGGCGACAGCCGGCCAGAAGGCCGACATCGACCTCGCCGTCGCGGCCGCACGCCGCGCGTTCACCGAGGGGCCGTGGCCGAAGATGCTGCCGCGCGAGCGCTCGCGGATCCTGCACAAGGTCGCCGACATCGTCGAGTCCCGCGACGCACAGCTCGCGGAGCTCGAGAGCTTCGACTCGGGCCTGCCGATCACGCAGGCGAAGGGCCAGGCGCGCCGCGCGGCCGAGAACTTCCGGTTCTTCGCAGACCTCATCGTCGCCCAGCACGACGATGCGTTCAAGGTGCCGGGCCGCCAGATGAACTACGTGAATCGCAAGCCGATCGGCGTCGCGGGCCTCATCACGCCGTGGAACACTCCATTCATGCTCGAGTCGTGGAAGCTCGGCCCCGCGCTCGCGACCGGCAACACCGTGGTGCTGAAGCCCGCCGAGTTCACGCCGCTGTCGGCGTCGCTCTGGGGCGAGATCTTCCGCGAGGCCGGCGTGCCCGACGGCGTCTTCAACCTCGTCAACGGCTTCGGCGAAGAGGCAGGGGACGCGCTCGTCAAGCACCCCGAGGTTCCCCTCATCTCGTTCACGGGCGAGTCGAGCACGGGCTCGCTCATCTTCGGCAACTCGGCGCCGTTCCTCAAGGGCCTGTCGATGGAGCTGGGTGGCAAGAGCCCGGCCGTCGTCTTCGCTGACGCGGATCTCGAGTCGGCCCTCGACGCGACGGTCTTCGGCGTCTTCAGCCTGAACGGCGAGCGCTGCACCGCAGGCAGCCGCATCCTCGTCGAGCGGTCAATCTACGACGAGTTCGTCGAGCGCTACGCCGAGCGCGCGAAGAACGTTGTCGTCGGGCTCCCCTCCGATCCGGCGACTGAGGTCGGCGCGCTCGTGCACCCCGAGCACTACGAGAAGGTCATGAGCTACGTCGAGATCGGCAAGACCGAGGGCCGCCTCGTCGCCGGCGGCGGTCGCCCCGACGGCTTCCCGGTCGGCAACTTCGTCGCCCCCACGGTATTCGCCGATGTGAAGCCCGACGCGCGGATCTTCCAGGAGGAGATCTTCGGCCCCGTCGTCGCCATCACCCCGTTCGACACCGACGAGGAGGCGCTCGAGCTCGCGAACAACACGAAGTACGGTCTCGCGGCGTACATCTGGACCTCCGACCTCAAGCGCGCGCACAACTTCTCGCAGTCGGTCGAGGCCGGCATGGTGTGGCTGAACTCGAACAACGTGCGCGACCTTCGCACCCCGTTCGGCGGCGTGAAGGCTTCGGGCCTTGGCCACGAGGGCGGGTACCGCTCCATCGATTTCTACACCGACCAGCAGGCAGTGCACATCACGCTCAACGAAGCGCACTCACCGAAGTTCGGCGCAGGCAAGTAACCCCAGTTTGATCCAGGTGGCGCGCCCTCGATGGCGCGCCACCACTACCCAGGAAGGACAATGTCATGTCTGAACTCAAGGGTCGCGAAAAGACCTCCTCCGGCTTCTACGTCACCAAGGAAGCCCCGATCCAGACCGACAACCCGGTCAAGACCCCGTCGGTTCCCGCCCCGGACATCCTGCGCTGCGCCTACATGGAGCTCGTCGTCACCGACCTGAAGAAGTCGCGCGAGTTCTACGTCGACGTGCTCGGCCTCACTGTCACCGAGGAAGACGAGAACGCGATCTACCTGCGCTCGCTCGAGGAGTTCATCCACCACAACCTCGTGCTCCGCAAGGGGCCCGTCGCTGCCGTCGCCGCGTTCTCGTACCGCGTCCGCACCCCCGAGGACCTCGACAAGGCTGTCGCGTTCTACACCGAGCTCGGCTGCCGCGTCGAGCGCCGTTCCGAGGGCTTCACGAAGGGCATCGGTGATTCGGTGCGCGTTGAGGATCCGCTCGGTTTCCCGTACGAGTTCTTCTACGACGTCGAGCACGTCGAGCGGCTCGCGTGGCGCTACGACCTCTACACGCCGGGCGCACTCGTGCGCCTCGACCACTTCAACCAGGTCACCCCCGACGTGCCCCGCGCTGTGCGCCACTACCAGGATCTCGGGTTCCGCGTCACCGAGGACATCCAGGACGAGGAGGGCACCGTCTACGCCGCGTGGCTGCGCCGCAAGCCCACCGTGCACGACACCGCAGCGACGGGCGGCGACGGCCCCCGCATGCATCACGTCGCGTTCTCCACGCACGAGAAGCACAACATCCTCGCGATCTGCGACAAGCTCGGCGCGCTGCGCATGTCGGACAGGATCGAGCGCGGCCCCGGCCGCCACGGCGTCTCGAACGCGTTCTACCTGTACATCCTCGATCCCGACGGGCACCGCGTCGAGATCTACACCCAGGACTACTACACGGGCGATCCAGACAACCCCGTCGTCACCTGGGACGTGCACGACAACCAGCGCCGCGACTGGTGGGGCAACCCCGTCGTGCCGTCGTGGTACACGGATGCGTCGCTCGTGCTCGACCTCGACGGGAACCCGCAGCCCGTCGTCGCGCGCACCGACGCGTCGGAAATGGCCGTAACGATCGGCGCCGACGGGTTCTCGTACACCCGCGACGACGAGGGCGAGAAGGGCTTCAAGCTCGGCAACACCCTGTAGACCGGTTGCAGCGGAGGGGCTGGGGCGCGCAGGCGCTCCAGCCCCTCCGGCGTCCCTGCGGCCGGTGCGGGGCGCTCCCCGCCGCGGGCGAGGCGCGCCCGGCGCTCGGCCACGGGTGCCCGGCCCACCCGTTACCGGGCCCACCCGGAGCTCGGCCCGCCCATCGCCCGACCCACCCGGAGCCCGGCCGAACCGGGATCCTCACCCACTCAATTTTTCTCCGCAACCCCAAATCTCCGGAATATTTGGGGCGGGTAGGAAAGTTTGGGGCGGCGGGGACGCGGGTTGGGGCGGCGGGGACGCGGTTTGTGTCGGCAGACACGTCGTCACAGGAGCATCGCGCCGAGCATGAGCGACATTGCGCCAGCGTCCGCAGCCGCGAACCTCCGACCGTCCCTGGCTGCGGCGAGCGCCGTGCACGCGAGCCCCACTGCCAGCAGCCCGACGGCCGCAGCCAGCCATTCGAGCGATGGCACGGTGCCGTGTTCGTGCAGCTTCACAACCGTCAGCGACGCGTTGGCCTGCGGCGGCGGCGCGGCGCTGACGAGCAGCAGCGCGCCCATCGCGGGGTACGAGAGCGCGGTCAGGATCCCATGCGCGTGAACAAGCGCACCCGCCATCATGGGTGCGGCCGCATCAGCACCAGCCGCCCCGCCAGCACCGGCCGCCCTGTCGTCACAGGCTGACGGGCGCAGCGACGCTCCGACGAGCAGCCCGGCACTCATGAGCAACGCAGCCCACAGCATCGGCGACAGGTACCCAGTCACCGCATGATCGAGCATGGCGCCAAACATCACGCACGCGGCAACAAGCCGCAGCGGGTCCCGCGTCCGGGCGGCGCACCACAGGCAGACCGCGGCGGAGCCGATCATCACCACGGGCATCACCATTGTTGCGAGCATCCATTCACACTACGAACCGCTCCCCCGATGCGCCCCCGACCAGGCGAACCGTGCGCGCTGCGACATGCGCCGTGCGCCACTTGCAGACCCCGTTGTTCTGCATCGGCGAGGTCTGCACTCCCGGACATGGGGCATGCGCTCGCACCCTAGTCCAGCCCTTCCCTCGGGTATTGGCGCTTCTTAGACTCGGATCGACGCGCGGCCAGGCTCTCCCGGAAGCGCGCCGGCAACGACGCCACGAGAGGACTCAGCACATGAGCGAAGCACCGAACACCGCGCAACCCGCGCGTACCGCGCCAGCAGCGCAGACAGCGTCCCAGCACACGGCACTCCCCACGCACGACCCGGGGCTCAGCCGCCGCACGCTCGGCGTCCCCGCGATCACCCTGATGATCATCGCAGCGTCGGCGCCGCTCACGGTCGTCGCGGGCGGCGTCACGACGTCGTTCGCCGTCACCGGATCGCTCGGCGTACCGCTCGGGTTTCTCCTCATCGCAGTGATCCTCACAGTGTTCGCGGTCGGTTACACGGCTATGGGCCGCCACATCACGAACGCCGGCGCCTTCTACGCGTACATCTCTCGCGGGCTTGGCAGGGCCGCCGGCGTCGGGGCGTCGCTCATCGCACTCGTCGCCTACAACGCGATGCAGGTCGGCATCTTCGGGCTGTTCGGATTTCAGCTGTCAATGTTCCTCGAGGCCAAGTTCGGGTTCGCGTCGCCCTGGTGGCTCTGGATCATCATCGGCATCATCGCGGTCGGCCTCCTGGGCGTGAACAAGATCGACGTCTCGGCGAAGGTCCTCGGGATCCTCGTCGCGCTCGAGTTTCTTGTCGTGATCGTCTTCGACATCTACTCGCTCGCCGCGGCCCCCGAGGGCGTCACCACGACGACACTGAATCCCGGCGAGCTGTTCGGCCCGTCGCTCGGCATCGTGCTCGTGTTTGGCGTGGCTGCGTTCATGGGATTCGAGGGCGCGGCGATCTATGGCGAGGAAGCGAAGGATCCGAAGCGCACCGTACCGCGCGCGACCTACGCGGCGGTCGCCATCATCGGCGTCTTCTACGCGTTCAGCGCGTGGGCGTTCTCGGTGGGGATCGGCCCGTCGAACATCGTGGGCGCGTCGCAGGAGTTCGGCCCCGACCTCATGTTCGTGTTCATGTCCGAGCACGTCAGCGTCATCTTCGTCGACATCATGAACATCCTGTTCCTCACGAGCCTGTTCGCTGCCCTGCAGTCGTTCCACAACGCCGTCGCGCGCTACTTCTTCTCCCTCGGACGCGAGGGCGTGCTCCCCGCCTGGTTCGCGCACACCGGCAGGTCCGGCGCGCCGTGGGCCGGATCTGTCGCGCAGACCGTCATCGCGCTCGTCGTGACCGCGGGCTTTGCGATCGCGGGGGCGCTGGGTGGCGAGGCAGCGCTCGGCGACCAGGGGTTCCTGTACCCGGTCCTCACGATGTTCACCTGGCTGACGAACACTGGCGCAATGGGCCTCGTCATGCTCATGGCGGTGATCGCCGCGGCGGTGATCGGGTTCTTTGCGCGCGACCGGCGCGGGCTCGGTCTCTGGACCACGTTTGTCGCGCCGCTCGTCTCCGGCCTGCTGCTCGCGTGGGTGTTCGTCATGATCATCGCCAACTTCCACCTGCAGCTCGGACAGGAAGCGCCGACCGCGGGCACCTACGTGCTGCCGATCATCGTCGCGTGTGCCGGGCTTGCGGGCGTCGTGTGGGGGCTCGTGCTGCGTGCGAAGCGTCCGGAGGTGTACGCGCGGATCGGCCGCGGCACCGAGCCAGGCGCCTACGGCACCGAGGTCGTCGACGTGGTCGGAGCTACCTCCTGACGGCGGGCGGGGCGCACTCGTCCGGGATTCCGGACAGGGGCGCTCGGCGCGACGTTGTTTGGGCACCAGCGACGCGGTGAGATGGAGTCATCGGCTCGATCCAGACCGTTTGAAAGGAACCAACGATGGCTCTCCCCGGCGCACGCCCCGTCCGCGCACCACGCGGCACCGAGATCTCAGCGAAGAGCTGGCAGACTGAGGCCCCGCTTCGCATGCTCATGAACAACCTCGATCCCGAGGTCGCCGAGCGCCCGGACGACCTCGTCGTCTACGGCGGAACGGGCCGCGCGGCGCGCAGCTGGGAAGCGTTCGATGCGATTGTCGACACGCTCCGCGATCTTGAAGAAGACGAGACCCTGCTCGTGCAGTCGGGCAAGCCCGTCGGCGTCTTCCGCACGAACAAGTGGGCGCCGCGCGTGCTGCTCGCGAACTCCAACCTCGTCGGCGACTGGGCGACGTGGCCCGAGTTCAGAAAGCTCGAGGCCGAGGGGCTCATGATGTACGGCCAGATGACCGCTGGCTCGTGGATCTACATCGGCACGCAGGGCATCCTGCAGGGCACCTATGAAACTTTCGCGGCGGCCGGGCGGAAGCTGCAGGGCCAGGGCCGCATCGCCCCGGTCGAGGGCAAGGGATCGCTCGCGGGGACCATCACGCTCACCGGCGGCTGCGGCGGCATGGGCGGCGCGCAGCCGCTCGCGGTGACGCTCAACGACGGCGCGTGCCTCATCGTCGACGTCGACAAGACTCGCCTCGACCGCCGCGCCGGCAAGCGCTACCTCGACGAGGTCGTCACCGATCTCGACGAGGCACTCGCGAAGGTCCAGCGGGCGAAAGAGGAGGGCCGCGGCTGGTCCGTCGGCCTCGTCGGGAACGCCGCCGAGGTGTTCCCCGAGATCCTCCGCCGCCATCAGGCCGGCGAGGTCACGATCGACCTCGTCACCGATCAGACGAGCGCCCACGATCCGCTCTCCTACCTGCCGATTGGTTACGCGGTCGAGGAGCGTCTCGCGCGCGCCGAGCAGGATCCGGATCAGTTCACCCGCGACGCGCAGGCCGCGATGGCAGCGCACGTCCAGGCGATGGTCGAGTTCCAGGACGCCGGCGCAGAGGTGTTTGACTACGGCAACTCGATCCGCGACGAGGCACGCAAGGGCGGGTACGACCGCGCGTTCGAGTTCCCGGGCTTCGTGCCCGCGTACATTCGGCCGCTGTTCTGCGAGGGCCTCGGCCCGTTCCGCTGGGCCGCGCTGTCGGGAGACCCCGAGGACATCCGCGTCACCGACGAGGCGCTCAAGGAGCTCTTCCCCGAGAACACGCACCTGCACAAGTGGCTCGACGCTGCCGCCGAACGCGTCGAGTTCGAGGGCCTCCCCGCCCGCATCTGCTGGCTCGGATACGGCGAGCGCCACCAGGCCGGCCTGCTCTTCAACAGGCTTGT
The DNA here is from genome assembly GCF_013409595.1 of Leucobacter aridicollis. Taxonomy (NCBI): domain Bacteria; kingdom Bacillati; phylum Actinomycetota; class Actinomycetes; order Micrococcales; family Microbacteriaceae; genus Leucobacter; species Leucobacter aridicollis. The sequence goes on along the minus strand of NZ_JACCBD010000001.1, from coordinate 1,145,080 downwards.
CGCCGAGGGCAAGGTGAAGGCGCCGATCGTCATCGGGCGCGACCACCTCGATTCGGGCTCGGTCGCGTCGCCGTACCGCGAGACCGAGGCGATGGCCGACGGCTCCGACGCGATCGCCGACTGGCCGCTGCTCAACGCCCTGACCGCGACCTCGTCGGGCGCCACGTGGGTGTCGATCCACCACGGCGGCGGCGTCGGCATCGGCCGCTCGATCCACACCGGCCAGGTTTCGGTCGCCGACGGCACCGACCTCGCCGCCGAGAAGCTCGAGCGGCTGCTCACAAACGACCCCGGCATGGGGGTCATCCGCCACGTCGATGCGGGGTACCAGCGCGCCGACGAGGTCGCGAAGGAGCGCGGCGTGCGGGTGCCGCTTGCACCGACGATCCGCAACACTGAGACCGCCTGGTAGCGGCGTTAGCCCACGCGACGCACACGACACACACGACATCCCCTGGGAGACTGAGCATATGACCCACGCGATCCTCATCGACAACATCGGCGAGCTCACCACGAACGACCCCGATCTCGGGGCCGGGATCGGGGGGCGCTTGAGCGACGCCGCCGTCGTCATCGACGGCGACAGGATCGCGTGGGTTGGTCCGGCTTCGGAGGCCCCCGCAGCTGACGAGCGCATCGACGCCGCCGGCCGCGCGGTGCTCCCGGGCTGGGTCGACTCGCACACCCACATGGTCTTCGCCGGGGACCGCACCGCCGAGTTCGAGGCCCGCATGGCCGGTGAGGGATATGCCGCAGGCGGCATCAACGTCACAGTGAACGCGACCCGTGCCGCCTCCGATGCCGAGCTCGGGGCGAACCTCGGCAGGCTCGTGGGCGAGGCGCTCCGCGATGGCACGACCACGATGGAGACGAAGACCGGCTACGGGCTGACCGTCGAGGATGAGGTGCGCTCTGCCCGCGTCGCCGCCAGCCAGGTCGACGCCGTCACATTCCTCGGCGCGCATCTGGTGCCGGCGGGAGCTGATCCGGCGGAGTACGTCGACCTCGTCACCGGGCCGATGCTCGCGGCCGTCGCCCCGCTCGTGAGCGCGGTCGACGTGTTCTGCGAGACGGGTGCCTTCGACGGGGATGCGACCGAGCGCATCCTCACCGCGGCGACCGCGGCGGGCCTTGCCACCCGCGTGCACGGCAATCAGCTCGGGCACGGGCCCGGCACGCAGCTCGCGGTCGCGCACGGCGCGCTGAGCGTCGACCACCTCGGCTTCCTCGACGATGCCGACGTCGAGGCGCTCGCGGGCTCCTGGGCGAATGGCTCGCGCGGCACCGTCGCGACGGTGCTCCCCGCCTGCGACCTCTCGACGCGGATGCCACTCGCACCGGCCCGGCGACTCCTCGACGCGGGCGCGGTCGTCGCGATCGCGTCGAACTGCAACCCCGGCACCTCGTACACGAGCTCGATGGGGTTCTGCGTCGCCACCGCGGTGCTCCAGATGGGACTCTCGATTCAGGAGGCCGTGCGTGCCGCGACGCTCGGCGGCGCGATCGCGCTCGGCATGCACGAGGACCGCTGGGTCGATCCGCGTGGCGAGGCGCAGGGCCGCGTCGGCGTGATCGCCCCCGGCGCGCGCGCCGACGTCCAGCTGCTCGACGCTCCCTCGGTCACGCACCTCGCGTACCGGCCAGGCATGCGGCTCACGCACGGCGTGTGGAAGGCTGGCGTCCGCGCGGTCTGAGTGCGGCCCCAGCCCTCAGACGCCGGCCGCCACGCTGTCGGCCTCCCCTGCCCCGCCGGGTGACTGCGCGCGTTGGCGCTTCGCGAGGCTCTGAAACCTCGCGCGTCCGACCATGATGATCGCGCCGATCATGAGCAGGAAGCCGACCGCGTACGGCGCCGCGTGTGACACGCTCGCGTAGAGCACGCCTGCGATGAGCGGCGCGATGACGTTCACGCCAGTGTTGAGCGATTGCATCACCCCGGCGATCCAGCCCTGCTCGTGCTCGCCGACCTGCTGCGAGAGAACGCCGTCCATCGCTGCGGTCGCGGGCCCCTGTCCACCGCCGAGAAGCAGCGTCCCGAGGATCAGGATCCACGGCTCCGCAAACACGGTGCCAACGACCGTGAGGGCAGCGAGGCCGACAGCCTGCGCCAGGAGCCCAGCGACGATGATGCCGCGTTCGCCAAGCCTGGGCAGGAGCGCCTGCATGAGTACGCCCTGCAGCACAATGTCGAGGATGCCGATTGCGGCGGTGAGGAGGCCAATCGACGTCGCCGTCCACGCAAGCTGATCAAGCGCGAGCACGCTGAAGTTGTTCACAAACATGCCGAACGGAAGCGCGACGAACACGAGGGCGATAAGCAGGCCCCGCAGCTCGGGCCTGCCGAACGCTTTCTTGAACACCGCGACCGGGTGGAGCCCCTCAAGCTTCAGGCGCGGCGTGCGCTTCTCGGGTGCGAGACTTTCGGGGAGCGCGAAGAGCGCGACGACGGCGACGACAAGTGCGATCCCTGCGGTCACGAACACTGGCAGGTCGATGTGGATCGCGGCAAGCAAGCCGCCAAGCGCCGGGCCGATCATGAAGCCGACGCCGTTGAGCGCGCCGAGCAGCCCGAAGCGCTTCGCGCGCTCCGCTGGCGGGGTGATGTCGGCGGCGTAGGCGAACAGCGCGGGCATATCTCCGGCGGTGATGCCCTGGATGATTCGGCCTGCGAGCAGGACCCAGATGGAGCCGCCGATGCCAAAGGTCGCGAAGCCGACCGCGGCGCCGAGCGTCGCGACGATGATCACCGGGCGGCGGCCGAAGCGGTCAGAGAGGCCACCGAACAGCGGCGCGACGAGGAAGGCGCAGAGCGCGTTCACCGATTCGAGCACGCCGACCCAGATCGCAAGGTGCGCGGGTGTGTCAACGTATCGCTGAACGACGAAGGGAAGCACCGGGAGCACGACGGTCATGCCGATGACGTTGAGCATGGTGATTGAGATGAGCGTGATCCAGGCTCGACGCCTGGTTGCTGGCGCCTTCGTAGGCGCGGATGATGAAGAAGTCATGCGCAAAAGTGTACCGATACCAACTTTGAAGTCAAGCCAGTTTTGTATCAATACCGGTTTTGCGCCCACTTCCGGTAGAATCAGGGCATGGCTGAGCAACCGACACTCGGGCGCCGCGAGCGCAAGAAGGCGGCGACGCGCAAAGCGATCTCGAACACCGCCACCGCGATGTTTCTGGAGCGCGGCTTCGACAACGTGAGCGTTCGCGAGATCGCGGACCGCGTCGACGTCTCCCCCACCACGGTGTTTGCGTACTTCCCGCAGAAGGAAGCCCTCGTCTTTGACGAGGACGAGGAGCAGCGCGAGGCGCTCGTCGCCGCCGTTCGAGACCGTGACCCCGAGGTATCAATCACCGACGCACTGCACCGTTATTTCGCCGCGGGCATCCTCGAGAGCCGCACCGAGCACGGCGACGGGGCCCAGAAATTCATGGAGTTTCTCGACGCGACCCCCGCCCTCACCGACTACGCCGCCCGGATGTGGACCAGACACGAACACGCCCTCGGGGCCGCGATCGCCGAGGATTTCGGCCTGGACGCGCCCTCTCCAGAGATTCGCGCGTATGCCCGGTTCGTCCTCCAAGTACAACTACTTGCGACGGCGGACGACGATCCGGAGGCCGTCCTTGACGGGGCCTTCCGGATCCTGAACGACGGCTGGCGCAGCTTCGCCGCCGAGCGATAGCCGGCGCTAGCCGCCCTCGCGCAGCGCGCGCCCGTGGATCCGCGCCGACAGCGCGTTTGCGGTGTCACGCACCTCGCCGGCGAGCGCGGCAAACTCCCCCTCGCCGTGCTCGTCATCGCTGAAGGTCACGGCGACCGCGGCGATCGGCCACCCGCGGTGGTCAAGCACGGGTGCGGCGACTGACGACAGTCCCTCGGTCACCGACCCGCGCTCGAGCGCGAAGCCGCGCGTGACGGTGTCGTCGAGCACGCCTCGCAGCCGCGAGTATCTGTCGATGCCGTCCGGGCCAGCCAGGCGGTGCGCGAACGACTGCGCGTTCGGGTACAGCGCGCGCACCTGCGCCCGCGGCAGGCTCGCAAGGATCGCCCGCCCACTCGCGGTGAGGTGCATCGGCAGTCGAACATCGACGTCGGTGACGAGCGGCGGTGTCCCCTGAGCGCGCTCCTCGATGACGTAGAGCACGTCGCTCCCGCTCGGGACCGCGAGATGGCCGCTCACGCGCACGCGATCGACGAGCGCGGCGAGCAGCGGCCTCCCGAGTCGCGCGATGGGTTCCTGCCGCTCGTAGGCCGAACTCAGTTCGACGGCCGCGATCCCGAGCCCGTAGCGCTTCTCCTCGGCGAGGTGCATGACGTAGCCGTGCTCCTGGAGCGTCGCGAGCAGCTGATACGCCGTCGAGCGCGGCAGCCCGAGCTGCGAGGCCACGATGCTCGCCGGGACCGGGCCCCGGGAGCGCGCGAGCAGCGTCAGGATGCGCAGCGTCTGATCCGCCGCGGGAACCTTGGGCTCGCTCATGGGTGCAGCCTATCGGGCGCTCGCCCTCCGGCGTGGCTAGGCCAAGCGCCTGTCGAGCGCGGCCTCGGCGGCCTCGCGCACCGCACCCGATGCTACGAAACCGACCGCCGCGTCGATCGTCGGCGACAGGAACGTGTCGGTGTCGGGCGCCGGGATCTCGGTGCGGAACAGCGCGTGCACCGCAGCCGTCGCTGCGCCCGGAGCGCCCGCCCCATCGGCCGCGCGGAAGTCGAGCGCGCGCGTCGACGTGAGCAGCTCGATCGAGAGCACCCGCCGGAGCCCGTCGATGGCGCGACGCAGCTTGCGGGCCGCCGCCCACCCCATCGACACGTGATCCTCCTGCATCGCCGACGACGGGATCGAGTCGACCGACGCCGGCACCGCGAGGCGCTTGAGTTCGGAGACGATGCCTGCGGCGGTGTACTGGGCAATCATGAGGCCCGAATCGAGGCCCGCGTCCGCGGCGAGGAACGGCGGCAGGCCGTGACTGCGCGAGACGTCGAGGAAGCGGTCGGTGCGGCGCTCGCTGATCGATGCGAGATCGGCGACCGCGATCGCGAGAAAATCGAGCACGTACGCGACGGGGGCGCCGTGAAAGTTGCCGTTGGATTCGACGCGCCCGTCGGGCAGGACGACGGGGTTGTCGACCGCCGAGGCGAGCTCGACCGCGGCGACCCTGTCGGCGTGGCTCGCCGTGTCGCGCGCGGCGCCGTGCACCTGCGGGGCGCAGCGCAGCGAGTACGCATCCTGCACCCGCGTGAACTCCCCTTCGCGCGGGCGCTGCACGAGGTGCGAGTCGGCGAGCACGGCGGCCATGTTCGCCGCCGATGAGCTCTGTCCGGGGTGCGGCCGGAGCGCGTGCAGCTCGGGCTGGAACACGGCGTCCGTCCCGGTCAACGCCTCAATGCTCGCGGCGGCCGCGAAGTCGGCCACGGCGAACAGCTCGTCGAGATCCCCGAGCGCAAGGCACAGCATGCCGAGCATGCCGTCGGTGCCGTTGATGAGGGCCAGGCCCTCCTTCTCGGCGAGCACGAGCGGTTCGATGCCTGCGGCCGCGAGCGCCTCGGCGGCGGGGATGGTGGGCGCGTGCGGATCCTCATCCGCGGCACCGCCGACGCGCACATTGCCCTCGCCCATGAGCGTGAGCGCGCAGTGCGCGAGCGGACTGAGGTCGCCCGAGCAGCCGAGCGAGCCGTACTCGTGCACGACCGGCGTGATGCCGGCGTTGATGATCTCCGCGTATGTCCGAGCGACGACCTCGCGGACGCCGGTGCGCCCGGTCATGAGCGTCTGGAGCCGGAGCAGCATGAGCGATCGTACGACCTCGCGCTCGACCTCGGGGCCGGTGCCGGCCGCGTGGGATCGGATGAGGCTGCGCTGGAGCTGCTGGCGCTTCTCGACAGGGATCTGCACCTTTGCGAGCGCTCCGAATCCCGTCGAGACGCCGTAGTGCGGGCGGGAGTCATCGGCGAGCTGCTCGATCACCGCGCGGCTTGCCGCGACCCTGGCGAGCGCCGCCGGGGCGAGCTCGAGCTTCGCGTCGTGGCGGGCCACCGCGACGACATCGGCGCGGGTCAGTGGGGCGTCCCCGAGGATCACTGTGTGGGTGTTGTCGGTCATGGTTCGATCACACCGCATTCGTCGGCGCTCGTGTGCGCCAGAGCGCAACCTCGTGTCCGGAATCCCGGACGATGGCGGCGATCCTGCCACCCGCTGCACGCCGCTCCGTTGCTAGCTTGCAACTATGACCACCCCAACTAGCAACGTCGCTCGTCCGCTCTCCCACGACCCCAATTGGCCGCGCGCCGGCGCCTGGCCAGCAGTCGACGGGACCGACGGCAGCGCCCGGATCGACCTCGCGCTCGTCGGAATTCCGACCTCGAGAACGTCGCTCTCGCCCACGAACGCGCACCTCACTCCGGCGGCCGTCAGGGAGGCGCTCAGGCGCTACTCCGACCACACCGTCGAGGCCGCTGCGCCGGGCGCGCGCGGCACCGAGTTGGAAACGGTGCTGGGCGAGGCGCTCAGCATCCGCGACGCCGGGGACGTCACGGATCCCGACACCGAAGACGGTGAGGGCGCCGCAGCTGCAACGGTGCGCGAGCTCGCCGCCCGCGCCGAGCTCGTCGTCGCCCTCGGTGGCGACAACGCGCTCACCGTGCCCGCCGCGCTCGGCGTCGCGGGCGACGCCCTCGAATCGGCCGGACTCATCACGCTCGACGCTCACCACGACCTGCGCGACGGCCGCTCGAACGGCTCCCCCGTCCGCCGGCTCGTCGAGGCCGGGCTGAACCCGCGCCGCATCGTGCAGATCGGGATCGCCGACTTCGCGAACTCCCGCGCCTACCGCGAGCGAGCGAAGGAGTGGGGCATCACGGTGATCCACCGCGACGAGCTGTTCTCGCGGCCTCTCGCCGAGATCGCCGCCGAAGCGCTCGAGATCGCCGGGGCCGGCGGCGGGCCGGTGCACGTCGACCTCGACGTCGACGTGTGCGACCGCGCCGTCGCGCCCGGCTGCCCGGCCTCGATTCCGGGAGGGATCGCCGCGCACGAGCTGCGGGCCTTCGCCCGGATGTTCGCGGCCGACCCGCGCGTGCGCGGCATCGACATCGCCGAGGTCGACGCGACCGCCGACGCCCCCGACGGGCGCACCGTGCGACTCGCCGCGCTCTGCGTGCTGGAGGCCGCGGCAGGCCTTGCCGCACGCCAGGCCACACGCGACGGGAGGGCATAACCATGGCGGCCCCTGAAGCACTCAAGCGCGGGCTCACCGCCCGGCACATCCGCTGGATGGCGCTCGGATCCGCAATCGGCACGGGCCTGTTCATGGGGTCCGCCGGGGCGATCCAGGCGGCCGGGCCGGCCGTGCTGCTCGCCTACATCATCGGCGGTGCCGCCGTCTTCATGGTGATGCGCGCCCTCGGCGAGATGGCGGTGCGACACCCGGTATCCGGCTCGTTCGCGCAGTACGCGTCACGTTACATCGGCCCGTTCGCTGGTTTTCTCGCGGGCTGGACGTACACGTTCGAAATGTTTGTCGTCGCGCTCGCAGACGTCACCGCGTTCGGGCTCTACATGGGCTTCTGGTTCCCCGACGTCGAGCGTTGGATCTGGGTGCTCGCCGTCGTCTTCTTCATCGCCGCAATCAACCTCATCAGCGTGAAGGTGTTCGGGGAACTCGAGTTCTGGTTCTCGCTCATCAAGATCACCGCGATCGTACTCATGATCGTCGGCGGCATCGCGATCATCGTCTTCGGCCTCGGAAATCAGAGCGAGGGCGCGGCCGGGATCCAGAACCTCGTGTCGCACGGAGGGTTCATGCCGAACGGACTCTGGGGCCTGCTTGCTTCGTTCACGGTCGTGATGTTCGCCTTCGGCGGCATCGAGGTGATCGGCATCACCGCGGGCGAGGCACAGAACCCGAAGAAAGTCATTCCGCAGGCGATCAACTCGGTGCCCATGCGCATCCTGCTGTTCTACGTGCTCACCCTCGGCGTCATCATGAGCCTCCAGCCCTGGACCACGATCGACGGCAAGACGAGCCCGTTCGTGTCAATCTTCGAGTCGCTCGGGTTGTCTGGCGCCGCGCACATCCTCAACGTCGTCGTCATCACCGCGGCACTCTCGGCGATCAACGCGGACATCTTCGGTGCGGGCCGCATGCTGCGTGGGCTCGCCGAGCAGGGCCAGGCCCCCAAGCAGTTCATGAAGCTGACGAAAAGTGGCGTGCCGTGGCTCACGGTGGTGACCATGGTCACGGCGCTCCTCCTCGGGGTCGTGCTCAACGCGATCTTCCCCGACCAGATCTTCTTCTTCATCGCGGCGCTCGCGACGTTTGCGACGGTGCTGGTGTGGCTCATGATCCTCATCGCGCACGTGCGGATGAAGCGCGAGATCGCCCGCGAGTCCCGGCTGCCGAGCGAGTTCCCGGTGCCGCTCTGGCCCGGCGCCTCGTACGCGGCGATCGCGTTCATTCTGTTCGTCATCGTGATGATCGGGCTCGTGCCAGACTCGCGGCCCGCGATCTTTGTCGGGGCCGTGTGGGTTGTGCTGCTCGCGCTGAGCTATCGGTTCTTCGTGAAGGACGCGGGCAAGCGCCGGTACGAGCTGGTCGACGAGACCGGCGCCATCGCGGTGCAGGGCGAGCCGGTTCGTCCCAGGCGCCGGCGCGTGCGGTAGGCCGGGGCGGGCCTGTCTGGCAGGGGCTGGCGGCCCGGGGCTGGGGCTGCCACCCCGGGCCACCGCCCCGCCCGCCCCGCCCCAAGACTTTCTCTACGTTTTGACGTAGTTTGAGCCTCTCAACTACGTCAAAACGTAGAGAAAGTTGCAACTGGTGGGCGGTGGGGCCAGACGGGCCGGGCAGGCTGGCAGGCAGGCAGGCAGGCGCAACCAGCTCAGCCGAGCGCGCCCCAGTCGATCGGTGCGGCGCCCTGGGCCTCGAGCAGCGCGTTCGTTCGACTAAACGGCCGCGACCCGAAGAACCCGCGCGAAGCGGACAGCGGCGACGGGTGCGCGCTCTCAACGATCGGGGTGTCCCCGAGCAGCGGCGCGAGCCCCCGCGCGTCAGCTCCCCACAGGATTGCCACCAGCGGCCCGCCACGTGCGACGAGCGCCCGGATCGCGAGTTCCGTCACCTGTTCCCAGCCCTTGCGGCGGTGCGAGCCAGCGTCACCGGCCCGCACCGTCAGCACGCGGTTGAGCAGCAGCACCCCCGCATCGGCCCAGGCCGAGAGGTCGCCGTGCTGCCCGACAGCGGCGTGACCGGGAGCACCCGGTGAGCCCACAGACTCCGCCCAGAAGTCCTCAGCCCACGAGCTTGACGACGACTCGGGCAGGGCTCCGGCGCCGGCTCCGGCGCCGGAAGTGTGCCCAGCGCCGAGATCGTCCTCGAGTTCCCGGTAGATGTTCTTCAGGCTGCGCGGCAGCGGCCGCACGTCGCGGGCCGTCGAGAACGACAGCCCGACGGCGTGGCCCGGGGTGGGGTACGGATCCTGACCGACGATGAGCACCCGCACCGCACCAAGCGGCCGCGCGAATGCCCGAAACACGTGCTCCTCCGCGGGCAGCACCTGGGCGCCCGCTGCCTCCTCGGCGGCGAGGAACGACGCGAGCTCAGCGAGCGTCGCGTCGAGCGTGCCGCCCGTATCGACTGCGGCGAGCGCCTCGCCCCAGTCGGCTGAGACGCGCCCCGAGGCAACAAGCTCGGCGAGCGACGTTGGGATCACGCGGCCTACTTCGCGGCGAGCGGGCCGCGGTGCACGTGGAAGACGCTCGACTGCGCGACGGGGCGCAGCACGATGAGGTCCTGGTTCACGTGGGGCGGCTGCTCGAATGCGCCGACGAGTACGCGCGCGACGTCCTCAGCCGTGAGCGGCGTCACGTTTTCGTAGGGAATCGATGCCGCTGCCGCGTCGCCGCGCAGCCGGTTGAGGGTGAATTCCTCGGTGTGCACGAGCCCTGGAGCGACCTCCATGACGCGAATCGGCTCGCCCGCGAGCTCCAGCCGCAGCACCTCGGTGACGGCGTGCGCCGCGTACTTCGCCGCGTTGTATCCGCCGCCGCCCGGGTAGGAGGCGAGGCCGGCGGTGGAGGTGAGGTTCAGGATCGACGCCCAGCCGTGCCCGGCGTCGACTCCGGTGGCCGCACCCGCGCTCGCATCGGGCTGTGCCGGGGCCGCGGCACGGGTCGACTCGCGGAGCACCGGCAGCAGCGCCGCAGTCACGTTCCGGAGCCCGATGACGTTCACCTCGAACATGCGGCGCCAGTCGTCGTTGAGGGCGGTCTCGACGGAGTCAGTGCCGAGCGCGCCGCCGGCGTTGTTCACGAGTCCCGAGGCGCCGCCCGTGGCCCGAACTTCCTCGGCCATCCGTGCGACGGCGGCCTCGTCGGTCACGTCGCACTGAATGACGTGCGCCCCGGTTTCGGCCGCGAGCTCGCGGAGGCGATCCTCACGACGGGCGACGGCGACCGTCTCGTATCCGAGTTCCGCGAATCGGCGTACCGTCGCCGCGCCGATGCCTGAGCTCGCTCCAGTTACGACTACTCGCTGCGCCATCGCTGTCCACTCCATCTCTCGTTGTCTGCGCGGCGGCTTCCTCGCCCCCGCTGTACGTCTGAGCCTAACGCGCAACATTACGGTTCGTGTCGGTCGCGATTGCGCGAACCGCCCGCGCTTCCATACTCTCGATACAACACCACACCGAACTCTGGGGAGTACACAATGACTGACAAGACCGCATGGGGTTTTGAAACCAAGCAGATTCACGCTGGCCAGGAGCCGGATCCGACGACCGGATCGCGCGCGCTTCCCATCCACCAGACCACGGCCTTCGTCTTCGACAGCACTGAGCAGGCGGCGAACCGCTTCGCACTCGCCGAGTTCGGCCCGATCTACACTCGCATCACGAACCCGACTCAGGATGTCGCCGAGCAGCGCATCGCCGCGCTTGAGGGCGGCACCGCGGCGCTGCTGCTGTCGAGCGGCCAGGCGGCGTCGACGTTCGCCGTGCTGAACATCGCGAACTCGGGCGACCACATCGTCTCCTCGGCTGCCATCTACGGCGGCACCTACAACCTCTTCAAGTACTCGCTCGCGAAGCTCGGCATCGAGGTCACGTTCGTTGAGGATCAGGACGACCCGGCCGAGTGGCAGCGCGCCGTCCGCCCGAACACGAAGCTGTTCTTCGCGGAGTCGATCGCGAACCCGCGTACCAAGATCCTCGACATCCGCGCCGTTGCCGATGTCGCACACGAGAACCACCTCCCGCTCATCGTCGACAACACCGTCGCGAGCCCCTTCCTCGTGCGCCCGCTCGAGCACGGCGCTGACGTGGTGCTGCACTCGGTCACGAAGTTCCTTGGCGGCCACGGCACGACGCTCGGCGGTGCGATCGTCGACGGCGGTTCGTTCCCCTGGTCGGAGCACGTCGACAAGTTCCCCGGCCTCACGGAGCCTGATCCCTCCTACAACGGCGTGAGCTACACCGGCGCCGTCGGTGACAGCATCGCGTACGTCATCAAGGCGCGCGTGCAGCTGCTCCGCGACCTCGGCTCGGCGATCGCGCCGCAGAGCGCCTGGCAGCTGCTGCAGGGCGTTGAGACCCTGTCGCTGCGCATGGAGCGCCACACGCAGAACGCGCAGAACGTTGCAGAGTGGCTCGACGCACACGCAGACGTGGCCTCGGTCTACTACGCAGGCCTCCCCACCGACCCGAGCTACGCTGCGGCGAACGTCTACGCCCCGAAGGGTGTCGGCGCGGTGCTGTCGTTCGAGCTCAAGGGCGGCGTCGAGGCGGGTAAGGCGTTCGTGAACAGCCTCGAACTCTTCAGCCACGTCGCGAACATCGGCGACGTGCGCTCGCTCGTCATTCACCCCGCGTCGACGACGCACTCGCAGCTCACCCCGGAGCAGCAGCTCTCGGGTGGCGTGACCCCGGGCCTCGTTCGCCTGTCGGTCGGCCTCGAGCACATCGACGACATCAAGGCTGACCTTGAGGTTGGCTTCGCGGCCGCTCGCGAGGTCGTGGCGGCGGCCGCAGCCTAGTCCGCGCCACGTGGTGTGAAGCGCCGCCCGTCCCGGAGTTCCGGGCGGGCGGCGCTTTTGCGTTGCCCACGTAACATTCGCCCGGCGGGGTGCGAAGCAGGCCACAATAGGGAGTTATGGACTGGCAGACCCCCGAGGACTCGTTCCCTACCGACTTCATCACTGACGCGCAGCTCCGCGCGCTCATGGGGCGACCACCGATCTCGGGCGGCTGGCGCGACGGCGACCCCGTCGGCAACCGGCAGTTCGTGTCGATCGGATCGCTCACGACCGAGGCCGGCGAGGAACTCCCCCACGTGCGGATCGCCTACGAGACGTTCGGCGAGCTGAACGAGGCACGGGACAACGCGATCCTCGTCTTCCACGCCCTCACCGGCGATAGCCACCTCGTGGGCGCCGCGACGGCGGGCCACCCGACCGACGGCTGGTGGAGCGAGATCGTCGGCCCCGGCCGCCCGCTCGACACGAACCGGTACTGCATCATCGCCCCCAACGTGCTCGGCGGCTGCCAGGGCACGACCGGGCCGGGCTCGCTCGCGGCCGACCACCGCGAGTGGGGCGCCCGTTTCCCGTATCTGACGGTTCGCGACCAAGTTCAGGCGGCGACGAAGTTCGCCGACGCGCTCGGCGTGGAACGGTTCGCCGCGGTCATCGGCGGCTCGATGGGTGGGATGCACGCGCTCGAGTGGGGAATCGTCAATCAGGATCGCACGGCGCGCCTGGCCGTGATCGCGGCCCCGCCGGTGACGACGGCGGATCAGATCGGCCTGAACCTCGTGCAGCTCGAAGCGATCCGCTCGGACCCGTCGTACCACGGCGGCGACTACTACGATGCGCCCGACGGCATCGGCCCGCACCATGGGCTCGCGACGGCCCGCAGGCTCGCGCTGCTGAACTATCGCAGCAACACTGAGCTCGACGACAGGTTCGGCAGGTCGTGGCAGTCGGCGGTGAGCCCGCTCGGCGGCGGGGGCCGGTTCGCGGTTGAGTCGTACCTCGACTTCCACGGCAACAAGTTCACCCGCCGGTTTGACGCGAACAGCTACGTCACGCTCGTGCAGGCGATGAACTCGCACGATGTCGGGCGCGGCCGGGGCGGGGTCCGGGCCGCGTTGCAGACGCTCGAGCTTCCGACGCTCGTGCTCGGGATTCCGAGCGATCGCCTCTTCACGATCGAGGGGCAGGACGAGATCGCGCGGCACACGCCGGGCAGCCTCGACGGCACGCAGGCGACGCGGATCGACTCCCCCTATGGTCACGACTCGTTCCTCATCGAGTTCGAGCTCGTCGGCGCGCAGCTCACCCGGCTGCTCGCACTGTAGGCGGGCGTTCCGGGCCGCGTTTCCGGGGGTTCTCCGACACGCGCCGAAGACTCTGCATCGGCTTGGTCACGACAAGCTGACAAACCGCTCATAAGCAACAGCGCCCGTTGCTTTGTGTGCTAACTTTCAGATTCATCCTGGCTCTCGTTCATGATCAAATGAGGTTTTTTCATGCCCCGCAACGCTCGCAAGGCACTCGTTCCCATCACCGCAATCGCCGCGGCAGTGGCACTCACACTCTCCGGCTGCTCGGCGAAGCCCGGCGACAAGGCTGCCGAGATTGATGAGGGCCCCCTGAGCAAGTACCTCTCCGCCCTCTGGGACGGCGAGGAGATGACCGAGGAGGCGATGCAGGAGGAGCAGCTCAAGGTTGAGGAGCTCGTCGCTGCCTGCATGCAGAAGGAAGGCTTCGAGTACGAGCCGGACACCCAGAGCATGACGTTCTTCTCCGCCGACGAAGAGGAGATGGACGGGCCGCAGTGGGGCAGCAAGGAGTTTGCCGAGCAGTACGGCTACGGCTTCTTCGACAGCCCGTGGAACAACCAGCCCGAAGAAGAGGGCAACGAGTACGTCGACCCGAACCAGGAATACGTTGAGTCGCTCAGCGAGTCCGAGCAGCAGGCCTTCTACGAGGTGCTCTACGGCCCCGGACCGACCGAAGAGCAGATGGCCGAAATGGAGGAGGGCGGCGGCTACACCTCCGACTGGACCCAGGAGGGCTGCCAGGGCGCGGCGCGTCACGAGATCTCCCAGGAGGCGCAGGGCGCTCAGGCTGCGTACGAGGATCCTGAGTTCGCTGACCTTTTCGAGGCGATGAACGAGGTTTGGGGCATGGAGCCCTCCGAGGAGATGACTGCCCTCAACACCGAGTGGGCCGCGTGCATGGCCGACAGCGGTTACGGTCAGTTCTCGACTCCCGACGACGCGCAGAACTCGGTCATGGAAGCGAGCAACGAGCTGTACGGCGGCGGCGAGTACGTCGAGGGCGAGGAGCCGAAGGAGCCGTCGAAGGAGAAGATGGACGAGCTCAAGAAGCTCGAGATCGAGACCGCCGTCGCCGACTTCGAATGCAAGGACAAGGTCGGCTACGAGAAGAAGTCGACCAAGATCATGCACGCGCAGGAGCAGAAGTTTGTTGACGAGCACAAGGCGGAGCTCGACGCCATGCTCGCGAAGTACCAGACCAAGTCTGGCTCCAAGTCTGAGGAGAAGTAACCCGTGGCATTCAAGAGGCGTCGCCAGGGAGGCGACGCCTCCGAATCCATGCCGCCCGAAGGCACCGATGCTGAGGCGACAACCCCCCTCGATCTGAGCGACGAGGCTGACGCTGTTCAGGCCGACGCTGTTCAGGCCGACGCTGTGGAAGCTGACGCTGTAGAGGCAGAGGCTGTAGCGAATGCTGATTCGGAGACCGGGGCAAAGAAACCGAAGACCAAGCAGCCGTGGACAGGCAAGCGCCTCGTCGCGCTCATCGCGGCAGTTGCCGTGGCGTCGCTGTTGCTCGGCGTCCTCGTGATGCAGTTCATCGTCTCGCCAGCGACCCTCGCGGCCCGCACCGAAGCACCGAAGCCGGGCCCGGTCACCGCACCGATCGAGAATCGCGTGATCGAGAACACCGTCGTGTTGCGCGGCGAGGTCGCCTACGCCGATTCCGTTGCTGTCGCGATCGACGCGGCGGGCGGCGAGGCGAAGGCGGTCGTCACCGGCCAAGTTCCCGCTGTCGGCGCCATCTTCAAGGCTGGCAATGTTGCCCTCGAGGTCGCGGGCCGACCCGTGATCGTACTGCCCGGGGAGCTGCCGGCCTACCGCAGCTTGAGCATCGGGATGCGCGGCCCCGACGTGACCCAGCTGAAGCAGGCGCTGTCGGCGCTCGGCTACGCGAGCGGTGATCTCAACACCGATACCTTCGACTGGGATACCGCGGCGGGTCTCGGGGCCCTCTACGAACAGCTCGGGTACACGGCGTCCACTGGTGGCGACGAGTCCCGCGAACAGCTCAAGGGCGCTGAGCGCGCCCTGCGCGACGCGAACGTCGCGGCGGCTCAGGCGCAGGCAGCGCTCGACGAGGCGCGCGCGGCGAAGTCCCCGAACGTCACGAGCGAACAGGCGGCAGTGAACGCCGCGTGGGAGGGCGTGAACGATGCTCAGGAGGCGCTGGGCGAGGCGCAGGCCGCCGTGCTTCCGACGCTTCCGGCAGGCGAGGCGCTCTTCCTTGCGGGGCTGCCCCGTCGCGTCGACGAGGTGAGCGTCAAGCGCGGCGACGTACTCTCCGGATCGCCTATGAGCGTGTCGGGTGCGACGCTCTCGATCAGCGGCACCGTCTCGAAGCAGGACGCTGATCTGCTGTCGGAGGGCCTCGTCGCGGAGTTCTCCGCCCCCGACGGCACCGCGCTGACCGCAAAGGTCACCGCGGTGAAGGCTCCGAAGTCCGGTGGCGGCTCCGAGGGCGGCGAAGGCTCAGAGGGTGGCTCCGGCGGCAGCGGCGGCAGCGGTGGCAGCGGTGGCGGCGACGCCAGCGGTGCTCGCTACACCGTTGAGCTCGAGCCCGTCGACCTCACCAACGAGCAGTTCGATGAGCTGCGCGGCACCAACGTGCGGCTGCGCATTCCCGTCGCGTCAACCGACGGCGAGGTCATCGCGGTGCCGATCGCAGCGCTGTCTGCGGGATCGGGCGGCGAGGATCGGGTGGAGCTCCTCATCGACGTCCGCGACGGCCACAACGCCGAAACCGAGACCGTCGCAGTCGAGGCCGGTCTGGCAGCCGACGGCTACGTTGAGATCACGAGCAGCGACGACCGCATCGTCGAGGGCGCGAAAGTCGTGGTCGGTAGGTGAGTGGCGTCGAAGAGCTGTTTCGCGACGAGGCGGCCGCCCCGTCCAAGACCGTGGCCAGCGCTCCCGGGGCGGCCGAGTCCACCCCGGCGAGCGCGACGGCGGCGGACGAGGCTGCGGCCGCGTCGATCCCCGTCGAACGACCCGACATCGGCGATCCCGCGTTCTCCGGCCCCATCGCCGAACTGACGGGCGTGACCCGGTTCTTCCCCGGCCCTCCCCCGGTGAACGCGCTGCGCGGCGTCGACCTGACTGTCGACCGCGGCGACTACCTCGCGATCATCGGCCCGTCCGGATCCGGCAAGTCGACGATGCTCAACACCCTCGGCCTGCTTGACCGGCCGAGCACCGGCACGTTCCTTTTCGAGGGCATCGACGTCGCCGGCTTGAGCGAGGACGAACGCGCGGGGCTCCGCGCGCGCGCCATCGGCTTCGTGTTCCAGTCGTTCCACCTGATGCCGACGAGAACGGTGCTCGAGAACGTCATGCTCGCCGGAACCTACGCTGGGCTCACTCGCGAGGAGCGGGAGCCCCTCGCGCGCCGTGCGCTCGACCGGGTTCGGCTCTCGCACCGGATCGACTCGACACCGAACACGCTGTCCGGTGGTGAGCGGCAGCGTGTCGCGATCGCGCGCGCCGTCTGCACGTCACCGCGGCTCCTCCTCGCCGATGAGCCGACGGGCAACCTCGACCGGGCCAACTCGCGCGCGATCATGGAGCTGTTCGACGAGCTCTCCGCCGACGGCCTGACGATCGTGATGATCACGCACGACGAGGCCGTGGCACAGGCCGCGGGACGTCGCGTGCGCATCAACGATGGAGAGCTCACGGTGATCGAATGAAGCTCACACCACGCGCACGACGCGGCCGGAAGCGCGGCGCATCACCGGAGCTCGATCGCGCGGACGCTCCGGAGCTCACGCTCGATGACCTCACGGCGGACGCCACGGCGGCAGCGGACGCCGCAGAGGCCGCGGACCAGTCGAAGCAGCCGCGGCGACGCTGGTTCGCCTCGCGCCGCGCCCGCAAGCAGCAATCGGCTGGCGCCCCGCGCACCACGATCTCGCGCGGCGACCTCGTCCGCGAGGCGCTCGAGGGCGTCGGCTCCCGCCCGTCTCGTCTGCTCATCACCCTCGCCGGCACCGTGCTCGGCATTGCGTCGCTCGTCGCGACGATTGGGTTCGCGCAGACCGCTGGAGGCCAGATCGCCCAGCAGTTCGATGCGCTCTCGGCGACTCGAGTGACCGTCGAACCAGGCAAGGCGAAGGCCGCCGGAGGCAAAGAGCGGGCGACAGCCCGGCTCCCGTGGGACGCGGCTGACAGGGTTCGTGACCTCGCCGGGGTCGAGCACGCAGCGCTGTACGCGAAACTCGATAACGTCAAGGACGTCGTGACGGTGCAGGTCAACGACCCGTCAGCGGCGGCGAAGGCCGCGCCGCCCGTGGTGGCGGCCTCCCCCGAGCTGCTCGACACTGTCGCCGGCCACATCAGCGCGGGCAGGTTCTTCGACGCCGGGCATGACGAACGCGGCGATCGCGTCGTTGTCCTCGGTAAGGCAGCGGCCGAGCGCCTCGGCGTGAATCGCGTGAGCGGTCAGCCCGCGATCTTCATCGAGGAGCGGGCCTACACCGTGATCGGGATCCTCGACAAGGTCGGTACCCGCAACACTCTGCTCGACTCCGTGATCGTGCCGGTGAACACCGCGCGCGGCGAGCTCGGCCTCGCGAGCGCCAACAGCCTGGATATCAGGATCGCCGTTGGCGCAGGCGACGTCGTCGCACGGCAGGCGCCGATCGCGCTCGACCCGAACGCCCCGGACGCCTTCAAGGTCTCGGCGCCGTCGAGCGCGAACGCGCTCCGCGAGGGCGTGGAGGCCGACGTGAATGTGCTGTTCCTCGCGATCGGCATCGTCGCGCTCATTGGCGGCGGCATCGGTATCGCGAGCGTCACCCTCATGTCGGTGACGGAGCGCCGCGGTGAGATCGGCCTTCGACGAGCGTTGGGCGCCCGCACGCGGGACATCGCCGGCCAGTTCATGATCGAATCGGTGACCACGGGGCTGCTCGGCGGCCTCATGGGTGTCGTCGTGGGTATGTTCGCGCTCATCGGGGTGTGCCTCGTGCAACAGTGGACGCCCGTGCTCGCCCCCTGGGCCGCACCGCTGGGCGTGGCGGTCGGCGCCCTTGTCGGGCTCGCTGCCGGCAGCTACCCGGCGATGAAGGCCGCAAAGATCGAACCGGTCGACGCGCTCCGCGACGCATAACCTCCGCCACGGTCCACCGCGCACCGGCGCAGCCCACCACACAGCCCCTTCCCTGCAAGACGGACCGTTTCCGACGGTCAGGTTCTGCCGGTCTTGCAGGGAAGGGGCTGTTGCGCGGAGAGGGAGAGCTCACGGAGAGGGAGAGCTCTCTCGGAGAGGGAGAGCTCTCTCGGAGAGGGAGAGCTCTCTCGGAGAGGGAGAGCTCTCGCGGAGCGGGAGAGCTCAGGTGGAGAGCTTCCGCTAGTCCTCGTAGCGCTGGCGCCTCGTCGCGTCCTGGATCTCCCCGACGAGCTCCTCAATGACGTCTTCGAGGAAGACCGCGCCGAGTTCAGCCCCGCTCGCGTCGACGACGCGCGCCATGTGAATGCCGCGGCGCTGCATGTGCGACAACACGTCCTCGAGCTCCGAGTCGACGCGCATCGTCACCATCTCGCGCACGCGCTTCGGCGGGATCGGCTCGTTGATCCAGCTCTCGCTGATCCGCACGAGGTCCTTGATGTGCGCGTATCCGACGAGCGCGCCCTCGGCGTCGACGATGGGATACCGGGAGAACCCGTGACGCGCCACCGCCGCCTCGACGTCGGCCGGCGTCGACCCTGGCGGGAGGACGACGAGCCTGTCGGTTGGCACGAGCACGTCGCCAGCCCGCTTCGAGGTGAACTCGAACGCTGCCGTGAGCGCGCCCGAACGATCCTCAAGCACGCCCTCGCGGCGCGAGTGGTCGACGATGCTCGCCACTTCCTCGAGCGTGTACGTGCTCGTCGTCTCCGACTTCGGCTCGACTCGGAACATGCGCAGCACGCCGTTCGCGATGGCGTTGAGCGCCGTGATGATCGGACGGAGTACGCGCGAGATCGCCACGAGCGGCGGGGCGAGCAGCAGCACCGCGCGGTCCGGCAGCGTGAACGCGGCGTTCTTCGGCACCATCTCGCCGAAGACGACGTGGAGATACGTGACGAGCAGCAGCGTCAGCACGAACGCGGTGATGCCGGCGACCTCGACGCTCATGCCCGTCCACTCGAGCGGGCCGGCGAGCAGATGGTGAATCGCCGGTTCGGAGACGTTCAGGATCACGAGCGAGCAGACGGTAATACCGAGCTGACAGGTCGCGAGCATGAGCGTCGCGTGTTCCATCGCGAACAGGGCGGTCTTCGCGCTCTTCGATCCGGCCTCTGCCCGCGGTTCGATCTGCGAGCGTCGCGCAGAGATCACCGCGAACTCGGCGGCGACGAAGAAGGCGTTTGCTGCAAGCAGCAGCACCAGCCAGAGAATTCCGAGCCAATCGCTCATGAGCGGTCCCCCTCCCCAAGGCCTGCGTCTTCGAGCTCGTCGAGCTCCGGTGCCGCGAAGAAGCGGAGTCGCGCGATGCGCCTGCCGTCCATCCGCTCGACGCGAAGCGTCGCGCCGTCGGGCAGCTGGACCTCGTCGCCAACAACCGGGATCGTCCCGAGTTGCAGCAGCACGAAGCCAGCGGCGGTGTCGTAATCGTCGGAGTCTGGGATCTCGATCCCGGTCTGCTCGCGCAGCTCATCGGGCCGGAGATCCGCAGGGAACGTCATCTCGTTGGCGGTGCCAACGACGCCGGCCGCCGAGCGGTCGTGCTCGTCTGACACCTCTCCGATGATCTCTTCGACGAGATCCTCGAGCGTGACGAGGCCCGCCGTGCCGCCGTACTCGTCGACGACGATCGCAAGCTGGTAGCCAGAGGCGCGCAGCTGTTCGAGCAGTTGGTCGACGCGCAGCGTCTCAGGCACGCGGAGCGACTCCTCCGCGAGCGCCGCGACCGGCACCTCGGCGCGCTTCGAGCGGGGAACTGCCACAGCCTGCTTCACGTGGACCACCCCGACGACGTCGTCGCGATCCTCATCGATCACCGGGAAACGCGAGAACCCGGTGCGCCCCGACAGCTCGAGCACGGCCTGCGCCGGCTCGAGGCGCTGGATGCTCTCCATGCGCAGCCGCGGCGTCATCACGTCTGCCGCGGTGAGCTCCGCGAAATGGAGGGTGCGGTCGAGCAGCGTCGCCGTGTCGGCCTCGAGGAGTCCCGCGCTCGCCGAGTGACGCACGAGCGAGGAGAGCTCCTGCGCCGAGCGGGCGCCGGAGAGCTCCTCCTTCGGCTCGATCCCAATCCAGCGCAGGATCCCGTTCGCGCTGCCGTTCAGCACCTTCACCGCGGGCTTAAACACCGCGGTGAAGCCGGCCTGCAGCGGCATCACGAGCTTCGCCGTCGCGAGCGGCAGCGAGATCGCGAAGTTCTTCGGCACCAGCTCGCCGACGATCATCGAGAAGATCGTGGCGATCGCGACGGCCACGGGAACCGTGACAACGCCGAGGAGCTCGCGCGGCAGGCCGATCGCGGTGAGCGGTCCGCTGAGGGCGCCGCTGATGACGGGCTCGAGCAGGTAGCCGGCGAGCAGCGTCGTGAGCGTGATCCCGAGCTGGGCACTCGAGAGGTGGGTCGACGTGTGGGAGAGCCCGCGGATGACGCGGTCCAGGCCGCGCTCCCCGCCTTCCCTGCGCCGCTCGAGGTCCTGCCTGTCGAGCGCGACAAGCGAGAACTCAGCAGCGACGAACACACCGGTGCCAAATGTGAGAAGAATGCCGAGGGAAAGTTGCAGCCACTCGTTCATACGAGAACCGAATTCCTGTGCGAAGTCCGCGCCTCAGCGCGGATGATACTCGGAGGGTCTGAGGGTCTTCGGGGGTCCGCTTCCATGATTGCTCCACTTTATCAGCGAGATTGGCATTTTCGGAGCGGGAACGGCGTAGGCTTATACAGTGTGCGATGGCGAACCGTTATCGCGGGTCGTGCCGCCGGATACAGCGGCACTTTCGCACGAGACAACATTACTCACGGGAGAGGAAGTCGCTTTGGCAGAGCGCTCGGAAACCACCTCACAGGATGGTTCCGCAGAAGATTTTGGTGCGAACGCTTGGCTTGTCGATGAGATGTACAAACAGTACGTCGTCGACAAGAACTCGGTAGACCCGGCTTGGTGGCCGACTCTCGAGAAATTCGCAGCCACTCAGTCAGCAGTTCAGTCCCAGTCAGCGTCGGCGGCTCCCGCCACGGGCGCGCCCGCGGCCCCGCCGTCGGCAGCTGCGACAGCTCCCCCCGCCGCGGCCGCACACGCAGCGCCGAGCACCGGGCCGGCCACGCAGCCCGCCCGCACCACCAATGTTGCGCCCCGCACCGCGCCGATCCCCGCCGACGCGCCCCGCAAGACCCCCGTCGCGCCGCAGGCTGCGGCCGACGACACGGCGACCGACGAGTTCAGCGTCTTCAAGGGCATGGCACGCACCCTGTCGAAGAACATGGACGCGAGCCTCACGGTCCCCACCGCGACGAGCGTGCGCACGGTTCCCGCGAAACTGCTCATCGACAACCGCATTGTCATCAACAGCCACCTGCGTCGCAGCCGCGGCGGCAAGGTCTCGTTCACCCACCTCATCGGTTGGGCCCTGATCCAGGCGCTGAAGGTACACCCCGCGCAGAACGTCTTCTACACCGAGGTCGACGGCAAGCCAGGCGTGGTCGTGCCCGCACACGTCGGGCTCGGCATCGCCGTGGACGTGCAGAAGGCAGACGGCAGCCGCTCGCTGATGGTCCCCGCGATCAAGTACGCGGAGACCCTCGACTTCAACGAGTACCTCGCCGCATACGAGGACCTCGTGAAGCGCTCGCGCGACAACAAGCTCACCGCAAACGACTTCCAGGGCACCACGATCTCGCTCACCAACCCGGGCGGCATCGGCACCGTGCACTCGGTCCCCCGCCTCATGAACGGGCAGGGATCGATCATTGGCGCCGGCGCGCTCGAGTACCCCGCTGAGTTCCAGGGCGCGTCCGAAGAGGTGCTCACGAATCTCGGCATCTCGAAGACCATCACGCTCACGAGCACCTACGACCACCGTGTCATTCAGGGTGCCGGTTCCGGCGAGTTCCTGAAGTACGTGCACGAGCTCCTCGCGGGCGGCCACAACTTCTACGAGGACGTCTTCGCCGCACTGCGCATCCCGTACAAGCCGATCCAGTGGGCGAAGGACATCCACGTCGACGTCTCGGGCGCAATCGGCAAGTCGGCTCGCGTGCAGGAGCTCATCAACGCGTTCCGCGTGCGCGGCCACCTTATGGCGGACGTCGACCCGCTTGAGTACGTGCAGCGCACCCACCCCGATCTTGAGATCGAGAACCACGGCCTGACGTTCTGGGATCTCGACCGCGAGTTCGTCACGGGCGGCATCGGCGGCAAGCCGACGATGAAGCTGCGCGACATTCTCGGCGTGCTCCGCGACACCTACTGCCGCAAGATCGGCGTCGAGTACATGCACATCCAGGATCCCGAGGAGCGGATCTGGCTGCGCGACCAGCTCGAGGTGACCTACGCGAAGCCGACGAGCGACGAGCAGATGCGCATCCTCGAGAAGCTCAACGAGGCCGAGGCCTTCGAGACCTTCCTGCAGACCAAGTACGTCGGCCAGAAGCGCTTCAGCCTGGAGGGCGGCGAGTCCGTCATTCCGCTGCTCGACGCGATGCTCATCGATGCCGCGGAAGACGGCGTCGATTCGGTCGACATCGGCATGGCCCACCGCGGCCGCCTGAACGTGCTCTCGAACATCGCGGGCAAGACGTACGGCCAGATCTTCCGCGAGTTCGAGGGAACCGCGCAGAAGACCGGCTCGGGCGACGTGAAGTACCACCTCGGCACGTCGGGCGTCTTCACCGCCCCGAACGGGACGCAGGTGCCGATCCACCTCGCGGCGAACCCGTCGCACCTCGAGACCGTGAACGGCGTGCTCGAGGGCATCGTCCGCGCGAAGCAGGATCTCAAGCCGATCGGCTCGTTCACCACGCTCCCGCTGC
Source organism: Leucobacter aridicollis (assembly GCF_013409595.1). NCBI lineage: Bacteria > Bacillati > Actinomycetota > Actinomycetes > Micrococcales > Microbacteriaceae > Leucobacter > Leucobacter aridicollis. The sequence goes on along the minus strand of NZ_JACCBD010000001.1, from coordinate 1,121,769 downwards.
TCATTCACGGCGACGCCGCGATGGCCGGTCAGGGCGTCGTCTACGAGACGCTGCAGATGTCGCAGCTGCGTGGCTACCGCACCGGTGGCACGATCCACATCATCATCAACAACCAGGTCGGCTTCACCACGCTGCCGCTCGACTCCCGCACCGGCGTCTACTCGTCGGATGTAGGCAAGGTTGTTCAGTCCCCGATCTTCCACGTGAACGGCGACGACCCCGAGTCGGTCGTGCGCGTGGCGCAGCTCGCCTACGAGTTCCGCCAGAAGTTCCACAAGGACGTCATCATCGACCTCATCTGCTACCGCCGCCGCGGGCACAACGAGGGCGACGACCCGTCGATGACGCAGCCGCTCATGACCGACCTCATCGAGGCGAAGCGCTCGACGCGTCGCCTGTACACCGAGGGCCTCGTCGGCCGTGGCGACATCACGCAGGAGCAGTACGAGACCGCGAAGCAGGACTTCCAGAACCGCCTCGAGCAGGCGTTCATGGAAACCCACGCTGCGCAGACCGGCTCGATTCCCGTCATCGATCAGTCCGGCATCGCCGAGCGCGAGGAGCCGGGTCAGCTGACCGGCGAGGTGCTCGATACGGCGGTGTCGACCGAGGTCATCCACCGCATCGGCGATGCGCACGGCAACACCCCCGAGGGCTTCACCGTGCACCGCAAGCTGCAGCAGCTCCTCGCCAAGCGCGTGGAGATGAGCCGCTCGGGCGAGATCGATTGGGGCTTCGGCGAGCTGCTCGCACTCGGGTCGCTGCTTATGGAGGGCACCCCGGTGCGCTTCGCCGGCCAGGATGCACGACGCGGCACGTTCACGCAGCGCCACGCGGTCTTCCACGACCGGTCGAACGGCCAGGAATGGCTGCCGCTGCTGAACCTCTCCGAGGATCAGGCTAGGTTCTGGATCTACGACTCACTGCTCTCCGAGTACGCCGCGCTCGCGTTCGAGTACGGGTACTCGCTGCAACGCGAGGATGCACTCGTGCTGTGGGAGGCACAGTTCGGCGACTTCGTGAACACCGCGCAGGCGGTCATCGACGAGTACGTCGCTGCGGCCGAGCAGAAGTGGGGCCAGCAGTCGTCCGTCGTGATGCTGCTCCCCCACGGCTACGAGGGCCAGGGCCCGGATCACTCGTCGGCGCGCATTGAGCGCTTCCTGCAGCTGTGCGCGGAAGACAACATGATCGTCGCGCGTCCGTCGACGCCCGCGAACTACTTCCACCTGCTCCGCCGCCAGGCCTACGCCCGCCCGCGCAAGCCGCTCATTGTCTTCACCCCGAAGTCGATGCTGCGTCTGCGTGGTGCGACGTCGAGCGTCGAGGACTTCACCACCGGCAGCTTCAAGCCGGTGATCGACGACCCGAACGTGCAGGATCGTGAGGCGGTCCAGCGTGTGATCCTCACCTCCGGCAAGGTGTACTACGACCTCGAGGGCGCGCTCGCGAAGAATCCTGATTCGCGTGTCGCCGTCGTCCGCGTCGAGCAGTACTACCCGATGCCCGTTATCGATCTCACGCGCATCATCGCGACCTACCCGAACGCCGAGCTCGTCTGGGTCCAGGACGAGCCAGAGAACCAGGGCGCGTGGCCGTTCATCTCGCTCGTGCTCGCGAAGCACCTGGCGAACGACCGCATCCGCGTCGTCTCGCGTGCCGCCTCGGCTGCGCCTTCCACGGGCTCGGCGAAGGTGCACGCGGTCGAGCAGGAAGCCCTGCTCGCGCAGGCGCTCAAGTTCGACTAGTCGCGAGTTCGCACTTCATTCAGGGGGATCACCGATGACCACATGGCGTATGCCTATCGAGGGCCACGCGCAGGAGCGCATCTGGCTCGCATGGCCGACCTCGGGCTACACGCTCGGCGACACCGAGGCGGAGGTCGAGTCGGCGCGCACGACGTGGGCCGCCGTCGCGAATGCCGCCAGCGAGTTCGAGGCCGTCACTGTGGTCGTGAACCCTGGCGACGAGGCGATCGCCGCCCGATACCTCTCGGGTCAGATCGAGCGCCTCGTCGCCCCGCTGAACGATGCGTGGATGCGCGACATCGGCCCGAGCTTTGTCATCGGCGACGATGGCACGCTCGGCGCCGTGAACTACCGCTTCAACGGCTGGGGCGGTCAGGACTGGGCCGAGTGGGATAAGGATCAGCACATCGGCCGGATCATCGCCGAGGCTGCAGGCGCAACGCTCGTCGACTCCGAGATGACGAACGAGGGCGGCGGGATCCAGGTCGACGGTACCGGACGCGTTGTACTTACCGAGACCGTGCAGCTCGACCCGGGACGCAACCCGGGCTGGACCAAGGAGCAGGTCGAGGCGGAGCTCGCGCGCACGATCGGCACCGATCGCGCCATCTGGCTCCCCCGCGGTCTCACCCGCGACCACGACACCTTCGGCACCCGCGGCCACGCCGACATTCTCGCGGCGTTCACCACGCCAGACGTGCTGCTCATGCACCGGCAGGACGCGGAGTCGCACCCAGACCACGCGATCGCGCGCACGAACCGCGAGGTCGTTGAGCGGTACCGCGACGACCGCTCTGACCAGTTCGACATTGTCGATCTGCCGGCGCCCGAGACGCTGCGCGACGACGAGGGATTTGTCGACTACAGCTACATCAACCATCTCGTCGTGAACGGCGGCGTGCTCGCCTGCGCGTTCGCCGATCCCGCGGACGACCGCGCGCTCGGCGTGCTCCGTGACGTCTACCCGGGCCGCGAGGTTGTGGCGATCGATGCCCGCCCGCTGTTTGCGCGCGGCGGCGGCATCCACTGCATTACGCAGCAGCAGCCTGCCCTGTAGCGCCGGGGGCGACAGGCCCCTGCCCAGCCTGTACAATGTCACATGACGATTGCTTGGCGCGCACCGACGGCGCGTCTCGATCCCTCACCACATAAGGAACGATAGATGACCGAGAGCACTCTCACCCCCGAGCTCGAAGCGGTAGTCGCTGGCGCCGCCGCCGCAGCCCCCGCATACGCAGCCCTCGCACCGGCCGAGCGGGCACGCATCCTCGTCGCCCTCGGCGACGCCCTCGAGGCAGCGAAGCCGCGCCTCGTGGAGATCGCCATGCGCGAGACCGGCCTGACCGAGGCCCGCCTGAACGGCGAGGTCACACGCACGGCCGTGCAGCTCCGGCTGTTCTCGGAGACCGTGATGGACGGCTCGTACCTCGACGCCCGCATCGACTACGCAGACCCCGAGTTCGTCCTCGGACCGCGCCCCGACATCCGCCGCACCCACGTGCCGCTTGGCCCGATCATCAACTTCTCGGCGTCAAACTTCCCATTCGCATTCTCGGTGCTCGGTGGCGACACCGCATCGATCCTCGCGGCCGGCTGCCCCGTCATCGTGAAGGCGCACTCGGGCCACCCCGAGCTCTCAGACGCAACCGCAGACGTTGCACGCGAGGCGCTCCAGTCGGTTGGCGCGCCCGAGGGCGTGTTCAACCTCATCCACGGCCGTGAGGCCGGCGTCGCCGTGCTCAAGGATCCCCGGATCAAGGCCGGTTCGTTCACCGGTTCGATCGGCATCGGCCGACTGCTCACCGACATCGCTGCGGCGCGGCCCACCCCGATCCCCTTCTACGGTGAGCTCGGCTCGGTCAACCCGGTCTTCATCACCGCTGCGGCGACCGCCGAGCGTGCGGACGAGATCGCTTCCGGGCTCATCACGAGCGTGGCGGGCTCAGCCGGCCAGCTGTGCACGAAGCCCGGCTTCATCTTCATCCCCGCAGGCTCCGCGCTGCCGGCCGCCGTCACCGCCGCCGCGAACGAGCTGCCCGAGCACCGCCTGCTCGACCCGCGCATCGCGCAGAGCTTCAACGAGCGCCGCGACACGATCCTCGCGACCGCTGGCGTCTCCGCAGTCATCCCGGGCGGCGTCCGCTTCGACAAGGACGGCCACGGCTGGGCATCCCCCACCGTTGTGTCCGTGTCACTCGAGGACTTCCGCGCCGGACACCAGGAACTCGTGGAGGAGGCGTTCGGCCCCCTCACCATCCTCGTTGAGACCCCCGAGGGCACCGACCTCGCTGCGCTCATGCCAGAGTTCTACGAGGGCAACCTCTCGGGCACGATCCACGTGAGCGCCGACGAGGCGTCGGGAACGACCGCAAACGTCGGCGAGTTGCGCGCGCTCGTCACCGCGCTCGCGAAGCAGGTCGGCCGCGTGCTGTTCAACGGCTGGTCGACCGGCGTCGCCGTCACCCCCGCACAGCAGCACGGCGGACCGTGGCCCGCGACGAGCAACGACGCGAGCACCTCGGTTGGCACGTCTGCAATCAAGCGGTTCCTGCGCCCCGTCGCGTTCCAGAACACGCCCGCGGCGTTCCTCCCCGAGGCGCTGCGCGACGACAACCCGCTCGGCCTCCCGCAGGCGATCTCGCCCGCAGGCCAGTCGGGCGACTGGGGCAGCCAGTACCGCGGCTAACCTGCCGAACCGCGCCGTGCGCGGACCCTGCGCGAGTGCGGCCCGCCCCTTCAGGGGTGGGCCGCACTGCTGTTTGGTGCGCCGGGCGGTGAGTCGGGCACCGGCCGCCGCGTCGGGCGCCCGGCCTGCTGTGCCTGGCAACCCAACTGCTGCGTCTGGCGCCGGGCACCGTCCCGCCGCCGACACCCCACCCCCGTTCCATCCCACCACCCCACCACCCCCAAACTTTCCATCCAGCGTCAAATTGCCGGGATATTTGATGCGGAACAGAAAAACTGGGGCACATTGGATCCGGGCCCATCGCGCGCCCGCGCCGGAGCTAAGGCGGCGCCCCGCAGCCCGCCACAGCGCTGCACGCCCATTGACGCTATCTTGCGAGGCATGCTAGCTTGTGTCACATGATAGATGACGTCACGACGCAGTTGCGCAGGGGCGTCGTCGAATTCTGCGTACTCGGCTTTCTGTCGGCGCGGCCAATGTACGGCTGGGAGCTCTCCTCCGCCCTGATCGAGCGTGGCCTCATCGCGAGCATCGGTACGCTCTATCCGCTGCTCGGGAGGCTGCGAGACCGCGGTCTCATCGCCACGTTCGAGCAGCAGGGCGCAAGCAACCCTAGCCCCGCCGGTGGCGACGATGGTGCCGCGGCGCCATCGGGCGGGCCGACCCGCAAGTATTACAGGCTCACTCAGGAGGGCGAGGCCCACCTCGCAGCTTTCCGTACCCAGTGGGGGCCGTTCACGCAGAACGTCACCGAGATACTTGAGAAGGGGCTCGAATCATGAGTACCGACGACACGACGAACCCCCGCGACCGGACTCCCGGGGCCGATGACGCGGAACGGGCCTCCTACCTCGCTGCGCTTGATGCCGCGATCGGCGGCCTCCCCCACCGCCTTGCCGTCGAGCTTCGCGCCGGTGTGAGCGAGGAGCTCCTCGGGCTCGAAGGCGCGGAATTGCGCGCTCGCATCGCGACGCTCGGGGACCCTGTTGAGGTTGCCCGAGCTGCCGCGCTCGCGGGTCTTGAAGATGGACAGCACACTCATCACGAGCAAGCGATGCGCTATGGCTCCACTCAGTCGGCGACGTCACCAGGATTCCCGGTCGCCTCTGGTCAGATCACAGGCACCACAACACCTGAGCCTTTCCAAGCCGAAGTCCGGGACTCGCCGCCACGGGCGCTCTCCGAGACACGCGGCTACGCAGTTGCCGGGCTCATCGCAATCGGGTTCGGCGGCCTTGCGCTGCCCGTCATCGGATGGCTGGTGGGCTGTGTGCTCGTCGCCACGAGTCAGTTCTGGCGCACCAGTGAAAAGGTCTGGGCGATCGCATTCCCACCTCTCGCGATACTCATCGCGACCGCTCTGTCGTGGTTCTCAGATGTCACCACCGGGGATAGCGGTCCCGAAAACCCGCTCATCGCAATGCCGCACGCGTCGCTCATACTCGCACCAGTCATCGTCGCTCCGTTGACGGCGGTCTGGTTGCTCCTCCGGCTTCGCGGCAGACGGAGTCCCGAGGACGCGTAGGCTGCGTCTTCAGCAAGTCCCCGTTCCCCCGCACTCACGAGACCTGACCCCAGAGAGCAGCCGCCATGCCAGCACAGGACCCAGCACAGGACCCGGCACACAACCCAGCCCCGAGCCCGCCCGCGATCCCTCACGCAGCGGAGCAGTACCTTGCCCGGCTCGACGTCGCGGTCGAGCGCCTCCCGCACGGCATCGCGGCCCCACTGCGAGACGAAATCTCAGCCGAGCTCACGGCCCTCCCGCCCGGCGAGGTCGCGGCTCGCATCGCGGAGTTGGGGGCGCCCGAGGCGGTCGCAGCGGCAGCACTTGCCGCGGCCACGAGCGATCCTGACACGCGGGACACGCGGGACACGCTGGACTCGCTGGGCACCGCTCGCCCCGCCGTCTCAGGACAGGCCGCCCCGCAGCTCCCACTCTCCCAGACGCGCGGGTATGCTATCGCCGCGGCGATCACCTTCGGTATCGGCGGCATCGTGGTTCCACTCGTCGGGTGGGTCGTCGGCTGCGTGCTCGTGGGCACAAGTGGGCTCTGGCGCAGGGGCGAGAAGGTGGCGGCGTTTGCTGCTCCGTGTGTGGTCGCGGCGGTGCTCTGCGTGGCCCTCTGGCTGGTCCGTGCAGTCAATCTCAGTTCGGCACAGAGTGGTAGCAGCGAACCGCTCACTGATGTGGTTGTGGAGACTGCGACCGGCAATCCGCTGCTGCCCGCAGGGTACGATCTCGTGTGGTCGGGGATCGTGATCCTGTTCTTTGGCCTGATCCCGCTCACCGCGCTCTGGCTCGTGTTGCGACTGCGAGGACGCAGCCAGCCCGCGGCCGCCCTCGCGGACGCTCCCGCGGCTGGCGCCGTGCTCGATTCCGCGGCCGGCCCCACAGCCGATTCCCGGCCTTGATTGGAACTAGATAGGTTACGCTGAGCACATGATGAACACACGCACCGCTCCACGCTCCCGCACCCTCCGCGGCGCAGCTGCCGCCGCCCTGCTCGGCGCTGCGGCGCTTGTGCTGACCGCCTGCTCCGGCGGCGCTTCAGTCGCCGACACGAGCTGGGGAACACTCGACACTCGTGGCGAGCCCGCGATGACGTTCACCGCCGACGGCAAGGCCTTTGGCACCGACGGCTGCAACATTGTCAACGGCACCTGGACCGAGGAGAAGGGCAAGGTCACCTTTGGCCCGCTCGCCTCGACGATGATGTTCTGTGAGGGCGTCGATACCTGGCTGAGCGGCGCCTCGACAGCGGTCGTCGAGGGCGACAAGATCGCATTCAGCGATGAGGACGGCAAGAAGATCGGCTCACTGAAGAAGACCGAGTTCACCGCGCCCGAGTAGGGCACCGGCGCGGCAGGACCGCGCGAGACGCGAAGGGCGGGGTGTGGATCAGATCCACACCCCGCCCTTTGCAGTATCAGCCCGGCGGTGCGCCCGCCGGGACCGGTGCTGGTGTCGCGAGCGGGCCGGCGCTCGGCCGGCCCGGCGTCGCTGCTACCAGGCGACCGCCAGTGCGACGTTGAGCACCGACAGGCCGAGGATCGCGCCGAGGACGCCGCCCGAGACGTTCTCCTTCTTCTTGAAGACGAGCGCGAGCACGATGATCGCGAGCAGCACGACCGTCTTCACGCCGATCTTCATGTTGTTCGGCGCCCCGCCCATGGCGTACATCATGCCGACGAGGCCGAGGCCTGTCGCGAGCATGAGCCATGCGCTGTGCAGGATGCCGCCGGATACCTTGGCGACGCCCTCCTTGACCTTGGGCAGCTGCGCGATTGTCGCGCCAGCGACGCCGGCAAAGCCGACGATGTGCAGGATCAGCAGGATGTTCCTAATGATTTCCATCGAGTATTCCTCCCGTGTAGTTGCGAATGTGCGTGAGTGTCGGCGCTGAGGCCGGAACGTGTGGGGGCCTTGCGGGTACGCGTCGCTGACTGGCGTACCCGCTCGGCGGATCGGTGAGGCCTAGTGGAAGAAGTGGCGCTCACCGGTGAAGTACATGGTCACGCCGGCAGCCTGCGCTGCCGCGATGACCTCCTCGTCGCGAACCGAACCACCGGGCTGCACGACCGCGCGGACTCCGGCGTCGAGCAGCACCTGCAGGCCGTCGGCGAACGGGAAGAACGCGTCGGACGCAGCGACAGCACCGGCCGCGCGCTCCCCCGCGCGTGAGACCGCGAGGCGGCACGAGTCGACGCGGTTGACCTGGCCCATGCCGACGCCGACGGAGGCGCCACCGTTCGTGAGCAGGATCCCGTTCGACTTCACCGCACGGCTCGCACGCCACGCGAACTCGAGCTCGGCGAGCGTCTCGGCGTCGGCGGGCTCGCCGGCTGCGAGCGTCCACTCTGCGGCGGGGGCGAAGTGGCGGTCGGCGTCCTGGATGAGGAAGCCGCCGGAGACCTGCTTCAGCTCGACGGGGTTCTGCGCGTAGCCCTCGGGCAGCACGAGCAGTCGCACATTCTTCTTCTGCGCGAGGATCGCGAGCGCCTCAGGCTCGAAGCCCGGCGCGATGATGACCTCGGTGAAGATCTCGGACACCGTCTTCGCCATTGCTTCGGTGACGACCCGGTTGGCCGCGATCACGCCGCCGAACGCGGAGACCGGATCGCACGCGTGCGCGAGTTCGTGCGCCGCAGCGATCGGGTCGGCTGCCCCCTCCGGAGCGACCGCAACACCGCACGGGTTCGCGTGCTTGATGATCGCGACCGCGGGGCGCTCGTGGTCAAACGCGGCGCGGAGAGCAGCGTCGGCGTCAACGTAGTTGTTGTACGACATCTCTTTGCCGTGCAGCTGCGTCGCCTGCGCGATTCCCACGCCCTCGTTCTCGCTGAACAGTGCGGCGCGCTGGTGGCTGTTCTCGCCGTAGCGGAGCACCGACTCGCGGAGCCCAAACACCTCGTAGCCGACGTATCCCTCGCTCGTGGCGAAGATTGCGGCGACCTCGTCCTCCTCGGGGGCGTCGAGCTCTGCGGCGGCGGGGGCATCCTCCCAGCCAGCGTCCTGCTGATCAAGGAACCAGTTCGCGACGGCGCCGTCATACTGCGCGGTGTGCACGAATGCCTCGGTCGCGAGCGAGCGTCGAAGCGCGAGCGTCGTGCCTCCCGCTTGGATCGCCGAGATGACCTCGTCGTAGCGGCCGGGCGAGACGACGATCGCCGCGTTGGCGTGGTTCTTGGCGGTCGCGCGAACCATCGCCGGGCCGCCGATGTCAACGTTCTCGACGATGTCCGCTGCGGGCTTGCCCGCGGCGACGGTCTGCTCGAACGGGTAGAGGTTCACGACGACGAGCTCGAACGGCGCGAAGCCGAGCTGCTCGAGCTGCGCGCGGTGGTCCGCGAGGCGCAGGTCGGCGAGCAGGCCCGAGTGGACCGCCGGGTGCAGCGTCTTCACGCGGCCGTCGAGGGCCTCAGCGAACCCCGTCACCTCGGCGACGTCGGTCACGGGGTGGCCTGCCTCTCGGATCGTGGCGGCAGTCGACCCGGTCGACACGATCTCGACGCCAGCGGCGGCGAGCGCAGCGGCGAGGTCGAGGAGCTTCGTCTTGTCGCTCACAGAGATGAGCGCGCGCTTCACCTCGATGAGGTCGCGATGCTCGTACAGGCTCGGATCGTGGCTCTGGACTGCCATGGGGCTCCTTGAATTCGTGCGGTGAGGGGGTGAGAAAAGTTCGGACTACTGGGCGCGCGCGGCAGACGCCACGGCAGCGAGGTCGAGCGTTCCGTCGGCGATCTCGCGGACGGTTCGGATGAGCAGCGGACGCTCCTCCTGCTTGATGCGTTCGTGGAGGTCGGCCTCACGCTCGCCGTCACGCACCGCGACGGTCGCCTGACGCAACACTGGGCCGGTATCGACGCCCTCGTCGATGATGTGCACGGTGACGCCAGTCTCGGTGGCGCCAGCGGCGAGCGCGTCCCGCACCGCGTGGGCGCCTGGGAAGAGCGGCAGCAGGGCCGGGTGCGTGTTGATGAGGCGCGGCGAGAACGCAGCGACGAACCCCACGGGGAGAATGCGCATGAGGCCAGCGCTCACGACCAGATCGACGTCGTGGCTCTGGATCTCCGCGGCGAACGCGGCTCCCCAGTCAGCGCGGCTCGCGTAGTCCGCGGGTCGCACCACGAAGTTCGGGATCGCCGCAGCCTCGGCATGGGCGAGGCCGGCTGCGTCGGTGTCGGCGCCAACGCACACGATCTCTGCGGGAAAATCCGGATCTTTCGTCGCCTCGATGAGGGCCTGAAGATTGCTGCCGCCACCAGAGATAAGAACCGCGAGTCTCAACACTCACCCAGTCTACTCGCTGCGCGGATGTGTGAACGCGCGCCCGGCCTGCCCAGGCCGCGGGCCGGCCGCGCGCTTCGAACCGGGCGGCTCCCCCGCGCCTGCGCTGGCGGTAGGCTCTCCCCATGCTCCTTCAGGATCTCTTCGGGCTCACTGGTCGCACCGCACTCGTCACCGGCGGAAGCTCCGGCATTGGCAGAGCGATCGCTGTGGCGCTCGCCGGCGCGGGCGCACACGTTGTCATTGCGGCTCGGACCGCCGCTGGACTCGAACGGGCCGCCGCCGAGATCACCGCGCGCGAGGACGTCGGCGCTGCCGGGGGCCGAGCTTCGTGGCTACAGGCCGACCTCACCACCCGGGCCGGCGCGCACGCCCTCGCGGATGCGGTCCTTGAGCAGGAGACTGCCGTCGACATCGTGGTGAACTCGGCGGGCGTCAACATTCGCCCGCCGCTCGGCGAACTCACGGATCCCGAGTGGGACACGACGATGGCCGTGAACCTCGAGGCGCCGTTCGTGCTCGGGCAGCGACTGTCCCCCGGCATGATTGAGCGCGGCTACGGCAGACTGATCCACATCAGCTCACAGCAGGCGCACCGTCCCTTCGCGTCGAGCGGGGCATACGGGGTCTCGAAGGCCGCGGTCGAGGGCCTCGCCCGCTCACAGGCCGAAGCGTGGTCCTCGTTCGGCGTGACGGCAAACTCGCTCATCCCGGGATTCGTCCAGACCCCGTTGAACACCAGGCTGAGTTCGGACCCTGCCGTCGTCGCGGCCCTCGCCGCCCGCACGCTGGTCGGGCGCAACGGGCTACCGGAGGACTTCGCGGGCGCCGCGGTCTTCCTCGCGAGTCCCGCCGCCGCCTACGTCACCGGCCAGTCGCTCGCCGTCGACGGCGGCTTCTCGGTGCACTAGCGGGCCACAGCAGCACTAGCGGGCCGCCAGCCGTCAGCACCACGGCCTGGGATCGGCAGTGTATATGCCGGCCGCCGACGGTTCGGCGATACCGACTGCAGATCCGAAGATCTGGGAGCGACACGAAGCCACGACCCCTCAGCCGGAGCCTCAGCCCGCGACGTGCACCACCTCGTGCGCCCGCGCCACCGGCTGGGTGCTCGCGAAATGCCGCACCTCCTGCTCGGCCCAGCGCTCCCAATGAGGGGCGAACATCTCACCGTCACGGGCGAGCGCACGTTCACGCCGCACGTTCGCAGGGCACTCGACCCACACGGCATACACAGGGCCCAGGTGTCGCGCCGCTGCGAGCGCACGGGCGCTGATCGAGCCGCATCCTTCGATGATCAGGGGCGCCTCCTTGTCGAGGGCGACTTCCGGGGAGAAGTCCTCCGCGTGCCAGTCGTAGCGCCGGTAGACGCCAGATCGCAGCAGCCCCGGAACCGCAGCACTCCCCGCGGCGAGCCCATCCCAGCCCGGGTACAGCTCGTCCATGCCAACGATCTGGGGTGCGGGCAGGCCCTGGGCTGCGAGGCGTTCCACGATCGCCTCAGCGAGGGTCGTCTTCCCGGAGCCGGAGCGTCCGTCGATGAAGATCGTGCGCGGCCAGGCACCCTGCGGCTGAACCGATACGCGCCCGGCGAGCACGCGGTGTGCCAGTCTGGCGGCGAGGGGCGTCATCGACGGGACGGCGAGCTGCCCGCTCACCCAGCAACCCGCCCGTCGCGCATGCGCAGCACCCGGTCGGCGATGGTCTCGGCCTCGCCTTCGTCGTGGGTGACGAGGACCGCGGTCGTCTGCGTCGCCCGCAGCAGCGCAGCGAGTTCCTGCGCGAGCCGGTCGCGCAGCTCGCGGTCGAGCGCGGAGAGCGGCTCATCGAGCAGCAGCAGCCGCGGGCTTGGCGCGAGCGCCCGCGCGAGTGCGACCCGCTGCCGCTGCCCGCCCGACAACTCGGTGACGGCGCGGTTCGTGAAGCCCGTGAGCCCGACAAGGTCGAGCAGCTCTGCGACCCGTGCGTCGCGCTCGGCGCGCGGCCAGCGCTTCACCCGAAGGCCGTACGCGATGTTCTCGCCGACGGAGCGGTGCGTGAACAGCTGGCCGTCTTGAAAGACAAGCCCGAACTCCCGGCGGTGCGGCGGCACGCCGACCAGGTCGTCCCCCGCCCAGCTCACGGATCCGGTCGAGAGTGGCTCGAGCCCGGCGATAGCGCGCAGCAGCGTCGATTTTCCGCAGCCCGACGGACCGAGCAGGGCGACGACCTCGCCGCGTGGCACGTCGAAACTCGCGTCGCGCACGACGAGCTCGTCGCGGCGGTACGCCACGCTGACGTCGACGACGCTCAACCCGGTCGATGCCCCAGTGGTGGCCTGTGCAATCACCAGCTTCCTCCTACTCCGCGGTCTACCCGCCAGCGTTCAGCTATGACCATGATGCCCGCTGCGAGCGCGCCCAGCACCACCGAGGCGGCGAGCGCCATGCCATAGCTCGCGGGGTCCGGGCTGCCGACGAGCGCCGCGATCGCGACGGGCAGCGTCTGCGCGTCCGGTCGCACGAGGAACGCGGTCGCCCCGAACTCGCCGAGCGACACGGCGAACGCGAACCCGAGCGCGAGGCCCGCCGACCGGCCGAGCAGCGCGAAGTCGATGGTGCGCAGCACCCGGAGCGGCGACGCCCCGAGCATCATGGCGGCCTCCCGGGTGCGCGTGTCGATCGAGCGCAGCACCGGCGTGAGCGTGCGCACGACGAGCGGCAGCGCGACGAGCGCCTGCGCGATCGGGATGAGCACGACGGAGGTGCGCAGGTCGAAGCCGATGCCGAGCGGCTTGTGCATCGTCAGGAGCAGCCCGAATCCGAGCGTCACCGCCGAGATGCCGAGTGGCAGCATGATCGCGGCGTCGTAGATGGCGATGCCCCGGCGCAACGCCGCGGACCGGGGCCGCCGCGACACGACCAGCGACACGAGCATGCCGAGCGTCACGGCGATGAGGGTTGCGACGCACGCGATCCCGAACGACAGCAGCGCCGAGTCCACGACGGAGCCGTGCAGCGGCGAGCTCGCGGGCGGGTCGAAGAGCGCCCGATAGTGTGCAAGCGAGACGCCGGTGCCGCGCGGGCCCTGGAGGGACCGCCACAGGAGCGCGCCGATCGGCAGCACGTGCAGGAGCAGCACGGTGAGGCCGAACACGGCGAGCACGGGCGCGTCGCCCCTGCGCGGCGCGCGCACCTCGACCCGGACCTCGTGGGCGCGTTCGTTGCGGCCACGCAGGAGCGCGGACACGACGAGCGCGAGCGCGACAATCGCGAACTGCACGAGTGAGAGCACGGCCGCTGAGCGCAGGTCGAGGAACTGCACGGTGAGCCGATACACCTCGGTTTCGATGTTCGCGAACTCGCGCCCGCCGAGGATCAGCACGACACCAAACGAGGTCGCGCAGAAGAGAAACACGAGCGCCCCGGCCGACGCGAGCGCCGGGCCGAGCGCGGGCAGCGTCACCGTCATGAAGACGCGCACCGGGCCCGCCCCAAGCGTGCGCGCCGCCTGCCCCTGGCGGGTATCGAGCTGCGCCCAGTACCCGCCGACGGTGCGGGCGACGACCGTCACGTTGAAGAACGCGAGGGCGAGCACCACGACCACGAGCGAGCGGTCAAGGCCCAGCCAGTGCAGCGCTCCCCCTGGGCCGTACAGCGCGGTGAATGCGACGCCGACGACCACGGCGGGGAGCACGAAGGGGACCGTCAGCAGCGCCCGCAGCGCCCCGCGGCCGCGGAACTCGAGCCGGTAGAGCACGTAGGCCGCGGGGACGCCGAGCAGGATCGCGACAAGCGTCGCAAGGCTTGCCTGCACGAGCGTGTTCCCGAGCACCCGCCAGCTGCGTTCGAGCCCGAGCACCTCGGGGATACCGCCGAGGTCGAGCTGGCCTCCGCTCGTCAGCCCGGTCGCGACGAGCGCGATGACCGGCCAGAGGAAGAACACCCCGACGAAGAGCACGGGGATCGCCGCGGCGAGCCCCCAGGCCAACGGCCCGAGCGGGCGACGTGTGAGTGCGCGCACCGCGGCTTCCTCCGTGCTCTGTCGTCGGGCGGTTACAGCCCGACGGCGTCGCCGAGGGTGCGCAGCCAGCCGTCGAGGCCTGCCTGGATCTCGGCGGCGGGAAGGTCGTGCGTCTGGCCCGCGTCGGGCAGCGGCGCGAACTTCGCCCAGCTCGACGGCAGCTCGACGTTTTCGTCGATCGGGTACATGTACATGGTGTCGGCGATGCCCGACTGGAACTCCTCGGACAGCAGGTAGTCGACGACTGCGCGCGCGCCCTCGGGGTTCTCGCTGCCCGCGAGCACGCCGGCGTACTCGACCTGCTGCGAGCAGGTGTCGAGCAGTGCGCGTGTCGTCGAGGCGCTCTCGTCGTCGTTCACGGTGAACGCCGGCGACGTCGAATACGAGACAACGATCGGCCGCGTTCCCGTGTCGCTCACGCCGGTGAACTCGGTGTTGTAGGCCTCGGTCCAGCCCTGCACGGTGCGGGCGCCGTTCTGCTCGAGACGCTTCCAGTAGTCGACGAAGCCGTCCTCGCCGAACTCCGCGATCGTGGCAATCATGAACGACGCGCCGGTGCTCGACGCTGTCGGGTCGAGCAGCACCGTGAGGTCTTTGTAGGCGGGATCCGCGAGGTCGTCGAACGTCTGAGGCTCGGCGACGCCCTGCTCCGCGAACCATGCGGTGTCGATGTTCACGCAGGTCGCGCCGCGGTCGATCGGCGCCACCGGGACGGTGCCGGCCTCGGCGCCGTCCGTCGCGAGCTCGGTGGCGAGCTTGAGGCCGTCGCCGGTCAGCATGTCGGCGGGCAACGGCTCCGCGACGTCGTTATCAATGACGCGGGAGACCAGCGTGTTGTCGACGCCGAAGAAGGCGTCGGCGATCGGCGCGCCCTTGGTGAGCACGAGCTTGTTCGCGAGTTCGCCGCCGTCGCCGGCGGTGAGCACCTCGACGTCGTAGCCCGTAGCGGCGCTCGCGAGCTTCGAGAACTCGTCGCCGTCGACGAAGCTGTCGTGGACCACGAGCGAGACCTTCTTCGAGTCGCCGCCGTCCGCGGGGCCGTCGGGCGCGCCTGCGCAGCCCGCGAGCGCGAGCAGCGCGGTCAGTGGGAGCGCAAGCAGCGCGGCAGTGGTGTGTGAGCGTGCACGTGTACGCATAACGAGAAGAGTCCTTCCTCCGCTGGCATGAACCAGATCAGGTTGAACGGTCGGAGCACGCGTGCTCCCTCTCAGCCCCGCGCGCCGGGACTCCCGTGGATTGCTCCCTCAGCCTAGCCCTTGCGGCCGGGCCAGCGCCAGCCGGCCCGCTTCTCGTCGTCGTCGCGGCCTGGCTCGAGGTCGACGTTGTCCCAGGAGTACGCCTCAATGAGCGCGTCCGCGTCGATCTCGGCGTCGGCCTCCTGGCTCGCCTGCCGGTCGGCTGCGGCGTCGGCCGGGACCGTGTCAACCGGCCCGGTCGCCGCGTGCTGGTCGAAGAGTTCGGCCTCTGCCGCGGCGGCGTCGCCCTGGGGCGCCTCGTCGCCAGTTGGCGCTTCGGCGTCGTCGCCCGGCGCGACGCCCGCGTCGGAGCCAGCGCCGCGCGCCGTCGGAGGGTCGAAGTCGAGCGGCTCGGTGAGCTGGTCGTCGGCGTCCGCCTCCGCCCCGCCGTGCGGGACGAGGGGTGCCACAGGCGCAAGCCACTCCTCGGGGCCCTCGGGCACCTCGGGGTCCGCCGCATCCGCGGCTGGCCCGGTCGACGGAGCCGGCGTGGCCGCGTCGGGCAGCTCACTCACGCGGGCACGCAGATCAGGATCAGCGCCCGCACCGTCCTCGCGGAACCCGAGGCGCGCTGCGACCTCGCCCGGCCCGGCGACGACCCGGCGCGCGATGTCGGCGCGCGCCGCCAGGGCGCCGAGCAGGCAGCCGAGCCCGAGCTCAGCGGCGGCGAGGCCCGCGGCCGGCCACACGTCGGGTCCGACAGCTTCGAGTCGGCCGGGGCCGAGCGCTCCCGTCGCAGTCCAGTTCAGCAGCGCGATGGTGAGCCCGGCGAGTATCGCCGCCCCCACGATCTGGGAGACCAGGCGCGTCATGGACTGGCGGCGCGCGGCGTCTCCGAGCCCGATCCCGAGCGCGATCCCGAGGAGCACGAGCAGCAGCGGCGCGAGCACCGCGACGCTCCCCCAGCCGTCCGGGATCGCGGCGAGCACCGGGATGCCAGGCATCGGGCCGAGGAGCTGCCCGAATGGCGACGCCGAGCTGCCGACGCCGACGGCAAAGCCCGAGCCGGTGAGCCACGCACCGCTCCAGATCACGAAGACGGGCAGCAGCACGAGCTGCAACAGGAACATCAGGATCGTTCCGGTGAGGTCGAGCTGCAGCGCCTCCGACGCCGCGATCACGAGCGCGAAGCGGGTCAACAGCGTGAGCGCGAATCCGAGCGCGGCGATCCCGACGTACCCGGTGACCAGCGCAGCCGCGAGCCGCACGGCCTGTCCGGCGACCCGGGTGACGATAGCGGGGCGCGGGATCCGGAGCTTGCCGAGCGCCGTCTCGGTCGCGCCGATCGCCGCGATCCACCAGGGATGCTCGTCGCGCGCAGCCCTGGCGAGGTAGGCGACGCCAGACGGCGCGCCATAGACGACTGCGGCGCATCCAGCGGCAGCGAGCCAGCCGATCCCGATCGAGACCCCGCCACCGGGCGCCACGGCGGAGGCGACGACCGCAGCGACGGCGCCAAACCCGACCGCACCGCCGAGCACGCCGAGCCCGCCAGCGCCGCCGCGTGCGCCGAAGCGCCACCCAGCGCGCGCGGCAAACGCCGCCGTCGCGAGCGTGAGCCCGAGCGGAGCGAGCGACACCGTGAACGTTAACGCCTCGGGCGCGAACCCGAGCACCTGCATCGCCTCCGCGGAGATCTCCGCGGAGAGGGGCACAAAGTGCGCGAGCAGCCACGCCGCGCCCGCGCCGCCAAAGACGGCGCCCGGCTCGGCGGCGAGCCCGAAGCCGAGCCACCACACCAGGAACGCGTACGCCGCGACGGCAAGCAGCGAGGCAAGCGCGACCGCGACGGCCTCAATTGTTGCGACAACCCCGGTCAGTATTGCTCTCATCGTCGGAAAGTCTACCCGGCGATGACCGGGCGACTACCAGGCTGCGGCGACCGCCCGGTGTGTCTCGAACAGCGGCACCGTGGTGCCCTCGGGCGCGCGGCCGAACCCGCACTCGGTGGCGACGCCGAAGTCGCGCGTGAGCACGGCCGAGGCCGCCGCAATTCGGCGGGTCGCGCCCTCGGCCCCGTCCTCCCGGTGCACGAGACCGAGGTAGAGCTCGCTCGTTTCGGGCAGGCTGAGGTCGGCGAGCGGCGCGAAGAACTCGGCGTCGTCCCGCTCGATCGGGACAGGGAGGTGCAGCCAGGTGAGATCACGCTCGGCCTTCGCGACGACGGCGTTCGCGAAGCGGGTGAGGTTCGCCGCGTCGCGCGGCTCAACGAAGTGCTTCTCTGCGACATCGCCGTAGCAGAGGTGCACGCCGACCTCGACAGCGAGCGGGACCCTGTCGATCTGCCTGGCGAGCCGCTCGCTCGTCTCCTCCCAGACGTCGCCGAACCACTCGTAGGGCTGACCGGTGTGCGCGGTGAGCCCCTCGAGGATGGCGAACTCGAGTGCCGCGTCCCACTGGATCGCGAGCTCCTCGGCCGGGATCGCGGCGACGATCTCGGCGAGTTCTGCGGCGAGCGCGCGCTCGTAGACGGGCTCAAACGCCTCGCGATCGTCTGCGGCCACCAGGCTCGCCACGACGCCGAGCGGTGTGGGCAGCGAGACCTGGAAGCGCGTCGCCCCGGGAATCACCCCGGCGGCCTTGAGCTCGCTAAAGCTGCGCCAGGATTCGAGTGCGGCCTCCGCGTATCCGAGGGGCGGCAGCACAATATCCGCGGCCTGCACGCCCGGCGCGAGCCTCACCGGGCGGATGTCGAGCATGCGCATTGGGATCGGCGTATCCCCGACGCGTTCGATCCCTTCGGCTGCGCCAATCCTGTCGGCCTGGAACAGGATCCAGTGGAACCGCTCACCGACCTCGCCGTCCGGGATCCTGCGAAGCAGACCACCGAGCTCCTCGGCCGCGACGCGCATCGTCTGCGCGGCCTCGTCAAAGTTGATGCTTCCCACGAGGTGGGCTCCCTGGACCTGGCTGTCGCTCATGTCTCCAGTATCCCCCGGCTGCGGCCCGACGCGGCGCTGTGTTGCGTTTCGTGACGCGCGCCGGGCGTGCAGCGCAGCGTTCGCCGCCCCGGATGGTTCAGCGCGGAACGCTCACGGCGCTGACCTCGACGCGGGACGTCCCCGCAAGCATCCGCGAGACGGGGCATCGCGCGTGGGCGGCGTCAGCCAGCGCTGCCGCGCGCGCGTCCTCGACACCGTCAAAGTAGAGCTCCGCCCGCCCGGAGAACTCGAACCCGTCCCCCGACCCGCGCGCGTGCAGCGAGATCTCGACGCGTGCCGACACCTCGATCCCCGGCCCGGCGACGACGCGCGCCGCGGCGTTGAGGCAGGTCGCCCACGAGAGCGCAAGGAGTTCCTCGGGGTTGGTCGTGCCCGCGGGCGCCGCCGCATCCGCGCGAGTTGGGGGCGCGGCGACGGACACCGTGAGCCCACCGTCCGCCACGCTCTCGCCGGTGACACCGGTCGAGTTCCGGGCGACCGCGGTGTAGAGCGCTGGGCCTACAGCGGCGGATCCTGCTGCGCGCGGCTCATCCATGTGGGCTCCCTTCATGCGTTCACCACCACTGTACCCACAAGTTAGACGCAGTCCAAGAAATGTGTCATGCTAGCAGGGCTGTCCGCGGACCGGGCCGCCGCCGCACGGCGCACCCGCCTCGCACTCCCCTCCGAAAGCCCGAGTCACCCGAATGCATACACGATGATCCCCCCGACAGCTCCCGCCGTGGAGTTCGTTCGCGTCACCCGAACGTTTGAGGGCGGCGATCAGCCGGTGACCGCACTCTCGGACGTCTCGCTCACCGTGCCGCGCGGCGCGGTGTTCGGCGTCGTCGGCGAGAGCGGCGCTGGCAAGTCGACGCTGCTTCGCATGATGAACGGGCTCGACCACCCCACGAGCGGGCGGGTCCTGTTCGACGGCATCGATCTTTCGACGCTCACGAAGCGGGAGCTCAACGCGGTGCGCCACCGGATCGGCGTCGTCTTCCAATCGTTCAACCTCGTCGGCAACCTCACCGTGCGCGACAACATCGCGCTGCCGCTCAGGCTGCAGCGGGGCCGGGGCGCCGAGGTGTCACGGCGCGTCGCCGAGCTCGTCGACTTTGTCGGACTCGGCCCGCGCCTCGACCACTACCCGGCCCAGCTCTCCGGCGGCGAGAAGCAGCGCGTCGCCATCGCGCGAGCCCTCGCCACCCACCCGACGATGCTGCTCTGCGACGAACCGACCTCAGCGCTCGACACGCACACCACGGGCGAGATCCTCACGCTGCTCGGCGCCACCCGCGCGGAGTTCGGCACGAGCATCGTGCTCGTCACGCACGAGCTCGACGCCGTGAAGCGGATCTGCGACTCGGCCGCGATCTTCGAGGCGGGCGAGCTGCGCGACATCATCGCGGTCGAGGCGCAGACAGGCTCGCGAGAGCTCAGCTACGTCGAGCACGTGAGAGCGGAGCTGCAGCGATGAACGCAATCCTCACCGAGATCCAGCGCGTGTTCGGCGAGCACGGCGCCGAGATCGGCACCGCGATGGCCGAGACCGGCTACATGGTGCTCACTTCCATCGTCGTCGCGGTGCTCATCGGGCTCCCGCTCGGCGTGGTGATCACGCTCACCCGGGCCGGCGGGATCCTCGAGAACCGGGGCGTCTGGCTTGTCGCCGACCTCTACGTCACCGTGTTCAGGTCGTTCCCGTTCCTGCTGTTTGTGGTCTTCATGATTCCGCTCACCCGCCTCGTCTTCGGCACGAGCTTCGGCACCGTCGCGGCGACCTTTCCGCTCGCCTTTGTCGCCGTCGCCATCTATGCGCGCTTGACCGAGCAGATCCTCCTCGAGCTGCCCAGCGGCCTCTGGCAGGCGGCGGCGTCGATGGGTGCGACGGTCCCACAAACCGTGTTCCGGTTCCTCCTCGTCGACGGGCGCTCTGGCCTCGTGTACGCGCTGACCTCCGCGACAGTGAGCTTCGTCTCCTATTCGACGGTGCTCGGCGTCGTCGGTGGCGGCGGGATCGGGGACTTCGCGATGCGCTACGGCTACCAGCGATACGACTTCACCCTCATGTACACCACGATCCTGCTCATCGTCGCCTGCGTCATCTTGCTGCAGGCGCTCGGTCTGAAGATCTCACGCGCGCTCGACAAGCGCTGACCCGCCGCGGCATCGCGCGGCCCGAAAGGATGCACACCATGATTCGATCCACCCCAGCACGCATGGCCCGACTCGCGGCCGCGGCCGCCCTCACCACCGCGGCGCTGGCGCTCGCCGGCTGCTCCGCCGCCCCGAACGCCGACAGCACGGCCGCGGGAGACGGCGACACGCAGGTGCTCAAGGTCGCGGCGACGACGACACCCATGCCCGAGGTGGTGCGCGCCGCGGCCGAGGCGATCGAAGCGCCGTACTCGATCGAGCTCGTCGAGGTTGCGGACTACGTGCAGCCGAACACGATGCTCGCGGCGGGCGAGCTCGACGCGAACTTCGTGCAGCACCCGCCATTCATGGAGGACTTCAACGCCGGCAACAACGCCTCGCTTGTCGCGATCGAGCCCGTCTACCTCACAGTCGTCGGGACGTACTCGAGTAAGCACGACAGCATGGAGGACATTCCCGACGGCGGCCACATTGTGGTGCCCCAGGATGTCTCGAACCAGTCCCGCGCACTGCAGATGTACGCTGCCGCCGGCCTTATCAAGCTCGACCCGAAGGTCGACACCTGGGAGGTCACGGTTAAGGACGTCATCGACAACCCGAAGAACCTGCAGTTCACCGAGGTCGACCTCATGCAGCTGAACGCCGCCTACCCCGAGGCCGACGGCGTCTTCCTGCACGGCACGTTCGCCCGACAGCTCGGCCTCGTGCCCGGCGAGGACGCGATCGCAGTCGAACAGGATCCGCAGTTCGCGGTCTCACTCGTGAGCCGCAACGACAACCAGGACTCCCCGGAGGTGAAGGCCCTCGCGAAGGCGTTCCACAGCGACGAAGTGCGCGCCGTGCTCGAGGAGTTCGACGTTCCGGCAGCCTTCTAGGCTGCGCGCGGCCGGCGCGCCCCGGCGCCTGGCGCTGGGGTCGGGCCTCTCGCCCCGCCGGGTGCTGGGGCCATCCCGGTGCCTCACTTCTCGCCCCCGCGCCTGGGTTTCGCCTCCCCCGCCGGTGCACACCTTTCTCGCAAGATCACACGTTAATTACCCTAATTATGGTGTGGTCTTGCGAGAAAGGTGTGCGTTGGCGGGGCTGGGCACGCATGGTCGAGTGTCCGGGGCGGCAGGAGACCCCAACCTGGCACACGCCACAACGCATAGGACCCCGCCGACAGTAGCCGGCGGGGTCCTATGCGTCAACGCTTGGCGGTTACAGCTGTGCGAACGCAGCGCGCAGCAGTTCAGCGGTCTCGGTCGGCGTCTTGCCAACCTTCACGCCGGCGGCCTCGAGGGCCTCTTTCTTTGCCTGCGCGGTACCAGCCGAGCCCGAGACGATCGCGCCAGCGTGGCCCATCGTCTTGCCCTCGGGAGCGGTGAAGCCGGCAACGTAGCCAACAACCGGCTTCGTGACGTTCGCCTTGATGTACTCGGCCGCGCGCTCCTCGGCGTCGCCGCCGATCTCGCCGATCATCACGATCGCCTTGGTCTCGGGGTCGTTCTCGAACGCCTCGAGTGCGTCGATGTGCGTGGTGCCGATGACGGGGTCGCCGCCGATACCGATCGCGGTCGAGAAGCCGAGGTCACGGAGCTCGTACATCATCTGGTAGGTGAGGGTACCCGACTTCGACACGAGGCCGATCGGGCCCTTGCCGGTGATCGTCGCGGGCGTGATGCCTGCGAGGGCCTCGCCCGGGGTGATGATGCCGGGGCAGTTCGGGCCGATGATGCGGGTCTTGCCACCGGTGGCCTTGGCGTGAGCCCAGAGCTCAGCCGAGTCCTTCACGGGCACGCCCTCGGTGATGATGACGAGGAGGCCGATGCTCGCGTCGATGGCCTCGATCGCTGCGTCCTTGGTGAAGGCGGGCGGCACGAATGCAACCGAAACGTCAGCGCCGGTCGCCTCCATCGCCTCGGCGACCGAAGCGAACACGGGAAGCTCGACGGTGTTGCCGTCGGCGTCAACGTGCGACACGGTGGTGCCGGCCTTGCGGGCGTTCACGCCACCGACGACCTGGGTGCCAGCGGCAAGCATGCGCGCGGTGTGCTTGGTGCCCTCGCCGCCGGTGATGCCCTGGACGATGACCTTTGAATCCTTGTTCAGGAAGATCGACATAGTTCTGTAATTCCTTCTAGTTCCAGGGGGCGGTTCAGCGTGCGTTGGCGAGCTCAGCGGCCTTGTCGGCGCCCTCGTCCATCGTGGCGGCCTGGGTCACGAGCGGGTGGTTCGCCTCGTTGAGGATGCGACGACCCTCCTCGACGTTGTTGCCGTCGAGACGCACAACGAGCGGCTTGTTCGCAGCGTCGCCGAGCTTCTCGAGTGCGCCGACGATACCGTTTGCCACGGCGTCGCACGCGGTGATGCCGCCGAAGACGTTCACGAACACCGACTTCACCTGCGGGTCGCCGAGGATGACGTCAAGGCCTGCGGCCATGACCTCAGCCGACGCGCCGCCGCCAATGTCGAGGAAGTTCGCGGGCTTCACGTTGCCGTGGTTCTCGCCCGCGTACGCGACGACGTCGAGCGTCGACATCACGAGGCCAGCACCGTTACCGATGACACCGACCTCACCGTCGAGCTTCACGTAGTTGAGGTCCTGCGCCTTGGCCTTCGCCTCCAGCGGATCCTCTGCGCTCTTGTCCTCGAGCTCAACGTGATCCGGCTGACGGAAGTCAGCGTTCTCGTCGAGCGAGACCTTGCCGTCGAGCGCGACGATGTCGCCCTCGCCGGTGAGCACGAGGGGGTTGACCTCGACGAGCGTCGCGTCTTCGCCGACGTACACCTCGTACAGCTTCTGGAAGACAGGCACAACCTTGCCGACGAGCTCCTCAGGGAACTTCGCCGCGCGTGCAATCTCTTCAGCCTTCGCCGCGTCGATGCCCGAGATCGGATCGATCTCGATGCGTGCGAGCGCCTCGGGCTTCTCGACCGCGAGGACCTCGATCTCCATGCCGCCCTCAACGCTGCACAGCGAGAGGTAGGAGCGGTTTGCCCGGTCGAGCAGCACGGAGAAGTAGAACTCCTCCTTGATGTCTGCGCCCGCGGCCACCATGACGCGGTTTACGGTGTGGCCCTTGATGTCGAGGCCGAGGATCGCCTGTGCTGCCTCGAACGCCTCGTCGGGGTTCTTTGCGACCTTCACGCCGCCGGCCTTGCCGCGACCGCCGACCTTTACCTGAGCCTTGACGACGACGACGCCACCAAGCTTCTCGGCTGCTGCACGCACCTCCTCCGGGGTGTCAGCGACGATGCCGGGGAGCACCGGCACCCCGTATCGTTCGAAAAGATCGCGTGCCTGGTACTCGTACAGATCCACGTACTGTCCTTCTGCTTGGGATGTTGGGTTACCCGAGGCAAAAATGTCTCGATGTCGAGAGAAATGTCGACCGGGAGCAAGTCTAACACCGCCATCTCACAGGAACCCGATTCGCTACTCAGTTCCGCACGGGGGTGATGCGCGGCACGCCCATCTCTTCGATCCCGTAGATCTCGAACGCGGACCGGCGGAACGCGTGCACGAGCGCGCCGTGCGCGGCGGCTTCGCCCCCGAGCCGCGCCGCGACGAGCGGAAACTCGAACGGCAGGCGAATGTGGCGGGCCACTGCAGCGCTGAGCGGGAGCAGAAATTCCTCATGGGCGCGCGACAGCCCTCCCCCGATCACGACCTTGCCGGGGTCGATTGCGAGGATGAGCGTTGCGAGCGAGCGAGCGAATCCCTCGACGAACGCGTGCAGTTCGGCGATTGCGCTGTCGTCTCCCGACCGGGCGCGTTCGAAGACTTCGGCGGCCCCGCCCGCGCTCTGCCACTCGATCTGTCCAGTCACCGGATCGACCCCCGA
Source organism: Leucobacter aridicollis (assembly GCF_013409595.1). Taxonomy (NCBI): domain Bacteria; kingdom Bacillati; phylum Actinomycetota; class Actinomycetes; order Micrococcales; family Microbacteriaceae; genus Leucobacter; species Leucobacter aridicollis. The sequence continues at coordinate 1,097,402 of NZ_JACCBD010000001.1, read as the reverse complement.
AAACGCCAGCCTGCCAATGTCGCCCGCGGCGTTGTGCGCCCCGCGACGCGGCCTCCCGTCGACGATGAGCCCCATCGCGATCCTGTTGCCGACCGAGACGTAGAGCACATCGTTCACGAGTTGCGCCGCCCCGAGGTGGTGCTCCGCGACCGCCGCGAGACGAACACCGTTGTCGACGGAGACCGGGGCCCCGAGCGCCTCACGCAGGTGCCCGCCGATGTCGGCGCCCGACCATTCCGGAATCACGACGGAGGTGAGCACGAGCCCCGCCTCGTTCACGATCCCGGGCAGCGAGAGCCCGACCGCCCGGAGCGCGTCGAGTGGCAGCGATGCCGCAGCGAACGCGGCCGTGACCTCCCCCGTCACGCAGGCAAGCTTTGCCGCACCGTCGGCGAACTCACCGACGCCGCGGCCTGCATGGTCGGCGATCACCGCCCCTGAGAGGTTGGAGATGACGACGCGCGTGCTGGCGTTTCCGACGTCGACCCCCGCAACGTACCCGGCTGCCGCGTCGAACGCGTAGAGGCGCGACGGGCGACCGACGCCCGCCCCCGTCACGGTTGTGCGCGTCACTGCGCCTGAGATGGTGAGCGCGCCGAGCACGTTCTCGACCGACGTGCGCGAGAGCTCGAGCCCCGCGGCGATGCCGTTCACGGAGTCTGGGCCACTGTCGCGTAGTTGCAGCGCCACTCGCGCCGCAATCGACGGCGGGTTCGTCTTCGCCACGGTGCACCTCCAAACCGTCCGGGCGCGGGCGGCGCCGCGCGGTGGCCATCATCATAGTCAAGAAGGCATGCGCAACAGCGAGAATTGCGCCAATATGTCTCGGCATTGCCAGAACGATCCAGTCATCTTTCCGCGTGTTTCCGCGCCAACACTACCCACATTGCGAATTATCACATCGTAGTGTTTAATTTCTCTCAAGCGAATCGCTCGTGAACGAACCAATGGAGGATCGAGAATGTCACAGGGTTTTACATCCGAAGCCGAGCTTGAGGCGCGACTCGTCGCTCCAAGCGCAGGCCTCGTCGAAGACTTCGCGAAGGGCGCGGGCGACCTCGTGATCCTCGGCGCCGGCGGCAAGATGGGGCCGACGCTCGCCGTCCTCGCACGCAACGCCCTGAACGCGGCCGGGCGCGAGAACGACACCGTCTACGCGGTCTCGCGTTTCGGTGAGGCGAGCGTCCGCGAGCGCCTGACGCAGGCTGGCGTCGAGGTGATCCCGTTCGATCTCGTCGAGAACGACAGCCTCGACGCGCTCCCCGACGCCCCGAACGTCGTCTTCATGGTCGGCGCGAAGTTCGGTGCCGCGACAAGCCCCTCGTGGGCGTGGGAGGTGAACGCTGCCCTGCCCGACCGGATCGCACGCCGCTACCGCACCAGCGCCATCGCCGCGCTCTCCACGGGTAACGTGTACCCATTCGTCCCGGCCTCATCCGGAGGCGCCTCCGAGGACGTCGCCCCGGCGCCGATCGGCGAGTATGCGCAGTCGTGCCTCGGCCGCGAGCGGGTCTTCGAGTTCGCCGCACAGGAGCGCGGCACCCGCGTCTCGATCGTTCGCCTGAACTACGCGGTCGACCTCCGCTACGGCGTGCTCGCCGATATCGGATCGGCCGTGCACGCGGGCGAGCCGGTGTCCGTCGACACCGCGAACGTCAACGTCGTCTGGCAGGGCTACGCGAACGAGGTCGTGCTGCGAAGCCTCACCCACGCGTCCGCCGATGTGTTCACCATCAATCTCACGGGCCCCGAGACGCTATCGGTCGAGGCCGTGGCGCAGCGCTTTGGCGGCCTGCTCGGGCGCGACGTCACGATCGTCGGGGAGCCGCAGCCGACGGCGCTCCTTAACGACTCGAGCCGCTGCATGGCGCTCTTCGGATACCCGTCGGTCTCCGCGCAGACACTCATCGAGTGGCAGGCGCAGTGGATCGAGGCCGGCCTGCCGATGACCGCTAAGCCCACGAAGTGGGCCGTCCGAGACGGGAAGTTCTAGATGTCCACGGTCCCCACCCTCCGGCCCGCCGCGCGTGAGGCCCTCAGCCGGGGCGTTGTCATTCCGGCGCAGCCGCTCGCGCTCACCGCCGAGCGGACGCTCGACGAGCGCCGCCAGCGAGCGCTCACCCGCTACTACCTCGCCGCAGGCGCCGGCGGGCTGGCGGTTGGCGTGCACACGACGCAGTTCGAGATCCGGGATCCCGAACACAATCTCTTCGAGCCGGTGCTGCGCATCGCCGCGGAGGAGATCGCGGCCAATGCTGACGACAGCGTGCTGCGCATCGCCGGCGTCACCGGCGACACGGCGCAGGCCGTCGCCGAGGCCGAACTCGCGCGCGACCTCGGCTACGATGCCGTGCTCGTGAGCCCGCGGGTCGAGGGAGCGACCGAGCAGTCGCTGCTCGAGCGCGCCCGCGCCATCGGCGAGGTGCTTCCCCTCGTCGGCTTCTACCTGCAGACCGCGATCGGCGGCCCGACCCTCTCCCGCGACTTCTGGCGGGAGTTCGCCGCGATCCCTGCCGTGGTCGCGGTGAAGGCCGCACCGTTCGACAGGTACCGCACCCTCGAGCTCGTCCGCGGCGTGGCGGCGTCAGGCCGCGCGCACGAGGTCGCCCTGTACACGGGCAACGACGACGCGATCGTGTCCGATCTGCAGTCCGAGTTTCACGTCTCGACACCGGCCGGGCCGACCACGCTCCGCTTCGTCGGCGGCCTGCTCGGCCAGTGGGCCGTCGGCACCCGCGCTGCGGTCGCCCTCCTCGAGCAGGCGCATCGGGCGGCCGACGGCGACCTCGAGGCGCTCGCAGCGCTCAATCGCGCGAGCGCGGACATGGTCGACTTCAACCAGGCGGTGTTCGACCCGGCCAATGACTTCGCGGGCGTCATCGCTGGGGTGCACGAGGTGCTCCGCCAGCAGGGCCTGCTCGAGGGCGTCTGGTGCCTCGACCCGGCTGAGGGGCTCTCCCCGGGCCAGGCAGAAGAGATCCGCCGCGTACGGCTGGCGTATCCCGACCTCGGCGACGACGCGTTCATCGCCGAGCATCTCGATTCCTGGCTGCGGTAGCTCGTCATGACCCCGATCCGGATCGCCTTCGCGGGCCTCGCGCACTCACACCCGGTGAGCGACGCGAGCAATCTCGCGCGGCTGCGCGACGCGGGCTCCCCCGTCGAGTTGGTGGGGGTCTTCGACTCCGATGCAGCGCTCGCGACAGCGTTCGCGGCGCGCTTCGGCTGCGAGATCGCTCCCACCCTCGCGGCACTCGCCGACACCCGACCGGACCTCGTGATCCTCACCGCCCGCCCGCACGAGACCGCCCCGTTCGTGCGCGAGCTGCTCGCGACGACGGGCGCGCTCGTCTTCGCGAACAAGGTCGTCGCGGGCACGGCGGCGCAGCTGGCGGCGTGGGAGGCGGCAATCGCCGGCGATCAGGATCGGGTCGGCACATCCTCAGTGCTCAGGTTTGCCCCCGCGCTCCGCGCCCTCGCCGCGCGCGTCGCGGGCAGCGAGGTGTGGGGCGTGCGCGTGCTCGCCCAGCACGACATCGAGATGTTCCTCGCGCCCGACCGGGCGTGGCAGGACGATCCGGCGCGCGGCGGCGGCACGCTCGTCACGGCGGGCATCCATGCGTGGGAGATGCTTGACGCTGTGCTCCCAGGCGCCGAGCTCGTCGGCGACGTCTCCGGGTGGACGCACCGCTCCCCGGGGTCGCGCAGTGCGTCCGAGGAGGTGGCCCAGCTCGCCGGCACCGTCGCCGTGCCGGATCGCCGCGACGTGCAGTTCGGGATCACCGTCACCGGGACGCCGGGCCCCGAACGCTACGCGATCGACGTGTTCACCGCGACCGGCACCCTGTCAGTCAGCCTCGAGTTTCCGCACCCGCACGATTCGCTCGGGTTCGCGGAGCTCGCCGCCGCCCTGGTCGACAACACCCAAGGCGGCCGCGCGACAGCGCCGTGGGACTCAGCACGCGCTGTCGCCACGAACACCATCCGCGCAGCACAGGCGCTGCGCGGAACACACCACACAGAAAAGAGTCAGTGATGACCTCCACCCTTGCCACATCCCCCGCCCCGGGGACATCACCCAAACGCGGGTTCTTCAGCTCCATCGGCCCGGCATTCATTACGGCGGCGCTCGTCTTCGGGCCGGGATCCATCGCGACCGCGAGCGCGATGGGCGCCTCGTTTGGCTACGAGCTCATCTGGGTTCCCGTCATCGCAACCATCCTCATGCTCTGCTTCGTGAACATCGGCGTGCGCATCGGTCTCACGACGGACAAGAGCATCCTCGGCACCGTCGCCCACCGCCTCACCGGCATCGTCGCGATCATCGTCGGTCTCGGCTCGTTCCTCGTGGTGACCTCGTTTCAGGCGGGCAACTCGGCCGGCACGGGCGCGGCGGGCCAGCTCCTGTTCGGCGGCGATCCCCGGTTCTTCGCCGTGCTGTTCACCGTCATCGGCCTCATCTTCGTGTGGATTCCGAAGTTTTACCCCGCGCTCGAGAAGCTCATGGTCGTGGTAATCATCGTGCTCCTCGTCGCGATGATTACCACGGCCGTCGTGAGCAAGCCCGACCTCGGCGCGGTCGTCGGCGGCCTGGTCCCCTCCATCCCCGACGGGTCGATTCCGCTCATCGTCGGCCTCGCGGCGACGACGTTCTCGATCGTCGGTGCGCTCTACCAGATTCAGCTCGTGCGCGAGAAGGGATGGACGAGCGGCGACTTCAAGCTCGCCCGCCGCGACGCCGTCCTCGGCACGCTCATCCTCGGCGCCCTCTCGACAGTCATCATGATCGCCGCGGCCGCGACGCTCAACCCGGCAGGCATCGAGGCGAACTCTCCCGCCGCGCTCGCCCAGATCCTCGAGCCGATCGGCTCGTGGGCGGTCTGGCTGTTCGCGATCGGCCTCTGGGCTGCGGCGTTCTCCTCGCTCCTCGGCAACTCGACGATCGGCGGCTCGATGCTCGCGGGCGTCTTCAAGCTCGATGGCGGCGGGCTGGCCTCGGCACCCGTCAAGGCGTGCATCTCGCTCGTCATCGTGCTCGGCGGCGTCATCGCGACGGCGTTCGGCGGGATTCCGATCCAGCTCATCATCACGGCGCAGGCCGTGACAATCATCGTCGTCCCGCTGATTGGCGCGGTGATGGTGTTTCTCGGCAGGCACCGCGACCGCGGTGCACTGCGCATCAAGACGCCGCAGCTGGTACTGGCGCTCTTCGGCCTCGCATTCCTGCTGTTCCTCGCGGGGAGCTACGTCGTGAAGCTCGCGGGCTAACTCGCTGGCTGACGCCACACCTTACGCGCGATGCCCGGTCGGGCGGGGCCTCTGCTGAGGCCGCCGCCCGACCGGGCATCGTCTGCGTGTGTGCTCCGGCTACTCCGAGAGCTTCTCGATCGGCGCGAGCTTCACGAGCAGCTTGCGCTCGCCGACGCTGTCGAACGTGACGTGTGCGACGCGCTTCGACCCGGCGCCCGTCACCGCGTTGACGCGGCCCTCACCGTATTCGTCGTGCCGGATCCTGTCGCCGAGGGCGAGCTCGAGGTCGCCGTTGTCTCGGATGTTGCCGACGATCGTGTTCGGGAACCCGCCGCCCGCGGCCTGCGCCTCCTTGGCGAGCCGCTTGCGCTCACGCCACTTGTCGAGCGCGGACTGCATGTTCCCGCTCGCGGGCTCGGACACGGCCGCGGAGCTGCCGCCCGCGCCGCCTGCGCCAAACGAGACCTGCGAGTCCCGGTTCCGCGACCAGGAGGCGCCGCTCGATCCGCCGGCGCCCGGCGCGCGGCCAGCGTTGAGCGCGCGCGAGGCCGTGCCGCCCCGACCGGTGACCTCGCCCGGGGACTGCCGCCACTCGATGAGGCTCTCCGGGATCTCCTGCAGGAACCGCGACGGCATCGCGACCGCGATGTCTCCGAAGGTCGCGCGCGTCGAAGCGAGCGTGATGAAGAGCTTCTGCCGCGCCCGCGTGATGCCGACGTACATCAGCCGCCGCTCCTCGTTGATGCCGCCGAGCTCGTCGACGGACATCTGGTGCGGGATGAGTCCCTCCTCGACGCCCGTGATGAACACGGCGGGGTATTCGAGCCCCTTCGCGGTGTGCAGGGTCATCAGGGAGACCGTGCCGCTCTGATCGTCGAGATCGTCGGCCGCCGCCACGAGCGACACCTCGGTCAGGAACGCGAGGAGCCCTGCGCCGGGCTGCTGCGCGTCGAACTCGCGGGCCACCGCGAGCAGCTCCTCGAGGTTCTCGGCGCGTGCGTCGTCCTGCGGGTCGCGCTTCGCGCGGAGCTTCTCGATCATCTCCGTCGAGTCGAGCACGAGCTTGAGCACGTCGGCGACGGGCGCGGGCTTCTTCCGCGACGCGTCCGAGGTCTCGTCGTCGGCCTCCTCCGCGACGGGCGGCAGCACTTCGGTGCCGCCACCGCCGAGCGCCATCGCAGTGGCTCGCGCGAGCATGTCGGCGAGCTCGACGACGGTCGTGCGGATCTTCGGACCGAGGGCAGGAATCTCGGCTGCACGCTCCATCGCCTGATGGAACGAGACGCCCTCGGCCTCCTGGAAGTTCGCGAGGTGCGCCTCGGCCATCGGCCCGACGCCGCGCTTCGGCGCGCCGAGCATGCGCGACCAGGCGATCGGGTCGAACGGGTTCGCGATCGTCGTGAGGTACGCCATCGCGTCCTTGATCTCGGCGCGATCGTAGAACTTCGTGCCGCCGAGCACGCGGTACGGGATCGCCGACCGGATGAGGAGCTCCTCCAGCGCTCGCGTCTGCGAGTTCGTGCGGTAGAACACCGCAATATCGCCGTACGCCATGCCGTCGCGGTGCAGGTCCTCGATTTCCTCTGCGACGAAGCGCGCCTCGTCGTGCTGCGAATACCCGGTGAAGCCGACGATCTTGTCGCCGTCGCCCTCCGCTGTCCACAGCTTCTTGTCCTGGCGATCGAAGTTGTTGCCGATGACAGCGTTCGCGGCGCTCAGGATGTTCTGCGTCGACCGGTAGTTTTGCTCGAGCTTCACAACCTCAGCGTTCGAGAAGTCGCGTTCAAACTCGACGATGTTGCGGATGTCGGCGCCACGGAAGGCGTAGATCGACTGGTCGGAGTCGCCGACGACGGTGAGGCTCGCGCCCGGAATCCGGCCGAGGCCATCGAGCTCGCGCTCACGCACCGGCGGCACGAGCGTCGCGAGCTGCTCGGGCTCGACGCTCTTCGTGAGCTCGCGGATGAGCGAGTACTGCGCGTGGTTCGTATCTTGGTACTCGTCGACGAGGATGTGGCGGAACCTGCGCTTGTAGATCGCGGCGACGTCGGGGTGCGCGCGGAACAGCTGCACGGTCTGGCCAATGAGGTCGTCGAAGTCGAACGCGTTCGCCCGCTTCAGCTCCTGCTCGTAAGCCGTGAAGATCTCGGTGAACAGCCGCTCCCGCGGATCGCTCGCGTTCATCGTCGAGGCGTAGTCGGTCGCGTCCGAGAGCTCGTTCTTCAGCTTCGAGATCTTTGCGCTCGTGTTCGCTGGCGTGAAGCCGTAGGTATCGGCGTCGAGGTCTTTGATAATGCGCTTGAGCAAGGCGCGCGAGTCTGCCGAATCGTAGATCGTGAAACCAGACACGTACCCGAAGCGCTCGGCCTCCCGCCGCAGGATGCGCACGCACGCCGAGTGGAAGGTCGACACCCACATGCCCTCGACGCCCGACCCGAGGAGCCCGCCGAGGCGCTCGCGCATCTCGGCGGCCGCCTTGTTCGTGAAGGTGATCGCGAGGATCTGGCTCGGCCAGGCCTCCTTCTCGCGGATGAGGTGCGCGATGCGGTGCGTGAGCACGCGCGTCTTGCCGGACCCCGCCCCCGCGACGATCAGCAGCGCGGGCCCGCGCGCGACGACTGCGCGCCGCTGCTCGGGGTTGAGTCCATCAAGCAGCGGGTCGCCGCCGTCTGCTGGCTGCGCGCCGCCGAACGCTGCGCCTGGGTCAAGAAGCTCGAAGTCACTCATCGTCCTTCTAGTGTAGGCGGGGCCTCCGACGTTGCGGCACCTCGCGCGAGGCGGCGACCCTCGCACGGGCGACGCTCGATCGGCGCGCGGAGCACTGCGCGATGCGAGACAATGGGTGGATGCGCAAGACACCGCCCGAGCTTCCGACGATCCTCATTTTCGCCACAGGCGGCACGATCGGGATGCATGACGTTGGCGGCGGCCTCGAGCCAGACCCCGCGTTCCTTGAGATCCTCGAGGAACGCGCCGACAGGGTTGCCTCGCGGTTCGGGTTCCGCGCACGCGTCAACCAGCTCCAGCCCGCGATCGACAGCGCGAACGCCGACGAGGAGACCGCCCCGAAAATCGCCCGCGCGCTCCGCGCCAGGGTCGGCGCGATGCGAGCGAGCGGTGTCGTCGTCACGCACGGCACTGACACCCTCGCGTACACGGCGTCGCGACTCGCGTTCGAACTCGCGGGCCTCGGCGTGCCAGTTGTGGTGACGGGCAGCCAGTTCGCCCACGGCGCCAGGCCGACCGACGCGTTCGACAACCTGCAGCTCGCGATCCGCGCGGTCACCCAGGCGAACCCCTCCGCCCCGGTCGCGGTCGCGTTCGGAGGCAAGATCCTGCCGGCCGTGCGCGTGACCAAGTCGGACGCCGAGGCGCTCACCGCGTTCCGCGCAGAACGCGAGCTCGGGGCTGCGCCGCGCGGGCTCCCCGGGAGCCCGGAGGACGCGCCCCTCGTGCGCGCCGACCACGCCCGCGTCACCGCGATCCGCTTCACCCCGGGGCTCGCTGCGGCCGATCTTCTCGCGCTCTCGTCGACGGGGGCGGCCGCGATGGTGCTCGAGTGCTACGGAGCCGGCAACGCGCCGATGTCGAAGCCGGGGATGAAGGACGCGCTGCGCGCCATCAGCGACCGGATGCCCGTCGTCGCGATCACCCAGTGTGCCCTCGGCAGCGTGGACACCGACCGCTACGCGGTCGGGAGACAGCTCGCGGCCGCGGGCGTCATCGCCGGCGCCGACCTCACCGTGGAGGCGTCGATCGCGAAGCTCGGCTATCTGCTCGACCGCGGCTTCACCACCGAGGAGATCGCGCATCTCATGCCGATGAACCTCATCGGCGAGTGCGTCGAGCCCGCGCGCCGCACGGCCGCGGCCCGCGCAGGATCAGCCGGCGACTGACTCCGCCTCGCGCGCGGCGACGCCAAGGTCTGGGTGGTCGACGAAGATGCCGTCGACCCCGGACGAGAGCACCAGCGCGAACTCCGATTGCCAGTCACCCCACTCAGCGCCGCTGAGCGACGAGTGATAGCGCAGGTTGAGATACCGGTTCTCTGGCCGGAGGGTCCAGGTAAAGACGAGCAGGCCGCGCGCGTGGGCGCGCGCAACGAGATCCTCGGGCCCGGCCGCGAGCCCGATCGCGTTCGTACGGATGAGGCTCCCCTTGTCGACGCTAATCCCGTCGACGCGCGAACGCAGGTAGTCGAGGCCGGCGTCGCTGCGGTACCACTCGTAGGTGTTCGCGCGCCCGCCGCTCTCCCGGGCGTGCGCGACCTCGTCCGCTGGCGCGCCGGAGCGTTCCGCGAGAAACACGTAGCTCGCGCGCACGCCGGCCTGCCTGAGCCTGACGAGTACCCCGAGTTCGAAGCACTCGATCGTGAGCCGCTCGGGTCGGTCCGCCCAACCGGTGGTGGCGAGCTCGTCTTGAATGAGCGCGGCGATGTCGAACCCGATCGACCTGAAGTAGTCGGCGTGCTTCACCTCGAGCACGACCCCAAGCGCCCGGCCGCCCCGCGCGCTCTCATCGTCGACGATGCGCAGCACGTCGCGCAAGCGGAGCATGGGCTCCTGGCCGTCGTAGGCGCGGTTGTCGGCCCGCACGCGTTTGAGCCGTTCGACGCACCTGAGTGTCCGGAGCTCCGCCCAGGTGAAGTCCTCCGTGAACCAGCCCGTCATCCGGACGCCATCGACGACCTTGGTCGTGCGGCGCCCCTTGAACTCCTTGTGGGAGGCAACGTCCGTGGTCCCCGAGATCTCGTTCTCGTGGCGCACGACGAGCACCCCGTCGCGCGTCACTACGACGTCGGGCTCGACGGCGTCGGCGCCGAGCTCGAAAGCGAGCCGGTACGAGGCTTCGGAGTGTTCAGGGCGATACCCCGGGGCACCGCGGTGCCCAATCACGAGGGGATGTGCCTGGGACTCTGACATGCCTACCAGCCTAGGGCCTTCCGATGCGCCGCCGTGAGCGAACATCATGCACAGTCACAGCATCGAAAGCCGCGGAATCTATACACTTGAATTATTGCCCGATTACGCTTCGAAAGGTCCCAGCGAATGAGCAATCCTGCACTCAGCAACAACCCGGCACTGAACGGTAAGACCCTCACTGCCGAGGAGCTGCACCGTATTTACGACCAGCCCGCGGCGACGACGAACCGTCCGGGCGTCGACGTGCCGGCACAGTCCGCGTCCGACGCCGGTCAGCCGCCCGTCATCACCCCGTCGGATCGCCCGATGACCTATGAGAACACGATCTCGAAGACCGTGTTCCTCTTCGTCATCGTGCTCGCGCTCGGCGCGGTCGGCTGGATGATGCCCGCCCTGATGATTCCAGGCGCGATCGCCGGCCTCGTGCTCGGCCTCGTGAACTCCTTCAAGAAGGAGCCGAGCGTTCCGCTCATCATCGCGTACGCGGCAGCCCAGGGGCTCTTCCTCGGCGCGATCTCCGGCACCTTCGAGGCGCGCCTGCCGGGCATCGTCTCGCAGGCCGTGATCGGCACGCTCGCCGTGTTCGGCGTCACGCTCCTGCTCTTCCGCAGCGGCAAGGTGCGCACGAGCCCGCGTCTCACCAAGATCGTGCTCATTGCGATGGCCGGCTACCTCGTGTTCTCTCTCATCAACTTCGTGGTGATGATCACCGGGTTGAACACCGACCCGTGGGGCCTGCGCGGCGGCACGCTTGGCCTCATCATCGGCGGCCTCGCAGTGCTGCTCGCGGCCTACTCGCTGGTGATGGACTTCGAACTCGTGCAGAACGGCGTGCAGAACCGCGTCCCCGAGAAGTGGGGCTGGTCGGCTGCGTTCGGTCTGACTGTCACGCTCGTGTGGCTCTACCTGGAGATCCTGCGAATCATCGCGATCTTCCGCGACTAGCCAGGCAGGCGGGTCGCGAGGCCCATGGACAGACGGTGGCCCGGAGATTTCTCCGGGCCACCGTTTTGCATGCGCCCCGCCGCACGGCCCGCGGCTCGCCCTCGTGCGAGAATCCTGCACGATATATTGATTCAATACACGATATTGTGGGTAGCGCGAGGCCCGAAGACGCCCACACCTGCACGGAGGATCACCGATGAGAATCGACGCACACCACCACCTGTGGGATCAGTCCGTACGCCCGCAGGGGTGGATGGATGACGCCACGCAGGTGGCCATCGGCGGCCCCTACTCGCAGCAGGATTGGGCGGCCGCGGCCGAGCCGTCGGGCGTCACGCACGGCGTCTTTGTCCAGACCGTGCCCGACCCTGCGGAGACGCCCGAAGTGCTCGCCCTCGCCGCCACGGACCCGCGCCTCGCGGCGGTCGTCGGCTGGATCGACGTCGACGCCGACCCCCGCCCGGCCGGCGAGCAGCTGGACGCCCTCATCGCGGGTCCCGGTGGCGAGTACCTCGCCGGGGTGCGCGTTGCCGCGGAGTACAGCGCCGATCCTGACTCCCTCGATTCCCCGCCGATCCACGCGCTCGCCCGCGCCCTCGCGGGGCGCGACCTCACCCTCGATCTGCTGCTCACCCCGGCGAATCTGGGTGCCGCCGAGCGCCTCGCCGCCGCGAACCCTGAGACGCGGATGGTCATCAATCACCTCGCGAAGCCAACCATGCGGGAGGCTGACTTTCGGGCGTGGGCCGACGACATCGCCGCGTTCACTGCCCACGAGCACGTCGCATGCAAGCTCTCCGGGTTTCTCACCTTCGACGCGCTCACGATGACCGCGGACCGCCTCGCGCCGTATGCTGGCGTGGCGCTCGCGGCGTTCGGTCCCGCCCGCATGATGTTCGGCAGCGACTGGCCTGTCAGCGTCCTCGGCGGCGGCTACGGAGCCACCGTGTCGATCGCCGAGCAGGTCATCGCGCCGCTCAGTGAGGGCGAGCAGGCATCGATCTGGGCTGGCACCGCCTGCTCCTGGTACCGCGGGCTCGCTGCGGCGATCGATGGCTCGCTGCCCGCCGGCGCCCCGCGCGCGAACGCGCCCCAGGACCACACCAGCACGCAAAGGATCTCATGAGCATCACCGTTCCCCGGAGGACGACCCGCACCGGCCTGGAGCTCACCGAGCTCGGCCTCGGAGGTGCACAGTTCGGCAACCTCTATCGGGCAATGCCCGATGCGACGGTTGACGAGATCGTTGACGCGGCGTGGGCCGCGGGCATCCGGTTCTTTGATACCGCGCCGCACTACGGCCTCGGGCTCTCCGAGGAGCGCCTCGGGGCCGCGCTGCGCCGCTATCCGCGCGACGAGTACGTGGTGTCAACGAAAGTTGGGCGCCTCATCCGACCGAACCCCGGCGGCATCGGCGAGGACACCGAGGGGTTCGCCGTCCCCGCGACGAAGCGGCGCGCCCTCGACTACAGCGCGGCAGGCACGCTCACCTCGATCGAGGAGAGCCTCGAGCGTCTCGGCCTCGACCGCATCGACATCGCGTTCATCCACGACCCCGACGAGCACTGGGATGAGGCGATCGCTGGCGCCGTCCCCGCCCTCCAGCGGCTCCGCGCCGAGGGGACGATCACGAGCTTCGGCGCCGGCATGAACCAGTCAGCGATGCTCGCCCGCTTCATCGCCGAGGGTGACGCTGACCTCGTGATGGTTGCCGGGCGGTTCACGCTGCTCGAGCAGGGCTCGCTCTCGGATCTCTTCCCCGCGGCACGTGCGGCAGACGCGTCGGTCGTGGTGGCCGGCGTCTACAACTCCGGCCTGCTCGCGACGCCTCGCCCCGCTCCCGATGCACAGTACAACTACGCGGACGCGCCGGCCGAGCTCGTTGCCCGGACGAACGCGCTTGCTGACGTCTGCGAGCGCCACGGCGTCTCGCTGCCGGACGCGGCGCTCGCGTTCGCGCTCCGGCAGCCGAGCGTGGCCTCGGTCGTCGTCGGGGCGTCCCGCCCCGCGCACATCCCCGATACCGTCGCGCGCTACGAGAGGGTCGTGCCCGATGCGCTCTGGCAGGATCTCGTGTCGAGCGGCCTCGTCGACGAGCGCGCGTTCAACTAGCGGCACGGCGGGCTCGGCGGGCTCGGCGGGCTTGGCGCGCGCTACTCCGGCTGTTCGGCGAGGCGCACGAGCCGCTCGTGCCCGCTCTCTTCGAGCTCGACGACGTCCGACCGCGAGCGCAGAAAGTCCGAGAACGAGCGGAACCCGAGCGCCTTCTCGTTAAACGACGGATCCATTCGGCGCATCTGCTGCTTCACGGCTGAGCTGTAGAGCCAGCCCGAATCGTCGGTGTCCTGGCTGAGCCAGAGCGCGCGGATGAGCAGGCCGGTGACCGCGATGTCCCGCTCCTCCTCGCTCTCAAACTCGGAGTCGAGGGTGTCGTCGTCGTGCCCGTCAGCGCCGTGAGCATTCGCGTCGACAGTGGGTGTGCGATCCTGCTGCGACTGCTTGGCCGCCGCGGCGCGCCGGCCGCCGGACCGCCCCGATTCGGCTGGCTTTGTCGCCGCATCCGACGCGGTCTCCGCGTCACCCGCAGAGGCCGCCTCGGCGCCGGCCGCGTCGGCGGTCGCCGTCTTCGCAAGCTCCTCGGCCGCCTGTTCCGCCCCACGCCCGCCGCCACCGCGCCTCGAGCCGCGGCCCCGCTTGGAGCCGTCGTCGTCGCGCTGCCGGGGCGGTTGCACGCCGGGAAGCGAGTCGTAGCTCGTGAACTCGTCACACGCGGCGGCGAGGGACTTCGCGGTCGACCCCGCGACGCCAACGCCAACGACGTACCTGCCGAGACGCTTACAACGCTGCGCGAGCGGCACGTAGTCCGAGTCGCCGGCGACGATGATCACGTGGGTGAGATCCTCGAGCCTGAACATGTCCTCGACAGCGTCGACCGCCAGCCGAATGTCGGCGCCGTTCTTCGCGTAAGCCGCGGCAGGGAAGAGCTGCACAAGGTCGACGGCACGCGCGACGAGCTGCGAACGGTACTCCGCGTTCATCGGCGCCGACCAGTCCGCGTACGCACGCGTGAGCACGAGGGTGCCGAACGACGAGGCGTAGTCAATGATCGCGCCAACGTCGACGACTGCAGCCTCGAGCCGTGCGGTGATCTCGGGGTCGCGGTCACCCTCGGCGATCCGCTGCCTGTCGCGCGAGAACGAGTTCCTGCCGTGCACGCGGTCGTACCACGAGAGCACGATGTTATCGAAGTCGAGGTAGACCGCTACGCGACCGTTTTGCATATCAAGCACCCCTCCAGTGTCGCAGGTTCTCGTGCATGTTCACAGCTCACATGCGGCAGCACTCCAGCGGTCGCACTCGAGTTCACCCAATGCAATCGGCAAAACGAATGCCGGGTGCGAAGCGCACCCGGCATTCAAATTGCAGATCTCAGGGCGTCTGCGTGAGGCCCGGGACTACTCCCACTCGATAGTCCCCGGGGGCTTCGAGGTCACGTCGAGCACGACGCGGTTCACGTCGGGCACCTGGTTGGTGATCCTGTTCGAGATGCGCGCGAGCACGTCGTACGGGACGCGAGTCCAGTCGGCGGTCATTGCGTCCTCGCTCGAGACGGGGCGCAGCACGATCGGGTGGCCGTAGGTGCGGCCGTCGCCCTGAACGCCGACGGAGCGGACGTCGGCGAGCAGCACCACGGGGCACTGCCAGATCGAGTCGTCGAGGCCGGCTGCGGTGAGCTCGGCGCGCGCGATCGCGTCCGCCTCGCGAAGGATGTCGAGACGCTCGCGCGTCACCTCACCGACGATGCGGATCCCGAGGCCGGGGCCAGGGAACGGCTGGCGGCCAACGATCGCCTCGGGCAGGCCGAGCTCGCGCCCGATCGCCCGAACCTCGTCCTTGAAGAGCGCGCGCAGCGGCTCGATGAGCTCGAAGTCGAGGTCCTCAGGCAGCCCGCCAACGTTGTGGTGGCTCTTAATGTTCGCGGTGCCCGCTCCCCCGCCCGACTCGACGACGTCGGGGTACAGGGTGCCCTGCACCAGGAACTTGATGGGCTCGCCCTCGGCCTTCGCCTCGGCGACGAGGTCGAGCTGGACCTTCTCGAACGCGCGAATGAACTCGCGGCCGATGATCTTGCGCTTCTCCTCGGGATCGGTGACCCCGGCGAGGTGTCCGAGGAAGATGTCGGCGGCGTCAACGGTGATAAGCCGCACGCCGGTCGATGCGACGTAGTCGCGCTCGACCTGCTCGCGCTCGCCCTTGCGCAGCAGCCCGTGGTCGACGAACACCGCGGTGAGCTGGTCTCCGATTGCCTCGTGGACGAGCGCGGTCGAGACGGCCGAATCGACGCCCCCTGAGAGTGCCGAGATCACGCGGGCGTTGCCGACCTGCGCGCGAATCGCCTCGATCTGCTCCGCGATGACGTTACCCGCGTTCCAGTCTGCCGGGATACCGGCGACGGTGTGCAGGAAGTTCTCGAGGATGCGCTGGCCGTGCTCGGAGTGCTTGACCTCTGGGTGCCACTGCACGCCGTACATCTTGCGCTCGGGCGAGCCGAAGGCCGCGACGGGCGTGACGTCGGTGCTCGCGAGCACGTCGAAGCCCTGGGGTGCCTGCTGCACCGCATCGCCGTGGCTCATCCAGACGAGCTGATCCACGGGCTGGCCGCCGAGGATCGCGCCGCCGTCGCCGAGGACCTTCGCCTCGGTCGAGCCGTACTCGCGGTCGCCGGTGTTCCCGACGGTGCCGCCGAGAGCGCGCGCCATCACCTGGAAGCCGTAGCAGATGCCGAGCGTCGGGATGCCGAGGTCGAAGATTGCGTCGTCAAATGCCGGCGCGCCCTCCTCGTACACGGACGACGGACCGCCCGAGAGCACGAGACCCGCGGGGTTCTTCGCGCGGACCTCGTCTGCGCTGATGGTGTGCGGGACGAGTTCGGAGTACACCCCGGCCTCGCGCACCCGCCTGGCGATCAGCTGCGCGTACTGCGCACCGAAATCGACGACGAGGACGGGCCGATGCCCGTCGTGCGCTTCTTCTGTCATGCTTTGCCTTCCTGGCGATCTGGGTCAGCGGCTGCTGCGGAGTCGGCGATGGCCGCCTCCTTCGCATCCAAAAATTGCGTCACCTCGCGGGCGATACGGCCCTCGAGGATGAATGAGAGGAACGGGATCACGCCGCCGAGCGCGAGCAGCAGGAACTTCGCAAAGTTCCAGCGCATCGGGCTCCAGAGCATGAAGTTCGCGATGAGGTACACCACGTAGAACCAACCGTGGGCGATCAGGATCGCCTTGAACAGGTCGAAGCCTTCGCGGACGAACTCGGCTTCCTGGCCCTTCGGGATGGTCGGGAGAAACTCTGCGACGCCGTTCGGGGTGAACAGGAACAACTCGACCTTGAACACGTACTTCATGACCATGACTGCGCAGAGCAGCAAGAGCATGATTCCGGTGATGACCGAGGTCACCTTGTAGACGCGCAGCGAGCGGCGAATACGTGGGTAGTCCTCGGGCTTGGGCTGGAGTTGCATGGCTTCCATTCTATGGTTTGGGCGTGGTGCCGGAGTCACCGGCGGATTCTGCGGCCTCGGCCTCGGCGGTGAGCAGCAGCATCTCGTGCTCCTTCTCCCACGCGTCTCGCGCGAGCCGGTACCAGAGGAACAGCGCAACGCCGGCAAACACCACCCACTCGATGGCGTAGAACACGTTGAGCCAGCTCACCTTTTCCGGGGCGCTCGGCGCGACCGAGTCGATCGACTCAAGCCCAACTTCCGCGAGGGCTGGAGCCTGCGCGGTGTCGTGCATGACGAGGTAACCGCCGTAAATCGGCCCGGTGGGCGTGTGCCCCCACTCGTTCGCGAGGAATGCGGGGACCATCGTGCGCATGTACCGCGAGTCCGCGTCGGGGCGTGGCACCTCGGGCGCTTCGGCAGGCAGGTACCGCCCCTCGAGCGCGCGCTCCGACTCGGGGAGCTCGGTGAGGCGCTCGACGGCGCGCTGCGCGTCCGCGACGCTCGGAGCCCAGCCGACCGCGACCGCCAGGCTGGCGTCGTCGAGCTCGGTTCGCACGAGGTGCCCGACAACCCAGGCACCCTCGCGGCGCTCCGCGCTCTCGTCGGCGCCCTGGTTCATTCGCTCCGCGATCACCGAGAAGTCGCCCGGCACGAACGTTCCCTCGACTGAGACCACCGCGCCCGCGGCGATCTCAGGGATCCCGGCGATCGGCTCGGTGAGGTCGTCGATCGGGCGCACGGTCTCGGTCGCGGTGAGGTCGTCGACGTTGTCGCGGATCGCGTTGCCCATCTGCCACTGGCCGAGCCAGGCAAACACGGCGGCGACGATCATCGCGAGCAGGAGCGCGGCGATCCACTGGGGCCGCCGCATGATCTGTCCGAGTGTCGGCTCTCCCAAGTACTCGGGCGTGCGCGAGGCCACGACTACCGCTCAGCGTGAACGATGTCGACCCGCTGGAACTCCTTCACGTCGGAGTAGCCACTCGTTGCCATCGCGCGGCGCAGCGCCCCCAACAGGTTCGCGCTGCCGTCGGCGATGTGTGCGGGGCCATTCATGATCTCGGCGAGCGGTGCGATCTGCTCGACAGCCACGCGGCGCCCGCGCGGCAGATCCTCGTGGTGGGCTTCCTGGCCCCAGTGCCAGCCGCGGCCCGGGGCGTCCGTTGCGCGCGCGAGGGCGGCACCAAGCATCACGGCGTCCGCGCCGCAGGCGATCGCCTTCACGAGGTCACCCGAAGTGCCGAGGCCGCCATCAGCGATAACGTGCACGTAGCGCCCGCCGGACTCGTCGAGGTAGTCGGTTCGTGCACCCGCGACGTCTGCGATCGCGCTCGCCATTGGCGCGCGGATGCCGAGGGTCACCCGGGTCGTCGAGGACGCTCCCCCACCGAAGCCGACGAGCACGCCGGCCGCGCCGGTGCGCATGAGGTGGAGCGCCGACTGGTAGGTCGCGGCGCCGCCAACGATGACGGGGACATCGAGTTCGTAGATGAACTGCTTGAGGTTCAACGGCTCACGGCCGTCGATCGACACGTGCTCGGCGGAAACTGTGTTCCCGCGGATGACGAACAGGTCGACGCCGGCCTTCACCACGGTGTCGGTGAACTCGGCGGTCCGGTGGGGCGACAGAGCACCGGCGACCGTCACGCCCGCGTCGCGGATCTCTGCGAGGCGATCGCGGATCAGCTCGGGCTTGATCGGGGCGGAGTACAGCTCGCGCATACGCTTCACCGCGGTCACTTCGTCATCGACCCGCGCGATCTCCTCGAGCAGCGGCTCGGGGTTCTCGTGCCGGGTCCAGAGCCCCTCGAGATTCAGGACGCCGAGGCCGCCGAGCTGGCCAAGCTGAATCGCGGTCGCTGGCGACATGACCGAGTCCATCGGCGCGCCGATGACCGGGATGTCGAACTGGAACGCGTCAATCGTCCAGGAGGTCGAGACGAGTTCGGGGTCTCGGGTACGGCGCGTCGGCACAATACCAATCTCGTCGAATGTATAGACACGGCGGGCGCGCTTTCCGCGACCAATCTCGATCTCGTTGCTCACCCAGACAGTCTATCGGGTGCGCGACGGGCGCATCCTGAGTTCCCCACAGTGCGCACGCGGGGCGACAATATCGTTTAGTTGAGCTATCATCGCTAGAAAGCGATGAATCTTTCGACGAGAGGACGGACATGGGCATGGGCCACAACCACGATCACGGCGCCGGAGGGCTCCAAACCGCGACCGGAGCGCACAAGCGACGGCTCATGATCGTCCTCTCGATCTACGCGACAATCATCGTCGCGCAGATCGTCGGCGCGATCGTCACAAACAGTCTCGCCCTCGCCGCCGAGGCGATGCACATGGCTGTCGACGCGAGCGGGATCCTCATCGCCCTGATCGCGACCGTCCTCGCGACACGGGCCGCCACGAAGCGGCGCAGCTACGGACTCATGCGCGCGGAGATCGTGGCGGTGCTCATCAACTGCCTGCTGCTGTTCGGGCTCGGCGGCTTCATCCTGTTCGAGGCAGTCGAGCGCTGGTTTAACCCCTCCGACGTCGCAGGCGGCGGCGTCATCGTGTTCGCGATCATCGGCCTGATTGGCGCGGCGACGTCGCTCATCATCCTCAACCGCGGCGCGAAGGAAAGCCTCAACGTGAAGGCCGCGTTCCTCGAGGTCATGAGCGACGGGATCGGGGCGGCGGCGATCATCATCTCCGGCATCCTCAACGTGACCCTCGGCTGGAACCGCGGCGACGCAATCGCCGCAGCCGCTATCGGCGTCATCATCCTGCCGCGCGCGTTCGTGCTCCTGAAGCAGGCGATCAACCTCATCATGCAGGGTGTCCCCCAGGGCATCGACCTCGACGAGGTGCGTGGCGCCATCGTCGACGCCGAGGGGGTCGAGGCGGTCCACAGCCTGCACGTCTGGGGCCTTACGAGCGGCGTGGCGGTGATGTCGGCGCACGTGGTGCCGACCGCCGAGGCCGAGCACGCACCGCTCCTCGACGAGCTCACCGCCGCGATGCGCGAGCGGTTCGGGATCGAGCATTGCACCTTCCAGTTCGAAGAGCGGGCGCACCTCGTACACGAGGGGCTGCTCAACCGCGAGCTCGCCGGCTCCGCCGACGGCCACTAACCGGGCAACAGGCGCGCCGGGCGGTATCATCGAGACATGGCGATCACTGCGGGGACATCAGACGGCGACCGGGCTGCGGAGCTCGAGATGCTGCTGCCGGCCACCTGCCTGTTCCACAGCCTCAGCGATCCGTCACGCCTCGTGATCCTGCAGCACCTGCAGCTCGGCGAACACCGCGTGGTCGATCTCACCGAGCACCTCGGCTTGTCCCAGAGCACGGTGTCGAAGCATCTCGCGCGCCTCAAGGATGCGGGCCTCGTCGAGTCGCGGCCGCAGGGTCGTGCCTCGGTGTACTCGCTGCTCCACGGCGAGGCGATCACCGAGCTGCTCGCCGCCGCCGAGCGGCTCCTCGGGCTCACTGGCGACACCGTCGCACTCTGCCCCGTACACGGCAAAAGGGCCGCAGCGGAATCGAACTGATTCGCTGCGGCCCTTCGGCCAGGGGCTCCCCTACTTGCGGTAGTTCGGCGCCTCGACGACCATCTGAATGTCGTGCGGGTGGCTCTCCTTCAGCCCGGCCGAGGTGATGCGCACGAACTGGCCGCGCTCCTTCAACTCGGTCACGGAACGCGCGCCGACGTAGAACATCGACTGGCGCAGGCCGCCAACCATCTGGTGCGCGACGGCGCCGACGGGGCCGCGGTACGGCACCTGCCCCTCGATCCCCTCGGGGATGAGCTTCTCGTCGCTCGGCACATCAGCCTGGAAGTAGCGATCCTTCGAGTACGACGTACGCTCGCCGCGGGTCTGCAGGGCGCCAAGGGAGCCCATACCGCGGTACGTCTTGTACTGCTTGCCACCGACGAACACGAGGTCGCCGGGGCTCTCGTCGGTGCCGGCGAGGAGCGAGCCCATCATCACGGACGATGCGCCGGCGACGAGCGCCTTCGCGATATCGCCCGAGTACTGCAGGCCGCCGTCAGCGATCACGGGAACGCCAGCCGGCGTGGCAGCCTTCGCGGCCTCGTAGACGGCGGTCACCTGGGGAACGCCGACACCGGCGATGACGCGGGTCGTGCAGATCGACCCCGGGCCGACCCCAACCTTGACGGCGTCGGCCCCCGCGTCAACGATCGCCTTCGCGCCGTTGTAGGTCGCCACGTTGCCGCCGATCACGTCGACACCGGCAAACGCCGGGTCGCCCTTGATCTTCGCGATGATGTCGAGCACGCCCTTCGAATCGCCGTTCGCGGTGTCGACGACGAGCACGTCGACGCCGGCTTCGAGCAGCGAGCCCGCGCGCTTCCACGCGTCGCCGAAGAAACCGACGGCCGCGCCGACGCGCAGCCGACCTGCGTCGTCCTTCGTCGCGAGCGGGTACTGCTCTTCCTTGTCGAAGTCCTTCACGGTGATGAGGCCGGTCAGTCGCCCCTCGCCGTCGACGAGCGGCAGCTTCTCGATCTTGTGCTGCTTGAACAGCTCGGCGGCCTCGTCGCGGGAGATCCCGGCGGGCGCGGTGATGAGCGGCATCCGCGTCATCGCCTCCGACACGCGAACGTTCGCGCGATCCTTCGGATCGATGAAGCGCATGTCGCGGTTCGTGATGATTCCGAGCAGGATCCCAGCGGAGTCAACGACGGGCAGACCGGACACCCGGTACTCGCCGCAGACCGCGTCGACCTCGGCGACGGTCGCGTCGACCGTCGTTGTCAGCGGGTTGGTGATCATCCCGGCTTCCGACCGCTTCACGCGGTCGACCATCTCCGCCTGATCCTGAATGGACAGGTTGCGGTGCAGAATACCGAGGCCGCCGTTGCGCGCCATGGCAACGGCCATGCGCGTTTCGGTCACGGTGTCCATGGCCGCGGAGATCAGCGGCATTGCAAGCCGCACGCGCCTCGTGAGCTGCGTCGAGGTATCCGCCTCGCTCGGAATGACGTCGGTGTGCGCGGGAAGCAGCAGCACGTCGTCGTAGGTGAGTCCTGTGAACGCGAAAGGGTCACGCTGTTCCATACAACCTCTTTAATGCTCGTGGCGTCGTCGAAGACTATCTAGTCTAAGGGAATAGGACCTGTGTGCGGCTGATGGGCGAGGTCCGCGCTTGGCGAACGCCGCAGCCTGACGATCATGTCGGCGATGAGGAACATCAGCGCGATCCACACGGCGATGAAGCCCACCCAGCGCTCAATCGGGAGTTCTTCATGCATGATGAAGTACCCAAAGAGGAACCCGAGCACCGGCGTCAGGAACTGCAGGAATCCGACGTACGTGAGCGGGAGCCTGCGCGCGGCCTCGCCGAAGAGAATGAGCGGGATCGCCGTCAGGAGCCCGCTGACGAGCACGAGCGCGGTGGTCACGCCGCCGTGCGAGAACGCAGTCAGGCCGGCAACGGAGCCGACGATGGCGAGCTGCGCGAGGCCGATCGGCACCGAGACGAGCGTCTCGACGGTGAGCCCGGTGACGCCGTCGACATCCTCGATGCGCTGGTGCACGACGCCGTACAGGCCGAAGGAGAGGGCAAGCCCGAGCGCGATCCACGGCACGCGGCCGTAGGAGATCGCGGAGAACAGCACGCCGGTGCCCGCGACCACCACCGCGATCCACTGGAGCCGCGAGAGCTTCTCGCGCCAGAAGATCACCCCGAACAGGATCGTGAACAGCGGATTGATGAAGTAGCCGAGCGACGTTTCAAGCACGTGACCGGAGATCACGCCGATCACGAAGATCTGCCAGTTCGCGTAGAGCAGGATCGACGAGAGCGCGAACAGCCCAAACGTCTTCGGTTGTTTCAGCACCTCGCCAATGCGGCGCCACCTGCGGGTCACCGTGACAATCACGGCGCAGACGAGCAGCGTGGTGACGACGCGCCACGAAACGACTTCGAACGGGTTGACGACCGCGATGAGCGTGAAAAAGAGCGGGAATCCGCCCCAAATCAGATACGCGCCGATTCCATACCCTAATCCAGCACGAGTGTCCTTCACCGTGACAGTCTACGCCGCCCCGCGGGTACGAAAAAGCCGGGCCCCACCGCAGTGGCGGGGCCCGGCTCGTTCAGCGATGATTAGCGCTCGATGACGGCGAGGATGTCGCGGCTCGAGAGCACGAGGTACTCTTCGCCGGCAGCCTTGATCTCGGTGCCGCCGAACTTCGAGTAGATGACGATGTCGCCCACGTTGACGTCGACAGGGATGCGGGTGCCGTTGTCCGAGACACGGCCGGGGCCCACTGCAACAACCTTGCCCTCCTGGGGCTTTTCCTTCGCGCTGTCAGGGATAACGAGACCCGAAGCAGTAGTCTGCTCAGCCTCGACCTGCTGGATGACGATGCGATCCTCGAGCGGCTTAATGGCGACCGACACGGTTGACCTCTTTCCAAAGCTGTTAGTTTCGCACTCTTGCGAGCGCCTCTGTACGAGATTCTATGACCCCTGTTGGCACTCATGCAAGGTGAGTGCCAACTGTGATGGGGCCGAATCGCGGACAGCGAACACCGGCCCAGAAGACCCCACATACCCTGTCGGTACACTCTGGGGTACACCCACAACGACTTGGAGCATCATGAGCACCACCGAGCCCACAGGGCCAACCCAGCACCAGCCCTCGCAGGCGTCGGAACAGCCGACCGTGCAGCTGCCGTACGGCGCGCCGTCTGCCGACGCCGCTGGCACCGCTGGCACCGCTGGCACCGCTGGCACCGCTGCGCCGCAGTATGGCTACGAGGCACCGGCGTACGCCTACCCCGCACAGGGCGCGACCCCGCAGCGCACCACGGTAAAGGACACGAACACCTACGCGCTCGTCGCCATCGTCCTCGCCTTCATCGCCCCCATCGCCGGAATCATCTTCGGCCATCTCGGGCTCAACCAGATCAAGCGCACGGGCGACGCTGGCCGTGGCCTCGCGTTGACCGCCGTCATCTACGGCTACTGCGCGATCGCCCTCGGCGTGCTCTTTGTCGTGATGTACATCGGCTTCATCGTGATGATCGTCGGCGCCGCAGCAAGCGGGAGCTACTACTACTAATGAGCGGCGCAGGCAGCGACAGGCCCCGGGCACGCCGCCCGGGGCCTGCTGCGTCCACTCCGGGATGGGACGGGCTCACCAGCCAGCACGGCACCGAACTGCTCGCGTCAGCGGCCGCCATGCGCGCGGCTGGCGACAGTCTCGACCGCGCAGGTCAGCGCCTCCGGCGCGACGGCGCCGCTCCCGACGAACTTGCCGCTGCCCTCACCGTGACCGCGCTGCGCGAGAAGGCCGCACCGAAGTTCGGGGCGAACGCGGGCGCGATGCTGTTCACGCAGGCTGGACTCGAGCAGGCCTCGCGCCTGCCCGTCGCCGAACTGCACGCGCTCCGGTTCGCCGGCGCGAACGCCGTCGCCGATCTCGGCTGTGGCCTCGGCGCCGAGTCGCTCGCGTTCCTCCGTGCCGGCCTCGCGGTGCGCGCGGTGGAGCTCGACCCGCTCACCGCCGACTTCGCCGCGCACAACCTCGCGGTCGAGGCCGCGTCGATGCGAGCAGACGGCGAGGGCGCGCCGCCGCACGACGTGCTGACGGGTGACGCGACCGAGCTCGGAGCTGGCTCCGCTGATGCGGTGTTCCTCGATCCGGCTCGGCGCACCGCCGGCCACCGGGACACCCGCAGGCTCGCGTCAAGCGACGACTACTCCCCCTCGCTCGACTTCGCGTTCGGCGCCGCCCGCGCCGCTCGGTTCGGGGGCGTCAAGCTCGGGCCTGGCCTCGACCGGGAGCTCATTCCCGACGACGCCGAGGCCCAGTGGGTATCGGTCGATGGCCAGGTCGTCGAGATGGGGCTGTGGTTTGGCGACGCCGCTCGGCCCGGGATCCGGCGATCAGCCGCCGTGCTGCGCGGGGACGCTGGGCTGGCGGGTGCACGGGCGGCGGCCGCGGGCAACGCAGCTGCCTCCGGCGGCGCACCGGTCTGGCACGAGCTCAGCGCGGCCGCCGACTTCCCCGACGCCGACACCCGCGACCTCGGCGAGTATCTCATCGAGCCTGACGGCGCGGTGATCCGTGCGCGCCTCATCGGGAAGCTCGCCGCGGAGCTCGACGCCGGCATGATCCACGACGGGATCGCCTACCTCACCGCCGACCGCGCGACCCCGACGCCGTTC
Source organism: Leucobacter aridicollis (assembly GCF_013409595.1). NCBI lineage: Bacteria > Bacillati > Actinomycetota > Actinomycetes > Micrococcales > Microbacteriaceae > Leucobacter > Leucobacter aridicollis. The sequence goes on along the minus strand of NZ_JACCBD010000001.1, from coordinate 1,072,583 downwards.
GGGCAGGTCTTCAGGATCCTCGAGGAGCTCCCCGCGCGCGAGAAGGATCTCAAGCGCGCCCTGGCCGCGCGAGGCATCGGGAGGCTGGAAATCAAAAAGCGCGGCGTGGATGTGGATCCAGCCGCGCTTCGCACGCGCCTGCGCCTGAAGGGAGCGGGCGCTGCGACGCTGATCCTCAGCCGCTCGGCGAACAGGCACATTGCGCTGCTCGCCGAGCGCTGCTGAGGTGCAGTAGCCGCTTAGTAGCTGAACTCGTACGCGCCCGAGAGGACCGCCGAGCACGGGATCGTCTCGCCGAACACCTGGACCGACTCCGCGCCGTCGAGGCACGCCTGCGCGGCGTCAGCGCCAGCGACCGCGAGGCCGATGAACACGACGGCAAGAATGATGCCGGTGATGACGCCGAGCGCACCGACGATGATGCCGACGACGGCGGGAACGTTCTTCGCCTGCGCCTTCTTCGACTGCACGAGGCCGATGATGCTCAGCACGAGGCCAACGAGCGAGATCGGCAGGATGAACGAGACGATGAGGCCGACGATGCCGAGCGTCTTGCCCGGGATTGTCGTGGGGACGGGCGCGTAGCCCTGTGGCGCCTGCGGCATCGCGCCGTAGCCCTGCGGGTAGTTCTGGCCCTGGGGGGCCGGGTAGCCGGGCGCGGGGGTGCCGGGGGCGACGTAGGGCGCACCCGGTGCTGCCGGGAACTCCGGCTGCTGCGGAGCCTGCTCGCCAAACGGCGCTGCCTGCGGCAGCGGCGCGGCCTCAGGCAGCGGCGGTGCGACGGGCGGAGCGGTCGGCGGTACGGGCGGAGCGGCGGGAGCCGCGGCCGGCGATGGATCGACAGGCGGGAATGCTGCGGGCGTCTCGGGCGCGGCAGGCGTCGCCTGGGGCTGCTCCGGGGTGGTTCCCGGGTCGGTGTTCGGCGTGTTGTCGGACATAGCGTTCCTAACGATAACGGTCTCGGCGGGCATAGCCCTACCTACAACGATACAGCGCGGACGCGACTTGGCTACAACTGAATGTCTGTCACCGGGAGCGTCGAATCGGCGCCGAAGCTCAGCGAGGAAGGCGCATGGCCCGCGGCAACGAGCTGCGCCCCGAGCGAAGCGATCATTGCGCCGTTGTCGGTGCACAGCGACAGCGGCGGCACGCGCAGCTCGACGCCGGCCGCCGCGGAACGTTCCGCCGCGACCTCGCGCAGCCGCGCGTTCGCGACGACGCCGCCGCCAAGCAGCAGCCGGGGAACGCCGAGGTCGGCGCAGGCGGCGAGCGCTTTCGTGAGCAGCACGTCGACGACGGCCTCCCTGAAGCTCGCGGCGACGTCGGCCACGGGCACGTCCTCCCCCGCGGCCACCCGCTTCTCGACCCACCGGGCGACCGAGGTCTTGAGCCCGGAGAACGAGAAATCGTAGCGGTGCTTCGCCATGTCCTTCGGCAGCGTCAGGCCGCGCGGGAACCGGATCGCCTGCGTGTCCCCCTCCGCCGCGACGCGGTCGATGTGCGGCCCACCGGGATACGGCAGCCCGAGCAGCCTCGCGACCTTGTCGAATGCCTCGCCCGCCGCGTCGTCAATCGTCTCGCCGAGCAGCTCGACGTCGCCGACGAGGTCGCGCACGAGCAGCAGCGAGGTGTGCCCGCCCGAGACGAGCAGTGCGACCGTCGGCAGCTCGAGTTCGCCGACAGTGCCGACCGCCGGCCGCAGGCCGTCGCCGTGCAGCAGGTCCGCTCCGACGTGGCCGACCAGGTGGTTCACCGCGTAGAGGGGCTTGTCGAGCGAGACCGCGAGTGCTTTCGCCGCGGAGACGCCGACCATGAGCGCGCCAGCCAGGCCGGGCCCGCCGGTGACCGCGATCGCGTCGACCTCGTCCAGCGTCACGCCGGCGTCGGCGAGCGCGCGCTCGATCGTCGGCGTCATCGACTCGAGGTGGGCGCGGGCGGCGATCTCAGGGATGACGCCGCCGAAGCGTGCGTGCTCGTCCATCGACGACGCGATCGCGTTCGCGAGCAGAGTGCGGCCGCGCACGATCCCGATCCCGGTCTCGTCGCAGCTCGTTTCGATCCCGAGTACGAGTGGCTCGCGCTCGGCGCCACTCCGGTCCGGCTCCGCCAACGCGTCGCTCACTGTCTCACTCACTGTTGCTCCTTCAGCTGCAGCTGCATCACGATCGCGTCGATCCCCTCGGGCTGGTAGTAGCGCGGCCGCACGCCGATCTCGGCAAACCCGAGGGACGCGTAGAGGCCGCGAGCCGGTGGGTTGTCTGCCCGAACCTCGAGGAAGACCTGCCGCGCACCGCGGCGCGCGGCCTCGGCGAGCAGCTCCAACATGAGCGCGCGACCGTGCCCGCCGCCGCGCAGCTCCGGGGCGACCGCGATCGTCTGGATGTCACCGTCCGTGCCGACGACAAGCAGGCCGGCATAGCCGCGAATCGCGCCGCCCTCGTCGACGAGCACGAGGTACCTGCGGTGATCGCCGGCGAGCTCCTCGCGCACGATCTCCCGGCTCCACGCGTCGCTCCCGAACAGGTCGGCCTCGAGCGCCGCGACCTCATCGAGATCGGCGAGCGTTGCGTCGCGCAGGATCACGGCGTCACCGGCTTCGGGGCCTTCGGCTGTATGACGTCCGGCAGCCGCAGGTACAGGGCCTGGTCGGGCTCGAAGGGCGTGCCCGACGCGAGGCGGCGGGCGGCGAGGCGCACGAGCGACGCGGCGGGGACGCGGTCGGGCCACACCTCGTTCACGACGCTCTCGTAGCTCTCCCGCTGGCGCAGGTGCGGCTCGGCCCCGCGCGCCGGGGCTCCCGCCCAGTCCAGCCCGGTGTACTCGGTCACGAACAGCTCGCGCCGCTTCGCGTCCTGCACGACCCGGATCCCTGCCGGAGCGCCCGCCTCGAGCTGCTCGAGCGCGACGGCGTCGTGGCTAACCAGCGGGAGGATGCTCAACCCGCGTCCGAGCGCGAACGCGTGCGCGGCCGCAATGCCGACGCGAAGGCCGGTAAACGGCCCAGGGCCCATCCCGGCGACGACGTGGGTGACCGATGCTGCCGGGATCCTGATCTCCGCGAACGCGCGCGCAATCAGCGCCCCGATCACCTCCGCGTGACCGCGCGGGTCGTCGCTCGACACCTCGACGACCTGCCCGCCCGCGCCGACAGCGACGCTCGTGCCGAGCGACGTGTCGATGGCGAGAATCACGCGCTCGCCGAGCTCGGGCGCCGCGACCGAACGCACCTCGATAGCGGTCACGCCAACACCCCGTTCTGCCACCGCGGGCCGTGCCCGGTGACTGTCAGTGCGCGGGGCTCGATCGGAGCCTCCGCGACGTCGTCGTCCGCATCGTCTGCGGCCGCGTCGCCCGCGCCGATGGGGCGGTCGATCACAATTTCCACCCACGAATCGCGCGCGTCGACAAGGCCCGCGCCCCACTCGGCGACGACGACCGCACCGTCGAAGTCGAGATCGAGGTCCTCGAGCTCGCTCGAATCGGCGAGCCGATACGCGTCGACGTGAATGAGCGGCGCCCCACCGACAAGCGACGGGTGCGTGCGCGCGATCACGAACGTCGGGCTCTGCACCGGACCGCGAACGCCGAGGCCCTCACCGAGGCCGCGGGTGAACGTGGTCTTTCCCGCGCCGAGCTCGCCGGTCAGGATCACGAGGTCGCCGGCGCCAAGTCGCCTGCCGAACGCGACGCCAAGCTCGTGCATCGCGTCGGGGTCGGCCGCGGAGTAGCGCTCGACGACGCTCACAGCTCCTCCTCGTCAACGGCAACGCGCAACACGCGGGGGCCGATCCCCACCAAAATCTCGTAGTTGATCGTGCGCATCAGGCCGGCCCAGATATCAATCGAGGGAAAGCCGCGCTCGGGGTCGCCGAACAGGATCACCGGGGCGCCGATGTCAATGCGGCCCGCGATCGGGCCGACGTCCACGATGAACTGGTCCATGCCGATCCGGCCGACGATCGGGCAGCGCTCGCCAGCGATCGTCACCCACGCGCCCGCGCCGTTGAGCGCGCGCGGCATGCCGTCCGCGTACCCGACAGGCACGAGGGCGAGCGTCGTCGCGACCTCGCACACGTGGTTAAACCCGTACGAGACGCCGGTTCCTGCGGGAACGCCGCGCAACGCAACAACCTCGGAGCGCAGCGTCATCGCCGGGACGAGGCCGAGCTGGGCGGAGTTCTTCCCCGCGAGGGGGCTCAGGCCGTATGCGGCCATGCCGACGCGCACGGTGTTGTAGTACAGCTCGGGGCGCGTGAACGTCGCGGCGCTCGCGGCGAGATGGATCATCTCGGGATCGGAGCCCGCCGCCCGGAGCGCGGCGATCGCTTCGTCAAAGCGCGCGCCCTGGGCGAGGTCGGCGTCCTCCCCCGCGTTCGCAAGGTGGCTGAAGATGCCGCACACGCGGACGAGGCCGTCACGCTCGAGCTCCGCACCGCGGGCGAACAGCGCCTCCCACTCCTCGCGGGCGGCGCCGTTGCGGCTCAGACCGGTATCGATCTTGAACTGCAGCGTGGCCCGCTTGCCCGTCGCGCGTGCGGCCTGCGCGAGCGCCTCAAGCTGGCTCAGGTGCGACACCCCGACGTCGATCGACTGCTCGATCGCGGCCGCGAAGTCCACCCGCGGGCCGTGCAGCCAGCACAACAGCGGCGCGTCGATGCCGCTCTCGCGGAGCTTCAAAGATTCTTCGAGGTCGGCGGTCGCAATCATCGTCGCGCCGCCAGCCATCGCCGCCCGCGCGGCGATCGCGGCGTCATGGCCGTAACCGCACGCCTTCACGACGACGATCACGTTGCCGCCGCCTGTGAGTTCCCGAAGCCGGCGAACGTTCTGTCGAATCGCCGACACCGACACCTCGGCGACACGCATTGAACCGGTTCTCATTCGGCCCCACCTCCGTGCTCAACAATAACGAACGCGGTCGCCACCCCGGTGTCATGGGTCATCGACAGGTGGATCCGGTCAGCCCCGCGCGCCGCAAGCGCGGCGCGCAGGCCGGCCGTGAGCACGAACTCCGGGGCCCGCAACTCGTTCCGACGCACCTCCATGTCGGGCCAGGTGAGATCCCCGGAATCGCCGAGCGCCTTGATCAGCGCCTCCTTCGCGGCGAAACGCGCCGCGAGCGACGGCGTCGACAGCTGTCCCTCCGCCACGCTGAACAGCCGTTCCCGCAGTTTCGGAGTGCGCGCGAGCTGCTGCTCGAAGCGCTGGATATCGACAGTGTCGACGCCGATGCCGATGATCACTCGACGGTCACCGATTTCGCAAGGTTTCGCGGCTGGTCGACGTCGAGCCCCTTCGCCGTCGAGAGTTCGAGGGCGAACCACTGCAGCGGAACGACCTGCAGGATCGGGTCGAACAGCGCGTCCGTGAGCGGGATCCGCACGACCTCATCGGCGAACGGCAGTACGGCGGTGTCGCCCTTCTCCACGATCGCGATGACGCGCGCGCCGCGCGCACGGATCTCCTGAATGTTCGAGACGACCTTCGAGTGCATGAGCGGCGACGTGCGCGGGCTCGGCACGAGCACGAACACCGGCTGGCCGTGGTCGATGAGCGCGATCGGGCCGTGCTTCAGCTCACCCGCGGCAAAGCCCTCAGCGTGGATGTAGGCGATCTCCTTGAGCTTCAGCGCGCCCTCAAGCGCCGCCGGGTAGCCCGCGTGACGCCCGAGGAACAGCACGGAGCGAGTATCTGCCATCCAGTGCGCGAGCTCGGCAATCTGGTCGTGCGTCGCGACGGCCTCCGCCATCTTCTCGGGAAGCGTCTCGAACTGTGCGATCGCCGCAGCCTCGTCTGCCGCCGAGAGCGTGCCGCGCACGCGCCCGAGGTGCAGTCCAAGGAGGTACAGTGCGGTGATCTGCGCAACGAACGCCTTCGTCGACGCCACGGCGACCTCCGGGCCGGCGTGCGTGTACACGGCTGCGTCCGACTCGCGCGGAATCGTCGCGCTCTGGGTGTTGCACACCGACACCGTCGTGACGCCGCGCTCGATCGCGTACTTCACGGCCATGAGCGTGTCCATCGTCTCGCCCGACTGGCTCACGGAGATCACCATGGTGCGCTCGGTGAGTACCGGGTCGCGGTAGCGGAACTCGTGGCTCAGCTGGACCTCGACGGGAATGCGCGCCCACTGCTCGATCGCGTACGAGCCAACGAGACCGGCGTACGAGGCGGTGCCACACGCGACGATGATGATCCGGTCGACGTTCTGCAGGCGATCCTCACCGAGCGCGGTGAGCTCGGGAATCTCGACGTGGCCATCGACGATGCGCCCGCGAATCGTGTTCTCGATCGCCTCAGGCTGCTCATTGATCTCCTTCGCCATGAACGATGACCAACCGCCCTTGTCCGCGGCGCCGGCATCCCACTCGACCTCGTACTCCTCGAACTCGACCTCAGCACCGGCAAAGTCGGTGATGCGGACGCTCTCGGGCGTGATGACAGCAATGTTGTCTTCCTCGACGACAACAGCCCTGCGCGTCGACGAGACGAACGCCGCGACGTCGGAGCCGAGGAAGTTCTCACCGTCGCCCAGGCCGACAACGAGCGGCGAATGGTGGCGGGCGGCGACGATCTTGCCGGGCTCGCTCTGATGCATCGCGAGCAGCGTGAACGTGCCATGCAGACGCTGGACGACGTCGCGGAACGCGGTCTCCAGGTCCTTGCCCGACCCGGTCTCCAGGCCCAGCAGGGCGGCGACGACCTCGGTGTCGGTCTCGCTCGCGAGCTCGGCGCCGCGCGACACCACCTCGTCGCGAAGCTCAGCAAAGTTCTCGACGATGCCGTTGTGAATCAGGGCGAGGCGGCCGTCGTCGCCCAGGTGCGGGTGCGCGTTCACGTCGGTCGGTCCGCCGTGCGTCGCCCAGCGGGTGTGACCGATGCCGGTGCCCGCGGCCTGGAGGGGGCTCGCCTCGAGGAGATCCTCGAGGTTCACAAGCTTGCCCGACTTCTTCCGGACGGAGATGCCGCCGGTGTCGTCGATCACGGCAACGCCCGCGGAATCGTATCCGCGGTATTCGAGTCGGCGAAGGCCGTTCAGGAGGGCCTCAATGGTCTCATTTGGGCCTGCATATCCTACGATTCCACACATACGCCCAATTTTAGTGGCACGATGGAGTGCGATGAGCGAAAAACACAGCGAAGGCGCAGTCACCGAACTTGCTCGCGACGACGAGGCTGCCGAAGAAAGTTCACGAAACCTGGTGCTCGGGCCTGAAACTCAGACGCTTGTTCGGCCAGAGTTCACTTCGCCGTTCGCGGAGATCGGCCGGTCAGAGTGGGCCAGGCTCGCCGGGGAAACGCCCATGCCGCTTACCGAAGCGGAGGTCGACGCGTTCCGCGGGCTCGGCGTCTCGCTCGATGTCGAAGAGGTGTCAGAGGTCTACCGGCCGCTCAGCCGCCTCATCAACCAGTACGCGATCGCCGCCCGGGAGATGCATCAGCGAACTCGCAGCTTTCTCAAGCGCGAGGGCGAAAAGCAGAGCACCTTCGTGATCGGCGTCGCCGGGTCCGTCGCCGTTGGCAAGTCAACGGTCGCCCGCATTCTGCGCGACCTGCTCGCCCGCTGGCCGGAGACCCCGAACGTCACGCTCGTCACCACCGACGGCTTCCTCTACCCCAACGCCGAGCTCGAACGCCGGGGCATCGCGCACCGCAAGGGCTTCCCTGAGTCGTACGACCGGCGGGCGCTGCTCCGCTTCGTATCGCAGGTGAAGTCGGGCATGCCCGAGGTGCGCGCCCCGCACTACAGCCACCTCATCTACGACATCGTGCCCGATGAGTACACGACGGTGCGGCAGCCCGACATCCTCATCCTTGAGGGGCTCAACGTGCTGCAGCCGCCGACGCGCGAGCACCCCCTCGCCGTCTCCGATCTGTTCGACTTCTCCGTGTACGTCGACGCACGCACCGACCACATCGAAGAGTGGTTCACGCAGCGATTCTTCCGGCTGCGCGACGGGGCGTTCTCCGACCCGAACTCGTTCTTCCGGAAGTTCGCGACGCTGAGCGACGCTGAGAGCCGTGCCTACGCGCACGGGATCTGGAAGTCGATCAACGAGCCGAACCTCATTGAGAACATCCGCCCGACCCGGGCGAGGGCGACGCTCGTGCTCCGCAAGGGTGCCGACCACCGGGTCGAGAAGGTGCTGCTCCGCAAGCTGTAGGGGCCCGTGCGGGCTTGGGCTTGCGCTGGCTTTGGCCTGTGCTTCTGTTGTGCTGTGCCCTGCACTTGCTCTGCCCTGCCCTGCCCTGGGCCCCACGCTGCAGCCCGTATCCCTGGGATAGGCAGTCACAATCCCCGCCAGCTCCATCCAGGGCATACCCACCGCCGATCACATTGCTAACGCAGGCACCCAGCGCCGACAAGCGCAGGCCCGGCAGCCCGCGACCCCGGCCACGCTGCAGCCCGTATCCCTGGGATCGACAGTCACAATCCCCGCCAGCTCCATCCAGGGCATACCCACCGCCGATCACATTGCCAACGCAGGCACCCAGCGCCGACAAGCGCAGTCCCGGCAGCCCGCGACCCGGCCACGCTGCAGCCCGTATCCCTGGGATCGGCACTAGTAATCCCCGCCAAGCTTCGCCCACAGCCGCTCCCCAAGCGCGACGGACTCGTAGTTCTGCACAGACCTCGCCGGCGGCCACCGCAGACTGGGGCGTGGGCGCAGACTGACTCGCATGATTACTGGCATGCTCTCGAAACGCGGCGGCGTCATCCGCAGCTCCGAACTCATTGCCCGCGGGATGACCCGGTACCGCATCCAGCAGGAGGTTGTAGCCGGAGCTCTCATACGGTTCAAGAAGGGGTGGCTCGCGACGCCCACGGCCGATCCTCAGGTGGTTGCCGCGGCGTCCGCGGGTCTCACGCTGAGCTGTGTCACCCAGGCTGCACGCCTCGGGCTCTGGGTGCGACGAGTCCCGGAGGGCCAGCACTTTGGTGTTCCCCGTCCGGGGTCGGAGCGTCGCCCACCCGGGTCAGTCCTCCACTACCACGCCCCGATCGTGCCGAGGGATCGGTTTGCCCTCGTCGACTCCGTCGAAAACGTCCTCATGCTCATCGCCCAGTGTGAGCCGTTCGAGGACGCAGTCGCGTCATGGGACTCCGCGCTCAACAAGAGACTCGTGGATCGTGCCGCGCTGGAACTTCTGCCGCTGCCCGCAGCATCAAAGCGCGTGCTCGAGGCAACCGACCCATTCGCGGACTCGGGACTCGAGAGCTACTTCAGGGTGCGCCTGAAGTGGATGAGACTGCCGATCGTCTCACAGGCTTGGCTCGTTGGCCGCAGAGTCGACTTTCTCATCGGGTCTCGTCTTGTCGTGCAGATTGATGGTGGACACCACACCGGGACACAGCGGACGATCGACATTGAACACGACGCGCAGCTCAGGCTTCGCGGGTTCACTGTCATCCGGGTGAGCTACTCGCAGATCATGCATGCGTGGCCGGAGACGCAGGCCCTCATCATGCGGGCCGTCGCGGTTGGACTCCATGAGCCAGCTCGGCTCGCCTAGTGCACTGACGCGGCTGTCACGCCCGAAGATGCCGGAGTGCTGCCCGAAGCCTGGGTTGGCCGAGCCGGGCTTGGCCCGAAGCCTGGGTTGGCCGAGCGGATGCAGGCACGCGACACTCACACCGACTGTGATCGGCAGAATATAGTGCCGCCTGGGCGCGCCGCGGCATTCCAGGCGCAGATCGCATACGCAGTGTGGAAGCGCACGGCACCGGAGGGGCACAAGCACCCGTCCCCGGAGGGGCACAAGCACCCGGCACCGAAGGCGCGAGCGCACACCACCACGCCCCAGAAACGCCAACGGCCGGGGCGCTGTGACATCGAGTCACTGCACCCCGGCCAGCCGGAACCTGAATTACACTGCCAGGCGTTCCTTGACGATCGCCGCAAGGTCGTCGGCGAGCTGCTGGGCCTGATCGACCTCGGCTGCCTCGACCATCACGCGAACGACGGGCTCGGTGCCCGACGGACGGAGCAGCACGCGGCCCTCGCCCTTCAGCGCTTCCTCAACCTGATGAACCGCCTGCTGCAGCACCTCGTCACTGCTTGCGCGCGAACGATCAACGCCGCGCACGTTCACGAGCACCTGCGGGTACACCTTCATGCACTCGCCGAGCTCGGCAAGCGACTTGCCGGAACGGACGATCTCGGCGGCGATGTGCAGCCCCGTGAGGATGCCGTCGCCGGTCGTCGCGAACTCGCTCATGATGACGTGGCCCGACTGCTCGCCGCCAAGCGAGTAGCCGTGCTCGTTGATGGCCTCGAGCACGTACCGATCGCCAACGCCGGTCTCGACGACGTCGATCCCGTTGTCTGCCATCGCGAGTTTGAGCCCGAGGTTCGACATCACGGTCGCGACCAGGGTGTTCTGGTCGAGCTTGCCGCGTGCGGACATCGAGAGCGCGAGGATCGCCATGATGCGGTCGCCATCGATCACGTTGCCTGCGGCGTCAACAGCGAGGCAGCGATCAGCGTCGCCGTCGTGCGCGATGCCGAGGTCGGCGCCGTGCTCACGGACTGCGGCGATGAGCGGCTCGAGGTGGGTGGAGCCCACGCCGTCGTTGATGTTCATGCCGTCGGGGTCGTTTCCGATCACGACGACCTTGGCGCCCGCATCGGTGAACGCGTCGGGTGAGATCCCGGACGCTGCCCCGTGTGCGCAGTCGAGCACGACCGACAGCCCATCGAGCGAGAGGCCCTCGAGCGTGCCGAGGAGGTGCACGAGGTAGCGATCCTCAGCGTCGGCGAAACGCTGGATCCGGCCGACCTCGTGCCCGGTGACGGCGATCGCGGGCTCGCGCATTGCGGCCTCGATCTTGTCCTCGATCTCGTCGGGGAGCTTGCGCCCGCCCTCCGCGAAGAACTTGATGCCGTTGTCGGGCGCGGGGTTGTGCGATGCCGATACCATGACACCGAAGTCGGCGCCGGTATCTGCGACGAGGTACGCGGCGGCCGGCGTCGGAATGACACCGGCATCGAGCACGTCTACTCCGGCGGCAGCGAGACCGGCCGACACTGCGGCCGAGATGAACTCGCCAGAAACTCGCGGATCGCGCGCAACGATCGCGGTAGCGCGACGGCTCTCGCCTCGGGCATTACGTCCGAGTACGAGAGCCGCTGCGTGCGCGAGGCGCAGGGCGAGGTCGGCGGTGATATCCACCCCGGCCAAGCCCCGCACCCCATCAGTGCCAAACAGGCGTCCCATGTGGGAATACGCTCCGGTTTAGCGCTTCGAGTACTGAGGCGCCTTACGGGCCTTCTTGAGTCCGGCCTTCTTGCGCTCCTTGATGCGAGCGTCGCGGCTCAGGAAGCCAGCCTTCTTCAGGGTTGCACGGTTGTGCTCTGCGTCGATCTCGTTGAGGGCGCGTGCAACCGCGAGGCGGAGTGCACCGGCCTGGCCCGAGGGGCCGCCGCCGTCGATGTTGGCGATGAGGTCGTATGCGCCGCCGAGCTCGAGCACGGTGAACGGATCGGTGATCAGCTGCTGGTGCAGCTTGTTCGGGAAGTACTCCGCGAGCTCACGGCCGTTGACGGTCATCTTGCCCTCGCCCGGGATGAGGCGGACGCGCGCGACAGCCTGCTTGCGGCGACCAACAGCTGCACCGGGAACGGTGAGCGCGGGGCGCGGCGTTGCGGCGGTTGCCTGCGACGCGGGGGTCTCAGTGGTGTAGCTCTCAGGGGCCACGGTCTGCTCTTCAGTCACGTTAAAGTCTCTCTTCTTGCGTCTCTAGCGCGCTTACTGCGCAACCTGGCCAAAGGTGTAGGGGGTCGGCTGCTGTGCAGCGTGGGGGTGCTCCGGGCCCGCGTACACCTTCAGCTTGCGGAACAGGTCTGCACCGAGCGAGTTCTTCGGGAGCATGCCACGGATGGCCTTCTCGACTGCGCGCTCGGGGTTCTTCGTGAGGAGCTCGGTGTAGCTCACCGAACGGAGGCCGCCCGGGTAGCCCGAGTGGCGGTATGCCTTCTTCTGTGCTGCCTTGTTGCCGGTCAGCACAACCTTGTCCGCGTTGACGATGATGACGTAGTCACCCATGTCCATGTGCGGTGCGAAGGTAGTCTTGTGCTTGCCGCGGAGCAGAGCTGCGGCGTGGGATGCGAGGCGGCCGAGAACCACGTCTGTTGCGTCGATGACGATCCAGTCGTGCTTCTGGTCAGCTGCCTTCGGCGAGTATGTGCGAGTCACTGTCGTGCTGCTTTCTGTCGAAATGGAGGAGTTCTTGAATCCCACTCCGTGCGAGGTCTCCCGGGGCGCTGCCTCGTGAGTTCCTGTGCGGTGGAGGGCTCAACAATTCGGGTGCTTACGCACCAAGGATCAACTTTAGCACAGATCACTCAGTCATCGAGCGGGTCGCGGCGCGCCCGCGTCTGCTCGGCTCGGGCCGCAAGCTCAGCGTCTTCCGGGTAGCCGATTTCTTCGAGCGAGAGGCCATGTGCTGGCATGACAGTGAACCGGCTGGTGCGCTCTCGCGCGTCGCGGAGATCGACGAGCTCTCCACGGGTGAGCCGGCCGTGGCCGACGGCGACGACCGACCCGACGAGCGCCCGCACCATGGAGTGGCAGAACGCGTCTGCTTCAATCCGGGCGGCGTACGCGCCGTCCTCGGTCTCGCGCCAGGCGAACGCGAGGAGTTCGCGAACGGCCGTCGCCCCCTCGCGCGCCTTGCAGAAGGTGGTGAAGTCTTGGAGGCCGAGCAGGTCTTCGGAGACGCGCTGCATCGTCGCGAGGTCGAGCACGCGCGGGACGTCGGCGGTGAACCTGGCGGTGAGCGGGTCGCGGCGGGCGTTCTCCGGCCGCAGGCGGTACTCGTATCGACGCCTGAGCGCTGAGAACCGGGCGTCGAATCCCGCGGGCGCGGGCGCGACCGCGTGGATCGCGATGTCGCTTGCCCCGCGCTGCAGCACACCGTTCAGGCGTCGCGTCATGAGGCGAGCGGCTTCCTTGTCGGGATGCTGGGGAGCGGCCGCGCGATCAGGATCGCCGGCCGCAGCGCCGTCGGCCACTGCACCGGCGGGCGCGGTGGTCCCCCGCCGCTGCGATGCGCCCCACTTCGCGAACTGCTCCGGCGTCACGTCGAGGTGGGCAACCTGTCCCCTGGCGTGCACGCCAGCGTCGGTTCGCCCGCCGACGGTGAGCCGGAGCTCGCCTTCGGCGGTACGCAGCAGTGTCGCGAGCGCCGCCTCGATCTCGCCCTGCACGGTCCGCAGGCCGGGCTGGGTCGCCCAGCCCGAGAAGTCGGTCCCGTCGTAGGCGATGTCGAGGCGCAGCCGGATCATTTCCACCGTTCAAGTGTGCCAGATGCCCGCTCCCGCGTGGCCGCGAGGCACCCGCAGCACGGCGCTCAACCGGGTGCTCTCATTCTTCCGAGGTACCATTTTTGGGTGTCTGTTCGTCCGCTTCGCCCAACCGGGGCACCGGTGACGGCGCGCGGCGGGCGATTCGGCGGTCTCGATGGGCTGCGCGCCATCGCCGTCGGCATGGTGCTCGTATACCACCTGTTCCCTGCGGCCCTTCCCGGCGGGTTCCTCGGTGTTGACGTGTTCTTCGTCATGAGCGGGTTTCTCATCACGTCGCTGCTGCTGCGGGAGCTCTCGGGCACCGGCCGGATCGACCTGCTCGCGTTCTGGCGCAGGCGAGCGCGGCGGCTCCTTCCCGCGGTCGCCCTCGTTGTGCTTGTCAGTACTTCGCTGGCGCTCGCCGCGAGCCGCGACCTGCTCGTCGGGGTCGCCCAGCAGATCGCCGGAGCGCTGCTGTTCGTCAGTAACTGGGTGTTCATCGCGAACGGATCGGACTATTTCGCGCGGGACGCCCCCGAGCTCTTCCGCAACTTCTGGTCGTTGGCGCTCGAGGAGCAGTTCTATATCGTGCTGCCGCTGCTCGCGCTGCTGGTCTTCAAGTTCCGCTCGCGACTGACACGGGCGCTGCCCCTCGCGGCGCTCGGCCTCGGCTCCGCGTTCCTCATGGCGGCGCTCGCAAACGCCGGCGCCGAGCCGACCCGGGTGTACTTCGGCTCCGACTCGCACAGTTTCGGGCTGTTCCTTGGCGCGGCGATGGCGGTCCTGCTCTCCCGTCGCGCGCAGCGGCCCGTCGGTCGGGCCGGGCAAGTCGCCTCGTTCGGCGTCGCGGTTGCCGGGTTCGCGGTGCTCGGCACCCTCGCCGTGACCCTGCAGGAGGCAAGCCAGGAGAGCTTCGCCTGGGGCTTCCAGGCCGCGACGATCGCCGCGCTCGCGGTGGTCTGGGCCGTGACCCGCGAGGGCGCGCTCGTCGGACGGCTGCTCGATGTCGCCCCCCTTCGCTGGATTGGCGAGCGTTCGTACGGGATCTACCTGTGGCATTGGCCGCTGCTGGTGATCGCCACGAGCGTCGCGACGGCTGCGGGGCTCGGCACGACGCCGGTCGCGCAGGTCGTCTCGCTCGCCATGACGCTCGTGTTCGCCGCGCTCTCGTACCGCTACGTCGAGCAGCCGGTGCGCCGCGTGGGGCTGCGAGGGGCGCTCGTTCGGTGGTTCAGCCCGCGCCGCTACACCCCGCGGCAACGGCGTGTGTCGCTCGCCCTCGCCGCCGTGCTCGCGGTGACCTTTCCGCTCACGGGCGTTGCGGTCGCCATCGCGCCCGAGCGGACGTCGTCAGCGGATTCGATCCTGCGCGGGCAGGAACAGCTCAAGGCTGACAAGAGCGCCGCCGGTGGCGACGAGGCAGCGGGCGAACCGGGCGAGGGGTCGTCGCCTCAGCCGGGCGGCGAGTCCGGCGATCAGGATCAGCCCACGGCCGCGCCAGCGATCCGGTTCGAGGGCGGCGAGATCACCGCCGTCGGCGACTCCGTCATGCTCGCAAGCTACCCCGAGCTCACCGACGCGTTCCCGGGAATCGACGTCGATGCGGCGGTGTCGCGGGGGCTCTGGGCCGGCGTCGACGTCCTTGGGGAGCTGGCCGACCGAGGCGAGCTGCGCGACGTCGTCGTCGTGGGGCTCGGCACCAACGGGCCGGTAGAACCGGAGTCGCTCACCGCGCTCCGGGAGGTCATCGGCGAGCGACCGCTCGTGCTCATCGACGCGCACGCGGACCGCGAGTGGATCCCCGAGGTCAACGAAAACCTCAACGCCTTCGCAGCGGCGCACAGAGGGGTCGTCGTCGCGCAGTGGGACTCGGGCGTCGCAGGCACACCAGAGTTCCTCGCCGAGGACGGCATCCACCCTGGCCCGGAGGGTGGCGAGATCTACGCGGGCGCGATTCGGCAGGCGCTCGACGAGCTCCTCTCCCCCGCCGAGGCCCGCGGCTGGGGCGTCGCACGACGCTAGCGCTGCTGGGGCGTCGCGCAGCAGCCACCCACCGCACGGCGCGCGCCGCCACTGCGGACGCGTCTGTGCTGCGGACGCGTCTGTGCTGCGATGCTTCGGCGCACACGCAGAAACGCCCCGGGGCCGAAGCCACGGGGCGTTTCTGCGTGAAACGAGTGGGGGTTATCCCTTACTCAGCCTTCTCCTCGGCGGGTGCCTCGGTCTCGGCAGCCTCAGCTGCCTCCTCGACGACCTCGGGTGCCTCTTCAGCAGCCTCGGGTGCGTCCTCGACGACCTCTGCAGCCGGAGCGGCAGCGGCCTTCTTCGCCTTCGGCTTCGGCTGGACGGGCTCGAGAACGAGCTCGATCACTGCGAGGGGAGCGTTGTCACCCTTGCGGAAACCGGTCTTGACGATGCGAGTGTAGCCACCCTCGCGGTTCTCGACGAGCGGTGCGATCTCGGTGAAGAGCTCGTGCACAACCGACTTGTCGAGGATCTGGCGCATGACGCGACGGCGAGCGTGGAGATCTCCACGCTTTGCGAAGGTCACGAGGCGCTCTGCGATGGGCTGCAGGCGCTTTGCCTTGGTCTCGGTGGTCTGGATGCGCTTGTGCTCGAAGAGCTGCGCAGCCATCTGGTTGAGCATGAGGCGCTCGTGAGTGGGTCCGCCTCCGAGGCGGGGGCCCTTGGTGGGCTTAGGCATGGTTGTACTCCTGTAAGTGTTCGATCAGCGTTGAAGCCGGATCGTTAGTTAACGTCGTCCTCGTAGCTGTAGAAGTTGGCTCCGTCGAAACCGGGAACCGCGTCCTTGAGCGAGAGGCCCATCTCGGCGAGCTTGTCGCGCACCTCGAAGACGGACTTCTGACCGAAGTTACGAATATTCATGAGCTGGGCTTCCGAGAGCGCAACGAGTTCGCTCACGGAGTTGATGCCCTCACGCTTGAGGCAGTTGTAGCTGCGGACCGACAGGTCGAGATCCTCGATCGGAATCGAGAGCTCGCCCTCGGCGACAACCTCAACCGGCGCGGGGCCGATCTCGACGCCCTCAGCGGCAGTGTTCAGCTCGCGTGCAAGCCCGAACAGCTCGACAAGCGTCGAACCTGCCGACGCGATTGCGTCGCGGGGGCTGATGGCGGGCTTCGACTCGACGTCGACCACCAGGCGGTCGAAGTCGGTGCGCTCGCCGGCACGAGTTGCCTCGACACGGTAGGTCACCTTGAGTACGGGCGAGTAGATCGAGTCGACCGGAATACGGCCGACCTCTGCGTCGTCGTTACGGTTCTGCGCTGCAGAAACGTAGCCACGGCCGCGCTCAATGGTGAGCTCAAGCTCGAACTGTGCGTCGTCGCCAAGGGTCGCGATGACCAGCTCGGGGTTGTGCACCTCAACGCCGGCCGGCGCGGAGATGTCAGCGGCAGTAACCTCGCCTGCCCCGGTCTTGCGAAGGTACGCGGTGATCGGCTCGTCGTGCTCGCTCGAAACAACGAGGCCCTTGATGTTCAGGATGATCTCGGTGACGTCTTCAGTGACACCGGGGATCGTCGTGAACTCGTGAGCGACGCCCTCGAAGCGGACGCTGGTGACAGCGGCTCCGGGGATCGAGGAGAGCAGGGTACGACGGAGCGAGTTTCCAAGCGTGTAACCGAAGCCAGGCTCGAGGGGCTCGATGGTGAAGCGCGAGCGGTACTCGGAGATTGAATCTTCGGTCAGAGTGGGGCGCTGTGCAATGAGCACTGTGTTAGTTCCTTTCGCTGGAGTCCGCTATATGACTCTGCGGTAAAGAGGGTGTTGGGAACGTACCGGTTCTCGCGTGAGGAGAGCCGGTGTCGCGCCGGCCGGAGCCGGCGCGACAGTGAGGCTCAGACGCGGCGGCGCTTCGGCGGGCGGCAGCCGTTGTGGGTCTGCGGGGTGACGTCGTTGATCGAGCCAACCTCGAGGCCTGCGGCCTGCAGCGAGCGGATCGCGGTCTCACGACCCGAACCGGGGCCCTTCACGAAGACGTCAACCTTCTTCATGCCGTGCTCCTGCGCCTTGCGGGCGACGGACTCTGCGGCGAGCTGAGCGGCGAACGGGGTCGACTTACGCGAACCCTTGAAGCCAACTCCACCCGAGGAAGCCCAGGTCAGCACGGCACCGGTGGTGTCCGTGATCGAGATGATCGTGTTGTTGAACGTCGACTTGATGTGGGCGTGGCCCACGGCGATGTTCTTCTTGTCCTTGCGGCGCGGCTTGCGCGCTGCCGACTTAGGTGCAGCCATTGAGAATTCTCCTGAAAGCTATGTGTGATGGTCGGTGTGAACCGGTGTTACTTCTTCTTACCGGCGACGGTACGCTTCGGGCCCTTACGGGTACGAGCGTTCGTCTTGGTGCGCTGACCATGCACAGGCATGCCCCGGCGGTGGCGAATACCCTGGTAGCTGCCGATCTCAACCTTGCGGCGGATGTCGGCCTGGACCTCACGGCGGAGGTCACCCTCAACCTTGAAGTTGCCCTCAATGTGGTCGCGGAGCAGAACGAGCTGGTCGTCACTGAGGTCGCGAACACGGGTGTTCCCGTCGATGCCAGTCGCCTCGAGCGTCTTGAGTGCGCTCGTGCGGCCGACGCCATAGATGTAGGTGAGCGCGATCTCTACGCGCTTTTCGCGCGGGATGTCTACGCCTGCAATACGTGCCATGTCTGGCTCTCCTTGCGGATTAGTGGAGGTGTGGTGCGCATCGTGGGATCAGGCCTCCGACCCGAGGTGTCTCCCCGCCACACAAGCGGCGGGGTTCTTCGATGCGCTGTTTCTATTTTGATTTATTTGATCTGCGAGCAGCAGCGGGCAGGTTAGCCCTGGCGCTGCTTGTGACGCGGGTTGCTCTTGCAGATCACCATGACGCGGCCGTGGCGGCGGATCACCTTGCAGTGATCGCAGATGGGCTTAACGCTGGGGTTGACCTTCATTGTTTTTCCTTTAGCGGGTTCGCTGTCCTCGTACTCACGGGGTGCCGCGAGTCGTTACTTTCCGATGGACGTGCGCAGGTCTACTTGTAACGGTAGACGATGCGACCGCGGGTCAGATCGTACGGGGTCAGCTCCACGATCACGCGGTCCCCTGGAAGGATGCGGATGTAGTGCTGACGCATTTTGCCCGAGATGTGCGCGAGCACCTTGTGGCCGTTTGTAAGCTCTACCCGGAACTGTGCGTTCGGGAGCGCCTCAGCTACCTGGCCCTCGATCTCGATGACGCCGTCTTTCTTCGCCATAGCCTCACTGTCGCTCGTGTTGATTCACCGGTCTTGCGAATGCTTCCCCCCGGTTTTCGCGATCACGAAAACAGGCACAAAGCACCAACGAGTAATCATATCCCCGATTCCCCTCGCTGTCTACCTCTCTGCCGCAGACGCCCGGGAGCCGCCGGCCTCCTTAGCGTGGACGGCGGGCGGCACGGAGCAGCATGATCCCTGGCACGACCCCGATCCCCGTCATGATGGCGAGACCTGCGGAGATCCGTTCGGCCGTCGCGACAAGGTCGCCGTCGGCTCCGGCCGCAAAGACGCCGAGCAGCGCCGAGACAAGCGCGTACGCGATGAGCTGTGTCGTGCTCAGCGCGGCGGCGGCCTTCTCACCTTCGGCTCCGTCGGCGCTCGCCCCCATCGCCGCCACGCTGAGGTGCGGGAACACGGCGCCGATCGCGACCCCGCCGAGCAGCAACGCGACGGCCCACGCGACAACCCTGCCGGTGCTCGCAGCTGGCGCCTGCAGCAGGCCGTACGCTGCCATCGACAGCGCGAGCAGGACCGGGGCACCGACCATCGCTGCGCGCGCGAGCCGTGGCCCGAAGCGCACGCTCACGAGCTGCATCCCGGTCCATCCGAGCGACAGCGCCGCACCGAGGAACCCGGCCCACACCGGCGTCAGCCCTGCGAGCTGCTGGCCGAACAGCGGCACGTAGGTCTCGACCATGACCCCGGCACAGAGCGTCGCGACGAGGAGGTACACCCACTTGAGCGGGTTTCCGCGCACGAAAGCGAGCCGAGGCAGCACCGTATGCCGCGCGCGGGACTCCACAGCAAGAAACAGCACGAGCAGGAGCACACCGACAAGGATTGCCACGAGATCGAGCCCCGCCGCGCGGAGCATGGGCGCGACGCTGAAGGCCGCTGCGGCGGCGACGAGCGCAAGCAGCGACCCGTAGGGCACCGGCTCCGGCGCGCGGCCGCCCCGCACGCGGGCTGGGAGCGCCCGTATGCTGAGCAGCGCGAGCAGGACGGCGACGCCGGCGAGCACCGCGTAGGCCGCTCGCCACGCTCCGAGCTGCCCAAAGACGCCCCCGAGACTCGGCCCAACAAGCGCCCCAACGCCCCACATCGCGGAGACGAGCGCCGAGGCCTTGAGCCACAGCCGCTGCGGCAGCGCCGACCGGATCACCGCGTAGCCAAGCCCCGCGAGCAGACCACCGCCGACGCCCTGGAGTACGCGGCTCGCGACGAAGATCCCCATGGTGCCGCTGACCGCGGCCGCGACGGATCCGAGCGCAAATCCGCCGAAGCCAACGAGGTACGCTCCCCTGGCCCCGAGCGCGGTGATCGCGCGCGCAACAAGCGTCGACGCGATCACCGCCGCGACGAGAAAGCCGGTGGCCACCCACGCGAACAGCCGCTGTCCACCAATGCTCGCGACGATTGAGGGCATGAGCGCCGCCGTGAAATAGAGGTTCATCGCGTACAGCACGGTGCCTCCTGCGAGGACCAGTGCTGGCACGATGTGGTCGCCAGAGAAGAGGCCGGCAGCGCGCGCCTCACTCGGTTCTTTCGGTTCGCGCGGGTTCACGTTCGTTGCATTCTCAGTCACGCAGGTTAGCCTAGAAGTTCAAGTTAACTTGAAGTCAAGGGGCGCCATGGAACGCAAGACTCCCACCGATCACCTCACCATCGGGGAGGTCGCTGCACGTGCCGGCATCGCGACCTCAGCGATCCGCTTCTACGAGCAGGAGGGGCTCATCACCTCGGTGCGCACCGCCGGCAACCAGCGACGCTATCCCCGCCACACGCTGCGCAGGCTCTCGATCATCGGCTACGCAAAGCGCCTCGGCATCCCGCTCACCGAGGTTGCCGCGGTGTTTGAGACCCTCCCAGCAGACCGAATGCCGAGCAAGCGTGACTGGATGCGCATCTCCGCCCGCTGGGCAGCGCTCCTTGACGAGCGCAAGCGGCGCATCGAGGCGCTCCAGCAGGAGCTTTCGGCCTGCATTGGGTGCGGCTGCCTCTCGCTCAGCAGTTGCAACGCACTGAACCCCGGCGACGTCCTCGCCGAACAGGGTTCCGGCCCGGTGCGACTCGAGGAAGCCGCGGAGGGCGGGGCGCCTGCGGGCCGCTAGCGTCGCAGCATCGCCCCGAGTGCTTGGTTGAGCCAGCCGACGGGCTCGGCCGCTGCCGCACGCGCAGCGACCACCCCGTCCGGGCGCACAAGCAGCGCCTCACCTGGCGCGAGTTCGGCGCGCTTCAGGAGCGCGGCTGACGCCCACTCCCCCTCGGTCAGCGAGACAACCGGAAGCTCGAGGTGGGACGCGGGAGCGAGCGAGCCGACGGCCTCCGCCCAGCGTGCAACGCCGCCCGCGATCAGCAGCCTGGCACGTCCCCACTCGATGTCGAGCACTGAGCCGCCACCGTCGAGGTCAGCGTGTGGCAGCCGACGTCCCGGCGTTGCGGCCGGCGCATACGCGCCTTCGGGAAGGACTGGCGCCGGGGCGTATCCAGTTCCCAACAGCAGCTCGTCCTCGATCCCGTATGCCCGGCCGGCGTTGCCGCGCGAGCGCGCAACGACCGCGACCGCGACGGCTCGGCGCTCTGCCGTGTAGGTGTCGAGCAGGGCGCCGCCCGCCCGGCCCTGGATCACCGCAGCGAGCTGCCACGCGAGCGTCTGTGCGTCGGCAATGCCGACGTTCATGCCGTGGCCGCCCGTCGGCGGGGTCTGGTGAGCCGAGTCGCCCGCGAGCAGGAGGCGGCCCGCGCGGAACGAGTCGGCGACGCAGGCGTCCATGCGCCAGAGCATCGTGTCCGTGATTTCCACTGCGAGCTCCGGAATGCCGGCGGCATCGCGGACGAGCCCGACCAGCCGCGGCACGTCGTGTCGCAGCGCCTCGGAGTCAACACCCTCGGCGATTGGGTACTGGTAGATCCATTCGGTGTCGTTGTCGACTGCGAGAAACCCACCCTTGCCCCCTGAGATGAAATAAGACGTCGCCTCGCGCCCCCGCACGGTCGCGCCGAGCGGCGCGCGGAAGCGGACGGAGAGAAAGCGGCCGAGATCCTGATCGCCCGAAAGCGAGATCCCCGCGCGCTCTCGGACGATACTGCGCGAGCCGTCACACCCGACGACCCAGTCGGCGGTGAGCGTACGCAGCCCAGCACCGCCGTCGACTGAGACCTCGACCCCGTGCTCGGTTTCAGCAACATCGGTCACCCTCGCCCCGAATATCAGGTCCGCTCCGGCCGCGCGCGCCGCGTCGGCGAGCACGGGCTCGAGCCGGTCCTGAGAACACAACGCGCCCGGTGAGGGCGTGTTCGCCGACCCCTCGGCAGGATCGGCCGCGCCAGTTATCAGCTCCGCAGCGGCGTCCACGAGACTGTCGCCGCGGAAGAACCGTACGTGCTCGGAAGGCAGGGACGCCGCCCGGACCGCCCCCTCGATTCCGAGCCCGCGGTAGGTCTCCATTGAGCTCGCAGCGACGCCTCGGGCCTTCGGGTGGCGCGACAACCCCGGGTGAGCTTCGAGCACCAGCACGTCAACACCGGCCCGACGCAGCAGCAGTGCGAGCGTAAGCCCGACGGGGCCCGCCCCAACGATGATGACCTCGCGATGCGTTGTGGTTTCCTGCATAGCGCCCTCCGTAACGTCTATTTCCGCTTTAGACGTTACCCTATACACATGCCAGTTCGCGCCACCTTCGCCACAGACCCCACTCGCCCGCTCGGACTCCGATTCCTCGCCGACGCGGTCAACGCACCTGACCTGACCGCCGCCTGGCCTCAGCTCGCCACGACCCACGGCGCCCCCGAACTCGCCCAGCTCACCACGGACGCGCACGCGGGAGACGCAGCAACGCTCGCGTCCGCCGTCGCCGCGCTCCGCGCAGTATTTCGGGAACAGGATCCCCACGCGGCCGCTCACGCCCTGAACGCGCTCATGGCGTCCGACCCCGCCCCCACAGCACTCGCCGAGCTCCCCGACGGCCGCTGGGCGCTCCGACCCGCACTGACCACCGCGCCGAGCGCCGCGCAGGCGCTCACCCGACTCGGCGCCTTCGCCCTCGCCGGCTGGCTCGCGGAGCGCGGCCGCTGCGCGTGGGGCGTGTGCGCGGCCGCCACCTGCAACAACGTGTTCATCGACGAAGGGCGACGCGCCCCGCAGCGATTCTGCAGTACGACCTGCGCGACGCGAACGCGCGTGGCGCAGCACCGGGCGTCCGCGACTGCCGCCAACGTTCCGCAGTGAGCGCGGAGGTCGCCCCGCGGCCCCGCCCCAACCCCAACCCCAACCCCAACCCCAACCCCAACCCCAACCCCAACCCCAAATCTATCGCTAATGATACGATCGTTTCGTGAACGATAACTTGGAACTGACATGACGACCGGTCAGCAGAGCGGCGACGCGACAACGCTCAAGATGACACCCCGCACCAAGCTGCTCGTCTGGGCGGTGCTCGGCGCGGCCGGCGTCGGGCTTGGTGTCGCACTCCCCTGGCTCCTCCAACACGCCGCATCGTGGCCCATCCCCTACTTCACCGTGCTGGAGGCCATCGGCTCAATCGACTCGCCCCTCATGGTGATCGGCCGGCCCGCCGCACTCGGCCTCGTCGGTCTCACCATCGCGTTCTTCATCACCCACGAGGCCGCAACGCTGGTCCTCACCGATGAGGAGATCACTGTCACCGAGGGCGACGACACCCGCATCATCGAGCGCGGCCAGGTCGGCGGCGTGTATGCGAGGGGCGGCAAGGTGCGAATCGAGTCCCCCGAGGGGCGGATCCTGTTTCACGACGACGTCGAGGGCGGCAAGCTCGCGATCGCCGCCGCGTTCCGGCGCCACGGGTACCCATGGGAGTCCATCGAGCGCGACCCTAAGGCGGCTGCGAGGTGAAGCCACCCCTCATCTCTGTGTCCGCCCGCACGCTCATCGAGGGATCGTTTGACGCGGCTGGCGCGGCGCAGCTCGCGGCCGTCTACGACGTCGGCCTGGCCCTCGGGATCCCCGAACAGACGGTGCGCCTCACGCTGCGTCGCATGCAGTCCGCCGGCGAGCTCACGCAGGTCGGCAGGGGTCGCGCCGGGAGGATCGAGCGGACCTCAGACGCGCGCGCCCGGTCGCGCCGGGATGGCGCACTCGTCGCGTTTGCATTCGCACAGGACGCAGGCGCCGCGCCATGGGATGGGGCCTGGCACCTGTACGCCTTTTCGGTGCCAGAGCCCGCACGTGCGGAGCGCGATGCGCTTCGGGCCGCGCTCACCTGGCTCGGGGCAGCGCCCGTCGTCGCCGGAATGTACGTGAGCCCGCACGAGCTCTCCGAAGAACTTGCCGGAGCGGTCGCGCCCAGCATCCTCGACCGGTGGCTTGTACGAGGCACGACCGCGGATCTCGCCATTCCTGGAGCCAGCACACCACGGCAGATCGCGGAGGCACTGTGGCCCGCCGAGGCGACGCTCGCCGCGTACGCTCCTCTCGCGAAGGTGCTCGCGGTCCCGGCGGCTAGCCCTCTCGATGGGGTCGCCGCGACGGCGCGCGCACTGCAGCTCTCCGAGGGCCTCGACCGGGCCCTCGCCGTTGACCCCCTGCTTCCCGGCGAGCTTCGCGACTCCAGCTGGCAGCCGCGGCGCCTTCGGGACGCGTTCGCCGCGGAATGGGCGGCGCTACAACGCGGGTGGCCCGCGCTGCCCGTCTTCAGCTAGCGCGTCACGTGAGAACGGCTGAGCGCCGCTACCCAATGGGTGGCGGCGCTCAGCCGTAGCACAGGTCGGGCGCTAGGCGATCGGGGTCGGGGTGATCCCGAACTGGGCGAGTCCTGCGGCTCCCCCGTCCGGTGCGGTCAGCACCCAGATGCCGCCCTCGTGAATGGCGACCGAGTGTTCCCACTGGGCGCTCATCGCGCCGTCGGCGATGGACACTGTCCAGTCATCGTCCTGGACGACAGTGTCGATCGTGCCGGCCGAGATGATCGGCTCGATGGCAACGACGAGCCCGGGCTTGACCTCGGGACCGCGCTTCGGCACCGCGACGTTGAACACGGGCGGATCCTCGTGCATGCTCCGGCCAATGCCGTGACCGATGTAGTCCTCGAGCACGCCGTAGTCGCTGTGCTTGCGCACGTAGTTCTGGACCGCCTCGCCGACCTCGTTGAGGTGCGTCGCGCGCGCGAGCCGCGCGATCCCCTGCCACATGGCCTGCTCGGTGACGTGCGAAAGCTTTTCGTTCGACTCGGTGAGCTCCGGCCGCGCGGGATCGGGAATGACCGCGGTGAATGCGGCGTCGCTGTGCCAGCCGCCGATAACGGCGCCGACGTCGAGCGAGACGATGTCGCCAGGCTCAAGCGGCCTGTCCGTCGGGATCGCGTGGACCACATCGGCGTTCACGTTTGCGCAGATGGTGTGGCGATACCCGGGTTCGAGCATGAAGTTCGGTTCACCGCCGCGCGCACGAATCGCCGCCTCGGCGATCGCGTCGAGCTCGAGCGTGGTGATCCCTGGCTTCACGGCTGCACGCATCGCAGCGAGAGCGTCGACCGCGGCGAGCCCGGGCTCAATCATGAGCCTGAGCTGCGCCGGCGACTTGTAAATCGAACGGCGGAGGAACCCGCGACGCGACATTCCTAGCGGCCCAGCTTTGCGCTGAGGGCGCCAGCGATGCGCTCGGCGACCTCGTCGATGCCGCCCAGGCCGTCGACGCTCACGAGGATCCCACGCTTCGTGAAGAGCTCGATGAGCGGCGCGGTCTGCTCTGCGTAGATGTCCTGGCGGTGACGAATGACCTCTTCGGTATCGTCGGCGCGACCCTCGATCTCCGCGCGCTTCAACAGTCGCGCGACGACCTCGTCCGTGTCGGCCTCGAGCAGCACGACCGCGTCGAGCGCGTCGCCCTCGAGCATGCCGTCGAGCGCCTCGACCTGCTCAACATTGCGCGGGTACCCGTCGAGCAGGAATCCGCCAGCCGCGTCGTCCTGCTGCAGGCGATCCTGAACGATCTCGTTCGTCAGCGAGTCGGGAACGAGCTCGCCCGACTCGATGATTGCCTGCACGCGCTGGCCAAGCTCGGTGCCGCCCTTGATGTTCGCGCGGAAGATGTCCCCCGTCGAAATCGCAGGGATGCCGTACGCTTCGGCGATCTTGGACGCCTGGGTGCCCTTGCCCGCACCGGGAGGGCCAATGATGAGAAGTCGAGTTACTGTCACTTGAGAAGTCCTTCGTAGTGGCGCTGCTGGAGCTGAGCGTCAATCTGCTTGACAGTCTCAAGTCCAACGCCAACGATAATCAGGATCGACGCGCCGCCGAACGGGAAGTTCTGGTTTGCGCCGAAGAACGAGAGCGCCACGAGGGGAAGCAGCGCGATGATGCCGAGGTAGAGCGAGCCTGCGCTGGTGATGCGCGTCAGCACGTAGTTCAGGTACTCGGCGGTCGGGCGGCCGGCACGGATGCCAGGGATGAAGCCCGAGTACTTCTTCATGTTGTCCGCAACCTCTTCAGGGTTGAAGGTGATCTGGACGTAGAAGAAGGTGAACCCGATGACGAGCAGGAAGAACACGAGCATGTACAGCGGCTGATCGCCGTACACCAGGTTGTTCTGCACCCACACGATCCATGCGGCGGGCTCCTCGCCAGCCTTCGGCTGGTTGAACTGCGCAATGAGCATCGGGAGGTAGAGGATCGCCGAGGCGAAGATCACCGGGATCACGCCGGCCATGTTCACCTTGATCGGAATGTACGTGCTCGAACCGCCATAGGTGCGGCGTCCGACAACGCGCTTCGCGTACTGCACCGGGATACGGCGCTGGGACTGCTCGACGAACACGACAGCGCCAATGACGACCATGCCGACGAGAATAACGAAGAAGAAGACCTCCCAGCCGCGCTGCTCCTTGATGACCCAGAGGGCACCCGGGAAGCTCGCGGCGATCGAGGTGAAGATGAGAAGCGACATGCCGTTGCCGACGCCGCGCTCGGTGATGAGCTCACCGAACCACATGATGAGGCCGGTGCCGGCGGTCATCGTGATGATCATGATGAGGATCGCCCACCACTCCTGCGCGACGAGGTTCTGGCAGGCCTGGTTGACGGCTGAGCCGAAGAGCTGGCCCGAACGCGCGACCGTGATGAGCGTCGTCGACTGCAGCACTGCAAGCGCGATCGTCAAGTAACGGGTGTACTGCGTGAGCTTCGCCTGGCCCGCCTGGCCCTCCTTGTGGAGAGTCTCGAAGTGCGGAATGACCACGCGCAGGAGCTGCGTGATGATCGACGCAGTAATGTACGGCATGATGCCGAGCGCGAAGATCGAAAGCTGCAGGAGTGCGCCGCCGCTAAAGAGGTTGACCATGTCGTAGAGACCGGCGGTACCGTCGCCCTTGTTCGAGGCAAGGCAGGCCTGGACGTTGTTGAAGTCAACAAACGGCGTAGGGATAAACGAACCGAGCCGGAACAGTGCGACGATTCCGAGCGTAAAAACGATCTTCCGACGGAGGTCGGGGGTACGGAAGATCCGTCCAATGGCGCTGAACAAAACTTAGCCTCCTGGATAGTTCGCAGGCGAGTGCCTGCGAGGAGCAACTAGACCAGCCTACACGTGCGATGCGTGCTGGTGAACGAAAAGGGGGTGTTGGGGAGCCAAACGTGCTCCCCAACACCCCCATATTCACCCGAGTGAAACTCGGATGTTACTTCACTTCACCGCCAGCGGCGACAATCTTCTCGGCTGCAGAGCCGGAGACCTTGTCGACCTGAACGGAGAGCTTGACCTTCAGGTCACCGTTGCCCAGCACCTTGACGGGCTGGTTCTTGCGCACGGCACCCTTTGCGACGAGATCCTCGATCGTGACCTCGCCACCGTTCGGGTACAGCTCTTCGAGCTTGGCGACGTTCACAACCTGGTACTCGGTGCGGAACGGGTTCTTGAACCCGCGCAGCTTCGGGGTACGCATGTGCAGTGGCATCTGGCCACCCTCGAAGCCAGCCTTGACCTGGTAGCGCGCCTTGGTGCCCTTGGTGCCGCGACCAGCGGTCTTACCCTTGGACGCCTCACCACGACCAACGCGGGTCTTAGCAGTCTTCGAACCAGCAGCCGGGCGAAGGTGGTGTGCCTTCAGCACGGCGCCGCGCTCTTCGTTGTTCTCGCTCATTCGTCGATCTCCTCAACCTGGACCAGGTGAGCAACCGCACGGACGTAGCCGCGGTTCGCCTGGGTGTCCTCGCGAACGACCGTCTGGCCGATCTTGCGGAGACCAAGGCTGCGCAGCGTGTCGCGCTGGTTCTGCTTCTCACTGATCACGGACTTCGTCTGCGTAATCTTCAGGCTCTTAGCCATTACGCACCTGCCTTTGCCTTAGCGGCAGCGTCGGCCGCAGCCTTCGCCTCAGCGCGCACGAGGCGAGCCGGAGCGACGCGGTCGAAGTCGAGACCACGACGAGCTGCGACGGAGCGGGGCTCCTCGAGCTGACGCAGCGCCTCAACGGTCGCATGCACGATGTTCAGGGTGTTCGACGAGCCGAGCGACTTGCTCAGGACGTCGTGGATGCCAGCGCACTCGAGTACGGCGCGAACCGGGCCACCGGCGATAACACCGGTACCAGCAGCTGCCGGACGGAGAAGAACGACGCCGGCTGCGGCCTCGCCCTGCACCGGGTGCGGGATCGTGCTGCCGACGCGCGGCACGCGGAAGAAGTTCTTCTTCGCCTCTTCGACGCCCTTCGAGATTGCGAGGGGAACTTCCTTCGCCTTCCCGTAGCCGACGCCGACGGTGCCGTTGCCATCGCCAACCACGACGAGCGCGGTGAAGCTGAAGCGACGGCCGCCCTTGACGACCTTCGACACGCGGTTGATGGTTACGACGCGCTCGAGGAACTGGCTCTCGGCGCGGTCGCGGCCGCCGCCACGCTCGCCACGGGTGCCGCGGTCGCGGCTACCGCGACGCTGCTCACGGGGCTCGTTGCGGTGATCGCTGTTCTGCGCCTCAGCGGCCGGAGCCTCTGTCTGAGCCTCAGCAGTCACTTCCTGCTCCTTCGTTTCGTTGCTCACAGTGTCAGACCTCCCTCGCGAGCGCCCTCGGCGATCGCAGCGACACGGCCTGCGTACTTGCTACCGCCACGGTCGAAGACAACAGCCTCGACACCAGCAGCCTTTGCACGCTCTGCGACGAGCTCGCCGACCTTGCGGGCCTTAGCGGTCTTGTCACCGTCGAATGCACGGAGATCTGCTTCCATCGTCGACGCCGATGCCACGGTGTGGCCCTTCGAGTCGTCGATGACCTGCACGAATACGTGGCGCGACGAGCGGGTCACCGAGAGACGGGGACGCAGTTCGGTGCCGACAATCTTCTTGCGCAGACGGGCGTGGCGGCGAACGCGCGCAGCCGAACGACCCTTTGCACGGGTGATGTTAGCGGCCATGGTTACTTACCAGCCTTTCCAGCCTTGCGACGAACAACCTCGTCAGCGTAACGAATGCCCTTGCCCTTGTAGGGTTCCGGCTTCTTCAGCTTGCGGATGTTCGCTGCGGCCTCACCGACTGCCTGCTTCGAGATGCCGCTGACGGTGATCTTGTTGGCGCCCTCGACGACGAGCGTGATGCCCTCAGGAGCGGTGAACGACACGGGGTGCGAGAAGCCGAGTGCGAGCTCGAGGTCCGCGCCCTTCTGCTGCACACGGTAGCCGGTGCCAACAACCTCGAGCTGCTTAGCGTAGCCCTCGGTCACACCAATGATGTTGTTGTTGATGAGCGTACGGCTCAGGCCGTGCAGCGCTCGGGACTCGCGCTCGTCGTTGGGACGGGTGACCAGGATCTGGCCGTCCTCGACTGCGACGCGAATGGGCTCTGCGACGACGAGCGACAGCTCACCCTTCGAACCCTTGACCGTGACCTGCTGGCCATCGATCTTGACATCTACACCGCCGGGGATGGCGATGGGAAGCTTTCCAATACGTGACATGACGGCTTACCACACGTAGGCCAGCACTTCGCCGCCCACGCCCTTCTGCTCGGCCTCGCGGTCCGTGAGGAGCCCCGAAGAGGTGGACAGGATCGCAATGCCGAGGCCACCGAGCACGCTCGGAATCTCAGCCGAGCCCGCGTACACGCGGAGGCCGGGCTTCGAGACGCGCTTGAGGCCCTCGATCGAAGCCTCGCGGTTCGGTCCGTACTTCAGCGTCATGGTGAGGGTCGTGCCGACGCGAGCCGCCTCGACCTTCCAGTCGCTGATGTAGCCCTCACGCTTGAGGATCTCGGCGATCCGCTCCTTCAGCTTTGAGCCGGGAAGCGAAACGTCGTCATGATGTGCGCTATTAGCGTTGCGCAACCGGGTAAGCATGTCTGCTACCGGATCAGTCATCGTCATGATTGACTCTTTCTTTCTCGCCTGGTTTCACGACCCGTTACACGGGTCGCGACCTGGGTGACACGCGAACGGGGTACCCGGGGAGGCCCCGGGCACCCTATCCGCTTGGACTATTTAGTTGTCGGCCTTGAACGGGAAGCCGAGCGCCTTCAACAGCGCGCGACCCTCGTCGTCAGTCTTTGCGGTGGTGACAATGGTGATGTCAAAACCACGCACGCGATCAATCTTATCCTGATCGATCTCGTGGAACACACTCTGCTCGGTCAAACCGAACGTGTAGTTGCCCGCACCGTCGAACTGCTGGTCCGAAAGTCCGCGGAAATCGCGGATACGGGGCAGTGCGAGGTTCACGAGACGATCAAGGAATTCCCAGGCACGATCGCCACGGAGAGTGACGTGCGCGCCGATGGCCTGACCCTCACGCAGCTTGAACTGCGCGATGGACTTGCGGGCCAGGGTGACCTTGGGCTTCTGACCGGTGATCTTGACGAGGTCTGCAATCGCACCCTCGATCACCTTGCTGTCACGAGCTGCCTCGCCGACGCCAGTGTTCACGACGATCTTCACGAGACCGGGAACCTGCATGACGTTTGCGTAGGAGAACTCTTCACGGAGTGCCGGGACGATTTCGCCGCGGTACTTCTGCTTCAAGCGAGGCTGGATTTTGCCAGCCGCTACAGCAGCTTCAGACATTAGAGGTCCTTCCCAGACGACTTCGCGTAACGCACGCGAACCGTCTTCTTCTTGCCGTCCTTCTCAACCTCTTCGACGCGGAAGCCAACGCGAGTGGGCTTCTTGGTCGAGGGGTCAACGACAGCAACGTTCGACACGTGGATGGGAGCCTCAACGGTCTCGATGCCACCCTCCTTCGTCCCGCGGTCGGACTGGCCGACGCGGACGTGCTTGGTGACGTAGTTCACGCCTTCGACGACCAGGCGGTCGGTCTCGGTGAGAACTTCGAGAACACGACCCTGCTTGCCACGGTATCCACCGCGCTCCTGGGTCGGGCCCGAGATGACCTCTACGAGGTCACCCTTCTTGATCTTTGCAGCCATAGGACTAGATCACCTCCGGTGCGAGCGAGACGATCTTCATGAACTTCTTGTCGCGAAGCTCACGGCCAACCGGTCCGAAGATACGGGTGCCGCGGGGCTCCCCGTCTGCCTTCAGGATGACGGCGGCGTTCTCGTCGAAGCTGATGTACGAACCGTCAACGCGACGGGTCGACTTGCGGGTACGAACGATGACGGCCTTGACGACCTCACCCTTCTTGACGTTGCCGCCGGGGATCGCGTCCTTCACGGTCGCGACGATGGTGTCGCCGAGACCTGCGTAACGACGTCCTGAGCCCCCGAGGACACGGATGGTAAGCAACTCCTTGGCGCCGGTGTTATCGGCAACCTTGAGTCGGGATTCCTGCTGAATCACTTGCTACTCCTTCAGTCAGTAAGCGCGGGGCGCTTACTTCGCCTTCTCGAGGATCTCGACCAGACGCCAGCGCTTCGAAGCGCTGAGCGGGCGGGTCTCGTGGATGAGTACGAGATCGCCGATGCCGGCGGTGTTCTGCTCGTCGTGGGCCTTCACCTTCGATGAGCGACGCATGACCTTGCCGTAGAGCGGGTGCTTCACGCGATCCTCGACCTCAACGACGATGGTCTTATCCATCTTGTCGCTGACGACGTAGCCACGGCGCGCCTTGCGATACGGTCGCTGTTCCTTCTCGACCTCAGCCATTCTTAGGCCTCCTTCGTCTCAGCGGCGGCGGGCGCCTGCTCGGTCTTCTTGGTGGACGACTTCTTCGCAGAAGCCTTCTTCGCGGGCTCGGCGGCCGGGGTGACCCGAATGCCGAGCTCGCGCTCGCGGAGCACGGTGTAGATGCGAGCGATGTCGCGCTTCACCTGACGTACGCGCCCGTGGTTCTCAAGCTGGCCGGTGGCCGACTGGAAACGCAGGTTGAAGAGCTCGGCCTTAGCCTTCTTCAGCTCCTCCGCGAGACGCTCGTTTTCGAAGCTGTCAAGCTCGGTGACAGCCAGTTCCTTGGTTCCGATCGCCATTACGCGTCGCCCTCCTCGCGCTTAATAATGCGGGCCTTGAGGGGCAGCTTGTGGATGGCACGGGTCAGTGCCTCACGCGCGAGCTCCTCATCGACACCGGCGACCTCGAAGAGGACGCGGCCCGGCTTGACATTCGCAACCCACCACTCGGGTGAGCCCTTACCGGAACCCATGCGGGTTTCAGCGGGCTTCTTGGTCAGCGGACGGTCAGGGTAGATGTTGATCCACACCTTGCCGCCACGCTTGATGTGACGCGTCATGGCGATACGAGCGGACTCGATCTGACGGTTCGTCACGTAAGCGGGGCTGAGCGCCTGAATACCGAACTCACCGAAGGTGACAGTGTTGCCACCCTTGGACTGACCGCTGCGGCTCGGGTGATGCTGCTTGCGGTACTTGACTCGACGGGGAATCAGCATTGGTTACTTCTCCGCTCCTGCTGCAGCGGGTGCAGCCTCAGCCTGCGCGCCACGGGGCGCACGGCGGCGATCGCCACGCTCGCGAGACGGCTTCTGGGCCGCCTGCTCACGAGCGAGCTCCTTGTTCGTCAGGTCGCCCTTGTAGATCCAGACCTTCACGCCGATGCGGCCGAAGGTGGTCTTCGCCTCGTAGAAGCCGTAGTCGATGTTCGCGCGGAGCGTGTGCAGCGGCACGCGACCCTCACGGTAGAACTCCGAACGGCTCATCTCAGCGCCGCCAAGACGGCCGGAGACCTGGATACGGACGCCCTTGGCGCCAGCGCGCTGTGCGCCCTGGAGCCCCTTGCGCATCGCGCGACGGAACGCCACACGAGCAGCGAGCTGCTCGGCGATGCCCTGAGCGACGAGCTGAGCGTCAGCCTCGGGGTTCTTGACCTCGAGGATGTTCAGCTGGATCTGCTTGCCGGTGAGCTTCTCGAGGTCAGCGCGGATCCGCTCTGCCTCTGCACCGCGGCGACCGATAACGATGCCGGGGCGAGCAGTGTGGATGTCTACGCGGACGCGGTCGCGGGTGCGCTCGATCTCAACACGCGAGACACCGGCGCGGTCCAGCTGGACCTGCAGGTGCTGGCGGATCTTGATGTCCTCGGCGAGGTAGTCAGCGTAACGCTGGCCCTTCTTCGTCGAGTCCGAGAACCAACGCGACACGTGGTCGGTTGTAATCCCGAGGCGGAAGCCGTAGGGATGAATCTTCTGGCCCATTCCTTAGGCTCCCTTCTGAGCTGCCAGCTCATCAGCGGTCTGCAGAACGACCGTGATGTGGCTGGTGCGCTTGTTGATACGGAACGCGCGGCCCTGTGCACGGGGGCGGAAACGCTTGAGCGTTGCACCCTCGTCCACGAATGCGCGTGCAATGACGAGCTCGTCCTCGTTGAGGCGCAGGTTCTCAGCGTCAGCCTTCACACGTGCGTTCGCGATCGCCGAAGCGACGAGCTTGAACACGGGCTCAGCGGCAGCCTGGGGCGCGAACTTCAGGATGGCGAGTGCCTCCTGCGCGTTCTTGCCACGAACCAGGTCAACGACACGACGGGCCTTCTGGGGGGTGATGCGGATATGACGCACGCGTGCGATCGATTCCACCATTTCTCTTCCTCCTTCACGTCACCGCGTTAGCGGCGACGGCCCTTCTTGTCGTCCTTCACGTGGCCACGGAAGGTACGAGTCGGGGCGAACTCGCCCAGCTTGTGTCCAACCATGGTTTCGGTGACGAATACGGGGATGTGCTTCCGACCGTCGTGCACTGCGATGGTGTGTCCCAGCATTGCGGGGATGATCATCGAGCGGCGCGACCAGGTCTTGATCACGTTCTTGGTGCCAGCTTCGTTCTGTACGACCACCTTGTTCAGCAGGTGGTTGTCGACGAAGGGGCCCTTCTTGAGACTACGAGGCATCTTCTATTCTCCTACCTGCCGACTAGCGCTTCTTGCCAGCGTTACGGCGGCGCACAATGAGCTTGTCGCTTTCCTTGTTCGGACGGCGCGTACGGCCTTCCTTCTGGCCCCAGGGGCTAACCGGGTGACGGCCACCCGAGGTGCGGCCTTCGCCACCACCGTGGGGGTGATCCACCGGGTTCATGACGACACCACGCACGGTCGGGCGGACGCCCTTCCAGCGCATACGGCCGGCCTTACCCCAGTTGATGTTCGACTGCTCAGCGTTGCCGACCTCGCCGACGGTCGCGCGGCAGCGCGCGTCGACGTTGCGGATCTCGCCCGAGGGGAGACGCAGCTGGGCGTAGGGGCCATCCTTCGCCACGAGGCGAACCGAGGAACCAGCGGAACGAGCGAGCTTCGCTCCCCCACCGGGCTTCAGCTCAATGGCGTGAATAACAGTACCCGTGGGGATGTTCTTCAGCGGCATGTTGTTGCCGGGCTTGATGTCCGAGCCGGCACCCGACTCGACGATGTCGCCCTGCTTGAGCTTGTTCGGAGCGATGATGTAACGCTTCGTGCCGTCCTCAAAGTGCAGCAGCGCGATGCGCGCGGTGCGGTTGGGATCGTACTCGATGTGCGCTACGCGGGCGTTGACGCCGTCCTTGTCATTGCGACGGAAGTCGATGACGCGGTACTGGCGCTTGTGGCCACCACCGATGTGACGGGTCGTGATACGGCCCTGGTTGTTGCGGCCACCCGTCTTGGGGAGCGGACGCAGCAGCGACTTCTCGGGCGTGGAGCGCGTGATCTCAGCGAAATCAGCAACGCTCGACCCGCGACGACCGGGGGTCGTCGGCTTGTACTTGCGAATTGCCATGTTGTGTTCCTTCTCGCCCCTTCTACAGCGCAGCCGTGAAGATGTCGATGGAGCCCGACTTCAGCGTGACGATGGCGCGCTTGGTGTCCTTGCGCTTGCCGAGGCCAAACTTCGTGCGGCGGGTCTTGCCCTTGCGGTTCAGGGTGTTGATCTTTGCGACCTTCACACCGAATACCGACTCGATGGCGAGCTTGATCTCAGTCTTCGACGCGGTGGGAGCAACCTCGAAGGTGTACTGTCCGTTTGCGTCGATGAGGCCGTAGCTCTTCTCCGAGACGATCGGGCGGATGATGACGTCGTGCGCAGCCTTGTTCATGCTCACTTCGAGTCCTCCTTAACGGCGCGACCCTCGACGAACGCGTCGAAAGCTGCCTTGGTGAAGACGAGATCGTCACTGACGACAACGTCGTAGGCGTTGAGCTGATCGTGGAACAGCACGTGAACGTTCGGAAGGTTCTGAACGCTGAGCACGGTGAGCACGTCTTCGCGGTCTACGACCACGAGCACGCGGTTGCCCGGTGCGACCTGTGCGAGGAACTCGCGCGCGGTCTTGGTGCTCGGCTTGTCAGCGATGCCGAAGCCCTCGACGACGTGCAGACGGTTCGCGCGTGCGCGGTCCGAGAGCAGGCCAACGAGTGCAGCAGCGATCATCTTCTTGGGGGTGCGCTGCGAGTAATCGCGGGGCACGGGCCCGTGGACGATGCCACCGCCGCGGTGCTGCGGCATGCGGACCGAGCCCTGGCGTGCACGGCCAGTGCCCTTCTGCTTGAACGGCTTGACGCCGGAACCCGAGCGCTCGCCACGGGTCTTGGTCTTGTGCGTACCCTGACGGGCAGCAGCCAGCTGTGCCGTGACCACCTGGTGGATCAGCGGAACGTTGGTCTCAGCGCCGAAGATAGCCTCGGGAAGGTCAACCGACCCAGCCTTCTTGCCCTTCGCGTCGAAAACCTCGAGCTTGGTAGCGGTAGCCATGAACTACGCCCCCTTCACTGCGTTGCGGACGAAAACGAGACGACCACGCGCACCGGGAACTGCACCCTTAACGAGGATGAGGCCCTTCTCGGCGTCGATCGCCTGAACGGTGAGGTTCTGCACGGTCACGCGATCGGTACCCATACGGCCAGGCATCTTCTTGCCGCGGAAGACGCGACCAGGAGTTGCTGCGCCACCGACGGAGCCAGGCTTACGGTGGTTGCGGTGTGCACCGTGCGAAGCGCCAACGCCCTTGAAGTTGTGACGCTTCATGGCGCCCGCGAAGCCCTTACCCTTCGAAGTGCCAACGACGTCGATCTTCTGACCGGCTTCGAATGCGCCCTCGATGGTGAGCTCCTGACCGAGGCTGTACTCAGCAGCGTCGGCGGTGCGGATCTCGGTGATGTGGCGGCGCGGCGTCACGCCGGCCTTCTCGAAGTGACCAGCCGAGGGCTGGTTCACCTTGCGGGGATCGATCTGACCCGCGGCGATCTGAACGGCGCTGTAGCCGTCGACCTCGGGGGTACGGATCTGGGTGACAACGTTAGGCGCCACCTCGATGACGGTAACGGGAACGACCTTGCCGTCCTCGTCCCATACCTGAGTCATGCCGAGCTTGGTGCCCAGGAGACCCTTCACATTACGTACTGCAGTCATGTCTGGATCCCCCCTTAGAGCTTGATCTCGATGTTGACATCGGCCGGGAGATCGAGACGCATGAGCGAATCGACGGCCTTCGGGGTGGGATCGACGATGTCGATCAGGCGCTTGTGCGTGCGCTTCTCAAAGTGCTCGCGGCTGTCCTTGTACTTGTGCGGCGAACGGATCACAGCGATCACGTTCTTTTCCGTGGGGAGCGGCACGGGGCCGATCACGGTTGCGCCCGCGCGGGTGACCGTATCCACGATCTTGCGCGCTGAGCTATCAATGACCTCGTGGTCATACGACTTGAGTCGAATGCGGATCTTCTGTCCCGCCATGACATCTCTACTTTCTACTTGCGTCGTACTCCCGGCTTGTGGCCGACAGCATTGGACGTCTTGCGTACCAGCGCCCTTGGCAGACGGGCACCCTGAAGTGCCGTAATGCTGGGTCTCTGTTCACCTATCAATTTCTGCACGCACCAAAACGGCCGGACTTGCGTCTGGCCGCCTCTCGGCGTGCAGGCTGTGTTCGCTGCCCGCGGCCTCACACCCCGATCATGTCGAGGGGCAATGCACTACCTGGCAGTGATCCGCATGCACGGAGTACTGAACCTGTCTATTCTGACACAGGGATTCGCACGGTGCAACCCGGGCGTGTCGCGTGTCGCGGCACCCCAAACTCCCGTCGCAACGTATGGGATCGGCAGAAGACCTGCCCGAAGTTAGGCCCGGAGACATTCCCATCGTCGATCCCAGACGGACGGCGCGAAGAGCCGCCCGACGAGACGGCCCGGCTGAGCCCGGCCGCTAGATCTTGCGGTAGGTGAGGTCGCGGATGTCGCGGCCCTTCTCAATGCCCTTGTTCTCGAACGCGGTGAGCACGCGCCCCTCGTACCGTTCAGCCCAGTCGCCCTCGAACGCGCGCTCGAAGCCGGGGGCCTCGTCCATCACCTCACGCATGTGATCGGCGTAGTTCTGCCAGTCGGTGCCGAGGCGCAGCACGCCGCCAGGCTTGAGCGCTCGGTGCGCGATCCGAGCGAAGTCCGCGCTGATGAGCCTGCGCTTGTGGTGCTTGGCCTTCTTCCACGGGTCAGGGAAGAACACCCAGATCTCAGCGACCGACCCCTCGGGCAGGTAGTGCTCGAGCAGCTCCGGCGCGTTGACCTCCGCGAGACGCAGGTTCGTGAGCCCGGCGTCCGCCGCCCGAATGACGGTCCGCGCGAGCCCCGCGCGGAACACCTCAACGGCGAGAAAGTTCGTCTCCGGCCGAGCCGCAGCGGCGGAGAGGATCTGGTGCCCCTGTCCCGAACCCACCTCGACGATGAGGTCGGCCTCGCGCCCGAAGATCTCGGCGGGGTCTCCCGTCTCCCCAGCTGCGACACTCGTGGCGGCGGGACCGTGCGCGATCTCGAGCAGGAAGTCGCTACGCGACTCTTCCCAGGCCCGCTCCTGCGACGGCGTCATCCTGCCGCTGCGGCGGACAAACGATACGGGCTTGTCGCGGAATGTCGAGGGATCAAAAGGCTTGCGCGGCTGCTCAGTCACCCGTCAACGGTAGCCGGGCGCCCCTGAGAGTGCAATTACGGCGCTCCGCGTATCCCGCCGCGAGCTCGGCGCGGGGCTACGATAGTGAGACACCAAACGAGTCACAAGGAGTGTGCCGAGATGAAGCGGATCCTGCTGGTGAACGGGCCGAACCTCAACCTGCTCGGCACCCGCGAGCCTGAGATTTACGGCAGCGACACCCTCAAAGACGTCGAGCGCCTCGTGTTCCGCGTCGCGAAGGAATACGGCATCGATGTCCGTGCCGTGCAGTCGAATCACGAGGGTGAGATCCTTGACGCGATCCACGAGGCGCGCCATGACTGCTCAGCGATCATCATCAATCCGGCTGGCCTCACGCACACGTCCGTCGTGCTGCGCGACGCGCTCGCTGGGGTGCCGCTGCCGTTCGCCGAGATCCACATCTCGAACGTCTTCGCCCGCGAGGAGTTCCGCCACCACTCGTTCCTCTCCCCGCTCGCCGAGTTCGTGATTACCGGCGCGGGCATCCAGGGGTACGAGTTCGCGGTACGCCGGATCGCCGGTCTCCTCGCACGCTAGCCCGACGGCACCAACGGCACCCGACGGCACCGACGGGGCTGCCGGAGGAGCTGACAGAACCCCCAGGGGCGCCTCCCGGAGTCCCGGGCGCCTACGGGGCCGTCGGGAAGACGTCGAACAGCGCCGGGTTGTGCGCGTGCACGAGCACAGCGAAGACCACGGCGTCGAATAAGAGGTGCACGGTCACGACGTACCCGAGCGAGCGCGTCCGCAGGAAGATGAGACCCTGCACGAGCGCAAACGGGATTGTCAGGAGTGGGCCCCACGCGCGGTAGCCGAGTTCCCAGAGGAACGACACGAACACCACCGCCTGGAGCACGTTCGCGAGCCACGCTGGGAAGTGGCGCAGCATCACCGCGAACACCGTACAGATGAAGAACAGTTCGTCCCAGATGCCCACGGCCCCCACGCCAACGAACAGGCGAGCGACGAGATCGGGCGTGTTCACCTCCGGCCAGTTCGCGTATACGCCCGATGAGATGAAGTAGTACGGCAGGATCAGCCACCCGAGCACGAGCACGCCAGCGAGCCAGCCCCAGTGCAGCGCGCCCCACCGCCGCCGTGGCGGCTCGCCCCGCCACGGGAACCCCGTGGCCCGGTCGCCGTAGACGAAGCGCGACACGAGGTACGGGACGAGCACCGCCCCGCCGAGCGCGAGCGTGAACCGCAGCATCGAGAGCGTGTCGAGTTCGGCCGCGAGCGGGATTGTGCGCACGATCATCAGGCCGAGCGCGACGAGCGAGAGATCGCGCGTGAGCGAGGGCGCGGCGGGGTCTCCCGTCCGCGGCGAGATCCGGATCCCTGCCCGCCTGTCCGCCACGACCGCACCGAGGAGCCCGGCCGCGAGCAGCCCCGCCCCGAGCCACGGCAGCTCGGCGACGAAGAAAGCTGGGGCGGCGAGCACCACGCAGAGCGCGGCGACAAGGCCGAGACCCAAACGCGCCTCCCGGCTCCCGCCCGGGTCCCGCGCGTCGCGCGCGTGGCGCCGTGTCGTCCCGCTCATGGCATTAGCGTAACCGCACCCCGCAGCAACAGCCCGCACTCAGCGTACGGCCGACGATTCCCGCTGGCGCCCCGCGACCACCGCCGGCAATCCCACCGCGAGGAAGAGCCCGCCGACCCACCACCACAGGAGGGTCAGGACCCCGCCGTCGAAGAATGGCATCGACAGCAGTACTGCACCGGCGAGGGCAACAGCCGACACCGCGATCCTGCTCCCGAGCCCACACCACACGGCGACCGCCAAGAGCACGGCGAGCACAACCCACGCGGTCCAGTCGAGGCCGAACGTGCCGATGAGGCCCGCGACCCCCATCCAGACGGCCGGGAGCGCGACGACCGCCGCCCCCACCCAGCGCCACACCCGCGCCTCCCGCGGCCCGATCCCGCGCGAGAGCCGCCAGGGGGTGACCGCGGCGCCCCACACCACGAGGAGCAACGGCAGGTACTCGACGACCGAGAGGAGCGCCGCGGGGATCGCGCTGACGATCGCGGCGAACGCCGTCACCGAGGCGGCGCTCGCCCAGGCGTAGGCGAGCCGGTACCGCGTTGGAAGCACGAGCCCGAGCGCGACGATCGCAATGGGGATCAGCGAGAGGAGCGCTGCCTGGCCGCCACCGCGCATCAGGAACCCGGAGAACGCCGCGGTGAGGATCGCGACCGCAAGGCCGGCGGCCTGCAGCAGCCAGGCTGCGCGCTCGGCCCGGCGCCCGCTCGCGTCTGCCCCCACGGTCGCTGGGTCGAGCTCGGCGAGATACTGCGACGCGAGGATTTCGGGATCGCCGAGGCCCGCGAGCGCCTCTGCGTCCGAACGCCCGCTGTCCTGGGCCTCAGCGACGTGCGCGCGGACATCGTCAAGCGCGGCGTTCCGCAGTGCGGCGGGCGCATCGCTGAGTGCGTCGCCGAGCGAGCGCAGGTACGTCTCGACCTGCCCGGCCTGGGTCCGTGCATTCATGAGGGCTCCTTGGTGTCTGTGCCGGGCTCAGGTTCCGCCGCGGGCTCAATTGGTCGGGCATCGGCGATGAGCGATTCCACCTGGGCTGCGATCCCGCCCCACACCGTGGCGAAGACCGCGAGCAGTTCACGACCCCGCGCGGTGATCGCGTAGTACCGCCGCGGGCGGGTGCCGCCCGTGTCTTCAGGCTGCTCCCACCTGGTCTCGACCGCGCCGGCTTCGCGCATCCTGGCGAGCAGCGGGTAGAGGCTCCCCTCGCTCGCGGTCAGGCCGCGATCCATGAGCGCGCCCGCGAGCTCGAGTCCGTACATGTCGCGGCCTGAGAGCAGCGCGAGCACGCAGTACTCGAGCACGCCCTTGCGGAGGTTCGTGGCTATTCGCTCCGCCTGTGGATCCATACCGGCGACTATACCTTGCGTAGCAAGTATTGCAATGCATGAACAAGTTTTTCCGTGCTCACAATTGTGGAGGACTACGCTGTGCGTATGAGCACTGAGGCAGCCTCCCATCCAGCCGATTCACACGACCGTATTCGCGTCTATGGCGCCCGCGAAAACAACCTGAAGGACGTGAGCGTCGAGCTCCCGAAGCGGCGCCTCACCGCGTTCACCGGGGTGTCCGGCTCCGGCAAGAGCTCCCTCGTATTCGCGACGATCGCGGCCGAGTCCCAGCGGCTCATCAACGAGACGTATTCGACGTTCGTGCAGGGATTCATGCCCACCCTCGCCCGCCCCGACGTCGACCTGCTCGACGGGGTGACCACCGCGATCCTCGTCGATCAGCAGCGGATGGGCGCCGACCCGCGCTCCACCGTGGGCACTGCGACCGACGCGAACGCAATGCTGCGCATCCTCTTCAGCCGGCTCGGCACGCCGCACATCGGCCCCGCGAAGGCGTTCTCCTTCAACGTCGCCTCGATCTCGGGCGCTGGCGCCGTCACGCTTGAGAAGGGCGGCCGCACCACCAAGGAGCGCCGCTCGTTCAACATCATCGGCGGCATGTGCCCGCGCTGCGAGGGCCGAGGCAAGGTCAGCGACTTCGACCTCACCGCGCTGTACGACGCCTCGAAGACCCTCAACGAGGGCGCGCTCACGATCCCCGGGTACTCGATGGACGGCTGGTACGGGCGCATCTTCGGCGGGAACGACTTCTTCGACGCCGACACCCCGATCAAGGACTTCACCGAGAAGCAGCTCGACGCGCTCCTCTACAAGGAGCCGACGAAGATCAAGGTCGACGGCATCAACGTCACCTACGAAGGGCTCATCCCGAAGATTCAGAAGTCGATGCTCTCGAAGGATCGCGAGGCCATGCAGCCGCACATTCGCGCGTTCGTCGACCGCGCGATCACCTTCGACACCTGTCCCGAGTGCGAGGGCACCCGGCTCACCGAGCTCGCCCGCTCGTCAAAGATCAACGGCATCTCCATCGCCGACGCCTGCATGATGCAAATCTCTGACCTTGCCACGTGGGTGCGTGGGCTCGAAGACGCTTCGGTCGCGCCGCTCCTCGCAAACCTCGGCGACACCCTCGACTCGTTCGTTGAGATCGGGCTCGGGTACCTGTCGCTCGACCGGCCCGCCGGCACGCTCTCGGGCGGCGAGTCGCAGCGCACGAAGATGATCCGCCATCTCGGGTCGAGCCTCACCGACGTGACGTACATCTTCGACGAGCCATCGATCGGACTCCACCCCCACGACATCCAGCGCATGAACGGCCTGCTGCTCAGGCTGCGCGACAAGGGCAACACCGTGCTTGTCGTCGAGCACAAGCCCGAGATGATCAAGATCGCCGACCACGTCGTCGACCTCGGCCCGGCAGCTGGTGCCGCGGGCGGCGAGATCTGCTTCGAGGGCACCGTCGACGACCTCGCAGCGTCTGACACCGTCACCGGTAAGCACTTTGGTGACCGCGCCTCACTCAAGGAATCGGTGCGCGAGGCCACGGGCAAGATCGAGGTGCGCGGAGCAGACCGCAACAACCTCCGCGACGTCGACGTCGACGTCCCGCTCGGCGTGCTGTGCACGATCACGGGCGTCGCCGGCTCCGGCAAGTCGTCGCTCATCCACGGCTACGTGTCGGGCCGGGAGGGAGTCATCGCCGTCGACCAGTCCCCCATCAAGGGATCGCGCAGGTCGAACCCTGCAACATACACGGGCGTGCTCGACCCGATCCGCACCGCGTTTGCGAAGGCGAACGGGGTGAAGCCGGCGCTGTTCTCGGCAAACTCGCAGGGCGCCTGCCCGGTCTGCAAGGGCGCGGGCGTTATCTACACCGACCTCGTCGTGATGGCCGGCGTCGCCACCCCCTGTGACGAGTGCGAGGGCCGGCGCTACCAGGCCGAAGTGCTGCAGTACAGGCTCGGCGGGAGCGAAGATGAGGGCGGGAAGAACATCGCCGAGCTGCTCGAGATGTCGATCAGTGACGCCAACGAGTTCCTGTCCGGGACCTCCCCAGCCGGCGCGAGCGCGAAGGTGCCGAAGGCCGCGAAGATCCTGTCCCGCCTCGTCGACGTCGGGGTCGGATACCTCACCCTCGGCCAGCCCCTGACTACGCTCTCCGGCGGCGAGCGCCAGCGCGTGAAGCTCGCGATCGCGATGGCAGAAGACGCTGGCGTGTACGTGCTCGACGAGCCAACGACGGGTCTGCATCTCGCCGATGTCGAGCAGCTGCTCGGCGTGCTCGACA
Source organism: Leucobacter aridicollis (assembly GCF_013409595.1). Classification (NCBI taxonomy): domain Bacteria; kingdom Bacillati; phylum Actinomycetota; class Actinomycetes; order Micrococcales; family Microbacteriaceae; genus Leucobacter; species Leucobacter aridicollis. Next base: position 1,029,578 of record NZ_JACCBD010000001.1, on the reverse strand, counting down.
AGCTCGTGGACTCGGGCAAGAGCGTCGTCGTTATCGAGCATCATCAGGCCGTGATGGCCCACGCCGACTGGATCATCGACATCGGGCCCGGGGCAGGGCAGGACGGCGGCACCGTCGTCTTCGAAGGCACACCCGCGGCCCTGGTGGAGGCGAAGTCCACCCTCACGGGCGAGCACCTCGCGGAGTACGTCGGCTAGGGGCCGGGCCTGCCCGGGCCGGGCCACCCCGGCCCGGCCCCTGCCCACCCCACTCCACACCCCCGGCGGTTGGCAGTAGTTGTCGCTGTACGCCCCGGCAAGCGACCACAACTGCCAACTCACGGCAGGCGGCAGGAGGCAGGAGGCGGGCGGCAGGTGGGGCCGTGGGCAAGATATCTCCCCCAGGCTCCTCCACCCCGCCCGGGTTGGCACTAGTGGTCGTTCTGGCGGCCCGTAAGCGACCACAACTGCCAACTCCAGGACTGCCAACTCCATGACTGGCACCTCTGTGGCTGGCACCTCCGTGACTGGCACTGCAGAGCCACTGGGACTACCGGGCTGGACGCCCTGCCACTGCGAGGGCATCCGCAACCTGCCTGACCATCTCATCCCTGTTGGTGTACAGCATGGCCGCGGTCACCCGGATGATGCGCCAGCCTGACTCGGCGTAGGCCTGATACTTCTCGATGTCGCGGTTCCACTGCCGCTGGTCAACGCGGTGGTGGTCGCTCTCGTACTCAATCGCAACCCGGCTCTCCGGATACGCGAGCTCGCTCCGCCCTAGGAGACCCCCGCTCGCGTCCCGCACGTCAACATCGAGCTCGGGCTCGGGTAGGCGAGCAGCGCGAAGCGCCAACCGCAGCTGAGTCTCGGGCGGAGAAGCACTGCCTACGCGCACGAGCGAGAGCGCCTCCCTGAGCAGCCGCGCGCGAGGCCGTCCTGGCGCGTTCGCGGCCGCATCAAGCGCGGTCGGCGCGTCCCGCCCAAAGCGCGAGTCGTTCACAATCGCGTCGCCGAGCACTACAAGTTCTTCCAGGCTGAGCCAGCGGCCGAGCATCGCCCACGTTGTCGACGGGCTGGTCGTGCGCAGCCCCGCCGTCGACTGCAGCGTGACGAGGGCTGGCCGAGCTTGGACGCCCCGGATGCTCCGCGCTCGCGGTGCGCGGGCGGGATATAGCCGCCCAACCTCGAGATCTTGAGCGGGCTTGAGCGCAACGGGGAGCCCCAGGATCACCGCAGCCGTTCTGCCGCAGAAGAACGCGCCATCGGACGCGATCAGGCTGTAGAGCCTTGCCCGCTCGAGGTGCTCGGCCCGCCGTCGGGCGAGCGGGTGAGCAGCGCTCGCGTGACCGGCGGAAACCTGCCCGGTCGGCCCAGGCTGCGACATGCTGCACGGATCAACGCGTTTCCTCCGTACGCCTCGAAATGGCGTGTCAAGGTCAGCATTTCGCAAGCGTCGAGGGGAGACGCCAGCGGCGATCGCCTCCGACCGCAGAAACGCGTCGCCGAGGTCTGCTGGCAACTGGCGTGCGGGCCTGTTCATGTCTCAAGGATTGCGACGAGCCCCGCGCACGGCGACCGCCTCGCGCGATCTGTGGACAACCGCCCCGCGGCGTCGCACGTCGACGGCTCCTGTCAGCGCCGCAGACTCGCGCACGGCACGCAGCGCGTCGCGAACGGGCGCACCTCGAGCCGCTCGACAGGGATCGGCCCACCGCAGTTCTCGCACACACCATAGCGGCCTGCCGCCCACCGCTCGAGCGCCACGTCTGCCTCGGCGAGTTCGGTGCGCGCCGCGTCCGCGAGGCCGCTGAGCCGGGACCACTCGGAGGAGAGCGTCACGCCCTCAGGGTCGTGCTCGTCGTCATCGTTCGCTGACTCGCGGCTGCGCACAAGCTCGGCCAGGGTGCGCTCGAGATCGGCCAGGCGTCCGGCGACCTCCGTACGCGCGTCCGCGAGCGCGGCACGAAACGCGTCGTCGCCTGAGCCGGGTGCCGCGCCCACGGCTATTCCTCCGTCGACGGGTCGCCGGGCACCATCTCGTTCAACGCCCAGATGAGCCGGTAGAGTTCCCCGATCGCGTGCGGCCGGGGCACCAGGCGTACCCGCACGAGGTTGGCGCGCTCCGATCCTTCTTCGGCGTAGGGCTCCACGACCTCAATCGCTCCGGCCGCGAGCATGAACCCAAAGCGTTCGGTGAGCTCGGCAAGCTGCGCCGCGGTCGGAGCCGTCCGCACGTACAGCAGCAGCGCGTCACGCTCGCCTGGCACGTGGGTCGGGAACCAGCGCAGGTCCGTGTAGTTGCTCCAGAAACCGTGCACGTGCTCGACGGCGGCGTCTGCGGAGTCCGTGATGAGGACGCGGTCGAGGTCGCCCGGCGTGACGAAGCCCCCGCGCTCGAGCTCGTTGAGCACGAAGCTCTTGAATCCCTCCCAGTAGGTTCCGCCCGGCCGGTCGAGCAGTACGATCGGTACGGGCGCCATCTTTCCCGTCTGCTGCAGGGTGAGTAGCTCGAACGTCCCGTCCATCGTGCCGAATCCGCCGGGCAGGCAGATGAAGGCGCTCGATTCCTTCACGAGCATGAGCTTCCGGGTGAAGAAGTACTTCATCGCGACGTGCCGTTCATCGTTCGCGACGAACGCATTCGGCTCTTCCTCGAAGGGCAGCCGGATCGAGACCCCGAGGGAGTGCTCGGCGCCTGCCCCGATTGCGGCGGCCTCCATGATCCCTGGACCGGCGCCGGTCACGACCATCCAGTCGTCGTCCGAGAGTGCCCGCGCGCTCGCCTCCGCCGCGGTGTAGAGCAGGTCGCCCGGCTGCGTGCGCGCGGACCCGAAGATCGTCGCCTTCCGCACGCCAGCGTAGGGGGCGAATAGGGCGAAGGCCTCCCGCATCTCTTCGAGCGCCGCGGCAGAGATCTTCAGGTCCAGCCGTGAAGCGGCGTCTGCGGACAGCCCGAGGCCTGCCTCGACGATCCTCCGAACGAGCCCGCGCTGCTGCGTCACCCCGGCCACTTTGAGAAGGGCGTCTACGGCTTCCGTGGTCTGGTCACTCGCTGCGGCTGTCATGCCCCCAGTCTAGGAGTTTGTTGGGGCCGAGGCGCTAGGCTACGACCATGCCCAGCAGGCGGACGCACATCGCACCTCACGCGCCAGGCGGCCAGCTCGCCGCGGCGCTCACCGCGCTCAGGGAGGCGAACGGGATCGTCGACGCGTTCCCACCGGAAGCGCTCGCAGAGGCCGTCTCGGCCGCGCCGCCCGTCCCCGATCTCGACCTCCGCGACATCGAGTTTGTGACGCTCGACCCAGCGGAGTCGCGTGACCTCGACCAGGCGTTCCATATCGAGCGCACCGGCCGCGCCGGGTTCATGCTCCGCTACGCGATCGCCGACGTGCCGGGCTTTGTGGCGCCGTGCGGCGCGCTCGACGCCGAGGCACGGCGCCGCGGCCAGACCCTCTATCTTCCGGACGGGTCGGTGCCGCTGCACCCGCGCGAACTCAGTGAGGGGCGCGCCTCGCTGCTCCCGAACGAGGATCGGAGCGCGTTCGTCTGGACGATCGAGCTCGACGCCGATGGCCGTGCCGCGCTCGACGGGGCGGATGTCGGCCCTGCCCGCGTCGAGCGCGCCCGGATCCGTTCCCGCGCGAAGCTCGACTATGCGTCGGCGCAGGTCGCTGTCGATTCGGGCACGGCCGGGCCTGGCACCGGTGCCGCGGGTGCCGGGGCCCCGCCCACAGGCACCGCAGCCGCAGCCGCGGCCCTCGCGCTTCTCCCGGTGGTCGGCGAGCTCCGGATCGCCTGCGAGCGGGCGCGCGGCGGTGCGAGCCTGAACATGGCCGAAGAGGAGGTTGTCCGCGACGAGCACGGCTACCGGATCGAGCGCCGGTTCCCGCTCCGTGTCGAGGAGTGGAACGCCCAGCTGTCCCTCCTCACCGGGATGGCGGCAGGCAGGATCATGCTTGACGGCGGGATCGGGATCCTTCGCACGATGTTGCCGCCCGACGCCACCGCGCTCGCCGAGTTTCACGGCCGCGTCGCTGCGCTCGGGCTCCCCTGGCCGGACGGCATCCCTTACGGCGAATACCTCCGAACCGTCCCAGCTGACACGCCGGCGGGCGCCGCCGTGCTGCACGCCGCGTCAAGCCTCTTCCGCGGCGCGGATTACGCCGCGTTCGGCGTGACGCACGACGGCGTGACGCTCGCACCGCCCGAGCATCCCGAGCAGGCCGCGATCGCGGCCCCGTACGCGCACGTGACCGCACCACTTCGGCGGCTCGTCGACAGGTGGGGGCTCGCGATCTGCGAGGCCCTCTGCGCTGGCCGCGATGTGCCGGAGTGGGCGCTCGCGAGCCTCGGCGAGGTCCCCGGGCTCATGCGATCCTCAGCCGCGATCGCGGGCAGGCTCAACTCGGAGGCGCTCGACAGGATCGAGGCCGCGCTGCTCCGCGACCGCGCCGGGGAAGCGTTTGACGCGGTCGTGCTCGAAGCTCGCGGCGAGACCGCGCGAGTGCAGATCGTTGACCCTGCCGTCACCGCGCGCGTCCCCAATCCGGGCGGCGCGCTCGTCGCGGGACGCCACGCCCGCGTCCGAGTGGTGCGGGCCGATGTCGCGACCGGCACGATCGAGCTCGTCGCGGCCTGACTCCTCCGCGCCCTATTCGAACCGGGTCGCGGCGAGCGGCAGCTCACTTCGCACTGTGCGGAACACGACGAGGATCGCGGCGGCAGCGAGCCCCAGGCAGATCCCGATGAGCCCGAGGTAGCCGACGTCGGGGAGCGTCACGCCTCGGTCGCCCCCGCTCAACGCGACGACGACGGCCCACGCGGTGAGGAAGCCGAGGCCGACCGTGAGCAGGAACACCGTCGCGAGCGGCAGCGCGGTCTCGACCACAATCATTCGCCGGAGCGTCGCTGCTGGCATCCCGCTCAGCCGCAACAGGCCAAGCTGGCGCCGTCGATCGATCATGCCCGCGACTGTCGAGACAGACAGCGAGATCGCCGAGATGAGCGTGGCGATCAGGATCCCGATCCAGGCAAGGCTGACGTACTGCCGCGCGAACCGGGTCGCGCTCGCATCTGTACTCTCCGCCCGCGTCGCTGGCAGGCCAGCGACAGTGAGGCCGCTGGTCGTTATGGCGGTCCGCGCCCGCTCACGCGAGCCAGGTTGCCCGTCGGTGAGCACGGTGACGAGCGCCGGCGTCGCGGTGGCAGCGGCCGCTGCGGTCATCGGGGCGGTGTCAATGTCTCTGCCGATCTCGAAGGGGCTGAAGTAGGGCTGTTCGATCCACAGCCACTCGGCGCTCCCCGCGTCGAGGCCGAGCGCCGCCGCGTCCGCCGCCGACACGACGAAGCCGCCACCGAGCGCTTCGCCGTTCGCCTCGGCGGACGCGTCGCCGGCGTCGCCCTGCTCACCGTCAGCGCCCGCGGTCTCGTCGTCGTACCAGCCGACCCGAACGACGCGGTCGACCCCGTCAGCGGCGGCGACGCGAGCGAGCGCCCGCTCCTGTTCCGCTTCGTCGGCTTCGAACCCGAGGTTCGTAACCAGCGCGTCGGCAGGCACGAGTTCGGTCGCCGGCACGTCGGCGACCTCGTCAACGATCTCTGTCGTCGTTCCGACAGCGAACACCGTCACCACGAACAGCGCGAGCACGAGGCCACTCACCGACCGGAAGGTTGCGCGCGGGTGGCGTGCGATCCTGCGCATCGCGAGCACCCCTGCCGCATCGTTCGCGCGTCGGGCGCCGAAGCGGCTGACGGCAGCGGCAAGCCACGGCCCGGCGAGCACGAGTCCAACGGTGATGAGAATGAACCCGACAAGGACGGCGACGTCGGGGACCCGCACGTCGAGCCCCGCGGCTGCGACGACTGCGGGCGCGGCGATCACGACCGCGCCGAGCCCAAGCGGCACAAGCGACCACCATCGAGGCCGGCGCTCCTGCTGTTCGCGGCTTCCGCCGAGCGGCCCCAGGCCGGTGCGCAGCGCGGTACCGAACGCGACCAGGCCGGCGAGCAGTGCCGTCCCGAGTGCGGCGGCGATCATCGCCCAGGCAGGAACGGCGAGGTCGCTCACGAAGAATCGTGATCCTTCGATCTCGACGAGCGCCGCGAGCGGACGAACGGCGTAGAAGAGCCCGACTCCGGCGAGCGCCCCGGCGAGCGCTGGGACGACGGCCTCGAGCGCCGCGAGCATGGCGACGAGCCGCGGCGATGCGCCGATGAGCCGGATCGTCGAGAACCGCTCGGTACGTGCGGCCTGCCCGAGCTTGGTGACGATCGAGATGAGTACGACGACGGGGAAGAGGACGGCGATCCCGCCGACAATCGCGATCATCGCGTACGCGGGTGTCGGGAAGCGGACGCCTGAGAGTTCCGCGTGCAGGCTCGCTCCGAGCATCGGTTCGACGGCGGCTGCGTCGGCGCCGACGATCGCGAGCATGGTTTCTGGGCCGAGGAGCGCATCGGGGCCGACGATGCCGATCCGCGTGCCGAAGCGGTCCCCGAGCTCGTCCGCGGGGGTGCCGTCGATCAGCGCCGCGAGTGCAGGCGAGGCGTAGTACTCCCCCGGTTGCGGGGCGCGCTCGATGCCCGGCACCGCGACCGTCGACTGCGGGGTCGCCGCGATCGAGACCCGCGTGATCGCCTGGCCGTCGTAGTAGTCGCCCGGGGCTCCGAGCATGCCGCTCGGCGCGACCCACAGGGTGTCGTCGCCGAACTCGAGCTCGGCGACCTGGCCCGTCTTGAAGGCACTATCGAGTGGCCAGGTCGACCGGGCGCTCCGGTCGCCGAGCGCCTGGTAGGCCGCGATGACGAGCAACAGCAGCGCGACGCCGACCGCGACACCCGCGGCGATGCCGACGAGGCGTTTCGACCCGCCACGCTCTCGCGAGGCAAGCACCCAGCCGAGTGTCAGCGCCTTCATCGGGCCAGCCCCGACAGCTTGCCGTCGCGCACGACGATCTCACGGTCCGCGTACGCGGCGGTGCGTGCGTCGTGTGTGACGAGCACCACCGTCGTTCCTGAGGCGCGGGAAAGCTCGGTGAGCGTGAGCATCACCTGCTCAGCAGAGAGGGAGTCGAGCGCCCCTGTCGGCTCGTCGGCAAAGATCACTTTGGGGGCGGTGACGAGTGCGCGGGCGATCGCGACGCGCTGCGCTTGGCCGCCCGACAGCTCCGACGGAAGCTTCTGCGCGTGGGCGTCGAGCCCCAGGCGCTCAAGCCACCGGCGCGCCTGCCGGAGCGCGACTTTTCGAGGCTGCCCGGCGAGCAACAGCGGCAACGATACGTTGTCGACCGCGCTGAGGTCCGGGAGCAGCTGCCCGAATTGGAAGATGAAGCCGAATTCGCTGAGCCGAAGCTTCGCCCGTGCCGCCTCGCCGAGCGCGCTGAGTTCCGCGGTCTCGCTGGTTGCCGGGTCGCGGTAGGTCGCGGTGCCGGCGTCGGGAGTGAGCACTCCGGCGAGGATGTGCAGCAGTGTCGACTTGCCGGAACCCGATGGCCCCATGATCGCGAGGATCTCGCCCTGCGCGACGTCGAGGTCGACGCCGCGCAGGGCGACGTCCATGCCGAATGACCGTTCGATGCCGCTGACGCTGAGCACGGGATTCATCGCGCCACCTCCGACCGCAGTTCGCCGAGCCTTGCCGAAGTGAGCTCGATCCACCGGAGGTCAGCCTCGATGTGGAACAGTGCGTGGTCGCAGACGAGCACCGTGGCAAGATCAGCGCCCAACTTTCGCCGCGTCAGCTCGCGCATCCGCTCGAGGTGTTCGGCACGCTGGAGATCGAGCAGCCGTGCGGCGTCGTCGTCGAGCAACAGCGCGATGATCGTCTTCGCGAACAGGTTGCTCTGGAGCGCCGGCGAGGGGGTGTCAGCGGAGAACAGCCAATCTTCGAGCTCGGCGCGGCCGGCCGGCGTAATCTCGTAGCGTTTGCGGTCTGGCCCGCCTCCGGCTTCGTCGCCGAGCAGCGCGATGAAGCCGTGCTTCATGAGGCGAGCGAGCGTCGCATACACCTGCCCGAACGCGAGCGGCTTCTCTGCGCCGAAATGCCGATCGTAGTCGTGCTTCAGGTCGTACCCGTAGCCTGAGCCCGTTCCGAGCAGCCCGAGGAGGGCATGTGAGGAGTCCATGGTTGCCATACACCGAGCGTATACTCACAGTGTATAGTCGTGCAAGCCGGGTCCCCTCGAACGCACGTCTGGAGATCTGCAGTTGAAATGCAAGAACGGCCCCAATCCTGGATACGATCTGCAGATCGCATGGATTGGGGCCGCATCGGCACCGGGGCCGCGCTGGCAGTCGGGGCCTGTTGGGGCCCGGACCGTGCTGGCGGCTGGGGCCGCGAGAGCGTAGCGATCGCTACTTGACGGCGAGAACCTCCGGGGCGCCGGACTCGCGCTCGTGCCCCATCTCGTCGGCGATACGGTTCGCTTCCTCGATCAGGGTGGCGACAATCTCGGACTCGGGAACGGTCTTGATGACCTCGCCCTTCACGAAGATCTGGCCCTTGCCGTTGCCCGAGGCGACACCGAGGTCTGCCTCGCGCGCCTCGCCGGGGCCGTTCACGACGCATCCCATGACAGCGACGCGCAGCGGCACCGTCATGCCCTCAAGGCCCTTGGTGACCTCCTCGGCGAGCGTGTACACGTCGACCTGCGCGCGGCCACACGATGGGCACGACACGATCTCAAGCTTGCGCTCGCGAAGGTTCAGCGACTGCAAGATCTGCAGGCCGACCTTGACCTCCTCGACAGGGGGCGCCGACAGCGACACGCGAATGGTGTCGCCGATGCCCTCGGACAGCAGAATGCCAAACGCGGTGGCACTCTTGATGGTGCCCTGGAACGCGGGACCGGCCTCGGTCACGCCGAGGTGCAGCGGCCAGTCGCCGGCGGCAGCGAGCTGCCGGTAGGCCTTCGTCATGACGATGGGGTCGTTGTGCTTCACCGAGATCTTGAAGTCGTGGAAGTCGTGCTCTTCGAAGAGCGACGCCTCCCAGACGGCGCTCTCGACGAGCGCCTCGGCGGTGGGCTTGCCGTACTTCTGCAGCAGGCGACGGTCGAGGGAGCCGGCGTTCACGCCGATCCTGAGCGAGACGCCCGCGTCCTTGGCGGCCTTCGCGATCGCCCCGACGTTGCCGTCGAACTGGCGGATGTTGCCGGGGTTCACGCGAACCGCGGCGCACCCGGCATCGATGGCCGCATAGATGTAGCGCGGCTGGAAGTGGATGTCGGCGATCACCGGAATCTGGCTCTTCTTCGCGATGATGTGCAACACATCCGCGTCGTCCTGGCTTGGCACCGCGACGCGCACGATGTCGCATCCGGCCGCCGTGAGCTCGGCGATCTGCTGGAGCGTTCCGTTGATGTCGGTCGTCGGAGTCGTGGTCATCGACTGCACAGAGATCTGCGAGTCACTGCCCACGCCGACTGAGCCGACCTTGATTTGACGGGTCTTGCGCCGCGGTGCCAATACTTCCGGCACCTTCGGCATTCCCAAATTCACTGCTGCCACGGAACCGAGTCTACCGGGGTCAGCCGAACGTTAGCCGAATAGCGCGACGGGCTTCACAATATCGGCGTACATGAGCAGCAGGCTCATCGCACCGAGGGCGATCACGACCACAAACGTGACCGGCACCATCTTCGCCGTGTCGACGGGGCCCGGGTCGGGTTTGCCGCGCAGCCGCGCCCAGCCCCGCTTGATCGCCTCGTAGATCGCGCCAGCGATGTGCCCGCCGTCGAGCGGCATGAGCGGCACGAGGTTGAACACGAACAGCGCCACGTTGAGCGAGCCCGCGAGGCTGAAGATGAACTGGGCGCGCGCGGCGAGCGGGGCCTCGTCCATGCTCACGACCTCACCCGCCAGCCTGCCGATCCCGACGACGCCCATCGGGCCGTTCGGGTCGCGTTCCTCCGCACCGAAGGCAGCCTGCCAGACGTCGACGAGGCGCGCGGGGAGGTTCACGATGACCCCGGCGACGTTCTTCACGTTCTCGCCGACGAACGCTGGTACCTCGGCGATCGGGCGCTGCACCACCTCGGAGCCGGGGGTTGCCCCGATCATGCCGACGCTCTCAGTCTTCGGCGTGCCGTCTTCGTTGAGCACTGCCTTACCGCTGCTGTCCGCGAGGATCCGTTCGTTCGCCTCGGGCGTGAGCGCCATGATGTCGGACTTGCCGTTGCGCTCGATCTCGACCTGCAGGGTGAGGCCAGGCGATGAGGCGACGATCGAGCGGAACTGCTCCCAGTCCTCGATCTTCGTCCCGTTCACGGCGACAAGCGTGTCCCCTGGCTGCAACCCAGCGGCCGCGGCTGGCGCCGCCGGGTCGTCGGTCCCGCAGCTCGTCTGCGTGCTCCCCGCGGGCACAAGGCACTCGCTCACCTGCGCGAGCGTCGTGCTCGACTGTGCGACGCCGAAGCCGGAGATCACGATGCCGAAGAACAGGAACGCGAGCACCAGGTTCATGAGCGGCCCGCCCGCCATCACGATGATCTTCTTCCAGACGGGGAGCCTGTAGAACGACCGGTGATCCTCCCCATCGGGGATCGTCTCCGCGCTCGCGTCGCGCGCCTCGTCGACCCAGCCGGCGAGGCCGCGGCGGTATTCGGTCTCGTCCTGCCCAGCTGCTACCGAGGCGTCCGCATCGCTCGGCCCGGTGTTCCCCGGGCCGGCATCGCTCGGCGCCGCCGGCGCGACGTCCCCAACCCGCGTGATCTCGTCGACGATCGACTCGCCGTGCTTCTTGCCGACCTTGACGGGCGCGTCTTCGACGACCGAGTTCAGGAACCCGGTGGTGGACTCGCGCGGCGCCTCCCCCGGCTTCGACGGCGGATACATGCCGATCATCGCGACGTAGCCGCCGAGCGGCAGCATCTTCACGCCGTACTCGGTCTCGCCCTTCTTGCGTGACCAGATGGTGCGCCCGAAGCCGATCATGTACTGCGTCACCTTCACGCCAAAGAGCTTGGCGGGGAGCAGATGCCCGATTTCGTGCAGCGCGATCGAGATGCCGAGCAGCAGCACGATGATCAGGATCCCGAGGGCGTAGAGGAGAACGGTAGTCACCGGTTTAGCGTACCCGCGGCGGCTGTGCGTCGCCCCTCAGCGGGGCGAGTTCTCAGCACTCGATGACGTTCACGGCGAGCCCGCCGCGCGCGGTCTCCTTGTACTTGTCGCTCATGTCCTTACCGGTCTCGCGCATCGTGATGATGACCTCGTCGAGCGTGACGTGGTGCTCACCGTCGCCCATGAGCGCCATCTTCGCGGCGTTGATCGCCTTCGACGCCGCGATCGCGTTGCGCTCGATGCACGGGATCTGCACGAGCCCGCCGATCGGGTCGCACGTGAGGCCGAGGTTATGCTCCATCGCGATCTCCGCGGCGTTCTCGACCTGCTGCGGCGTGCCGCCGAGGATCTGCGCGAGGCCCGCGGCCGCCATCGACGATGCGGAACCGACCTCGCCCTGGCAACCGACCTCGGCGCCCGAGATCGACGCCTGCTCTTTGAACAGCACGCCAACGGCGGCCGCGGCGAGCAGGAAGTCGACGACGACGCGCTGCTTCTCTTCCGCGCTCCAGGTCGCGGCGCCCGGCGCGTAGTGCGTCGCGTAGAACAGCACCGCGGGAATGATACCGGCCGCGCCGTTCGTCGGCGCGGTAACGACGCGGCCGCCAGACGCGTTCTCCTCGTTCACGGCGAGGGCAACGAGGTTAATCCACTCCTGCCAGAAGACGGGGTCGCGATCAGGATCCTGTTCGCTCAGCTTGCGGTGCCACTCTGGCGCGCGGCGGCGCACGTTCAGCCCGCCCGGCAGCACGCCCGTGCGGGTGAGGGCGGAGTTCTTGCACGCCTCCATCACATCCCAGATGTGGGCGAGTCCGTCGCGGACAGCCTCCTCGTCGCGACTCACGAGCTCGTTCGCGAGCATCACCTCAGCGATGCTCAGCCCGTTCGATTCGCTGTGCACGAGCAGTTCGGCGGCAGTGGTGAACGGGTAGGGCTGCTCGGCGAGCTGCTCCGCCAGGCGGTCGAGGATCTTCTCCTCCGCCCCGTCGCGCACGATGAAGCCGCCGCCGACCGAGTAGTAGGTCTGCTCGTCGAGCACCTCGCCCGCGGCGTCGAGCGCTGCAAACCGCATACCGTTCGTGTGCGTTTCGAGCACGGTCAGCGGGCGCAGCACCATGTCGGCGACGCCGAACGGCACGATCGCCGGCCCCGCCCCGAGGGCCGCGGTGCCGAGCTCGGCGCCAACCCTCAGCTCGCCGGTCTCCTCGATCCGCGCGAGCGCCGACTCAACCTCGCTGGGCAGCACGGTCTCGGGGTCGAAACCCTCGAGCCCGAGCAGCACCGCGGTGAAGGTGCCGTGCCCGTGGCCGGTGGCCGCGAGCGAACCGAAGAGGTCCACCCGCAGCCCGGCTACCCCGTCAAGCTGGCCGCGTGCGGCGATACCCGCCACGAACGCATGGCCGGCGCGCATCGGTCCGACGGTGTGTGAGCTCGATGGCCCGATCCCGACGGAAAAAAGATCGAAGACGCTGATCGCCACGCTGCGGCCTGCCTTTCGGGGTGTGGGGTGATGGGGTCGCGTTACGCGACGGTGGCGTCGTTCGCGGCGGCGTACTCCTCGGCCGAGAGCAGCGGGCCCTCCGCCGTGACGGCGACGCGGAACAGCCACGCCGCGCCGTAGGGGTCGCTGTTTACGAGCGCGGGGTCTGTAACGACGGCGTCGTTGATCTCGACGACCTCGCCCGTGACCGGGCTGTAGAGGTCGGAGACCGACTTCGTCGACTCGATCTCACCGCAGACCTCGCCGGCGGTGAGCTGCGCACCGACCTCGGGCAGCTCGATGTAGACGACGTCGCCGAGCGCGTCGGCCGCGACCTGGCTGACGCCGACGGTTGCGGGGCTCTGATCGTCGATCCACTCGTGCTCGTCGGAGTAGCGGAATCCTGCGTGTACCTGGCTCATGGGGTTCTCGTGTTCTTTCTGTGGGGTGGTGTGGGGGTGCTCGGTGGTGCCGTGCGGCGTTCGTTGCCGCACGGCCGGGGCTACGCGCTGCGCGTGTAGAACGGGAGCGCGACGACCTCGAACGGCTCGCGCTTGCCGCGCAGGTCGACCTCGACGGTCGTGCCCGGCTCGGCGAAGCTCGCGTCGAGCTTCGCGAGGGCGATCGGGTAGCCGAGGGTCGGGCTGGGCTGCCCGCTCGTGATGACGCCGATCTCGCGCGGCGCCTCGTCGGTAACCTCGGATGCTGGTGTGAACACCGCGTAGCCGCCGCGACCAGCGCGGCGCCCGAGGCCCTTGAGCCCGACGAGTACGCGGCGCGACCCGGCAGCCTTCGCCGCCTCGAGCGCGGCGCGTCCGACGAAGTTCTCGGTCTTCTTGAACGAGACGACGCCGCCGAGGTTCGCCTCGAACGGGGTCGTGTCGACGCTCAGTTCGTTGCCGTAGAGGGGCATGCCTGCCTCGAGGCGCAGGGAGTCACGCGAGGCGAGGCCGCACGGGGTGAGGCCGTGGCCCTCCCCCGCGGCGAGCAGCAGCTGCCAGAGCTCCGGCGCGCGATCGGCCGGGATGTACAGCTCGAAGCCGTCCTCGCCGGTGTACCCGGTGCGCGCGAGCAGCACGTCGATGCCCGAGACCGTGACCGCCGTCCACGCGTAGTACGCGAGGTCCGCGACCGCGGCGCGCTCGTCGTCGGTTGCGACGACGGCCCGCACGATCGCCTCGGAGTTCGGCCCCTGCACGGCAATAAGGGCAGTGTCGGCCGACGCGTCGGTGACCTCGACGGCGAAATCCTCGGCCCGCTCGGTGAGGAGGCGCGCGACCGTCGGGGCGTTGCCCGCGTTCGGCACGACGAGGAAGCGCGTCTCGGCGATGCGGTAGACGATGAGGTCGTCGACGATGCCGCCGTCGGCGTTCACGATGAGTGAGTACTTCGCCTTCCCGACGGCCGTCACTGCGAAGTTGCCGACGAGGGCGGTGTTCAGGAACGCAGCGGCGTCGTCGCCCGACACCCAGACCTCCCCCATATGCGACAGGTCGAAGAGGCCGGCGGCCTCCCGCACGGCGCGGTGCTCGGCGAGTTCGCTGCCGTACTTCAGCGGCATATCCCAGCCGCCGAAGTCGGTGAACGATGCGCCGAGCTTCTCGTGCTCGGCGTGCAGCGACGTGTGCTTTGGCTGCTCGGTCGTGTGCTCAGTCATGATTAGTCCTCGTAGGCTTCGATGGGCGGGCAGGAGCAGACAAGGTTGCGGTCGCCGAACGCGCCATCAATGCGCGAGACGGGCGGGAAGTACTTGTCGACGCGCAGGCGCTCGCTCGGGAACGCGGCCTGCTCGCGGGTGTACGCGCGGTCCCAGCTGTCGGAGACGACGACGGCGGCGGGGTGCGGTGCGCCGCGCAGCGGCGACGCCTCGATCGCGTAGGTGCCCGCGATGACGTCGTCGATCTCGGCGCGGATCTGGATCATCGCCTCGATGAACCGCTCGATCTCGCCGAGATCCTCGGACTCGGTGGGCTCGACCATGAGCGTGCCCGGAACCGGAAACGCGAGCGTCGGCGCGTGGAAGCCGAAGTCGATGAGGCGCTTCGCCACGTCCTCGGCGGTGACGCCTGACTTCGCGGTGAGCTCGCGCAGGTCGAGGATGCACTCGTGCGCGACGAGTCCGGTCTCGCCGGTGAACAGCACCGGGAAGTGCTCGCGGAGGCGCGCGGCGATGTAGTTCGCCGAGAGCAGCGCGGTCTCGGTCGCGCGGGTGAGCCCCTCGCCGCCCATCATCGCGACGTACGCGAACGAGATCGGCAGGACGCCAGCGGAACCGAACAGGGTCGCCGCGACGGGGATCCCGTCGGTCGTCTGGATCCCGTCGGCCGCGAGGCCCGCGGCCGGGTTGCCCGGCAGGAACGGCTTCAGGTGCTCGGCGACCGCGACCGGGCCGACGCCGGGCCCGCCGCCGCCGTGCGGGATCGCGAACGTCTTGTGCAGGTTCAGGTGGGAGACGTCGCCCCCGAACTCGCCCGGCTTGCCGAGGCCGACGAGCGCGTTCATGTTCGCGCCATCGATGTATACCTGGCCGCCTGCCGCGTGCACGCGGTCGCAGACGTCCCGCACGTCAGCGTCGTAGACGCCGTAGGTCGACGGGTAGGTGATCATGATGGCCGACAGCGCCGCCTGGTGCTGCTCGATCTTCGCGTCGAGGTCGTCGAGGTCGATCGCGCCCGTCGGCGTGTTCTTCACGATGACGACGCGCATGCCGGCGAGCACCGCAGACGCGGCGTTCGTGCCGTGCGCGGATTCGGGGATGAGGCAGACGTCGCGGCCGTCGTCACCGTTCGCGAGGTGGTAGCTGCGGATCGCGAGGAGGCCCGCGTACTCGCCCTGCGAGCCGGCGTTCGGCTGTAGCGAGATGCCCGCGTAGCCGGTGATCTCAAGCAGCCAGTTCTCGAGGCGGCCGATGAGCTCGCGCCAGCCCGCGCTCTGGTCGGCGGGGACGTACGGGTGGATCCCCGCGAACTCTGGCCACGAGATCGATTCCATCTCGGCGGTCGAGTTGAGCTTCATCGTGCACGAGCCGAGCGGGATCATCGTCCGGTCGAGCGCGAGGTCGCGGTCGGCGAGGCGGCGGAGGTAGCGCAGCATCTGCGTCTCCGAGCGGACCTCGTGGAAGATCGGGTGGGTGAGGTACTCGCTCGTGCGGGTGAGCTCGGCCGAGAAGGCGTAGTCGCCCGCTTCGACAGCCTCGGGGGCCGTCGCGCCGAAGACCTCGGCGACGGCCGCAACGGTCTGCGCGGTCGTCGTCTCGTCGAGCGAGATACCGACGGTGTCTTCGTCGACGAGCCGAAGGTTCAGCCCGGCGTCAGCCGCGACGGCGACGATCTTCGAAGCGAGGCCCGGAACCCGCGCCCAGAGGGTGTCAAAGAACGAGTCGCGCACGAGTTCCACCCCGACGCCCGCGAGGGCTGCGGCGAGCGCGCGAGCGTGCGCGTGCGTGCGCTGGGCGATCCGCTTGAGCCCGTCGGGGCCGTGGTAGACGGCGTACATCGACGCGGTGATCGCGAGGAGCGCCTGCGCGGTGCAGATGTTGCTTGTCGCCTTCTCGCGGCGGATGTGCTGCTCGCGCGTCTGGAGCGCCAACCGGTAGGCCGTGCGGCCTTCCTGATCCTTCGAGACGCCGACGAGGCGACCCGGGAGCGAGCGCTCGAGGCCCTCCCGCACCGCGAGGAACGCCGCGTGCGGGCCCCCGAAGAACAGCGGCACGCCGAACCGCTGAGTGTTGCCGACCGCAATGTCGGCGCCCTGCTCGCCCGGCGAGGTGATGAGCGTGAGCGCGAGGAGGTCGGCCGCGATGGTGACCATCGCGCCGCGATCCTTCGCCGCCTGGATCACCGCCGCGTGGTCGACGACCGCGCCGTCGTTGCCCGGCTGCTGCAGCACGATGCCCGAGATCTCGCCGTCGGGCAGGCCCGTGGAGAGGTCCGCGACCTCAACGTCGAAGCCGAGCGCTTCAGCGCGGCCAGTGATGACGGCGATCGTCTGCGGGAAGAGGTTTGCGTCGACCACAGTCTTCGCGTCGGCCTTCGACTTGTTCGCGCGGCGCATGAGCAGCACGGCCTCCGCCGCGGACGAGGCCTCGTCAAGCATGGACGCGTTCGCGATGGGCAGGCCTGTGAGATCAGACACCATGGTCTGGAAATTCAGGAGCGCCTCGAGGCGGCCCTGCGAGATCTCGGGCTGGTAGGGCGTGTACGCCGTGTACCAGGAGGGGCTCTCGAGCACGTTGCGGCGGATCACCGGCGGCGTGTGCGTGCCGTAGAAGCCCTGCCCGATGAGCTGCGTCTTCACGACGTTCTGCGAGGCGAGGCCGCGAAGTTCTGCGAGGACCCCCTCCTCGCTCAGCGCGTCGGGCAGGTCGAGCGGGCGCGCGCTCCGGATCGCGGCCGGAACGGCGGCGTCAACGAGGGCCGCGCGGCTCTCGAACCCGAGCGCGTCGAGCATGACCCGCTGGTCGGCGTCGGAGGTGACGCCGATGTGGCGGTTCTCGAAGGGTACGGACAGTGCTGGTGATGTCACAGAGGATCTCCAATATCGGGGTCGGGCGCGACCAACGTAAAGATCCTCCCCGCTCTGTACTGTGACCTGAGAGATTCGAGCGAGTGAAACCACCACTGCGCCCTTGCACCTTCGGTGAGCGGGAAGCCCGCTGCTTTTCAGAGTTGCCTACGCGTTGCGGTACAGGGGCCTGAGAGTTTCCCGGGGAGGGTTTGCTCCTACGGCGCCGGGGCTGACCCGGTCTCTCCCGCAATGCCTACACGGCGTGTTCAGTTGTTAGGGCAGAGTCTACCCTGCCCGGAGCCGGAACTCACGGGACAGGGCGACTTTTGCCACAGGGCGGGCCAGATTAGCCACGTTGCTGACGCGCGAGCCGCTTGCTGGCGAGCAGCGCGCCGAGCACGAGCAGCAGGGCGGCGATGGCGGCCGCGCCGAGCGGCCCCACCCCGCCCGTCTCACCGATCACGCTGGGGCCGCCGGGCGTCCCGGGGCCACCAGGGCTGCCGGGTCCGCCTGGCGCGCCCGGGCCACCGGGACCCTCGCCATCGTCCGCGGGGTACACGGTGGTCACCAGTTCGAATGGTGTGCTGTTCTCGGTGCCGCCCGCAGGCGAGGCTGCCGCTGCCGCTGCGACGTTCACGACGCGCCGATCCGCCACCGCATCGCCCGGGACCTCGTACCCCGCGACCGCAGCGCACTCAACGGTCGCCCCCGGCGCGAGCTCGCCGGCAGCGCAGGTCACGTCAACGCCGGCCTCCGCCAGGAGCGGATCGTCGACCGCCACCGCGCTGAGCGGCACGTTTCCGATGTTGGTGACGGTGAAGCCGTACCAGAGAAGATCGCCGGCGGTCACCATGCCCGAGCTGTCGAGATCCTCGGTGCGGTCGAGCCGCTTCTCGATCGCAATGCCCGGCCGCGCGACCGTGAGCCACGTGGTGTGCGCCGCCGTCGGGGACGCCACCGCGTCGCCGAGCAGCGTCTCACCGGTGACGCGCGCGGTGTTGTGGACCCGCCCAGCGGCTTCGTCGTCGAGGGTCACCTCGTAGCCTGCGTCAGCTGTGCACCTCGCGACTGCATGCGGCAGCAGCGGATCGGCGACCTCGCAGGACACTTCGACGCCGGCCCCCGTTAGCAGGGCGTCCTCGAGCGCCACGGCGGTGAGCGGCAGATCCCCTTGGTTCACAACCTCGAATGCGTACCAGATCGCGTCGCCCGCGTTCACGAGCCCGTCACCGTTCACGTCCTCGGTGCCCCCGCCCGGCGCATCGGTGTTGAGCCGTTTGATCAGCGCGAGCGCCGGGTGCACGGGGGCGACCGGTGTCACGAGGGCAGTCTCGGGCGAGCGGATCTCGCCGGCCTCGCCAGCGGCGCCAACCGCGACCGCAGTGTTCACGACCTCCCCCGCCGCGGCCTCAGACGCCGAGACCGGGTACCCGGCGTCGGCGGCACACGTCATGTGGGCGCCAGGGGCAAGCTCGACCGCGGCGCACGTCACGCCAATCCCGGCATCGGCAAGCAGGTGGTCTTCCACTGACAGTGCGCTGAGAGGAGTATTGCCGTCGTTCCACACGGTGAACTCGTAGTCCAACGTGTCGCCGCGGCTCAGCGTCCCGCTGCCGTCGAGGTCCGACCATCCCGCGAGATGCTTCTGCGCGAACAGGCTCGGTTCGGCGACCGCGGTCGGCACGTCAACGGTCGACGGCAGCGATTCGACCGAGACTCCAGCGGCCGTGGCCGCGCTCGCCGTCGCGGTGTTCGTCGCAACTCCTGACGTCGCCTCCTCCGCAGTGATGGCGACGCCCTCGGTGGCGACGCAGCTCGTCTCTGCGCCAGGCGCCAGCGACGTCGCCGCACACGTGATCTGGCCGTCTCCAGGCAGCTTGGCGTCGCTAATGCTCACGGCCGACAGCGGCACCTCGCCCGTGTTCGACACGGTGAACGCGTACCAGACGAGGTCTCCCGCGTCGATCAACCCGTTCCCGTTGCTGTCGGTGATCCCTCCGGCACCTTCCGCGTCGTTCAGCGCCTTGTCGATCGCGAGCGAGACGCGTGCGGGAACGACGGGGAGCTCGTGCACCGACTCTTTGGCGGCCACGGTGTCGCCGCCAGGCGCCGTCGCCGCCGCCGTCGCGGTGTTCGTGAGCTTGCCGTTCGCGGCATCGTCGGGCGTCATCGCGAGCCCTGCGTCTGCCACGCAGCGGGTCTCGGCACCGGGCGCCAGGTCTGCGGATTCACAGCTCACGGTGATGCCCGCATCTGCCAGCAGCCCGTCGACAACGCGCAGGTCCGCGACCGCAACGTTGCCCGTGTTCGTCACGTCAAACGCGTACCAGACGAGATCGCCCGGACTGTTCGTTCCGCTGAGATCGAGGTCCTCGATTCCGCCCTCGCCCTTGGCTGAGTTAAGGGATTTCTTGATCGCGAGCCCGGGCGCAGGCTCAACCACTGGCACCGTGATCGTCGCGTCTGGGGCGATCACGGCTCCGGTCGAGGCCTGCCCGAGTGCGCTCGCCGTGTTCACGACGCGTTCGTTCTCGACGTCGGCCGCGGTGATCGCGTACCCGGCGACCGCAGCGCAGTCGAGCGTTGCCCCCGGAGCGATCAGGTCGGCACCACACTCGATCGCAATGCCAGCCTCATCGAGGAGTTCGTCGACGATGCGCGGGTCGCGGACGATGGTGTCCCCCGTGTTTTCCAGCGTGAAGGCGAACCACACGAGATCGCCCTCGTCTGGCAGGCCGTTCCCGTTCACGTCCTCGACGCCCGTCTGGTGCACGGACTTGTCGAGCCGTTTCACGAGCGTGAGGCCGGACTCGACAGGCACAATCGGCACCTCGACGGTGTTCGATTCGGCGTGCACCGTGCCCGCCGGGCCGGCGTGCCCGCCCGTTGCGGTCGCGACGTTCACGATCTTGCCGGCTTCGACATCGTCAGCGCTGACGACATAGGCGCGGTTCTGGGCGCAGCTCGTCTGCGCGCCCGGCGCGAGGCGCGACGCGTCGCAAACGACCGTGACACCAGCCTCGGCGAGCATCGGGTCGGTCACGGTGACCGGGCTGAGCGTCGTTCGTCCGGTGTTCGTGACCGTGAACCCGAAGCTGAGCTGATCACCGATACTCACGGTGCCTGAACCGTCAAGGTCTCGCCAGCTCTGCCTGTCGAAGCTCTTCTCAATCGCGACCTGGGGAACAAAATGGACCGTGCAGAGCAGGTTGCCGTCGTCGCAGGCGGCGGGCGGTTCGGCGTCGCCGCGCACGAGATAGTTCTCGAGCGGGCCATCGCCGGCCCCGGCGTCCGCGACGACGGCCTCATAGGTGACGACCGCGGTATCGCCGGGCTCGATCTCACCGGTCACGCGGATCGTCTCGCCGACGACCTCGGCCATCACGACGCGGTTGGAGGGCGTGACGGCCACGTCGAGAATCCGCACGTCGCCAGCGTCGTCGAGGAGGCCAGCAAGGTGATCCGTCGCGTCGATCTCGGCGACGGCCGTGCCCTCGTTCACGAACTCGAGGCTGTAGGTGAGTGTCTCCCCGGTGTGACCGGCGTCTCTCGAATCGGATCGGCCTGTTTCGCAGCCTGGAGTGCAGCGACGAGCTGCTCGGTTGTCTGACACGTTTCGCTGTTCTTCGCCACGCAATCCTCGGGGAAGGGCGGCGCCTCAAGTCCGGGGTGGGTGAACGCGACGTTGAGCACGTGACCGTCTCCGGTGGGGGCTCCCCCTTCGAAGGCGTTCAGCGTCGCAGCGTACGTCACTGCAACCTCGTCGGCGAGCGGCACCCCGTCGCCTGCCCAGGTCCAGAGGGTGTCGCTGCCTGCCTGCCAGTCCGCTGGCTGCAGTGGCGACGCGGGGGCGGTCCCGCCAATCGTCGTGTCGAGCCCGGCCGTGAGCGTCGCGTCGTCGAGCACGCCAGTGAGATCGTCGCTCACACGCCCGCCCCAATGCGTCTGCGGCTCCGAGAGCTCCGCCTCGTGCGCGTACGGCACCGCGCGCGCGGTGACGGTGTAGTCGACCGTGCCGCCAGCCTCCAGCGGCTCAGAACTCGCCGAGGCCGCCTTCGTGATCTCGACGCCCGGCACCGCGATCGTGCGCGTCACGGCGTCGTCGTCCGCGACGTCGACGTAGGCCCAGTGGTCCAGGTGCCGGTTGTTGCCCCACGGGCCACCGGGATATGCGGCGCTGCCGTTGATGTTGTCGCAGCCCTCGGCGTTCCACCCGTGCACGCCGCCAGCGCTCGGTACGCCGTTTGCGGCGTCGGTCTCCAGGGGCGTCGGCACCGATCCGCATTTTTGGTTCGCCTGCCCATCCCACGCTTCGTCGGTGAGCGGCGTATCGTTCCAGAACAGCCTGTCCCGGCCTGCCGCAGGCCCGTTGAGCCGGGTGATCTCGATGCCGCCCTCAAGAATCTCCACGTCGGAGAGCGTGAAGTGAACCTCGGCATATCGCGTGATCGCGACGCGGAACGCGACCGGAGTCGAATCAGGGATGACCTCGCCGCGGGCGTCGAGCCCGTCGAACGCGTACTCTGCGCTCGCCACGCCACTGTTGCCAGGGTCGACGAGGGCGACGGTCTCCGTCCGGTCGCTGGGCCCATCGAACGTCCCGTCGCCATCGGTGTCGATCAGCAACGACACGTTGCCCTCGTACTCCGTCGCCGCGATGCTCACGGTGCCGGCCCTCGCACCCAACTGGGCATCGCTGCGCGCGAACTCGAGTCGAGACACGGTTGGCTCCACCTGGTCGGCGATCAGCCAGGTCGTGTCGCCCCCGGGGAGTGCGACTCGCGCGGGGAGGTCGGCGGCCGGTTCGGAGAAGAAGAGCTTGTATGGTTCGTAGCCTGCACACCCCGGCACCTCGTTGACCGGAGCGTATCCGCGGGGAGACGGGTTGTTCGGGAACCCGAGTGACTGGTAGACGGATCCACAGGAAGCACCGTCCACGTTGCCAAAGGCGTTGGCGAAGAGGGCCGAGTTCACGCCGCGGTACCCGCGCAGGTCCATGCGGTAGCTGTAGCCGTACTCGGTTTGCACCCAGAAGCTCAGTTCGGGGAGCGTCGCCATGTCCTCCATCTGGTACCCCTCGGACCAGACGCGCCCTGGCACGGGCGTTCCGGTGGCGGCGATGGGTTCGATGGTCCAGGTCAAGCGGTTCCGGGCCTGCTTGGTGCTGCCGTCGGCGCGGTAGGTTTCGACCGCCCAGACCCCGTCAGCCGCCTGAGCCGGCGAGAGATACTCGCACACGCTCCCCATTGCGGCGAGGTCGGTGCAGTCCTTCGCCACCGCCCCGTCCGGGGAGATGACTCGTACGCGCTGATTGTCGGCGGTGCTGCCGGCCACGTTCGAGTGGTTTCGGAAATCGACGCGGAGTTGCTCGCCGGCCTTCACGTAGACGTGCCACACCTGCGGCGACATCACTCGCGTGTTCGTCGGCTGCGACTCCGCGCTGGCCGGTGTGGGCGCGGACAGCGCGCCGGTGACGGTGAGCCCACTCGCTGCGAGGACAGCCGCGGTCACGAACGAGAGCGACCGCCACGCCCGTGCGTGGGACCGGCTGCGCCGCGATTCACGAGTGCGAACGCTCCCGTCGATCCGGTGACCGTGGTTTCGGCTCTTCCCCGCGCGCGTTCGCATGTCTCTCCCCCGAGTAACGTGCACGGCCGCGACTGCGCGACCGTGCCCAAGCTCGACTCAGTCTATGAGTAACCAGGGTGGCCGCATAGGGGTGACTCTGTATCCGGAGTGTGCAGCGGGCTAGGCGGCGCTCCGGGCTCGCGTCAGGCGAACACCCGATGCGCCTCGGCCCGCGCCCAGCGCTCGGCCTCGGCGAGGCTCTCCAGCGTGAGTTCCGCAGGCCCGTCGTGCCTGTCGACGACCTCGCGCACCGCATCGACGATACCCGTGAAAGAGATTTTCCCGTCGTGGAACGCGTCGACGGCCTCCTCGTTTGCGGCGTTGAACACTGCGGGGAAGGTGCCCTTCGCAGCCCCCACCTGTTTCGCGAGGTTCAGCGCCGGGAACGCGTCGTTGTCGACCGGCTCAAATTCCCAGGTTGCCGCCTTCGTCCAATCGAGCGGGACCCCGATGTTCGAGAGCCGGTCCGGCCACCCGAGGCCGAGCGCGATCGGCAGCCGCATGTCGGGCGGCGACGCCTGGGCGATCGTCGATCCGTCGATGAATTCCACCATCGAATGCACGATCGACTGTGGGTGCACGACGATGTCAATCTGGTCGTAGGGAACGTCGAACAAGAGGTGCGCCTCGATGACCTCGAGCCCCTTGTTCACGAGCGTCGCGGAGTTCGTCGTGATGACCCTGCCCATGTCCCACGTCGGGTGCGCGAGCGCCTGCTGCGGCGTGACGCCGTGCAACTCGTCGCGAGTGCGACCGCGGAACGGCCCACCTGATGCGGTGAGCACGAGCCGACGCACCTCCTCGTGGGTGCCAGAGCGGAGCGCCTGCGCGATGGCCGAGTGCTCGGAGTCGACGGGCACGATCTGGCCGGGCTTCGCGAGCCGCTTCACCAGGTCGCCGCCGACGATGAGCGACTCCTTGTTCGCGAGCGCGAGCGTCCGCCCCGCCTCAAGCGCGGCGATCGTCGGCGCAAGGCCAACGGAGCCCGTGATGCCGTTGAGCACGACGTCGGCGTCGACGTCGCGCGCGAGCTGCACGGCCGCGTCCACGCCAAGCCCCGTGTGCTCGACGCCAAACTCCGTTGCCTGCTCGGCGAGCCGTTCGGCGTTGCGCCCGGTTCCGAGCGCGACGACCTCAAACTTGTCGGGATGGCGACTGATGACGTCGAGCGCCTGCTCGCCGATCGAACCGGTGGACCCCAAAATCACAACGCGCCTCATGCAGACTATTCTGCCTGAGGCGCGCTGTGGGTTGCGACTTGCGACCCGCTATTCAGGGCCGGCTAGGTTATTCGACCTTCGAGACCAGCTGCAGCACGAAGGTGCGGGTCATGCCGTCGTTGTAGCCCATCTCCGAGGGCATCGTGACGAGGATCGTGGAGCCAACCTTCTGGCCGATCATCGCCTGCCGGAAGCCCTCGACGAGTGCGCCCTCGGCGGTCGAGAACTCGATCCCGGTCTCGCTCCAGTTGCCGTCGAAGCGCTCCGCGCCGTTCCAGTCGACGCCGACGTAGTTCGTCATGATCTTCTCGTTGTCGGCGACGACGGGGCCGTCGCCCTCCTCGAGGACCTTAAGCTCAAGCTCGGCGGGCGCCTCCATGCAGCTCGGAATCGTGATCGTCGGCTCGGTCTTGCCGTCGCCCATGTCGACCTCGGGGTACTTCTCGTCGCGCGGCTTCGGATCGTCGCAGACCTCGGCAGCCTCAGTGAAGTCGAACACGAAGACGAACGCGTCGGTCTTCGAGAGGCCGGTGAAGCCCCGCTCCGCGGGATCCACGTCGCCAAGCGCGTCGGCGACCGACGACACGATGACGGTGCGCTGCCCGACCGACCCGCAGCGAACAGCCTCGTAGGCCCACTTCGCGTCTGCGAACTGGTCAGCCTCGTTCGGGAACTTCATGTCGGGCGCGACGTTGATGACCTCGCCGGTCTTGCCGTTGAAGATCGTGTAGTTCCCGGTCGCAACCTGGCCCTCGGCGAACGGCTTCGCCTCGCCGTTCTTGAGCACCGTGCGCTCGATCTTGTCGCCGGCCTCGATCGGGGTCTTCGAGGTGAGCGTGATCTCGCCGCCAACGTCACCCGTCACCTTCACCGACTTGCTCGCGGCGCCGGCCGGGGCGCAGGCCTCACCGCTCGCGTCCTTGCTAATGACAGTGTCGCTACCTGTCGAACAGCCCGAGAGCAGCAGCGCGCCAACGATGGCGGTCGGAATAAAGAGGCGGGAGAGTTTCACGGGGATCCTGTTCTCGTCGATGGGATCAGACGGGTTAAATGTACTTCAAGTGTGCGCTATCGCGCCGCTTTCTAGCTGTGAGCACGCCGGAGTCGATCACCGAGCAGCCCGAGGATATGCGATCTGCGGGAGATATCCCCGCACCGCTGGACCAGTGCATTCGTATTGCAGATCCCATGGTTACTGCGCGAACGCGGGAGGCCCGGCCGACGGGTTCGGCGCGAACGCGGGTGGCCCGCCCCTACCCGCGCTTCGCCGCCAGCGCAGCCGCGTACAGCTCCTTGCTCGACAGCCCGGAGGCCTCCGCGACCTCACGGGTCACGTCCTTCAACCGATCCCCCGCCGCGACGCGCTCGAGCACCTCCGCCAGCGCGTCTTCCGGCGATGTGGCAGCCGCCGTGGCTCCCCCGACAACGACGACGATCTCGCCGCGCACCCCGGCCTTCGCCCACTCGGTGAGTTCCGCGAGCCCGCCGCGCTTCACCTCTTCGTACAGCTTCGTCAGCTCGCGGCACACGGCCGCCGGCCGATCCGCGCCAAACGCGTCGGCGAGATCGGCGAGCGACGTCGCGAGCCGGGAGGGCGACTCGAAGAACACGAGCGTGCGGCGCTCGCCCGCGAGATCACGCAGCAGCCGCCCGCGCTCGCCAGCCTTGCGCGGGAGAAACCCCTCGAACGCGAACCGATCCGTCGGCAGCCCGGAGACGGCGAGCGCCGTGATCACCGCCGACGGGCCCGGGATCGCGCTCACCTGCACGCCGGCCTCGGCCGCGAGCTGCACGACCCGGAAACCAGGATCGGACACCGTCGGCATGCCAGCGTCACTGACGAGCACAATGTCTTCGTGCTTGGCGCGCTCGACGAGGCTCGCTGCCCGGTCGTGCTCGTTGTGGTCGTGCAGCGCGACGAGCTCAGGGCGCGCGTCGATCTCGAGCAGCCTGAGCAGTTGCGCCGTGTGCCTCGTGTCCTCCGCCGCGATGACCGTCGCGTTCGCGAGCGTCTCGCGCAGTCGCACCGACGCGTCGCCTAGGTTGCCAATCGGGGTCGCCGCGAGAAGGATCATGCCTCAATGCTACGGGCTCGCAGCATGCTGCCGACGCGGGCGGGCACCACACCGCCGGCGCGACCCGACAGGTGCGCCCGCGCACCGGCTCGGATAGGCTTGGTCGGCTATGCACGATTCGAAACCTTCGCCCACGCTCTTCGAGCGCACCGGTGTCGCCTACTTCCCGCTCGCACTCGTCGCGCGCCTCCCGTTCGCGATGATGGTTGTCGGCGTGCTCACGCTCGTCGTCTCCGCCCGCGACTCGCTCCAGCTCGGAGGACTCTCCTCTGCAGTCGTCGGCATCGGTTCGGCGATCGTCGGCCCGTTCATCGGCGCCGCGGCCGATCGCTACGGGCAGCGAGTCGCGCTCCTCATCGCCGCCGTGACGCACAGCGCGGCGCTCGTCGGGCTCGCCTTCATCGCCTACTCGTCAGCCCCCGACTGGGCGATGCTCGCGATCGCGTTCGCCGTCGGTGCCACGAGCCCGCAGACCTCGCCGATGTCACGCTCCCGGCTCGTGCTCATCATCCAAAACTTCCTGCCGACCGAGCGCCGCCCCAAGGTGATGTCGCAGGTGCTCGCGTACGAGTCCGCGGCCGACGAGGTCGTCTTCGTCTTCGGCCCGGTCATCGTCGGGATCCTCGCCACGTTCTTCGGGCCACGCACCCCGATCCTCGCGGCCGCGGCGCTGACGCTCCTCTTCATCATCGCGTTCGCGCTGCACCACACGAGTGCGCCGGCGAAGTCCGCCGCTGAGCGCGCCGAGACACTCGCCCCGGCGTCCGAGCTCGCGCGCCCGTCGCTCCTCGTCGTCGTTGCAGGCATCACCGGCGTCGGCCTGGTGTTCGGCAGCACGCTCACGGCGCTCACCGCATTCATGAAGGCGCAGGGCCAGCCCGAGGCGGCCGGGCTCTTCTACGGGATCATGGGCATCGGCTCGGCGCTGCTCGCGATCTCAGTCTCGCTGTTCCCGCCGAGGTTCACGCTGCGCTACCGCTGGCTCGTGTTCGCGGTGTTCGTGCTCGCCGGCGAGGCGCTGCTCGCATCCGCGTCGTCCGCGACGCAGATCGCGGTGGGCCTCGCGATCACCGGTATCGGGATCGGCCCGCTTCTCGTGACGCTGTATAGCCTCGGGACGGCGCGCAGCCCGGAGGGTCGCAGCGCCACCGTGATGACGATGCTCGGCTCGGGCGTGATCCTTGGCCAGTCGCTGTCGTCGGCGGTCGGCGGGTCGATCGCCGAGAACGTCGGCGTGCACACGGCCCTCGTGCTGCCGCTCTACGCTGCCATCGTCATCGCGGTTGCGGGTGCGCTGAACTGGCTGCTGACCCCGTCAGGCACAGGCCGCGACGTCTAACCGCGGCTTCGGTATCCGGCTGCCGCCCGTCTGAGGGGAGGCGCCCGGCGGGTAGCCGCCCCGGGCGGGAGCGGCTGCCGCGATCCTGATCGGCGCTATGCGCCCGCGCTTCCCGGGGTCGGCTCGGGCGATTCTGGGGTCCCGCGAACCGGCTCGGGCGCGAACTTCGGCCGTGGCAGGTGCCAGCCGCGTGCGAACGAGGTGAGGCGCAGGGTGATCGCGACCGCACCCCCAACGAGCGACCCGACGATCACGCCGCCACCGAACGCTCCAACCGTGACCGCGATCGCGGCGCCGGCGAGCGCAGACACCGCGTACAGTTCCCGCGTGAGCACGCCCGGCACCGTGTTCACGAGCACGTCGCGGATCACGCCACCCCCGATCGCGGCGATCGTGCCGACAAGCACGGCCGTGATGGGCGTCTGCCCCGTCGAAAAGGCGAGGGCAGCCCCGTTCGCAGAGAACAAGCCGAGGCCGAACGCGTCGAACACGACCTCGAAGTAGCGGATGCGGGTCAGGCCCGGGTGCACGAAGAACATGACGAGGGAGCCGGCAATCGCGACCGCGAGGTTCGGCCAGTGCAAGAACGAGACGGGCGGGTGCACGCCGAGGAGCATGTCGCGCAGGATGCCGCCGCCAGTGCCCGTTGCGGCCCCGACAACGATGACTCCGAGAATGTCGAGGTTACGGCGCACTCCGACGAGGGCGCCTGACAGCGCGAATGCCAGGATCCCCGCGAGCTGCAGCGCCTCATAGATCACATCGCCGATCACGCCTCTGATCATAGGGGATGCGCCACGCTGAGCGCGGGCTGCGGGCGCGGGCTGCGGGCGCGGCCCCCGACGCCGCGCGCTTCGCTCGCAGCGTAGGCCGTCGCCCCGCTTCCCCAGCCGCGACGGGTCCGAAAGTGGAAGAATGGAGGCTATGCATGCGTCTCTGTCCCCGGGTGAAGTTGCAGGCCTCCGCGCCGCATTCCCCTACTTCGCGGCGATTGACGAGCGGGCCGCGGCGGGCGCCGCCCCGCAGCTCGCCCCCGCATACCTTGATTCGGCTGCAACCTCGCAACGGCCGCTCGCCGTGCTCGACGCCGAACGGAACTTTCTCGAGCATTCGAATGCCGCGGTTCACCGCGGCACGAGCGGCGCGGTCGGCGCGGCCACGGGCGCGTTCGAGGGCGCGCGTGCGCTCATCGCCGCGTTCGTTGGCGCGGCGGCGCCGGAACAGATCGTCTGGGCCGAGAACGCGACCGATGCGCTGAACCTCGTCGCGCTCGGCATGGGCGAGGCGAACTCGGGCAACGGCGTTGCGGGCTCGGAGCGCTACGAGCTGGGTGCTGGCGACGAGATCCTCATCACCGAGGCCGAGCATCACGCGAACCTCATCCCGTGGCAGCGGCTCGCGAAGAAGACGGGCGCGACGCTCCGCTTCATTCCGGTG
This sequence comes from Leucobacter aridicollis, assembly GCF_013409595.1. NCBI lineage: Bacteria > Bacillati > Actinomycetota > Actinomycetes > Micrococcales > Microbacteriaceae > Leucobacter > Leucobacter aridicollis. The sequence continues at coordinate 1,000,851 of NZ_JACCBD010000001.1, read as the reverse complement.
CGCGAGGACGGAACCTGGACCCTGGACGACGCCCGTGAGGCGCTCACCGAGCGGACGCGGGTGTTCGCGTTCGCCCACGTCTCGAACGTCACGGGCTATGTCGCGCCGGTCGCCGAGCTCGTCGAGCTCGCGCACGCCGTCGGCGCGGTCACGGTTGTCGACGCGTGCCAGTCGGTGCCGCACATCCCGGTGAACTTCGCTGAGCTCGGCGTCGACTTCGCCGCGTTCTCAGGCCACAAGATGCTCGGCCCGAACGGCATCGGTGTGCTCTACGGCAAGCCCGAACTGCTCGCCGCGCTGCCCGCGTCACGGACCGGCGGCTCAGCGATCACGCGCGTCACGATGGAGAGCGCCGACTTCATGCCGCCCCCACTGCGGTTCGAGGCGGGCACGCAGCCCGTCTCGCAGGTCGTCGGGCTCGGGGCGGCCGCCGAGTTCCTCACGGAGATCGGCATGGATCGCGTCGCCGCGCGCGAGCACGAGCTCGTCGAGCGCCTTGTCGCTGGCGTTTCGGAGCTCCCCGGGGTCCGGCTGCTCGGCCCCGCGGACACGGCGCAGCGCGTCGCGCTCACCGCGGTCTCGGTCGAGGGACTCCACGCCCACGACGTCGGCCAGTTCCTCGACGAGCAGGGCGTGCTCGTGCGCGTCGGCCACCACTGCGCGCAGCCGCTGCACCGCGCGCTTGGAATGGCGTCCTCGACGCGGGCGAGCGTGCACGCGACAACCACCGAGGACGAGGTGGATCGCTTTATCGACGCCTTTCGCGGCGCACAACAGTACTTTGGATTGGAGGTGTCCGCGTGAGCGCTCTCGACGGACTGTATCAAGAGGTCATTCTGGATCATTCGCGGCGTCCCATCGGTAAGGGCGAGCTCGCCGCCGACGAGGGCTCGCTGACGGCCACTCATCACGAGTTCAATCCGAGCTGCGGCGACGAGATCGATCTCGCGATCGCGGTGGACCCCGAGAGCGGCGAGATCACGTCGCTCGCGTGGGAGGGTCAGGGGTGCTCCATTTCGATGGCCTCGGCGTCGATCCTGTCGCAGATCGTTCGCGACGAGACGCTCGACGGTGAGACCGCGCGCGAGCGGATCGCCGCGTTCCGCGAGATGATTCACGGGAAGACCGAGGGCGAGCCTGACGAGGAGCTGCTTGGCGACGCGGTCGCGCTGCAGGGCGTCTCGAAGTTCGTCATGCGCGTGAAATGCGCGATGCTCGCGTGGGTCGCCCTCGAGGCCGACCTCGTGCAGGTCGACGCACAGAAGTAGCGGGTGATACGGCCCGCCCCGGTGACGCGGCGCGCGCCGGGGCGAGCCGCTGCGCGCGCGGGTGCCTGCGCCGTCCACAGTCAGGATCGGCGCTCGCGAGCCCGCATTCCCTGTGGATAGGTCAGGATCGGTTTCCCCCACCCCGCATGCTCAATGCATGCACCAGCCTCAGATCTCCCATACGCACTCAGATCCCACCCTCGCTCCGCACGCGGAGCCCACGTCGCCACCGGTCATCCGGTGCGAAACCACCGCCGACTTTCTCGCGGCGCTGCCCAGGCTCGTTGGGTTCACCGCGCCCGACAGCCTGTTTATCGTGCTGTTCTCCGGTTCCCGCGCCCACGGCGCCATGCGCGTCGATCTGCCCGACGACGAGGCCCCGACGACACTCGACGCGTACATCGCGGAGCTCATCGGCTGGGTCGCGCATGCCCAGCAGCGGCACGGGACGAGCCGGCCCGCCATCGTGGTCTCGAGCGCGCTGAGCTTCGCCGATGCCGGCGAGATCCCGTGGCGCCGGCTCGCCGGGCGGCTTGACGCGGGCCTCGAACGGGCAGGCATCTCCCCGCGAGAGCTGTGCTGCCTCGCGCCCGACGGCTGGGCGAGTTACCTTGACCTCGCTGCGCCGCCGGACGGCTACCCGCTCAGCATCATCGACGCCAGCGCGGCGGCGCCGACCTCGTCGCCGCCAACGCTCGCGGATCTCGGCAGGCTGCGTCGCGTGCCGAGGTCCGAGCGCGCCGCCTTTGCCCGGGCCCTCACGCGCGAGCGAAGTAAGCGCGCCCACCCGAGCTTCGGGTCGTTCTCCGCAGCGCACGAGCCGCAGCCCGCCAACGATCGGCGTGAGCGTCACCTCCGCGAGCGCCTCGGACCGCTCTTCGCGCCAGGACACCGCACGCCCGCGGAGTGCGCCTCGCTGGTGATCGATCTCTGCACCGACGACGGCTGGGCGTGCGCCTTCGGCGAGCTCACCGCCGCAGCGTTCGCGGCGCACCACGCCGACACGTCTCGCGCTGACGAGTCCCGCGTCGACGACACGTCCCGCGCTGGCGACATGTCCCGCGCTGACGACGCGGCGCGCGCGCCAACGCGGGCGGCACTCGGCAGGGTCGTCGCCGCCTCCGACACTCTCGCGTTCATCGCGCCGCTCGTCCCCCGCGACGATCGCGCCGCGATCGTCGCGCTGTGCGCGCTGGCCTGGTGGCTACGCGGCCTCGAGTCGGTCGCGGCGCAGCACATCGCCGCGGCCCGCCGCCTCGACGCAGGTCACCGGGTGGTCGGGCTCGCGGACGAGGTGATTCGGAGTGGGAGCTTCCCGCTGACAACGCGCCGGAGCACGTGAGTTGCTGTTGTGTGTTCGCGCCACCCCGCTCGACTTCACGCCCGGGCGCGGCTAGATTCGGTGCACGTCGATCCGAGAGGAACACATGTCAACGACGACCTATCCGACACTCTTCACGCCGCTCGAGCTTCCCGGCACTGGGGTGACGCTCCGCAACCGCGCAATCATGGGGTCCATGCACCTCGGTCTCGAGGAACTACCCGGCGGCTTCGCGCGTCTCGCAGCCTTCTACCGGGAACGCGCAGCCGGCGGCGCCGCCCTCATCGTGACCGGGGGTATCTCGCCGAACGCGGAGGGCAGGCTGACCGCAGGCGGCGCGACGATGGCGAGCGAGTCGGACGCGGCGCCGCACCGGCTCATCACGGAGGCGGTGCACGGCGTCGGTGGCAGGATCGCGCTCCAGTTGCTGCACGCTGGCAGATACGGCGCGCAGCAGGATCTCGTCGCTCCGAGCGCCGTTCGAGCGCCGATCTCTCCGCTGACTCCCCGCGAGCTCACGGGCGCCGACGTCGAGCGGACCATCGACGACTTCGTCACCGCAGCGGCCCTCGCGCAGTCCGTCGGCTATGACGGCGTCGAGATCATGGGGTCGGAGGGATACCTGATCAACGAGTTCATCGCGCGCGAGACGAACGTCCGCGACGACGACTGGGGCGGCGACCTCGACGGCAGGCTGCGACTGCCCACCGAGATCGTGCGCCGAGTGCGCGAACGGGTTGGGCCCGGCTTCATCATTATCTACCGGCTTTCGATGCTCGACCTCGTCCCCGGCGGTTCAACGCTCGCCGAGGTCATCGAGCTTGCGCAGCGCGTTGAGGCGGCCGGGGCGACAGTCATCAATACGGGCATCGGGTGGCACGAGGCGCGCATCCCCACGATCGCCGCGTCCGTGCCGCGCGGCGCATTCGCTTGGGTCACACGCGAGCTGCGCGGCGCGGTCGGCGTGCCGCTGATCGCAACGAACCGGATCAACACCCCGGAGACCGCCGAGCACGTGCTCGCTTCGGGCGACGCCGACCTCGTCTCGCTCGCGCGGCCGTTCCTCGCCGACCCCGAGTTCGTCTCGAAGTCCGCGGCTGGGACCCCTGAACGCATCAACACGTGTATCGCGTGCAACCAGGCATGCCTCGACCACACGTTCTCCGGCAAGCTGACATCGTGCCTGGTGAACCCGCGCGCCGGCCACGAGACCGAGCTCATCATCGCCCCGACCGACCGCCCGAAACGGCTCGCGGTGGTCGGCGCGGGCCCCGCGGGGCTCGCGTACGCAGTGACCGCTGCCGAGCGCGGGCACTCCGTCACCCTGTTCGACGCGAGCGACACGATCGGTGGCCAGCTCAACGTGGCGATGCAGGTCCCGGGCAAGAGCGAGTTCCGCGAGACCCTCAGGTACTTCGCGGTGCGACTCGCGGAGACCGGCGTTGACGTTCGGCTCGGTAGCGAGGCGACCGCGTCTGCGCTCGCCTCGGCGGAGTTCGACGAGGTCGTCGTTGCGACCGGGGTCTCGCCACGGGTCCCGGCGATCCCAGGGATCGACCATGCGTCCGTTCTCGGCTACCTTGACGTGCTGCGAGACGGCGCGCCCGTCGGGCGCAGGGTCGCCGTGATCGGTGCCGGGGGAATCGGGTTCGACACCGCGCAGTTCCTCACCGAGCCCGCCGACTCCCCCGGGCTGCGGGGCGAGCCTGCCACCGCGGGCGAGTTCTTCCACCACTGGGGCGTCGATCCCGCCTATGCGCGCGCAGGCGGACTCACCACGCCGGCCGAACTCGTGCCCGCGCGTGAGCTCGTCATGCTGCAGCGCAAGGACGGCAAGCTCGGCAAGGGGCTGGGGAAGACCACCGGCTGGATCCACAGGACCGAGCTCGCTCGCCGCGGCGTCCAGATGGTCGCGGGAGTGGAGTACGACAGGATCGACGACGCCGGCCTCCACATCTCAGTGGATGGTGAGCGGCGCATTCTCGAAGTCGATTCGATTGTGATCTGTGCCGGGCAGGAGTCCCGACGCAGCCTCGCCGACGAGCTCACCGCGCTGGGCGTGACGACCCACCTCATCGGCGGCGCCGATGTCGCAGGCGAACTCGACGCGAAACGGGCGATCGATCAGGGCACCAGGCTCGCGGCCGGGGCGTAGCCTCACCTGCCGCGCCGTCGCCGGGGCCGCTCAGGCGTCGACGCTGCGCTCCGGTTCGGGCCGCTGCTCAGGGAGGGGCGTTGCGGCGCGTGCGGGCTGCGCCTGCTCGGGCTCCCGCGCCTCGGCTGGCGGCGTCGCCGGACTGACCGGCGATGTCGCCGCGCTGACCGTCGTCACATTGACCTGCGCCGCCGGACTGGTCGGCGGCTGAACGGGGATACTCCCGGTGGCGATCGGCGCGAACTCAGGCTCGGCGACGACAACCGGCGCCTCGAGCGCCGGGTCGACATCGGTCGGCTGCCGCTCGGCGTCGCGAATGGCGAACAGCGGGAGGAACACCTGGCAGAGCGGGCCGATGAGCACTGCAAAGGCGAGCGTTCCGATGCCGACGGTGCCGCCCAGCAGCCAGCCGACCACGACGACGAACACCTCGAGCGCGGTGCGCACCACCCAGATCGGCAACCCCGTCACCTCGTGCAGCCCGATCATCAGTCCGTCGCGAGGCCCCGAGCCAAATCCGGCACCGATGTAGATGCCGCTCGCAATGCCAACGAGCACGACGCCGAGCAGCATCACCGCGATCCGCACCCAGAACCCGTCGGGGGTCGGGAACAGCGCGAGACCGACGTCGGCGAAGACGCCGATGAGAATCGCGTTTGCGACGGTCCCGAATCCGACGCGCTGACGCAGCGGAATCCAGCAGAGCAACACGATGCCGCTCATGATGATCGTGATCGTGCCGAAGCTCAGGGGCAGGTGGTGGCTGAGCCCCTGGGTCAGCACGTCCCACGAGGCGGCGCCCAAGTTCGACTTCAGGATGAGCGATACACCGATACCGAACAGCGCTAGCCCCACTGCGAGCTGCAGCACGCGGCGAGGCAATCGATCAAGCGTTTTCAGGGCGCGCGGTGTACTCACTCAGCTAGTGTAGTGCCCGCGTGGAGCGGACGCCGGAGACCGTTTCGCCAGCTACACGAACGTCGCGCCGGGGCCCGCGAGCGTCGCGATCCCGCGCAGCACCGTCTCCGCGACGACGGCACTGGATGTCGGGTTCGCTTCGGAGACCGCGTTCGTCATCACGAAGCGATACTCCCCCGCGGCGCCCGCGGCGACGATCTCGTGCGTGGTGCGCTCGGCTGCCGGATCAGCAACGAGCCGCACGCGCGTCTCACCCCAGAGCCCGGTCGCATGGGCGAGCGCGCACGCGACGTTCAACGACCCCGGGTACAGCTCGATGGCATCCGCGACCGTCCCCTCGAACAGGGCGAACGGTCCGGTAGCGGTCTCAAGTTTCTGAGCCTCCTCGACATCCATCCACGGCTGCACGAGCGAGGCAGCGCCCTTCGTTGAGGTGAGGCTGGCGCTCGTGATCCCGTCTTCAATCCCACCTGGGCGCGCCGCAGCCGCAAGCAGGTCGAGGCCACCGATCGCGCCCGTCGCGAGCCTGAGGACGCCGGGGCCGCCGGTCAGGGCGTCGCGGCTTGCTGGGTCTGCGAGCGCTCCGATCGAGACGATGAGCAGGTCGCGACCCGCCGCGATCACCCGCGAGCCGATCGTCTGTGCTGCGGCGATCCCGGCGCACTCGACGACGAGGTCGCTCGCGCGGATCGCCGCATCGAGATCCTCACCGAAGTCGGTAATACCCGCCGAGAGCTGACCGACCGCCTCCGTCAGCGCATCAGCCCGTCGAGTCACAACGCCCGCCAGCGTTGCGCCCGGCACGTTGCCTGCGGCGAGTTCAGCGATCACGCGAGCGCCGATCGCGCCGCTGCCGACGACCGCGACGCTCAGCGCGTCCTGCCGTTCGGGGAGTCCGAATTCCACGGACCGCAGCGCCGCGAGGATCTCCGCCTCGAGGTTTGTTGTGCCAGCGCCGCGCTCGGCCCATCGCCACATCCCGGCGAACACCGCTGCCGAGCGCGCCGCCGCGACGATCTGCTCGGCGATCACGCTCGGCGATCCGCTCTCTGAGGTTGCGGGGAGCGCTGACGCCAGCGAAGCCTGCCGGAGCGCCCGCCCAGTTCCGAGCTCCTCGCGCACGCCCATCGCGTCGGCGTTCGCGATCGCCAGGGCGAGCGTGTGCGGTGGTGCCGTGCCGACCCGACGGGCCAGGGCCTCGGCGGCGTGCCTGGGATCTCCCGCAGGCTCCCCCGCCGCGAGCGCGGCTGCGAACTCCGCGAGGTGTTCGTCGAGCGCGTACCAGATGGTCGCCGCTTTGCCGTCGAAGTAGTTGAAGAACGAGGATCGGCTCACACCCGCGCGTGTGGTGATGTCTGCGACGGTCGTCGTGTCGTAGCCCTGCTCGAGAAACAGCTCGCTCGCGGCGTCGGCGAGCGTCTCCCGTGAGGATGCAGGGGGCCGTCCACGCACTACCGATGCCATGCCTCAACCCTAGTCCGCCAGCCCCGGTAGCCCCGGCAGCCCCGCCAGGAGCAGGCACCCCGGCGCCTCCCACCGAGGGCGTGGGTCCCACCCAATGCAATATGCAGCAGAAATGTCCCCCAGTGCGATTCTCGAGATTCCTTCTGCAGATCGCATGGCGTGCCGCTGCGTCCGCGCGGCAGGCCACACCACAGCATGCCGCTGTAATCCACAGGCACAGGACCCAACAGGCGCAGGACGCAACAGGCTGAGGCCCCGCGGCACCCGCAGCACGAGCCTTCTGGTGTCGGCGGGCTCCACTAGGCTCGATTTGCACAAGCCAGCGACCACGATCGGAGCCCGCATGACCCCAACCACGCTGCAGGAGTGGGCGGTCGCACGCGCGGACGAGCTTCCGGGCGCGACCCCGGAGCAGCCGTTCGGCCCCGACCACTGGGTCTACAAGGTGCGCGGCAAGATGTTTCTGCTGCTCTCGGAGGCCACGGGAGAGCCGTTCGTGACGGTGAAGGCGAAGCCCGCCGACGCGTCGACGCTGCGCGAGGCGTTCGAAGACATCGTTCCCGGCTATCACATGAACAAGCGGCACTGGATTACGCTCCGCGCCGGCGGCGCACTCGAGGAAGCGCTCGTGCGCGACCTCGTCACCGAGTCATACCTGCTCGTTGTCGAGACGCTCCCGCGGGCGCAGCGCCCGGTCGACCCGGCAACGTTCGGGCAGCCGGCAGCCGAGAGTTAGAGCCCGCCCGACGCACGCGGTGCGGATGACGCTCCGGCAGCCCAGACGCGCGGTGACTCCCCCACTCGCTGGGCGAACACCCGCGCGAACGAGCTCCCCGTGTACCCGAGCGTCGCCGCGACCTCCGAGACCGGCAGCTGTCGCCGCAGGAGCTGCTTGCCCACCGTCATCCGCCATTCGGTGAGGTAGTCGTGGGGCGTGGCCCCGACGAGGTCGCGAAACCGCGCGGCGAACGCGCTGCGCGACATGGCCGCTTCGCGGGCGAGCGTCTCGAGCGTCCACGGTTCACCAGGCTCGGCGTGGACGGCACCAAGTGCCCGAGCGATCTGCGGGTCCGCGAGCCCGCCGATCATCCCCCGGTTGATGCCGTGCTCGCCCGGTCGGTCAAGGAGATGCCGTAGGAGCTTGAGCAGCACAATCTCGAACAGCCGGTCGACGATGTGGCGGTGGCCGCAGGCGACGCCGTCGATCTCGGACGCGAGCAGATCGAGCGTTGCGTCGAGCCCGGCGACCTCGCTGATCGGAACGCTCACGACGTCGGGCAGGGCAGCGACGAGCGGGTGTGAGGCGCCGCCGTCGAACGCGAGCGTGGCGCACGCGAGGTCGACTCCCCGGCCCGGCCCGGGGACGAACGTGTGGTCGTGCGCGCGCGGGTAAAACAGTAGCGTCGGCTCGGAGAGCCACCGCCCGGTACCGGCCCCGTCGTCCACGGCCATCGATCCGGCGCGGAGGATGTGCAGAAACCCGCGCCCGGGTCGCGGCTCGAACCGTCGTTGGTCGCAGGGGGTACCGTCGAAGAACTGCTGCGCTTGCACGCCGAACCGGCGAAGCAGCGCGTCGAGGCGGTCGATGGACTCCATCCCTACAGTATGGACGATTGGGCAAGGAATCGGGCAGATACGACGCGAAACATCCCGATGCGGCGACCACACTGGAGAGAGCCGGCCGGCACGGCCGCCACCGAACCAAGGAGCATCATCATGGCACGCGTCCCAGTCCTCACCACCGCAGAAGCCGCACCCGCAGCCCAAGCGAATCTCGCGAAGGTTGAGAAGGCCTTCGGCACGATCCCCAACATGTTCGCGGCCGTCGCGAACTCCCCCGCCGCGCTGCAGTCGATGTGGGGGTCGTTTGGCGCCTTCTCAACCGGCGCGCTGGGGGCGGCGCTCACCGAGCAGATCGCGGTCGCCGTCGCCGACACGAACGACTGCGCGTACTGCCTGGCCGCGCACACGGCGCTCGGCCAGCAGGCCGGCCTGAGCCCGGAGGAACTCGCCACCGCGCAGCGCGCCCGGGCCGCCGATCCGAAGACCGAGGCGCTGCTGCAGTTCGCGCACAGCCTGGTGGAGCGCCGGGGCAAGGTCGACCCGCAGCAGCTCGCAGGCCTCCGCGACCTCGGTTGGACCGACAGCCAGATCGTCGAGACCATCGCCCAGGTCGGTCTGAACCTGTTCACGAACTACATCAATATCGCGCTCGACGTCCCCGTCGACTTCCCCGAGGTGCCGTTCCAGCGCGGCTAACCGGCACGGCTGCACCGGCCCGGCGCCGCCGCTCAGCGGGGCGCCGGGCTACAGCAGCAGGAAGCTCAGGCCGCCCATCACGAGCGAGATCGCCCCAAGCTGCAGCACCAGCAGCCGCTGCACGGAACCCCGCTGCTCGGGCACTCGGGCGAGGCTCACCGCGAGTTCGACGCGGGCCGGCGACGCCATCATCGCTGTCGCGGCCGCGGCGTTATGCGCGCCGATCGCGAGCGGAACGTCGAGCCCGAGTGCCCGCGCGACGTCGGTCTGCGCGCCGGCGCCGAGCGCGTTCGCCCCCGAGTTCGAGCCGGTGATAAACCCGATAAGCGAGGCAAACAGCGGCAGGAAGAACGGGTACGCCGCGCCAAGGCGCGCAAGGATGCCTGCGAGTTCTCCGGTCATGCCACTCACCCCCATGAGCGCGCCCAGCACGACGAACAGTACCGTCGCTGGCGCGACGCGCAGCCAGGTGGTCGCCGCCGACCGCACCGCGCCCCGCGCCGCGACGCGATGCGTCGCGAGCAGCGCGCCCGTCGACACGAACAGCCAGAGCGCCGGCGATGTCAGGATCGCATGCGCGGCCCCCTCGCCAGCCGGCAGCAGCGCGAACGCCGCGGTCATCGCGAGCATCCCGCAGAGCACGATCCCATACGGGACGAACGCGCGGGCGACATCGGCCGACATTCCGATCCGGTGCCCGCGGGCTGCGCGCAGGCCAATGTGCAGCGCGAGCACCGTGAGGCCGCCGATCGCGCCCGCTGGCGCGGTGCCGACGAGCACGTTCGCGCCGAACACCGCGGCCGACAGCGCGAGTGCAGAGCCGAGCGCGGCGAGGACGGCTGGCGCCCTGCGGCCCGGCGCCGCCACGAGGAGCGCGGCCGTCACACCGACGGCGACGAACACGACAACGTTGAAGAGCGCCGTCGTCACGCCGAGCGTGTCGAAGTCGACGCCCGACAGGTGCGACGCGATGAGCGTCCCCGGCCCCATCGACCCCCACGGCACGGCGCACAGCCCGAGCAGCCCAACGATCGCCGCATGCTTGCCCGGCAGCCCGATCCCGAGCAGGAGCGGGACGGCGAGCGCGGCGCCAACGCCGTAGCCGGTGAGCGATTCGGTGAGCGGCGTGAACCCGTGCACGATCGCGAGCACGGGCACGATCCCGGTGCCGAGCGAGCCCGTCACCCAGTCAGTGATGCGCTGCTGATTGCCGGTGAAGCGCCCCGCCTCGGCAAACAGGATGCCGCCGGCGAGCACGAGCACCACCTCAGTCATCACGGGCGCCCACTCGATGGCGGCCCGGCCGATGACCTGCCACGGCGTCGGGAAGACGAACGCGATGAGCGGGACGAGCACGGCGATCCCGGCGATCGCGGCCGCACGCGACGAGCGCCCCAGCAGCAGGGTGAGGATCACCGCCGCAAGCGGCGCCACCGCGGCGAGCGCGTGCATCACACAGCCCCGACGGCGTCGCTGGCGCGCACCCCGCAGGTGTCACGTGCCGCAGCGTGCATGGCGATCAAGCTCCTGATGGGTTCGCGGCCGCGAGGTCGCCTGTCGGTTGGACAGAGAGGTGGGGGCAGGAGTCGAACCTGCATACACGGCCTTGCGAGCCGTGACCTAGCCATTCGGTCACCCCACCGGATTGGCCCGCCCAGCGGGACGGGCCCCGGGGAGACCCTACGCGCGCGGACGCGCAAGGGCCTCGCCGATCACCTCCACAGCATACTCAATCTGCTCGGTTGTCACGGCGAGCGACGGCAGGAAGCGGATGACGTTGCCGTAGCTGCCTGCGGTGAGCAGGAGCACTCCGCGGCTCGCGGCGAAGGCGGCGATCTCGCCGGCGAGCCCCGCGAGCGGAGTGGTGGTGCCGGGCTCGACGAGCTCGAACGCGATCATCGCGCCGTGCCCGCGAATGTCGCCGATTTCCGGGAACCGGGAGGCGAGGTCGCGCACGCTGTCGACGAGGGCACCCTCGATCCGTGCGGCCTCCGCGAACGGTTCGCCGGTCTCGAGCAAGTCGAGGACGGCGTGTGCGGCGGCGATCGAGACTGGGTTGCCGCCGAACGTGCCGCCGAGGCCGCCCGGGAGGGCGGCGTCCATGATCTCAGCTCGGCCAGTGACGCCAGCGAGCGGGAGACCGTCGGCGATGCCCTTCGCGGTGAGCACGAGGTCGGGCACGAGACCGAACAGCTCGCTCGCGAACCAGGTGCCGGTGCGCCCGAGGCCCGACTGGATCTCGTCGGCGATGAAGACGACGCCGTTCGCGCTCGCCCACTCCTGCAGCGCCGGGAGGTATCCCTCGGCCGGCACGACGAATCCGCCCTCGCCCTGGATGGGCTCGGCGATGACCGCAGCGAGATCCTGCACGCCGATACGCTGCTCGAGGTACTCGATCGTGCGCGCGGCGGCCTCCGCCCCGGAGAGCCCGTCGCGGAACGGGTACGAGTTCGGCACGCGCTGAATGTCTGGCGCGAACGGGCCGAAGCCGGTCCCGTACGGCGCGGCGCGATGGTTCATCGCCATGGTGAGGTTCGTGCGACCGTGGAACGCGTGGTCGAGGGCCGCAACGACGCGCCGGCCAGTGTGAGCGCGGGCGATCTTCACCGCGTTCTCGACGGCCTCCGCACCCGAGTTCACGAAGAAGGTCTTCTTCGCGTGCGCGCCAGGCGTGTGCGCGCCGAGGCGTTCGGCGAGCCTGACGTAGTTCTCGTACGGGGTGACGGTGAAGAGCGTGTGACTCACGCGGTCGAGTTGGTCCTTGGCAGCGGCGACGACCGTCGGCTGCGTGTGGCCAAGCGTTGTGACGCCGATGCCGGAGCCGAGGTCGAGCAGGCGGTTACCGTCGACGTCGGTGAGCCAGGCGCCGTCGGCGTAGTCAATGTAGACGGGGAGGGCGCACCCGACGCCGCGCGGCACTGCCGCCTGCCGGCGGGCGTGGATCGCGAGGCTCTGGGGGCCGGGGATCTCGGTGACGAGCTCCGGGCGCTGCAGGGTTGCGGGAGCTGCGACTGTCTGAGTCATGGCGTGAATTCCCTTCGGGATGGTGCGGAACGGTTACGGAGTTGCGGGGGCGTGTGTGACTGCCTGCGGCTGCGGTGCGGCGGCGGTAGCGGCGGCGAGGTCGGCGGCGAGGCGCGTGAGTTCGTCGCCGTCGAGGCGGTGCACGGTGAGCCTGAGGAAGTGTTCGCCCTCCCCCTGAAGCCCAAAGCTCGCGCCGTCGCGTGCGATCCAGCCCCGCCGCATGAGCTGCACGAGCACCGCGGACGAATCGCCGCGAACGTCGACCCAGACGTTCAGGCCGTCTCGGCTGTCGGAGGCGAGCCCGACGGCGCGCAGTCGCTCCGCGAAGGCCGCGTTCCGCGACGCGTAGTGGTCGCTCGCGCGGCGGATGAGCGCCTGCGTATCGGGATCGGTGAGCAGCGCGACGGTGAGCCGTTGGATGAGGTGGCTGACCCACGTGATCCCGCCGCTGATGCGGGCGGCGAGGCGTTCCGCCGTCTCGGTGTCGCTCGCGACGAGCGCGATCCGCATGTCGGGGCCGAGCGCCTTCGACATCGATCGGACGAGCGCCCACCGCAGTTGCCCCTCGCCGATGATGCTCGCGTACGGCGCGCGAGCGAGCAACGAGAAGTGGTCGTCCTCGATCACGAGCACCTGCGGGTAGTCGGCCAGCACGTCGCGCAGCGCCGCCGCACGCTCGGGCGTGAGGCTCGCCCCGGTCGGGTTGTGCGCCCGCGGGGTGCAGATGACGGCGCGGACCCCGGCGTCGAGCGCTGCGCGCAGGCTCTCGGGGAGCATGCCGTCGGCGTCCATCGCAACTGGCACCGGGCGGTAGCCGTTCTGCCTGATCGTGCTGATGCTCGTGAGGAAGCAGGGATCCTCGACCGCGAGCTGGTCGCCGGGCGTCAGCGTCTGGGCGAGCAGTCGCTCGATCGCGTCGACCGCGCCGGCGGCGACGGTCAGGCGGAACGGGCGCGGCTGGTCGGTCGCGATCCACGACGTCGCCCATTCGGCGAGATCAGGATCGATCGTCGGCTCCCCGTAGAGCCGCGGTTCCGCCGGGGTGAGCCGCACGAGCTCCGGGCGCGGCAGTAGCGCGGGATCGGGGTTGCCGTCACCAACGTCGCGGAGCACGGTGTCGCGCGCGAAGCCCTCCTCTTCGTGGGCCGCATACGGGTCGACGATGACGGTGCCGGCGCGGCCGCGCGTCTCGGCGAGGCCCGCCTGCACGAGGGCCTTGTAGGCCGCGGAGGCTGTGTTGCGGTTCACTCCGAGCGAGTCGGCGAGCCCGCGCATGGGCGGCAGCGAGTCGCCGGGGGCGAGCGCACCGGCGTCGATCAACCCGCGGATGCTCGCGACGATGTCGTCGACCGTGCTGCCGGTGATCTCCATGGGGCCGGTGTGCCCTGCGCTGCGATTCGCCACGCTCGTTCCTTTCTCAACGTGCGCCGAACTCGTCAGTCCGGCATCAACACAGCCCATGTTACGCTTTGTCCTATGACAAAGCAACCCGATGCAGATGAGCTTCCCATTCACGACTTCCCGACGGCAACGTCGGTCGCCGAGTTCACGCGGAACATCGCCGATGTCCGCGCGAACATCGCGCGGGCGGCCGCGCGCGTCGGCCGCCCGCCCGCAGACATTCAGCTGCTGCCGGTGAGCAAGACCGTGCCCGAGGAACGCGTCCGACTCGCGATCGCCGCGGGCTGCACGCAGCTCGGCGAGAACAAGGTGCAGGAAGCCAAACGAAAATCCGAGACCCTCGCCGACCTCGGCGTCGAATGGTCGATGATCGGCCACCTGCAAACGAACAAGGCCCGCGACGTCGCCGCGTTCGCGAGCGAGTTTCAGGCGCTCGACTCACTGCGCGCCGCTGCGGCGCTCGACCGCAGGCTGCAGGCCGCCGGGCGCAGCCTCGACGTGTACGTGCAGGTCAACACGTCAGCCGAGCCCCAGAAGTACGGCCTCCCACCCGAAGAGCTCGAGGCGTTCCTGCGCGAGCTGCCCCAGTACACCTCGCTCCGCGTCCGCGGGCTCATGACGCTCGCGATCTTCACGAGCGACACCCCCCGGGTGCGCACCTGCTTCACGCTGCTGCGCACGCTTCGGGATCGCATGCGCGAACTCGACCCCGGCCTCGTCGGGGACGGCGGGTTGTCGATGGGCATGAGCGGGGACTACGAGGTCGCGATCGAGGAGGGCGCGACCTGCGTGCGCGTCGGTCAGGCGGTCTTCGGCGCCCGACAGGTACCCGACAGCCACTACTGGCCCGAAGCGTTCCCGCAGGAGACCGCCGGCGCTCCCCCGGGACCCAGGCCGTAGCTCGTGCGACTCGCCGAGATCTCGGTGCCGGCGCTGCACCACAACATCGGGGCCATCCGGCGCCACACCGGCGTCGAGGTCATCGTCGTGGTGAAGGCCGACGCCTACGGCCTGGGGGCGAGCATCGTCGCGCCCGCGGTCGTCGCGGCAGGCGCGGTCATGGTCGCGGTTGCGAGTCTCGACGAGGCACTCGCCCTTCGGGCCGACGGACTCTCGGCCCCGATCCTCTGCTGGCTGCACGCCGAACGGCTGGACTACCGCGCGGCCGTGCGCCACGGCATCACGCTCGGCGTGAGCCGTCCCGAGCAGGTGCGGCGCGTCGCCGCCGCCAGCGCGGAACTCGGCGCGACCGCCGACATTCACCTCAAGCTCGATACCGGGTTGAGCCGCAATGGCGCGGCCCCCGAGACCTGGCCAGAGCTCTTCGCCACCGCCGCGGCCGCAGCGCGCGCCGGCGCCGTGCGGGTGACCGGCCTCTTCAGCCACCTCGCGAACGCGGGCGACGCGGCCGACCGCGCCCAGGCGGCGCGGTTCGACGCGGGCGCGCGGCTACTCCGCGCGGCCGGGATCGACCCGCCGCTCCGACACCTCGCCGCGTCGGCGGCCGCGCTGTCGTCCCCGCACCTCGCGTACGACGCAGTCAGGATCGGAATCGCCGCCCTCGGCTTGGACCCGGAACAGGCGGCAGGCAGCCCACCGCTCGGGCTGCGCCCGGCGCTGACGCTCAGCGCAGAGATCGTCTCGCTGCACCGCGGAGGCGCAAGCGGCGGCGAGCGCCTGCTCGCCACGCTCCCCATCGGGTTCGCGGACGGCATGCCGCGCGCCCTCGCCGGCACGGGCCTCGCGGTGACAGTCGCGGGCGTTCGCGCGCCACTCGTCGGCCCGATCGCGATGGACGAGTGCGTCGTCGACGTCACGCATCTCACCGACCGGGTGCGCGTCGGTGACCGGGCGATCTGCTTCGGGGACCCGGCACGCGGCGAGCCCGCGATCGAGGAGTGGTCCCGGCGCCTGGGCACCATCAACTACGAAATCATCGCCCGCCTCGGCACCCGGGTGCAACGGAAGGCGGCGGGTCAGGGCGACCCCCCACGAGACGCCCCGACCCACCTCTCCCCCTCGGGCCGCGAGGGGGAGGTCTAGGAGCCCGCAGCCGCGACCGCGACCACGCCCGCGACAATGCGGTGCAGGTCGTGCTCGCTGAGCGACGGGTGGACCGGCAGCGACAGCACTTCGGCGGCGGCGCGGTCGGACTCCGGCAGGTCGACCGCGGGCGCGTACGGCGCGAGCGACGGCAGCCGGTGGTTCGGAATCGGGTAGTACACGCCCGTCGCAACGCCGTGCTCCTCCAGGAGCGCGGCGCGGATCCGGTCGCGCTCATCGGCAGCGACCCGAATCGTGTACTGATGATAGACATGCGTGGCCTCGGGGGCGACGCGCGGCGGGGTCACGCCCGGCACGAGCGCAAGCTCGCGATCGAGGAAGGCCGCGTTGCGCTGCCGGATCCTCGTCCAGCCGTCCACCTTGCGGAGCTGCGCGCGCCCGACAGCCGCGTGCACGTCGCTCATCCGCGCGTTGAACCCGACGACCTCGTTCGCGTACTGGGTCTCCATGCCCTGGTTGCGCAGAAGCCTGACGCGCCTCGCTGTCTCGTCGGCACGACACACGACCATGCCGCCCTCGATGGCAGTCATGTTCTTCGTGGGGTACAGGCTGAACATCGCGAACTCGCCGATGGTGCCGACTGGCCTGTCGAGCCAGCTCGCGCCGTGCGCCTGCGCGGCGTCCTCAAAAATCGCGAGGCCGTGCTCGCGCGCGAGCCGCTCGAGCGCGTCGACCTGAAACGGATGCCCGTACAGGTGCACCGGCATGATGCCCTTCGTGCGCTCGGTGATCGCCTCGCGCACGCGCGCCGGATCGAGCGTGAAGTGGTCCGGCTCGATGTCAGCGAACACCGGCGTCGCACCGGCGAGCGCGACCGAGTTTGCGACGGCGGCGAAGGTGAACGACGGGACGATGACCTCGTCGCCCGGCCCGACGCCTGCCGCGAGCAGACCGAGGTGTTGGCCGCTCGTGCCCGAGTTCACCGCGACCGTCGGGCGGCCGAGCACGAAGTGGCTTGAGAACTCGGCCTCGAACGCGGCAACCTCCGGCCCCTGGGCGAGGCTGCCCGAGCGCAGTACCGCGTCGACGGCGAGCCGTTCTTCGCTGCCGATGAGTGGCCGCGCGGCCGGAATGAGCGTGGGTGCCTGTGTCATGGGGTGTGCCTCCGCGCCGATGGGCGCCTGTCGAATCATTGTCACCACCATGATAGCGTTTGTCCTATGACAAATGTTGTGAGTGTGAAACATCGCCGCTCACCGTGGGAGCTCGAACGGATCGGCGAGCGGCGGCGGGCGGTGCAGCTCGCCGACGCGCGCTCGCTCGAGATCGAGCGCGCACCCGCGACACTCCTCGCCATCGGCTCCCAGCTCGCGCACGGCTCCGTCGGCCTGAACGCCGCCGAACGAGTGTTCTCCAGTCGCGGCGTGCGCGCGATCCGGATCCCAACGATCCTCCTCAGCGTCATGCCGCACTACGCGGCGGTGCACGACGTCCAGGTGCCCGCCGCATGGCTCGCCGACGCCCTCCGCGACCTGGCTGCCGCGGGCGCCCTCGCGGGGCTCGAGTGGCTCACGACCGGCTATTTTGCCACGCCAGGCCAACCGGCAGCGGTCGCCGAGTGGCTGCGCGACGAGCCCGCGCGCACACGGCCCGCGCTGATCGTCGACCCCACGCTCGGCGACGTCGAGCTCGGGTTCTATACCGACCCGCGCCTCGCAGCCGAGATCCGCGCCGAACTCCTCCCGCTCGCGACAGGCATCGTCCCAAACGTCTTCGAGCTCGCCCACCTCAGCGGCTCACCGCGCGCCGCGCTCCGCTCCCGGGCGGCGATCGAGGCGGCCGCCCGCACGCTCATGGGGCCGCAGACTGAGTGGGTGGTTGTCACGGGGGTCAGCCTGCCGGGCCTGCGGAACGAGCCGGGCCATCATCCCGACATCTGCGAGGTGCTCGTGACGCGCTCATGGAGCAGCGTGCACCGCCAGCAGCAGCGCAACACCACCGCGAAAGGGCTCGGCGATGCGTTCACCGCCGCCCTCGCGACCGCACTGATCGAGCGCCACGACGTCGACGAGGCCGTCGAATACGCGGCGGCCGAGGTGCGACGCATGCTCGCCCCGCCATCGCGGCCGCCCCGCGACTGACACGGCCGTCGACAAACATTCCACCACCGAGAGGAGCACTCCACCATGTCCGCACGCAGCACGATCGTCTCGTGGGTCACGTCAACCGACCACAAGGTGATCGGATACATGTATCTCATCAGTTCGGTCGGATGGTTTCTCGTCGGCGGTGTCCTCGCGCTCATCATCCGCGCGCAACTCTTCGCGCCGGGGCTCGACGTCGTCGCCACCAAGGAACAGTACAACCAGCTGTTCACCATGCACGGCACCATCATGCTGCTGATGTTCGCGACACCGCTGTTCACCGGGTTCGCGAACGTGATGATGCCGCTGCAGATCGGCGCCCCCGACGTCGCGTTCCCGCGCCTGAACGCGTTCTCCTTCTGGCTCTACACGTTCGGCTCGCTCATCGCCGTCGGCGGCTTCCTCACCCCGCAGGGCGCCGCCTCGTTCGGCTGGTTCGCGTACGCGCCGCTCTCGTCCGAGACGTTCTCCCCCGGCGTCGGCGGCAACCTGTGGGTGCTCGGGCTCGGCATCTCGGGATTCGGCACGATTCTCGGGTCGGTGAACTTCATCACCACCATCATCACGATGCGCGCGCCTGGCATGACCATGTGGCGCATGTCCGTGTTTTCGTGGAACGTGCTCGTCACGTCGCTGCTCGTCCTCGTCGCGTTTCCGGTACTCGCCGCGGCGCTCTTCGCGCTCGCACTGGATCGAGTCTTCGGCGGGCAGATCTTCTCGGGCGAGGGCGGCGCAATCCTCTGGCAGCACCTCTTCTGGTTCTTCGGCCACCCCGAGGTGTACATCATCGCGCTGCCGTTCTTCGGCATCGTCTCCGAGATCCTTCCCGTGTTCAGCCGCAAACCGATCTTCGGATACAAGACGCTGATCTACGCGACGATCGCCATCGCCGCGCTCTCGCTGACAGTGTGGGCGCACCACATGTACGTGAGCGGGTCGGTGCTCCTGCCGTTCTTCGCGCTCATGAGCATGCTCATCGCGGTTCCCACCGGCGTGAAGATCTTCAACTGGATCGGGACGATGTGGCGTGGCTCGATCACGTTCGAGACCCCGATGCTCTGGTCGCTCGGCTTCCTCGTGACCTTCGTGTTCGGTGGCCTCACCGGCGTCATCCTCGCCTCGCCCGCGCTCGACTTCCACCTCTCGGACACGTACTTCGTCGTGGCGCACTTCCACTACGTCGTGTTCGGCACGGTCGTCTTCGCGATGTTCGCTGGGTTCTACTTCTGGTGGCCCAAGTGGACCGGCAAGATGCTCAACGAGCGCCTCGGCAAGATCCACTTCTGGGTGCTGTTCATCGGCTTCCACACGACGTTCCTCGTGCAGCACTGGCTCGGCGTCATGGCAATGCCGCGCCGCTACTACAGCTACCTGCCTGAGGACGGGGTCACCTGGGGAAACCAGGTCTCCACCGTCGGCTCGATGATTCTCGGCGCCTCGATGATCCCATTCTTCGTCAACGTCTACCTCACCGCGCGGCGCGGTGAGCGCGTGACCCGTCACGACCCCTGGGGGTTCGGCCGCTCACTCGAGTGGGCCACGTCGTGCCCGCCGCCGCGGCACAACTTCGTCTCGATCCCGCGCATCAGATCCGAATCCCCGGCCTTCGATGCGAATCACCCGGAGGCGGCCCCATCATGGGCGCGGCGGGAGGGCGCGCGTGACGAGCGGACGCGGCCCGAGCACGCCGCTGGCGAGCCTGTGCGCGGAAAGCCTGCGCATGGCGCGCGTGACGGTTAGTCGAAGTCGCCGCGCGGCTTCCGTGTGGGCGACGTCGTGGACTTCACAAAGAGGCGCACGAGCGAGCTCTTCTTCTCGAAGTAGGCGTGGCGCTCGATGTCCCCGTTCGCGTACTGCTCTTCGAGCTCACGAAGCGTCTCCTCGGCTGCGGCAGCGTCGAAGCGCGATGCTCCCCCGATTGTCGTGTTGGCGCGAATCCTCATAACGCCACCGAGCATACTCGACGCAAATGTCCGAGCCCCGATTTACACTCATCGAACACACATTCGAATGGGGGTAGGGCCGTGTACCGGAACGAGCGCGAGAAAGATACCGAGCGCGAGCGCATGCCGTACGTGCAGGTTGACACCAACTTGTGGGCGGTCATGCGCTACCCGAAGGACCGGCCTGTCGCGATGATTCAGGGGCTCGCGAACCGCGAGAACGTGCCCTTATTCTTTGTCATGACCTGGCACCCCGAGCCGTCAAAACGCCGGGTGGTCTCGCAGCACGACACGCTTGAGGAGGCGAACGGCTCGGTGCTCTGGGACACGAACCAGGTGGCGCAGGTGTCTCGTGCAACCTCTGGGCCGGCGAACGGTCGCCGCTAGCGCCACGTTGGCGCGGGTGCCGCTGGGACAGAACAGCCCCGCGTGCGCATCGCGCCGGCGGGGCTGTTGTTCAGAGTCTCAGCGGTTACTGGCGCTTGCCAATCCCTAGGTCGCGAGGACTCGAAACCGACTCCCCTGTGAATGAGTTGCGGAGAGCCAGCGAGCGGACGATACCGTCCGCAAGCTGCCGGGCCCCCTCCGGCGTGGTCTTTTCATCGGCCGCCGCATCCTCGCTCTTTTGGAATCCGATTCGGATTTCCTCATCAAGATAGTCGAGCACCCCCTGCTGGACATATGACGGAAGTCGACGGAAACTGTCACTAAGCATGGTGTCCATGTTATGCCAGCGCTGCAATAATTTGGAATTCGCTCGCCCTAATGGCGAGATTTGTTCATCCAATTCGCTCGCGCGGGACCGGCCTCGAGCGTTTCCGGAAGCCTACCGGCGGTACTCGGTCGTGAGCACGCCACGCCGCATGGTCGAGGTGCGCCGCATGCCCGAGCCCGTCAGCCACCGGTCGGCCTGCTCCGGAACCTCCTCGACGAAACGCTCGATCGAATTGTGTCGGTACAGATGCCCGATCGCCCAGGAACGCCGCATGCCGCCGGCATGGATTGCGATCCGCGCTGTCGCACCATCGTGAACGATGCGCAGCCGGAGGAGGCTGGTGAGTGGCTGCGTGACGCGATCCTTGTCGCTGCCGAACATGATCGTCTGCTCGTTCAGTGCGATCGTCACCTCCGTGGCCTGCGAACTGAGACGCAGATATCCCGTAAAGACGAGGCACAGCGCCCCGAGCACGAGTCCGACGAGCGCCCCGGTGCTCAGGCTGCCTCTAGCTGCCAGCGCAACGGCCGTGCTGCCCACGCCGAGCGCGGCCGCAAGCGCGACCATCCCGGGCGATAGGGCCTCACGCAAGCTCCCGGCTCGAACGCGAAGCATGCTGCCTTCGCCGCTCGCGCTCCACTCAGCTGGCATCATCATTCTTCATCGATCCGTCGTCGTTATTCGGCACCGAGACGGGATAACAGAGGCCGTATGACAATATTTGAACCCGCGCCCCATCACTTAAACGCCCGAATCGACGGAACTGTGAGTTACGAGTCGTTCCCTCGGGTTCCCTCGACTAACTTAAAATCGAGGCGTTTCACCTATTTCGAGTGTAACCGGCTGGTTCGGAATCGCCGCGGGTGATTCCGTTTGATATCGGGCGGGAAGCATTCTGCATTCAATTGACTAGACGGGGCATCCAATATCCCGGTTTACGGCGGTTGTGCGCATACGCCACCACTGTCAGCACGTGGTCTTCGGAGACGAAATAGAGCACACGATACGGGAACCGTTTGATCCTCTTTGAACGAACCACAGGCTCACGACACCACCCAGGGAACGCTGGAGCACTGAGGGGCCATGCAAGGATCGCCTCCACGGCTTCGTTCGCAGCGTCAAGAAAATCATCGCCAAGCCCCGCCTTTTCACCCTCATACCAGCGTGCCGCCTCAACCAGTTCATGGTCGGCACGTGGGTGTGATTGGTGAGGGACGTTCACATTCGCGTTGCTGCCACTGCCTCACGAGCACGAGCGAAGGACTCTGCAAGCGGAACGGTCTCGACTCGGCCTCTCTCGATATCGTCAACGCGCTTGCGCAACTCGTCACGCCAAGCCTCATCGACCTCGTCCTGAGAAGCCTCGGAATCTCCGTAGTCCAGCGCTTGAAGGCCACGACGAATCAACGCGGCGAGGTCGCGTCGATCCAGCGCGAGCATCGCCTGCTCAACTTCCGCAAGATTCATGGACATGCCCCCAGTGTACGTCGGAGGTCTCGCGACGGCTAGCCACGCGGATGGTATCAGCCCGGGGTCTCGCTCGACATCTCCACGGGAGAGCCCAGGCTATTCGTCCCCTTCTAGAGAAACGTATGCCCCAGACTGGCACCTCTCTGACCAAGCTGGAATACGGGTGCGTGAACCGGTATCCACACGTTCTTGCGCCATGACGCGAAGTTGTGGCCAGGTTGTTCGAATTGGTCGCGAAACCTAAAAAGCCGCGGACACCCGAAGGTTTCCGCGGCTTTCGTGGTCGGGATGACAGGATTTGAACCTGCGACCCCGTCATGCCCTCGCACGTTTGGACAGGGGTACCCGCGTACACCCAAGTTACCTCGTTTACACACTACGATCAGGGGTTTATATGCCACCAAAGGGGACTTAGACGGACACGAATTTCCTCGCTCGCTCAGAGCCATGTGGGATGAATGTGGGATGCACGCAGCGGTTTATCCCCGCCAAAGCTATCGTTCACGCGGCCCTGAGACTGCGCGGCGTCCCCGACGAACTGGCCGACACCCGGGGGCGTTGCAAGCGAGCCCAACCTCCCTCACAATCAAAATATGAACGCAAATCCCGCGAGCTCCCGGCCAACGGCGCCACCCCACACTGACTTGAACAACGCACATCGCCTAGTGAAAGCACTCAGCAAGTCGCCCCGAAAGCTCGACGTTACAGAAGAGCACCGAGCACGAGCGCTCCAAATCCTCCACGCCCTCACCTCCGAGGCCATTCGCAGAGGCTGGAAAGTTGTGCCTCCGGTGCAGCCTTCAGGACACAATCACACTCGCAGTACAACCGCTTATGCACCGCCCGGTCGAAACTTGCTTGCGATTGATGCGGGAAGTGCTCCGATAAACATCCGAATTCGAATGCAGTTCAGAAAGGAACCCCACACTCCAGACCACAACGAGGCAAGCAGGAAGTCAAAGCCTTTCAGCTGGGACATCCCAAAATGGGCTTTCATTCCTATCAACGCTATCCAGGTCGAGGTCAGGGCCGACCCGTACTCGCCGACAGTGCTGCGAGACGGGCCAAGGAAATCCATTGAGGACGGGATCTCACGCGCTTTGCAGAAGGTCGAAGATGCGACAACGAAAGTCCTCGACAATCGGCGCCGGGCTGAGGAGTGGGCCATCGAGCGAGCCAGGGAAGAAAAGGAGCGGCGTGAGATCGAACACCTCACCTGGCAGTACGAGTCATGGCTGTCCCCACTAGAGAAGCTGGCTTCCAGCGTCTCGCGACACCACAAGGTAGCTGCCGCCGTCGACGAACTCACCGCATACGCTAACTCACTACCAGAGGGAACCGAGCACCGAAGGGCACTCACTAGATACATCGCGTGGGCCAACGACCACATCGACGCAACAAACCCAGCACGTAGATTTATACCGCCAGCAGACGAGATGCCATCACTCGCTCACGAGACGTGGCGCAGATCCCACTCGTCTACTCTGGAAATGCATAGGAACCCCTTGTAGGCGCGCGAAGATCCCGGCACGGATGCCGAGCCCAAATAGAGCTCGCACGAGAGCGCCACCACTGCGCTTTCACGTAAGCCTGACAGCGCTCCCATGGTCGCCCGCGATGAGCAACTAGATATCGAGCCAATCTCGGACATCGCGAACTCGATATCGCACGGAGCGAAGCTCGGGGAAACGGACATAAGGCGGCCCTTGAGGACCACTGCGCCCGCGCTCTGCTGCCCATCGCTCCAGAGTCCGCACATCCACCTGCAAATACTCCGCGAGCTGTACCTTCGTTAATAGCCGGTCAGGATCCCAAGTACTCGGCCCATCGACCTCGCGCGCCTCAAACATTGCTCGCACAAGGGATTCAAATTCCACGCTGCATGAACACGGGCCGGGCGGCAATGCGTCTAGAGCCTTAATGACCCATACCCTGTCCAGTGCATCCACCACGGCGTCAGAAACTACTGACTTGAGAAGCTGCGCCAAGATTTCTTCCATAGACCGATGCTCGCACCTGGGGGTACATACAGGGCTATCCACTCGCGCAATCTGAGGATTGCTGTCAAAATCCCAAACGCGCGCGCCGATACTCGGCCACCTCCGAGGGCACGAAAGCATGGAGCTTCCCATTCTTTCGAGGTTTCGGGAAGCCGGCTGTCTTCGCCGAGAGGATGTTGAGTATAGTTCGCGGTTTGAGCCCTAAGAATGCTGCGACCTGCGCTGTGGTCCACGCTGGCTCATAACCGGGCACAAAAGCTGACGCGTCGTGACGCGCTCCATCGTGGCCACAGACAAGGCACGTCGCAATCTTGCCTTCGCTTTCACTCCCCCTCCTGAGCCGCTCTATCGCGCGGCCCAGCTCTTCCCGCACGAGTTTTTGGACCTCTGATTCAATTCCCATCGGACAATTATCAACGGTCCGCCAAGACCGAGGGCCCTGAAACCGGTTCTCGCAGCACAAGGGAACACGGTCCGCAGTGAGCGAAAACCGGCCCATTCGGGCGGTAAAGTAGTACACTCATAGTAGATCGATCCTGTGGATAGATCAGTGGAAAACCTGTGGAAAGGAGTCGGGCGTGAACAATCTCAAGCTCGAAAAGTACGAGAATGTGATCTTGTACCTCTGCTCCAAGCTCCCAGAGAAGGCCATCCAGGGCAAGGTCAAGCTCGCGAAGCTGCTGTACTACGTGGACTTTGACCGGTTCGAGTTCAACGAGTCAATGGAAAGCGTGACCGGCGACGGCTATCGCCGCCTGCCAATGGGGCCGGTACCCAAGTCCATGACTGGAGTAATCAACAGCATGAGCGGCAAAGGGCTTTTGGAAGTCACGGAGGAAGCCCAGTTCGCCGGGCGCCGGAATACCACTGTTTTCCGCGCACAGGCTAGCCCTGACCTTTCGGTGTTCTCCCCCGAGGATATGGCGATTATCGACCGGGTTGTGAGGAAGTACCTGCCCCTCACCGGGAAACAGCTTCAAGATCTAAGCCACGAGGAAGCCCCCTGGCTTGCTGTCGAACACAAGGATACGATCCCGCTCGAGTTGGCTTTTTACCGGGACACCGATTTCACTGATGCAGCGTGAGTCAGTTAAGACGTTCTGTGCGTCAGTCTTAAAGGATATTGCGAAGAAGCACAGAACGTTTCCTGCGGATTTCGAGCAGGCATTCACGTTACTTAATCACCACCTCTGCCCTGCAAAGCCAGCGCGCCCCCTTGGACCCAAGCGCCTCATTCATCTGCACGACGGTGAGGGCTTTGAGGTGTGGAAGTTCCAAGTGATGACCCAAGGGTTGCGCCCTGGACAATGGCCTCGACTGTGGGTGGGAGTTGCGCCCGCTCTCGACTTGCTCGTTCCCCTGGAGCTAAATATGCATGGGAACAACTACTCGGACAACGATCTTGAGAAAAGTGCCATCGAGAGAATGGCGGAGTACTACCGAGATCTCTCCGCCAACTAATCCTTCGTTCGATGGCGCTGTTCCGGGAGCCTGGTCTCCTCGGGCGTGATGCTCGCAACTTCGGGCGCGCAACTCAGCGGATTTCAACCTCTGCGCCTAGCCGATGTCCACACTACGTAGCACCAGCCCCTCAAGGCCGCAGCGATCCGCCACTGAATGACTACGAACTTCCTATTGAGTGGCACACACCGACAGCGTTCTGGCGCAGTCCGCTTCCCGCCTGCTTGGCCTGCACCTGCGCTCTTCTTGCGACGCGAATACGCCTGCACATTGAGGCCGTGACGCATGCACCTGCACCGCGACGGCGGGCCCCAAGGCTCGCGATAGGAACGCTGGCGCAATCCTCAAATTGCGCGTACACTAGATCTCAATAGGTGCTTTAGGCCCATCACAACTAGATCCCACGGAGAACGTGGAATCGACTTGTGATGGGCCTTTTCTATTTTCGGGAGGAACACACATGACAGACACAGCTCGTGCAGTTGAGCGGCTCACGCAACCCCACATTGTCCACCTCGAGGGCGCAGAGTACGAGTGCGCGCCCCTGCTCGAGCAGCTCCGCGAAGCAATCTCCTCTTCGACTGGCGCCGGTTCCGGTGGCGGCGGGGGCACTGGTGGGAACCTGCTCAACCTCGACGCACTCAACCTCTGGGAATACATCGACGGCATCGTCCGAGGCTGGCTTCGCACATGGGGACTAGACCACGGTGGCCAACTCGCTGAGGCTCTGCAGCGCCTCCCCCACGCTATCCAAGCCCAGCACGCGGCCGGCGCGATCGATGACGACTTCCGCGAACGCCTCGAATCCGCCTTCGGCAAATGGGTGTACGAGATTGAAGACCTGTTCGACCCGCCCCACCAGAAGGAACTCACAGCCCCGTGCCCTGAATGTGGTGAACGGCACCACCTAGTGCAGGAGAAAGACGAAGACGGGAACGTCACCGACACTCGGCAGGTCGCCGCGGTCTCCATCCCCGTCAAGCGCGGCCGCGCCGTTATCGCGGAATGCCGAAGCTGCGGAGCCATGTGGGCGACAGAGACCGAACTCGTCGCGCTCGCCGAGGCGATGGGCCTTGAAGTCGATGTTGCTGCACTCCGCGAGCTCGCAATGGGGGTGGCAGCATGAACTGGTGGAACACTTCCCTTGCCATTGCACTCATCTACGCTTCCGGAACAGTCGGACTCATGATCGCTGGCCTGTCAAGTTATGACCCAGACGACCCCATCAAGCGCCGTCGCGAGGACGCCAAGTTGGTGTTCCATGCATGGAAGTGGCCCCTTCTCACGGCGAAGTCTATCCGCGCTCGCTGGCAAAGCATGCGGGCCGATGCGAACCATACCAACGAGGAGTAGTAAGTATGTTTGCAACATAGCTTCGATCATGGTACATTCGTACCACGCACTTCAAGCGACCCCGGATAGCCTCACGGCACCGGGGTTTCTTGCTTTCTGCGCCCATAACTGAATACACAATTCAATAGCTCGCACACTCGTGCGGGCGCCTGACGCTCTAGCCCAAGTGGTAGAGGCCGCCTGACAAGGGAATCCAGTCCAGGTTCGAACCCTGGGAGCGTCACGACCCAATCGTCTAAGTGAAGACAGCCAAGCCAATGCCGGGTATACACGGCGGCATGGAAGACGCAGATAGCCGCGACGGCGGGGAACTCTGCGGGTTACCCCTTTCCCCGGCGTGACGGGGACGCTATCTGACGAACATGACCCTGGATATTGAAGCCGGGACGAATCAGAGCGGAAGCGGTGGCGCAAGAACGTACCGGCTCACGACCACACACTTCCCGCGCGTGACGGGAGCTGTCGCTGAACTCTGATTGGGGAGCCCCACCAGGAAGAGTGCCACCCGTGCGCTCGGCGTTCAACGACCGAGCACACGGGCAGCACTGATTCAGACTTCAGTTCGCCCGCGGCCTTCTCGTGGCACAAAGTCCAGTAGCGTCAGGATTGCGGCGATACCAACGACGATGTACACCACTTTTGATCCAACGGAACCCGCACCGAAGATCGCATCAACCAGGTTGAAGTCGAAAAAACCAATCAGCCCCCAGTTGAGGCCACCGATGATGGTCAAGATCTTTGAAACCCCCAGGAGAACGTTCATGACTCCTCCTCCAACTTCAGACCTACACCGAGTACGAAGAACGTCGGCGCCCATTGACCGATGAAGATTCCCCATCGGTCAGACTGCGACTTAGCATCATTCTTGCCCCGCGACACAAGCCAGGTGGCGAGTGAGACGCCAACTGAGAGCAGGCCGGCGGTATAGGCGTGGTTGCTCCGAACACCCCAGCTGCTCACAAGACGCATGGGATTCCATGCGGTCTTATCTGCAACCTTCTGGACTTCTTTCTTCACGTTACTGCTCATTGTTCGCTCCGTCCTGCATTATTCGCTCCGGCACAGCCTGAGCATGCTTGTGGGAATCGGACGGCTCAGCGACGAGCAAGAGGCTGATCATTGAACCGCCTACAGCCAGTCAACGTGCGAAGCGTCAGCAATGCAAGAGATTTGAGGCAATCCTCAGAATTCGTTCCACCATCCCAACCGGGCGGTCGAGCGCCTGCGACAGCCACGCACTGCGCAGCAAGCACACACTCTTCCCGTTAAACAGAGCCACAAAGAGACGTTCGCAACCCACTGTGCAAGGCGAGCGCAAGGCCGCCCGCTGCCCCAAGCGGAGGA
Organism: Leucobacter aridicollis; assembly: GCF_013409595.1. Classification (NCBI taxonomy): domain Bacteria; kingdom Bacillati; phylum Actinomycetota; class Actinomycetes; order Micrococcales; family Microbacteriaceae; genus Leucobacter; species Leucobacter aridicollis. The sequence goes on along the minus strand of NZ_JACCBD010000001.1, from coordinate 972,607 downwards.
ACTACAAATAGGCTAGAAGCCACATGAACGACCAAGAGAAGACAATCCGACCGGCAACACAGGCCGACGTCCCTGCCGCAGCAGCAACCCTCGCGGCAGCATTCGCAACATATCCCTGGACGCGGTGGAGCATCCCCGCCCAGGACTACGAAGCACGACTAGAACAACTCCAAGCCATCTACCTATCCCACGCGATCCAACATGGGATCGTTCTCGTGACCAGCGAACTCACCGGCGTGGCCGCCATGCTACCTCCCAATACCCCAGAGCCGCTAGAGCCCGTTCAGGCTCAGATCGCAGACCTCATGGGTGACCGACTCAATGCGGTCATGGAAGTCGAGCTACCTCAGCGCCCCGCTAACTCTTGGGATTTTGCCACCATCGGAGTGCACCCCGACCACGCAGGCAAAGGCCTCGGAGGCGCACTCATCAGACAGGCACTTCATCGAGCCACCAGTTCAGGAAACCCTCGCGTATCGCTTGAGACATCTGCAGAGGGCAACGTCGCACTTTACGAAAAGCACGGGTTCACAGTCACGCACGAAACGCACATCAAGGGCGGGCCCGACGTGTACACGATGATGACAGCGGTCTAGACCCAACTCATCAACTGTCCGCCGTATAAAGTCCGGTCGAGTGGGTGCGGCATGGTTTGTCCACCATGCGCGGCACCCCAACACTCAGACAGGAGAAACCATGCAGATCGCGGAAACGAAAGAGCAAATTGACGGAGCATTGAACATGGTGGCCTTCCTCCGCGGCAGGTTAACAGCTGTAGTCACAGAGGCCTCCGTGCTCGCAGCTCCGGAATTGCAGCGCCTCATTGATGCAATACTAGAAGTCGAGTTCGCCAAGCTAAGGGAGCAGGCCAAGAGCTGCCGTGCCTCCGGCGATTAGTCCTGCCGAGCCCACGCTGCTCACTACGCTAGGCACGACTTTCTCCCGTAGCGCTTTAAAGACACCCTTTGATTTCTCCGGGGCCTCATTTTGCGCTGCCCCAAGACAGATCCAAAGGCGACGCAGTGCCTCCGACAGGTCGAAGCCGAGTCCGGCATTAGCATCCGAGATCGAAGCCCGTATCTCTGCAACGAGGCGACTGGCGTAAAGCTTAAGCTCAGCGGAGATTCCACCAGCGTTGAGGGCCTCCTCAATCTCAGTCAAAAGATCCCCAAGTGAAGCTCGGCGCGTACTATCCAGAACCAAGACTTTTCCGTCCAAATACAGTGCCAAATGGTTCAGGTCTTTCAACAGCGCCATCGGCACAGCATCCTCTGGATCGCAGACGTCAACCCAGTGAACAGGCAACGCCACTGCCGTTTGCACCCATTGAGGCACCTCCGCCCGAAAGACACTCAGGTCGGAGCCAGTCGAGTGCTCGGCAGCATCGATCGCTGCCGACACGCGGTCAATAATCCTGAACACTTTCAGGATTTCCATGGCACCAGACGACTCACGCACATCGACGGCCCACACCATGTAAGTCGGGTCCTCTTTGTCAAGTTTGGAGCGCCATCCAGAGAATACTTCAAAGAGGTCGCGTGCCGGGTTGCTCATAGCTACTCACCCTAGCGATAAAGCCCCTCATTCTTCCCCGCGCCGCATCGCTGCCCCATCTCTGGCGGGCTACGAGTTCGTGTTCTCGTGAAGCGAGGAGGACGGGCTGCCTTGTCAGCCGGCTGCACCTTCCGGCCTATGCTGTAGCTATGAGAATGACCTTTTTAGTGTGTGTAACGACCGCTCTCGCTTTTTCACTTCTTGGATGCTCAGCCCCGGCTGAACAGCACGACACCCCCGCCCCAACCGAGGACACCTCGAAGGCCCCAGCCGAGCAGACTAGCGCTGACGGCGACTTCTCATTCGCCCACATAAAATCCTGCGATGACGTAGAACCGTTCGTGTCGACTTGGGTCGAAGGCCTCAAGCCTTACGACTGGAACAGCGTCTCCGAGACTGACATTCACTGCGGCTGGGATACGCCACCGGAGGACGTCACACCAGATAATGCTCGCTCGGTGGAAGTCAGATTCGCGGCGATCTCAGAGCGGCCCGACTACAGTCCGCTAGAGGGCATGGCAGGCTTCGAGCGCGTCAGCGACGAATGGGTCACTGCGAACAACGGTGACGCGTTCACGATGACAGTCGACATCGGAATCTCTGCCGTCATCGGAACAACAATTTGGGTGCCAGGCGTCGAAGTAACAGTGTCAGGCGGGCGATGGGCAAACCTCCCTGAACTTGACGGCCCAGCGGGGCTAGAAATCGCCAAGCAGATTCTCGCTTCCTAGAGCACCACACGACCTCAGACCAAAACCCCCGGCATCCCACCGGGGGTTTTGCCATTCCCCCACACTCTTCCCCGCGCCGCATCGTCGGCAGTCATTCATTCGCACGCTCACGGCGTGACGCTTCACGACCTATGGGTGCGCGCGCGGGGATCCCTACCAACGGAGGCACACGATGGATGACAACACAACGTACGTGCTGATCATCGCACTCATCGTTGCCGGCGTCATCATCAACAACCTCCCGAGGGGACGACAATGAGCGCAGCAACCAAGCAAGCACTGGACGAAGCCATCCGCGCGCACATCGCTGACGAGCACGACGACTCACTAGCGGCATCATGGGTGCTCATCACCGAACGCGTCCCACTCGGTGGAGACGACGGCTTCTCGCATGTTGTCGACGTCGTACCTGACGGACAGTCTTCCGTAACCACGATGGGGCTGGCTTACTTCGTCGCACAGCAACGATCTGTAGGGAGCATCACCGATGGCTGACGATCGCACCTGTACCGAGTGTGGCGCCGTCTACCCGTCCGTACGCGCCGCCATGCTCTGTTGTGATGAGGAGTACCGCGGCGACCGATACACCGAGGAGAACAGATGAAGCCGATCATTGTCACCACCACCAACGACGGTGAAGAAGCATACGGGGAGGCCGCAGAGCTGGCCCTCACCCAAAGCAAGGGGCGCCCCCTCGCATTAGAGGGGGTCACCCGATACGTGGCCCCCGACAAATACAAGGGGGGCTACCTCAAGGGGTACGCCTGGACATTCAAGCCCCTGTAGAACAGCGGGAGGGGTCATGGCCACATCACGCACCGGCACCACCCGATACAAACACAACAGCACCAAAGCCCTACGCCAAGCACAACGCAACGGACTCACCAACTGCCCATGCCAAGCACACTGCCGACACCACAAAGGCAGACGCTGCAACATCCCACTCGACTACGAGAACCGACGCAGACCAAACGGCGCAACAACAGACCACATCACAGCATGGGCAAACGGCGGCACAGACGACACCAACAACCTCGCAGTCATCTGCTTCACCTGCAACACATCACAAGGCGACAAACGCCCAAAGAAGCGCGAACAAGTCACAACCATCGACTTCACCACCTGACAAACAGGGACACCCGCACACGCAGAGGGCAACCAGCCCCGCACGTCGGCCCCACACACAGGTAGACAACACACGACCAGGCACACAGAGACGGCCAGGCGGACACAACGCCCCAGCAGCCACCACAGACCTCCGCACACCGCCCTCGTTCACCAGACAGATGCAGAAGCCACAACCAGACGCGACACAGCCACACGCGGCCCGAGGCGCACACAGACACACACAGGGGGTGCCCCCCCTCCCCCTCGGTCCCGCTCGCACCCGCGGCATAGCGAAATATCTCTCCCCGTAGTTTTTTCCAACCACCCCACAGGGTTCAGGCGGTGATTTGTGATGGCTGCTCCGAAGTTGCGTGCCGTAAAACCTGGCGAGAAGCCTCGAGCTAAGCCGTTGACGATCGTTGAGGCGGTTGAAGCTGGTGACCGTTTGGCGGAGATGGTTGCGACACATAAGCGGATCGCGAAGGCGGTTCAGGACGAGGATACGCCGGCGCGTGATTTGGCGTCGTTGACGCGGAGGCAGTTGGAGATCTCGAAGGAGATTGAGTCTTTGCGTCGTCAGCTTGAGGAAGAGGCGGTGCAGGATGCCGACACCTCAGACGAAGAGTGGTCAGAAGAAGCTATCTGATCTTGCTCGTCATGTGGTTCAGCCTTCGGGGATCGTGTCGACGGGGTTTCGTCCTGTGTATCGGCGTTCGGTTGAGATGGGTATGCCGCTTGATGGGTGGCAGCAGGGTGTCGCGCGTCTCGCTTTGGCGAAGCGTGAGGGCGGCTTGTATGCCGCTGGCGAGGGCGGCGTTGTTCTCAGTATTCCGAGGCAGGTTGGTAAGACCTATCTGATTGCTGCGCTGGTGTTCGCGTTGTGTACGTTGTTCCCGAACATCACGGTGATTTGGACGGCGCACCGCACTCGCACTCATAACGAGACGTTCAAGAAGATGCAGTCGATGTCTCGGCGCAAGAAGATCGCGCCGTACGTCGAGAACGTGCGTGCCGCGAATGGCGAGCAGGAGATCACTTTCGTCAACGGGTCGCGGATCCTGTTTGGTGCGCGAGAGTCTGGCTTTGGACGCGGCTTCGATGAAGTCGATGTGCTGGTGCTTGATGAGGCGCAGATCCTTTCGGAGGATGCGATGTCGGATATGGTGCCCGCCACAAACGCGGCACCGAACGGACTGGTTTTCCTGATGGGAACGCCTCCGCGACCGAAGGACCCTGGCGATGTGTTCGCGGGTGCCCGCAAGCGTGCGCTCGAGGGCGATGAAGACACGGTATATGTCGAGTTCTCGGCGGATCCTGACGCGAAGTCTGACGACCGCAAACAGCTCGCGAAGGCGAATCCTTCTTACCCTCATCGCACGAGCGAGAGTGCTATCCGCCGTATGCAGAAGCTGCTCGGTTCCGATGAGTCGTTCAGGCGCGAGGGCTTCGGCATCTGGGATGAGGAGAAGCTCGATCCGAAGGCGATCAAGGAGAAAGCTTGGGACCGGCTTCGCGGCACTCTACCTGACGAGTCGGTCGTGTCCTATGGGGTGAAGTTCACCGCTGATGGCTCTGGTGTCGCGCTCGTTGCGGCTTACAAGCCCGTCCTTGGCCCGGTGTTCGTTCAGCCTTTGAAACAGGCGAATCTTGGCGAGGGTATCGATTGGCTGGTGCGCGAGCTCGTCGCGCTCGCTCCCGATGCTGCGCAGATCGTCATCGACGGGAAGGCCGGCGTCGGTGCCCTGGTTAACGAACTCAACGATGCTGGCGTGCGGAACAAGAAGCAGTTGCTCGTTCCCTCGCTGGATCAGGTGTTGGCTGCCCACACGATGTTTGAGCAGAACATCATCTCGGGCGGCTTGTCTCACGGCGGACAGAAAGACTTCACGGCCCAGGTCACTGCGGCCACGAAACGAACCATTGGCAAGTCTGGCGGATGGGGTTGGCAAGCCCCCGAAGGCGGAACGGTAGTCGCTCTCGACGCAGCAACGCTCGCGTTTTGGGCAGCGAAGGTATCGAAGCGCCGACCAGGCAGAAAGCAGGTGCTGCTATGACAGCAATTGCAGTGATCGAGGAGCTCCCCCAAGTTATCGCGGGGGTGTCCGATGGCGACCTGCGTGTAATTCAGAAGCTCGCCGTTACGTGGAGAGCGAAGCTCACGCGGAACCAGTTGCGGTCTGTCTATTACGACGGCAAGATGCCGCTGAAGCCGACCGGGAACATTCCTGCAGAGGCGATGCAGCGTATCAGGGCGGTCCTCGGTTGGCCGGCAAAGTCGGTGCAGGCTCTCGCGCAGCGCACAGTGTTTGATGGGTTCGTTACTCCGTCAACGGACCAGGATCCGTTCGAGCTTGGCAGTCTTCTGGAGGCGAATAGCTTCGATCTTGAGTTCCCACAGGCAGTCGTCTCGGCGTTCAAGCACTCGTGTGCGTTCATCACGACGACGCGTGGCGATGTGCAGTCTGGCGACCCGGAGGTTGTCATTCAGGCCCGCTCGGCTGAATGGTCAGCTGCGCTTTGGGACAAGCGTCGACGCAGGGTTTCGGCATATATGGGGGTCACGGGCATCACCGAGGGTGGTTTGCTCGAGTCGTTCGATGTGTACCTTCCCGAGCGAGTCCTGAAGTGCTCGCGCGACAATCGGGGGCGTTGGTCCGCTGAGGTGATTCCGAACCTGTTGGGTGAGGTCGCTGCGGAGCCGTTGACGTACGATCCGCAGTTGGATCGCCCGTTTGGCCGTTCGAGGATCTCTCGCGCGGTAATGACGATCACTGATCATGCGTTGTCTACGATCGTTCGTTCCGAGATTGCGTCTGATTTCTATGCGGCGCCCCGTATGGCTGCGCTTGGTGTGGCTGAGGATGCCTTCTCGAATGGCAAGTGGGAAGCGGCGATCGACCGCTGGTTTGCGCTCACTAAGGACGAGGACGGCGACACTCCCACGGTGCAGCAGTTCCCGCAGATGACGATGCAACCGTTGCTCGATCAGTACCGCATGTATGCGTCGCAGTTCGCTGGTGAGACTGGGCTCCCCGTGTCCTCGCTTGGGATCGTGCAAGACAACCCGCCGTCTGCTGAGGCTTTGTATGCGGCAGAGAAAGACCTGATTGTTGAAGCCCGAGCTTGCACTCGAGTGATGGGCGTCGCGCTGAGACAGGTTGCCAAACGGTCGGTCATGATTCGGGATGGCCTCACGGAGGCTCCCAAGGAACTTGCTGGTATTCGGGCGAACTGGTTGAACCCGGCCTTCACGTCCCCAATCACGGCGGCTGCTGCGCTGATGAACCTCTCACAGGTGTTCCCGTGGATTGGTGAGACTGAAGTGGCTCTTGAGTATGCCGGGTTCACCTCGGCTGAGATCACGCGACTTCAGGCTGACAAAAGGCGGCTTGGTGCCGGGTCGGTGCTTGAGCAACTCGTTGCCGGCGAGACGCCTACCAGTGATGTGAGTTCTGGGGAGGCTCCTGCGAGTACTCAGTCAAGCGAGCTCGCTGAGGCGCAGGTGCTGAAGGCTCGAGCAGATGCGCTCGGCATTCTGAGGCGCGCCGGCGTGGACGAGCATGACGCGGCCGCTCGGGTCGGGCTTGATGGGCTGAAGTTCATTCCCGGTAACCCGATCACGATCCGCGAACGCGAGTAAGGCTGTGAGGTGGTCGAAGTGGGAGCAGTCGACCGCCTCAATGCTGCACAACGTGCTGCGGCAGGGCTCGCGAAGGCTGACCTTCAGAAAGTGTGGCGTCTCTATTCGCACCTTCCAGCGGACAAGCTGCGAGACACGTTGTTCACTGCGCTTCCTGCGCTAGCGCAGAAGCACGGCGACATCATGTCTGCGGCGGCGGCGGATTGGTACGAGGAGACGCTGCGCGAATCGACTGGCCAGTCGAGGCGGGCGCTGCTTTCTGGCGTGAACTTGGAAGCCGTTGAGAAGGCCGCCCGGTGGGCAGTTGATGACCTTTATCATGGCGACCCGGTTGATACGTGGCGGAAGCTTGAGAAGTCACTGCTGCGGCACGTGAAGAACGCAGGCCGCAACACTGTCAGGCTGAACGCTGAGCGTGATGGGTTCTCCTATGCGCGTGTCCCTTCAGGCAAGACGACGTGCGCGTTTTGCCTCATGATGGCTTCGCGCGGATTCAGCTATTCGTCCCGGGGTGCTGCTGGCGAGACTGCGAGTGGATTCGGCGACAGGTTTCACGATGACTGCGACTGCAGTGTCGTGCCGCACTATGCGTTGTCCCGAAGGGAGCGTGCAGAGTTCGATCAGCGCGTTGAAGACATGTACGGAATGTATGAGGCGGCGAGGAAAGAGGTCCGTGCGGATGGTTTCGATGCGACTGATCGTGCCATCGCTCAACGCATCCGAGATATGTTCCCGGGAGACATCAAGGACGGGGCCGAGGTGCCCTCCATTCTTCGCGACCTTGACTCGGGGTGGCCAGAAGGAGTCAAGCCTGTTCCCGGTCGAAAGTGGCGACATATCCTTAAGCGCCACGGGCCGGGAGGGGACGCACCATCGCTGTTCCCGGACGAGATGACCGAGTACGAGATCGCGAAAATCGTTCGCGAGACAATGCAAGCACCTGACTACACCGCACCCCACCCCGAGCGACCGGGGACGACCCTGAACTACTTCAAGACCATAGCCGGCCAAAAGTATGTGGTCGGCACTTATCTCGACGGGGATGGCAAGCTGACTATCGCCACCTCCTTCCCGGTGTCGGGGAACGGAGGTATCCTGTAGCCATGGATATCCAGACAGCTGTGCAGCAGATACGAGAGACACTCGCGCCGCACCTTAACGACTTCTCTCTTGAGATGTTGGATGTCGTGATGATGGATGAGGAATGGGAGATCGCGCACGCGATGTGCCTGGAATCTGCCGAATACCATCACATCGAGTTGAGTGACGCTTTGACACTCGTCCCGTAGCTTCCGCCTCCTTTATAACCCCGCACATGCTCTGTGCGGGTTTTTTGTTTGCCCAGATGGTGGTGATGGCTCATGCCTGTGCACGTCATCATGGGGCCTCCTTGTGCCGGAAAGACAACGTTTGCACGCGCTCAACTGGGTGAGGTCATCGACCTTGACGACATCGAAGAGTCGCTTGGTGGCAAACGATACGCCGAACACTCGAGTGTTCGCGAACAAGCTCTGCAGATCCGTGCTGAGCGCATTGATGCAGCGTTCGAAGCCGAGTCCGACACGTGGCTGATACACACGTCACCCTCTCCCACGAAGGTTGCCGAGTACCTCGCGCGCGGGGCCACCGTACAGCTACTCGACCCTGGCGAATCAACGTGCCTTGACCGTGCACGTGACCGCCCACCACATACAGCCGCGGTGATCCGCGACTGGTACCAGACCAACCCGCTCATCGAAGCGGGTTTTTTCATGCCCCAGGCGGGCAAAACCAGTGATTCCCAGGAGGAAACGATGAGTGAAGAGCACGCGCAGCAGGGAGCTACGCAGCCCACAGCCGAACAGACCGGCCAGCAGGCCACGCCAAAGGCTGAACCAAAGATGTTCGATGAGGCGTACGTCAAGGAGCTTCGTGCGGAGGCGGCAGCCAACCGGGTCAAGCTCAAGGAATACGAGGACCGCGACAAGAGCGCGCTCGAGAAGGCCATCGAGCGTGCCGAAGCGGCTGAGAAGGCCATCGCCGATCGTGAGGCTGCTGACAAGCAGCGGCAAGCCGATGAGCAGGCCGCCCTCGCGTTGGACGAGCTTCGAGCTGAGGTCGCTCAGGCCAAGGGCATCGCCGACGCGTCGATCCTTGCCGGCACGAGCCGGGAGGAACTCGAGGCGCACGCGGACAAACTCAAACCACTCATCAACCCACACCCCGTCAACCCTGACACGGGGAAGACGCCGGACAAGGAGCCGTCCGAGGTGCAGTCGTTTGTGGCTGAACTCTTCGGCGGCGGCAACAACTAAAGGAAGGCAGCAACATGGCTGTATTTGGTACCGGAGATCTGAAGAATCTCCCCCGCACAATCGCTGACGGTCTCGTTAAGGACACCGTTGGCGGTTCAACTATCGCGGCTCTTTCGGGCAGCGAGCCGATGCGTTTCGGCAATGTCGACATCATCACGTTCAATGGGCTGCCGCGTGCAGAGTTCGTTGGCGAGGGTGACCAGAAAGGCCACACGACCGGCTCGTTTGGCTCGGTCACTGCGAAGCCGCGCAAGGCGCAGGTCACGATGCGGTTCAACGAGGAGGTGCAGTGGGCTGACGAGGATCATCAGCTCGGTGTGCTGTCTGAGCTCGCGAAGGCCGGCGGCGAGGCGCTCGCCCGTGCGCTGGATCTTGGCGTGTACCACCGCCTGAACCCGCTCACTGGTGCGGCGATTACGGGGTGGGATAACTACCTCAACGCCACCACGAAGCGGGTCGAGGTCGCAGACAAGCCCGACCTTGAGGTCGAGCAGGCGATCGGGCTGCTCGTGAATGACAGCAAGACCGTCAACGGCATTGCCTTTGACCCGTCGTTCGCATGGACTCTTGCGACTGCCCGCTACGCTGACGGCCGCAAGAAGAACCCCGAGCTCGGTATCGGCGTGAACCTGTCCTCGTACGAGGGACTGACGGCGTCTGTGTCGGACACTGTTTCGGGTCGTCCCGAGGCGGGCGGCGAGACTCCGACCGATCTGAAGACCCGAGCTATTGCAGGTGACTTCCGCGGAGGTATCCGCTGGGGCGTTCAGCGCAACATCCCGATCGAGATGATCAAGCATGGCGACCCTGATGGTCAGGGAGACCTGAAGCGCAAGAATCAGATCGCGCTCCGCCTTGAGATCGTCTACGGCTGGCACGTGTTTGCTGACCGCTTTGCGGTGGTGGAGACGGCCTGATGCCCCGTTACCGGAATGCGTCTGGCGTCATCGTGACGCTCCCTGACGATGACACTGCTGCTCGACTGCTCGCTACTGGGTGGACAGCGGAGAGCGCAGGTGAGATCTTCCCGAGCGAGGCACTCATCGAAGCTTCCGAGCCCGAGGCTGAGGCTGAGGCTGAGGCTGAGGCCCCAATGAAGCGCAAGCCGGGGCGTCCTCGGAAGTCGGAACAGGACTAATCAAGCATGTCGGGGGTCAGCATAGTCAGCTGGCCCCCGCATCCTTCTAGGAGGTTTGCATGGCAGACGAACCTGAGGTCTACGCGACTGTTGACGACCTCAAGAAGCGCTGGCCTGACTTCCCGCTGGGTGCAGAGGATCACGCCGAAGTACTTCTTGAGGACGCCTCTGCGATGGTCCGAGCGCGTGCACCCGACGTCGCAAACGTTGACCCTGGCATCCTGCGGATTGTCGTGTGCGACATGGTGAAAACAGTGCTTCAGTCTCCCGGTGACGGCGCAAACGTGTCGGCTCTCAACCTGACAGCTGGCCCGTTCTCGCAGCAAGTGTCCTACCGGGATTCCTCCGACCTGTTCATCACTTCGAAGCACGCCGGAATGCTCGGATGCGGTCGACAGCGAGCTTTCACCGTGCGGATGGGTGGAACCAATGCTGATCCGTGAACGGTTCACCGTCGGGTACCGCGAACGCCTAATGTCGACTGGCGGGATGGCCCCGAAGGAGTCATGGAAACCGGCTGTCGACCTCGAAGTGTTCGGGTGGGGGCCACCAGCCCCTGACGATGTGGTTCGAGCGGAGCAGACCGGCACCAAGCACGAACTGGACGTGTACTGCCGTTCGTCCCCCACGAAGCATCGAGACAAGCTCGTCGTGAACGGGGTCGAGTGGTTCGTGCAGGGCGAGCCAGACGATTACCGGTTCGGCCCGTTCGGCTTCGATGCAGGCGTCCGTGTTCGACTCTCACGAGTGGAGGGCTGATGGAAGCGCCCTACGAGTTCATTAATGCCGAGCTGGAACTCATCGAGCTCGTACGTGCCCGCTTCGGGACTGCGTGCGGTGTCGAGGTGGAGAGCCCGCGACCGGCAGAGTTCGTGCACCTGATCCGAGTTGGCGGCACCTCAAGGATGCTGACCGACCGGCCGATGGTCACCTGTTTCGTGTGGGGCGCCACCTGGGATGACGCTTGGAGTCTCGCAGCCGGGGTGAAGCGCTACTTCCATTCGCTCACCACGCTTGGTGGTGTCCCCGTGTACAAGCGTGTCGAGATCGGCGGGCTTGCCCACGCCCCAGATCCGGTAGATGGGTCGCCCCGTTACCAATTCACATTCGAGCTGCGGCTACGCGGCTACTCGGCCCCCTAACTGGGGGCCTTTCTCATTTCAAGGAGGTGCCGCCGATGACGCATGTCCAGGTGGTGAACCGTCAGGAGATTGACGGCAAGGAACGCAAGCGCGGCGAGGTGATCGAGGTGTCCCACGGGCTTGCTCGTGACCTGATCGCGGCAGGCAAGGTTCGTGCGGCAGAAGCGCCGGGCGACATCGAATCGAAGGGCGCTGGCAAGGATTCCCCGAAGCCTGCTCCCGCAACCAAGGAGGTGGCCAAGAATGGCTGAACTTTACACAAAGGATGATGTCCGCGTCTGGGGTTCGCTTGGCGGTGCCGTTTTCTGGGCGCCTAAGGGCACTGCGCTCCCCGAGACTTTTGATGAGGCGCTCGACCCAGCATTCACGCCAGTCGGGATCCTCTCAGAGGATGGCGTCAACGAGGGGCTCTCGGTCGACACGAACAAGATCAAGGGCTGGCCTGGCGGTCAGACAGTTCGTGTCACGAACACGTCGACCGAGAAAACCATTGGCTTCACGATGCTTGAGAACTCGCCACTCGCCGCGGAGCTGTACTACGGGGCCGACAAGGTCGTGAAGGCCGGCACTGGTGCTCGTATCGACATCCCTGAGGCTGTCGGCGTTGTCGAGGGCACTGCCGTAATTGAGAAGCACGACGGTGACGTTGTTGAGCGTCGCTGCATCGAGCTCGGGCAGGTGTCCGAGCGTGGCGACCAGTCCTCGAACAACGAGGACGCTGCCGGCAAGGAAGTAACTCTCGAGTCGGTCGGGAAGGACTACATCCTGACCAACGCTCCGGCGTTCGTTGAGGCTGCGGTCACCGTCCCGTAACTAGACCGCCTGGGGCGCGTGGTGACTCCGCGCCCCAGGCACACCCCCCGCTGAGTCACACACAACATCTTTCAAAGAAATGGAGTCACCATGACTGAAACCACTGATCACTCGCCCGCAGCGATCGAAGCTGATGAGCTGGACGAACTGCGAGCGAAGGTTCGCGAGCTCGAAGCTCGAGACGCTCAGATCGAGCACGCCGAGGCGGCGCTCTCCACGCGTGACCGCTCGCCCGCCAAGCCGCAGGACCACAAGCCCGCAGACGCTGACCTTGTGACGATCGAGCACGCGGGTGTGACGTTCACGACCACGCGCGGCTCGCTCGGATCTCTGCGTACCCTCGACATGCTCGAGCGCAATCAGATCACCTCAGCACTGCGCCGCGTCATCGGAGACAAGAGCTTCGAGGAGTTCCTCGATAAGAACCCCGATGCTGGCGCAGAGCAGGCCGGCGAGCTTCTCAACGCGATTGCGGAGAAGGTCGGCGAAAAAAACTCCTAACGCTCGTCGGCTTGATCGGTGAGGCACGTGCTCGTTTGAACGCTGACCTGCAGCGTGTCTACGGCGTGTGCCTCACCGACATGTACGAGGGGCGAATCCCAGTGCTCGACGTTGCAGACTTCGCAGTCCATCTGCCTCGCGGTGGCGCGGTTCACCGTTGGGTGGGCGGCTGGGCTGCCCTGACAGCCCAGGAAGAACACCTTGTGAATGTCGAGCACCTCCTGAACGCGCAGATCGCTCAGACAGCCGGGAAGAGGAGCGCACCGCCCTTCCCGGACGCGCCCAAGGGTGAACGGGACGCGGAAGTGGCGAAGGCCCGCGCCGAGGAAAAACGGGCGTCGCGAGCTCGCGCTCTCGCTTCGATGCAGAACCGGATCAACGGATAGGCGGACACCATGGCAAGACGCGATGTGAAGGTGAAGCTCAAGCTCACCGGGCTGAACAAGCTCATGACATCTGCGCCCGTGCAGTCGCGTGTTAACGAGCAAGCTGCACGGGTGAGCGCAGCGGCGGGATCAAAGTTTGAGATGGTCGTCCAGGGGAAGCGCCCGAGCCGCCGTACTGCCCGCGCGTATGTCCAGCCCCGTGAGGGTGTGCGCCTTTCTGACGCTGACCGGATCGCGCTGTTGAGGGCTCTCGAGGGTTCGTAGACGCACTATGGGCGCAGGCGGCGGCCGTCTTCTAGCTGGACTGCTGCCTGCGTCTCCGAAGCTTGGCGAGGGAACTCACGACGATGCCGCGATTCTGTTCACGTCTGCCGCGAACTGGCGCATCTTGGTTTCGTCTTTTGCTGGGCCTTCGATAATTACAGCTTCTCCGTCTGGGAACTCGACTGTCACGTAGCCCTTGGCAGTGTTCTTTTTGAAGAGTCCTCCGACGATTGCGCCTGCTGGCCCTGCAATAACCGCTCCGGCCCCGATCCGAGTGAGTGTGGGCCTCGAATGGTCGGCGCCAGACTCGAACAACGCCGAAGCCCCTGCGATTGATTTTGCACCAGTTGGCGTTGCAAACAAGCCACCCGACACCTTATGGCCTGCGTAGCTAATGACTTCAAAGCTCCGAGATGTGATTTCTTTCTCGGTGGCGTGGGCCGCAGCCTGCTCAGCGAGCGCCGCCTTGGCTCCTTCGCTTCGGGACCGCACCAGCGCATTCACTGCATCGCGGAGCTCAACAAAATGCGGCGCTTGCTTTGCCGTGAAGAGCACCGAGTGCGAGTCAAGCCCTTTAAGTACTTGCGGGTGTCCAGGCGTCAGAAACGCAATTGACCCGTTTGCCTTCTCCGAGGGATGCGCGAACCAAACCTGTGTCACCGCGTTGGCGTTGATCGATGTCGGCTTGCCTCCGTACCCGATCTTCCCTCGAAGCCCTGGGCGCTCGATCTGGATCGTGCTGCCGTCAAACAGGACTCTTCCCGTGTGCCCGTCCGCGGTGATGGTTCCATTCTCAGCCATGCGCTGAGCCTATCAATTTGGAGGTGCCGCATGGCGGTTACTGGAGCTGAGATTGCAAGCGCATACGTAACGCTGCAGGTAAAGATGCCCGGGGTTGGCGCAGACATTAACCGAGCGCTTGGCGGCAGCGACACTCAGCGGGTCCTTGCCGACAACGGTAAGTCGATTGGGGCGGCACTAACAGGTGCCATTGGTGGCGCTGTTGCAGTAGCGACGTCGAAGGCAGTGAGCATGGTCACTGGCGCGATCGGCGACGCGGTGAAGCGTGTCGACACCATGAACAACTTTCCGAAGATCATGAAGAACCTTGGCTACTCCGCCAAGGACGCCACCAAGTCGATCAACAAGATGTCCGACGGGCTCAAAGGCCTGCCGACCTCGCTCGATTCGATGGCAGGGATGGTGCAGCAGCTCGCCCCGTTGACAGGTGGGCTCGGCGAAGCCACTGACCTTTCACTGGCGCTAAACAATGCGCTCCTTGCTGGCGGTAAGAGCACGGACATTCAGGCGAACGCCATGGAGCAGTACACCCAGATGCTCGCGATCGGCAAGGTCGACATGGCCGCGTGGCGCTCGATGGTCGCCGCCATGCCTGGCCAGATGGATCAGCTATCCGTGTCCCTCCTTGGTGCGGGCAACAAGTCGATGGATCTCTATGAGGCCATGAAGTCAGGCAAAGTCACATTCGCCGAGTTCAACGACGCCGTACTGAAGCTGAACTCCGAGGGCGTTGGGGCGTTTGCCTCGTTTGAGCAGCAAGCCCGTGACTCGACTGACGGCATCGGCACTGGCTGGGCGAACCTGCAAACTGCGATCACCCGCAACCTTGCGACCATCATCCAGAAACTCAAGCCAACAATCGACGCATTTCTGGTTGGAGCTACTCAGATCGCGAACGCTCTCGGGCCCGCAGCAATTGGCGTCATTGATGTTGCGCTTGCTGTCGGAGAGTGGGCGGCAGCGAATAAGGATTGGCTAATCCCGGCGACCGCAGTTGTAGGCGCTTTGGTCGCCTACTACAAGGCGGTGCAACTCGTCCGAGCAGTGAAGGTGGCCTATGCAGCGGCCTCGTATGGGGCAATCGGCGCCACCTATGCAAGCGGGATCGCTTCGAAGATCGGTGCTGCCGCATACGCGATTCAGAATTCGTCGCTAGTTCGCCTCATTGCTTCGCTGCGTGCAAACGAAGCGCTCTCGTTGCGGAGCAAGATCGCAATTGTCGCGTCAACTGTTGCGACTAGCGGCGCCACCATTGCCCAGCGAGCCCTTAACGTAGCGCTGAAGGCCAACCCAATCGGGCTAGTGATCACTGCAGTAACGGCCCTGGTTGGCGCTCTTGTGTGGTTCGTCACTCAGACCGACACGGGCAAGGCGATCTGGGGCGAGTTCACCCGTTTCTTGGGTGAGGCGTGGGCGAACGTTTCCGGGTTCTTCAAGACCGTTTGGGAGACAGTCCTAAAGCCCGTTTTTGACGGCGTGGCCGCGGTTGTCACCTGGATTTGGCAGACAATCCTGCAACCGACGTTCCAGTTCATCAGCTTCGCGTTCGCTGTCATGGCGGGCATTTTTGTTGGCGTCTATGAGGCGATCCTGAAGCCGGTGTTTGATGCGATCGGCAAGATCGTCGGCTGGTTGTGGAACACGATTGTGAAGCCCTATTTCGGGCTCATCAAGGCGTACTTCGTGGTCATCGGAAACATCGTGTCCTGGCTATGGACCAACGCCGTGCAGCCGGCATTCAACTTCATCGGTGCAATCATCCGGTCGGTATGGGTCGGTTTTATCAAGCCCGTATTTGACGCGATGTGGGCGATCATCAAGAACACGCTCGGCCCGGTATTTACCTGGCTGCGTGACACGGTGATCGCGCCAGTCTGGAATGGCATCAAAGCTGTCATCGACAGTGTTTGGAAGAACGGCATCAAGCCGGTCATCGACACGATGGTTCGGATTGTGAAGAGCGACCCGAAGAAGGCGTTCGAGGCCGCTCGCGACGGCATTAAGACGGCGTGGGAGGCGATCAAGGAGATCGCGAAGAAGCCCGTCCGCTTCGTCGTTGAGACAGTCATCAACGGGCTGATCGGGACGATGAACAAGATCCCGGGAGTGAACCTCTCAAAGGTGTCCTTGCCAAAGGGTTTCTCTGACGGCGGGTACACCGGCAACATCTCTGCGAACGCGGTCGCTGGCGTCGTCCACGGTGACGAGCATGTCATCCGGTCCGCGTCGCGTCGCGCGATCGAGGCGCGCCATCCAGGCTTGCTCGATCACATGAACCGATTCGGTTCAGTACCTGGCTATAAGAGGGGTGGACTCGTTCACCCACTGCCAGGCGCTGTTGTGACGACGAACTGGATGGGTTACCCGAACCACACTGGTATCGACCTCGCGAAGCCCCAAGGCACGCCAATCCAGGCGGCCGCTGACGGGATCGTTTCGAAGCAGTTCTACCACGTGAATTACGGCAACATGGTCGACCTCGATCATGGCGGCGGCATGTCAACGCGTTACGCGCACATGCTTGCCAACGTTGCGGTGAAGCTCGGCCAGGTCGTGAAGGCCGGCCAGGTCATCGGGTACGAGGGTTCAACCGGTAACTCGACTGGCCCGCACCTTCACTTCGAGGTGTTGCGGAACGGGAACCCGACAGACCCGGCGCCGTACCTTTCGGGGGCTTCGAGCATCAACCCTGTCATGAGCATGGTCGGTGGTCTCATCGACTTCGCGACTGGCGCGTTCAGCAAGGCGTTCCCTGGCGGCGGCATGTGGATCGAAGCCGCGGGCGGAATCATGAAGTCCGGCGTAAAGAGCGTCGTGGACTGGGCGACTGAGAAGCTGTCGATTGGTGGGGCGAAGCTCTACGATCAGGGCGGCATCATCCCGCACGGTGGTGTGGGAGTGAACCTCTCGGGGAAGCCGGAAGCGGTCCTCACGAATGATGAGGCTCGAGGCTACAAGGCGCTCATGCGTGCGTTGTCTGGTTCGGGTGGTCTGCAGGGTGTCGGCGGCAATGTCCTTGATGGGCTTGTTGCTGGGCTGCGTGGCGGGCGTTCTGGTGTTGAGGGTGCGGTGCGTGAGGTCACTTCGGCGATCATTGGCACCGCGAACCGTGAGCTCGACATTCATTCGCCGTCGCGTGTGTTCCGCACGATCGGTAAGTACATCGGTGCTGGCTTGAGCGCCGGAATTACGGGTTCTGTCGCGGCCACACGGACGGCTACAGAGCGCCTGGTGCGTTCGGTCGTGACTGGGTTCGATCAGCTCGGTGGTGAGCGGTCATCGCTGCAGAAGAAGCTCGATAAGGCGCTGGGTAACTGGCGTACTTCGAAGGCTGGCACGAAGGCGAAGGCTGCATACGCGGCTCAGATCGCGGACTACAGTCAGCAGATCGCGCAAATCAATTCCACGATTGGTGCGCCTGGGAAGTCGAAGGGGCCGGCGCTTATCGCGCAGCTCACGGCACAGACGACGAAGCTGAACGCTATCGCGTTGCAGCGTGCACAGGTGGCGAAGAAACTCGCTGCCGCTCAGAAGGTGCTTGCTGAGTCTGCCGATCAGATGGCGGACTGGTCTGCGGGCATCCAGGAGAAGATCAACGGCCTTGGCGGTATCGCCTCGAAGTCGACGGTCCCCGGGATGGTCGCTAACCTAACGAAGCGTATCGAGCAGACCAAGACGTTCGCGCAGACGATTGCGAAGCTGAAGAGTCTCGGGCTCGACGGCGCGTCGATGCAGGAGCTCACCGAGCAGTTCGCGTCGACTGGTTCTTCGCGTGCGGCGGAAGCGTTGCTCGCGTCGGGTAAGTCTGGCGTGAAGCAGGTGGTCGATCTCCGTAAGCAGCTTGATGCTGCGGGCGGGGCGCTCGGCGATCAGGTGGGCGCTGTCCTGTACCAGGCAGGTATTGATTCTGCGAAGGGCCTCATCAAGGGGCTGCAGTCGCAGGAGAAAGCGTTGCAGGCGCAGGCGCAGAAGATCGCTGACACCATCACTCAGACAGTGAAGCGGACCCTCAAGATCAAGTCACCAAGCCGGGTCATGGATGGCCTGGGTCAGTGGACTGGTTTGGGGTTTGCTGGCGGTCTTGAGGCGACTCAGCCGATTGTGGCGAGCGCGGCTGAGGCGCTGTTCCGTGTCCCTGATTCGTTTGGGGATTCGTTGCAGGCGTCGCGGCAGCGTGCGAAGAGTCACGCACTTGACCTGTCGGCTGCTTCGCAGGGTGGCGGCGGTATCACTGCTGGCCAGCGCTTGTACATCGTCTTGGACGACGGTACGGCGCTTGGCGGGTATGTGGATCGTCGCGCGGATTCTGTGGTGCGGCGCGAGGTGGGTTCGCAGTCTCGTGGTTCGTTCCGTCGTGATGGCGGGTTCTAGAGCCCCTTTGCTGGGCGCTTTCTTGTTTCTGAGGGCGGCACTCCTTTTGCGGGGTGTCGCCCTCTCCCGATGAAGGGGGCTGTTTTGGCGACTTCGAATGGTGCCGTTCAGAATAACGGGCAGATCCAGTGGGTGTACTCGGTTTCGGGTGTCTCGCAGGGGTCGACGTCTGTGGTTATCAAGGCGACGGCGTATTTCATGTCCGTTGCGCCGTACTCGCAGTACTTCAGCGGTACGAAGTCGTGGTCTGGCACGTGGGGGTCTGGTTCTGGTGCGCAGGCGTACAACCTGCCCGCTGGCACTCGAGTTGCGATCGTCGCTACAAGCGGTACATCAGTTACGTTGACGGACGCGCAACAGACGCGCTCGTTCACGGCCACCGCGTACCATTTCTTCGGCTCTACGACGTCCACGCTGACGGTGAAGATTCCGCCCCGGTATGCGCGGACGCCAACCGGGCTCACGATCACTCGCAGCTCGGACACTTCGCACCGGCTGAACTGGACGCGCAATTCGACGTATACGTCCGTGGTGGTGCAGCGCCAAACAAATGGTGGTGCCTGGACTCAGGTTGGGCGCCCGACAGGGAACGCATACACGTGGACGGATACGAGCACCAAGGCGGGCAACAAGTACGCCTACCGTGTCGCTGGTGTTGGAGGCTCCGGCCAGTCTGCGTTCTCGAATGTAGCGACGGTGTTCACGTCGCCGCTCGCGCCCACGGGAGTGACGGCGACACGTTCAGGCACGGGCATCCGTGTGGACGCGTCGGGGAAACCTGCGCATGCGACGAGCTACAACATCCGTGACGGCGCGACGACTGTCGCGTCTGGGGTGTCGCTGCCGTGGACGCACGCGAACCCGAACCCTGCGGTGCCGCACGAGTACACGGTGCAGGGTGTCGTGTCAGGGCTTGCCGGCGCGTGGTCGGCGAAGTCAAACACCGTGCAACTCATTTCGAAGCCGCTCCCACCTACCGGGCTCACCCCGAATGGTGCAGTGTCAGTGTCCGATGACCTGACCCGGTTTTCGTGGAAACACAACCCCGTCGATTCGTCCGAGCAGACCGCCGCCGAGTACCGGCGCCGGTTGAAAGACACGACGACATGGAGCACCTCGACTGTCGGGGGTGAGGAGCAGCTCACGCGGCTCCTCGAGGCTGGCGAATACGAGTGGCAGATCCGCACGAAGGGCGCTCACCCTGACTGGTCCGAGTGGTCTGCGGTCGCGATCTTCACGGTCATTGACCGTCCGGGCGTCGCAGTCATCTCCCCTGACGAGTTGTGGACGAAACGCACAGTCACGGCGGAGTGGTCTTGGGATCAGCCGCAGGGCAGGCCGCAGTCGGCATGGGAGGCGATCCTTCTTGGTCCTGACGGCGAGATTGAACGCAAGACTGGCACGGGCGCTACGACGAAGGTGCAGTTCGCGGCGAAGGTCGCGGACAACATCGAATACGGCGTGAAGGTTCGCGCGGCAGCGGGCGACATCTGGTCTGAGCCTGCCGAGCAGTGGTTCCTCGTCATGGTCCCGCCCGCCGCACCGGCCGACATGAGCGGTGCTTGGTCTGAGGATTCGGGGGCTGTCACGCTTAACGTGCAGGACGGGCGAGGTGGCGAGCGAGCACCGGTCACCAACCATTTTGATAACCCGAACTTTGTGGGTGACGGGACTTGGGTGGAGATCAGGCGGAACGCACGCGCCAATTCCAGTTTCGAGCGCGGCTCGACTGCATATTGGGGCAGCAATGCCGGCCGCCCTGGCGTGACTCTCGCTCTTGAGACGGCAGAGGTGCATTCCGGACAGTATGCATGCAAGGTGACATCTGAGGGTTTGGAAATCTCGGCGGGGATCAACTCTACGAACACGTACCCGATGACGTGCCCGAATGGGGTCGTCACTTCGAGCGCGTGGGTGAAGGCTCCCGCTGGGCTCAGGATGCGTGCCGACTTGCAGGAGCGAGACACGTCGAATGTCTATCTGAATCAGAAGACTCTCAATTTCGAGGGCACTGGCGATTGGGAGCGCATCCGAATCACTCGTGACGATATTCAGCCTGGCAACCGGGTAACGTTCGCCGTGTCGATCAGGTTCGCTGAAGCGGGGGTGTTCTACGTTGACGACTATCTGACCGAATGGTCAGAAGAACTCGGAGGCTGGTTCGGTGACGAGATTGTTGGTTCGGACATCGAGCGCGGCGAGGATTTCCGGGTCAGGTTCGACGGCACGGATTCCGTGTTGGAGGGCGAGCGTGCTCGCGGATTCATTACGGGTTCCGGGGCTGCGTTTATCAGCTCGTCGGTTGATGGCGTGCCAGCGGGCCGCCTCATCAACGTCAGCGGCGCGGCAAGTTCTGCTTATGCGGGGTTCGCGCTGCCTGACGCTCTGATTGCGTCGGGTGGCGTGTTCCAGGCGATCAAGTATCAGGAGTCGGAGATCGCGCGGGCGGCTGGCGGTTACGGAATCCGGGCAAGTTCGGTTATCTATCAAACGCCGTTCGACAACGTCGCGGGGCATAGTCCGCACCGTGTCGAGTTCCCGCCTGGTGTTTCGATCAAGTACGTCTATTTTGGTTCGCAGGGTTACCCCGGTGGCGGGGACGTGTATTGGACGGCTCCCGGCCTGTTCGGGCCTGGGTATGTCGGCCCGGCGTTCAGCGGGTCTTCGGGCCTGGTGAAGGTCGGCGATACGTGGATGTCTGCCGCTTGGGACGGCGCAGTCGATAACTCGACTTCGACTATCCACACTGCACCGCCTGCGGTTCGTGTGGACGTTGAGCGATCTGTTAACGGCGGGCTCTCGTGGGAGACGTTTATCGAGGGCGGAGATCTGCCTGTCGTTGAGACTGACCCGCAAGCGCTCTCGAACGGGACGACGCTCTACCGTGTCACGACGTACTCGGCAGACGATGCGGCATCGGTCGTGGTTCATGAGGTCGAGGCGAACTCGCCAGCCGTCTGGCTGTCGGGCGGCCCTGGCTTCACTGACACGGCACGTCTCCCCTACGACCCCGAGGTCGACTTCTCGACATCGCGTGAGCGGATCTTGAAGCAGTACGCGGGCCGTGAGAAACCGGTCGTGTACTCGGGTGAAGCAGTCACGCGCACCGTGCAGTGGAGCGGAACGCTCCTCTCGCACGACAGTGAAGTGGCGAGCGTGGAAACGCTCGAGCGGATCTCGCAAGCCCCCGCACCGCTGCACCTGTACCGCGACCCGGACGGGCGGCACGTGAAGGGCATGCTCGCGCCGCTCAGCAAACAACGAGTCGCTGACGGCATGTGGTCGTATTCCACGTCGATTGAGGAAGCCGACGACTAAGAGAAGGAGTCACTCATGACTTTGCATAGTCACCGTGAACCCAGATGGGAGCACTGGCTTCTCGACTCGGAGGATGCGCGGATCGCGCGCCTTGATGGTGTGACGGGCGGCGGGGTTGAACTCGCCGCCCTGTCACGTCTCGGGGTGTCCGGGAGTATCGAGATTGATGAGCGCGGCCAGGATATTGACTGGCTGACTGCTCGAGTGCAGCATGTGTACGATCCGGGCGTTGAAGGTGTGGAGCCGTGGCCGGTCGCGACGATGCGGTTCACCTCCCCCAGGGATCGGCACACCTCTTTCGGTGTGTCGTATTCGGTGGAACTGCTGTCGAAGCTGTCGATCCTTGATTCGGCATCCCCGGGCGCGTTCTATTCCCTCGCTGAGGGGACACGCATCATCGACACGGTCGTATCGCTCATTCAAAGCACTGGCGAGAAACGCATTGCGGTCACCCCGTCAGATAAGACCCTCCCGAATCAGATGGTCTTCGACCCCGCGTCAACGATCCTCACGATCATCAACGAGCTCTTGAAAGCTGCAGGATATTGGTCGCTGTGGGTCGACGGGGCCGGCGTCTACCGCGTGGAACCCTACGAAGACCCCTCACAACGGCCAGAGTCGCACCGGTTCGAAAACGGCGACGCCCAAGTCCGGTTCCCTGACTGGGAGCGTGAGCAGGATCTGTCGAATGTCCCGAACGTGTACCGGGTGTACCGGGAAGGCAGCGACGAGGACGACGGCATCGAGGGCGTCTACCGGAACGAAGACGAGGAATCGCCGTTCTCGATCCCGCGCCGCGGGTTCATCATCGAGCGCAGCGAATCCGCCGAAGTCGAAACAGTGGAAGAGGCCGTGGAGCTCGCAACTCGTCGTCTGCGTGACGCAATGTCAGTCGTGGGGCGCATCACCGCATCTCACGCGCCACTCCCCCTCAACCCCAACGAGGTGATCCGGCACATCGATGGCACGACAGATGTTCGATGCACGATCCAATCCATGTCGCTCAGTTTTGAGACTGGCACGGAATGCCGGGCGGAATGGCGGGAGGTGACCGCATGAGCACAGGTGACATGCTGCACGAGCTGCAGCGGCGCGTCATTGATCTTGAAGCGCGGGTACTCGCGGCGCCCTCGCTTCGGTGGGCCACCATCGCATCCGTCACGCCTCTCACGTTCAAGCTTGACGGGCTCGATACACCAGTGGAGGGCACGCCTTCCACGACCGTGAGCGGCCTGTCACTCGGCGACCGTGTACAGGTAACCCTTCAAGCAGGCCGAGCGACCATCACAGGCCGCGCGAAAGGCACACAGAACAAGGTGCTGTGGGCTGGGACGCCGATCTATATGCATGCCGAGCAAGTCGCGACGCTCTCTGAACGGGTGAGCGACCAGGCGACAGGGATCGTTCTCGTCTGGCAGGCCTATGTCAACGGCGCTGTGAAGGACTACGACATTGTGTACGTCTTCGTTCCCAAATGGCACGTGGCCGGTGCGCTGAACGGCAAGGGCGTGCAGTGCACACTGTGGCCCGGCAACAGCGGCACCGCACCGCACCAGAAATACGTCTACGTCGTCAACGAACGCATCCTCGGCAACGCGATCAATGGAATCTCGCCGCGAACATCTCACGTGCTTACCGCCGTGCTCGGCGTCTAAGGAGACTCATGAACTATTTCACTCAATCGCAGATGAGGAACGACCATTTCCTGATCGACAGGGCCGGCATGTGTGCCGCGACGCTCGGGATCGCCGATGGGCTGCAATGGGCTGCAAGACGCATCATCGACCTCGTGGTGACGCCTGGCTGGGTCGAGGCGTACATGGCTGCGGGCGGCCGCCCAGAGGGTGACCCTGCCGGGTTGACGCTGACCCTTGGAGCCAGGCCAGATGTCATCACTGACGCGATGATCCTGGAAGCGGTGCGCCGCCTCGCAGGGATTCGCGAGGTGGAGCCGGAGCCGCTACCTGAGCCAGAGCCGGAACCGGCCCCTCAGGACGATGGGGAGTCGATACCTGACATGGCGCCGGACAGCCTCCCCGAGCCAGAGCCAGAGCCAGAGCCAGAGCCAGAGCCAGAGCCAGAGC
The DNA here is from genome assembly GCF_013409595.1 of Leucobacter aridicollis. NCBI lineage: Bacteria > Bacillati > Actinomycetota > Actinomycetes > Micrococcales > Microbacteriaceae > Leucobacter > Leucobacter aridicollis. The sequence continues at coordinate 948,463 of NZ_JACCBD010000001.1, read as the reverse complement.
CAGAGCCAGAGCCAGAGCCAGAGCCTATGATCCCCGAACCTGACGGCGATCCGGGCGACTTCCCGGCACCAGATACCCCGAGCCTCACCGAATAGGTGGGGCTTCGCTAAGTGAATGGCGCGCTCACTAAGAAGTGGTCGAGTTGGCCATGGGTGCTAAACGTCAACGACTGCCACGTCGTCTTCACCTTTCGTTTCCCACGGAAGTGTATGGATTGAGCCGCCAGCTAGCGCCTCATCGATAAGCGACTCGTCGATCTCTTCGCCGGCAACGACATGCTCTGCAACCCAATCGTAAATGTCCATTGCGTTGGTCACAGCTGTAGTCAGTCCTGCAATGATCCCGACAGTAATTGCAATGGTTTTCAAAGAGGCTTTGGACTTTGCTCGCTTCCCGAGGTGGCGTGCGCCCTGGGGTAGGTCCTTCTGAGCAAGCACTAGAGGAATGAACTCGCGAAGTAGTTTTGCGGTCTCGTCTGTCGAATCTGCGATTCTTGCGAGCGCTTTGGACTGAGCGTCCTCAACGATCGAATCGGCGGATTTTGATGGCTTGCTTGTGACTTCTTCCGCCGCTGCTTCGAAGATGCCCTGCACTTCAGCGAGAATCCTTCTGGACCATTCTGGCGCGTCAATCGGGATCGCCCGGGCATTCGAATCGAAGTTGTACCGTCCCTCCATCACACGCATCATGCGAGAACAGCCAGGCACCGGGCAGTAGTCGGCATTGCCACTGAATACAACGTCGGTCGAGTCTGAAATCTTGGCCGATATCGATTCTTGTGCCCCATGGACCGGACACAGTGCTGCTACAGGAGGCATGGCCCCAACTTACACGCTACGGAAGTTGCGTTCGCCCGGACTTCCCAGGACCCAACACAACTCATACAAGCCCCACCTCGGTGGGGCTTCTCTCATTTAAGGAAGGAGCACGCATGGCAATCGTGCTATCGCACCCCATCCCTGGTGCGCCGCTCTCCGACGCCTTCGGCTGGCGTGACGCTATCCCTGGCGTCATCGGTGCCGGCCTGCACAACGGGCAGGACTACAAGGCCAACGCGGGCACTCTCATCCGTGCCGCACACGGCGGAACCGTCGTCTATAACGGGTGGGATCCCACCGGCGGCGGTTGGATGATCCGAATCGACCACGGCGGCGGATACCACACGCTCTACCTCCACATGCGGGAGCAGTCGCCCCTCGTGAGGGTCGGCCAGCAGGTCAGCACCGGAGCCGGCATCGGCTACGTCGGATCCTCCGGCGCATCCACCGGGCCGCACCTGCATTTCATGCTCGAGAAGAACGGCACCTACGTCAACCCCGTGCCGTACATCAAGACGCCGGCCAAACCGAACACCTCAAAGCCCTCTGGGCAGAAAGAAGACGAAGACATGAACGTCATTGGATACATTCGCGACAAGGCCAAGGGCTCACAGGGCAGCGTGTACGCGCTGCAGGAGAACGGCCGCAAGCGCCTCATCAAGAAGGCCGAATGGAACTCGCTGCGCGCCCTCGAAGGGCAGGGAGTGAAGCTCCACGTCGCCGGCGTCGCGGCTGCGGACCTGAACGCGATCCCTAACGCATGAGCGATGAAGCACCGGGAGTGATTGTCACGCTCCCTGAGATCTACAAGAAGGTACTTGAGACCGACACGAAACTCGACAAAGTCATTGGTGCTGTCGAGCAGATGGTCGCCATCAACTCGAGGCTCGATAACCATGGTGAGCGGCTTCGAAAGATCGAGTCTCAGCTTGCGGCTCAGTGGATCGTGGTTGGGGTCGTCGTGACAGTCATTGGTGCCGCCGTCGTGAAGACAATCACAGGGTAAGGAGACCTCATGAATATTCAGTCTGTCCGTACGTTCGTTGCCGCCCTCGTTGGTGTGCTGATCGTGCGTCTTGTTGCCGCTATCCCGACTGTCGCTGACGTGTTCGCGTGGGTGGATGGCGTTTTCAAGGATGCCGGGTACGCGTCCATTTCGGCGCCCGCGCTCGTGCAGGCGGTTATTACGGCCGCGGTGATCCTGTTCTATCAGAAGGCGGCTCAGTGGCTTGGTGATCGTTGGCCGAACATTGAGAAGGTGTTGCTGGGCAGCTCTGCTCGCCCACATTACGAGCCTCGCTACGCCGCGTAGGATCCAGTTCATCGCGAGGGAGGCCCTCCCTCGCGATGAAACGGCCGCGCGATCCGCGCCATCCGCGCCATCCGCACTTATAGACGCGAATAGCCCCCGTGCTCGCTCCCGTTATGGGAGTTGAGCACGGGGGCTATTTGTCGTTTTACCAGGCGCTGCAGTCTTCACAGAGGCGCTTGCCCACTATCCGGTCGTACCTGTGTGGTCCGGGTGTGCCGCAGTTCTCGCATCGGCTGATCTTGACGAGAGGTGTTATTCCCAACTTTGTGTGTCTCCTACGCTTACCCCATGGATTCCCCCCTTTGACTATGTTAAGCGTTGGGAAAGGCGGGTGGGGTGCGTGGAAAAGGCGAGAACCCAGTTTCACGGCTCTTTGGGGAAGCGTAACTCTGGGTTCTCATTGCCCACCCTACACGCCTGTCAAGGATGATCGCCTTAGAGGAAGGTCCGGGTGTCTCTCGATAGCATTACGCCACAGTCAGGGTACAACTTCCACATGCACGACAGTCCACCCTGAAGGAGTTTGCGCCCACAGTTCCTCAAACGTCGCCGCCAAGATCTGCCGGGTCTGGTCTTGCCGCTGATATGCGCCCGCGGCCGTGACACCTTCATCGTCTTCGGTCACGCGGAGCGGGGTGCGGGAAAGTTCAAACCCTTCCGGGCGGTCGATTTCGATTCGGGCATAGATTTCATCGAGCGTTGCGCCCGACACTTCAAACTCGATTGATTCGTCCAGTCGTAGCGTGGCGTGGCGCATGGTCCCGATAGTAGCCTCTTCCACGCGGCGGGTGTGCCGGGATAGTGTGACCGGTATGGCAACGACAGAGCAGATCCTGGCGCGTAGTTTGAATGATGTCCGTGACGAGCTGTCGCTCTTCATGCAAGATGTCAGCGACGCTCCTGCTGGGAACCGGGTGTTCCAGGCCAGAGTTCAACGCATCCTTGAGTCGTTGACTGAGGCTGTGGAAGCGTTGGCTGACGACAGCGCCGGACGGGCAAACGAAGACGCGTGACCGGTGTCGCCGGCGTGGTTTTACGGACGTGGTGAGAGCCCGCCGGGAGCGAACACCACATCCGAATGGGCGGGCTCTTGTAGTTGATTTTACCGGGAACGTGTGTGGTCTCGGTGAATGTAACGGATCGCCGATCGGGCGACTAGATTCTTCGGTTCTGCCCGCTGAAGCCATCACGCATTGCACGTGCCGCGCTCTTCGCCCGCCCATTCTAAACACGAATAGCCCCCAGTAGGCCCGTTTCCTCTGTGATGGAGGCGGCAGGCTTACTGGGGGCTGTTTTCGTCATTTCTGGGGGGTGCCGTTTGGCGGTCCGACGCGGGTGCGCCCGGCTGCGTTGACTCGTTCAAGATCCCACAGCACAGAAGCGTTGGCTTCTTCGAGGGTGTCGTGCTGCGAGATGACGCGTCGTTTGGATGGTTCGGGGTGCCATTGCTGGACGAAGAACAGGGGTACGTTGTCGCGGTTTGCGACGCCGACAATCATCGCAACCGGGTGGTCTTTGGGGTAGCGCATGACGGCCCACAGGTTGGTGTCGATTTGCACGTATGGCATGCGTTCGCGTTCGATGTCGTTGGCTCGGCTCATGGCTTCCTCCGTTCGAAAGTTTGTTCGAACAGCGTACGTCTGCGCGCTGACATTCACGCTTGGTTGCGGAGCTCTTCTGCTTTCGCGTGGACGCGCGCACGGAGCTCGGCAATCTGCTCTGGTGTGCGTGCTTGGCTCAGGATTTGCGCGATGCGTGTCCTGGATAGGCCGATTTGGGCGTGAGTGAGTCCGGCGCTCCGAAGCGCGAGAATACGTTCCCGGTCAGGGGATGGTTTGGACATGCAGCATCTGCCACCCGTCGGGAACCTTGGCGTTGAGTTCTGGCATGGTTGCGGCTTCTACGACCTGTGTTTGGTCGCGCCGCTGATACGTGCCGGCCGCAGTGATGACGCCGCCAGTCTTGCCCATCTTCACGGGCGCTTTCACGAGATCGAAACCCTCGGGACGGTTTGCTTCGAGCTGTGCGTGGACCTCCTCGAGCGACGCCCCCGATGCCTCAAGCTCGACGGTTTCAACTAGTCGGATCGTGGCACGCAGCATGGCCTCAGGCTACCCGACCTTCAGCTATGAACCTGCTTTGGCTATGGTGGTGCTCATGTGTCAGTACCAGCCCACCTGCCCCACAACGCGTCATCGGGAAGGGACTACGTGCCCTGAACGGGTCCGCATTCAGAAGCACAACCAGAAGGTACAAAAACGCAACGCGGAGGTGCGTGAGCACAACCGCAAGGTTGATCTTGAGAACCGGGTCGGGGCGGTCGTCGCAATTGTCGCTGTTGTTGCTGTCGCGGCTCTTGCCGTTTGGTGGTTCCTGCTGCGCTGAGGCTTCCCATCACGCTGCCCAGGTGAGTACGGTGAGCTACATGGCTAGAAAGCACCGCAGGCACCAGACCTCGTTCGATTCCTTGGAGTATGGATCCATGGTTGAGTTCTATAAGAACGGCGTAGACCCAAACATCGACACAGACGCGATTCCCTACTACGACGGACTCGTCGAGGTGCTCAGTTCACCAACGGGGAAAGCGGGCTCGCGCGAAGTGCCTGTGAAGATGAAGGGAGAATTCCAGAATCCTTGGCCTTCTGAAGATTGGCTTACACCGTGGATGGTGGAGCGGGGATCCCGGACGCATTGGGGGTCCATCCTCCCTTGAACACTTCGTCCGCTGGCGCGCTACACCTCCCCTGAGCGTGACTTGATGATCGGCTGCGCCCGACGATCACCCCTGAGACGATCTCCGCATCAATGCTGCGAGAACCTCATCAGCTGTTCCGCGCTCCGCCTTCGTCTACCCAGTTTGCGATCTCTTCGCGATCAGAAAGCGTCGGCTCGTGTACAGCAGGAGAATGGGGCTCTGGGGTCGGCAGAGTGAAGACAACGGACCTCGCTAGTTCCGTCACGGATTCGAGCCGTTGACGCTCATTTTCTAAATGCTCTTTGAGGCGCTGATCGGCGACGGCTTGTTTCCGTTCGCTCTCGCCGCTTATCTCCGCGAGCATTTGCGTCAACACGCTTGCGAGCCCGTCTCTGAGTTCTTCCAAGGTCGTGTTCTCAATGTTGAGCCTTCGGTCAGAGACTCCGAGCTTCACCTCGGGATAGCCGCTTTCTTGAAGCTTGCGAAGACTCTCGGGGCCAAGGAGCGCTCGAGATTCTCCTTCCGTAACGCGACGGTTGAAGACGGCTTCAACCGTGTAGTGGGAGGGGGCAGCATCGGTAAGTAGCTCAGCAGGAAGGGAGTCAATGAGGATCGATCTTAGCCCTAGCGGGAGAGATGCTTCGTGTTCAGTGTTCATTTTCTTCTCCGAAGAAAGCTTGGCCAGACGCCAAGAGTCGCCCCGTCAGGTTGAGGGGAGCAATGCGAGCGCCTCTAACCCGTCGGTGGCTTAGACGATCTGCGGCGGACAATGCCGAGCAGCAGTGTGCCTACAAACAGCACAATGCCAATGATTCCGAGCCAAAGAAGACCTTTAAGCGCGAACCCAACGATGGCTAAAACTGCCCACAGAACGAGGAAGATGATGATTAGTGCCCACATGTCGCAACCATACGCCTCTTCGCCCCACCAAAACGAGACTCACAGGAAGGCGTCGCCCGTATCTGTGTGCAGCTGGATTGGACGTAGACGCGCAGCCTGTGAAGTGCGGAGTGCATGTTCTACTCGCGTCACGCCTTCAGGCACCTCTGCCGACACAACGGCGGTGGGCGGGCCGGGCCGGGCCGAATAAAGCCTTCAATGCTTGCGCAAATCAGATTCGCCTCGACGCACACTCAATCCCATGCTTCGCCGAGTAGCGTGTGTAATAGCGATCGGCACTTGCCTGTGGCTCCACCAGCTGCCCCCTGGGCGCGCAAACGGAAGCAGGTGCCCTGATGACGAGTACCACATTCATTAAAAAGTCTGGGCTTGGTCCACTCCGCCCTACAAGGGCATCCAAGGACGATTTTCCTCCAATAGCCAAGGCGTACACGCGCGTCTCTGAAGTGGTCCGCGAGTCCGGACTTCTTCGTCGAGCGCCATGGTTCTACGCCCTCGTCGGCATCGCAATAATCGTTGCCCTCGGCGGCGCGATCACGGGATTCGTGCTGCTTGGAGACAGCTGGTTACAGCTCCTCGTCGCCGGCGCCTTCGGCATAATCTTCACCCAAATCGCGTTTCTGGCCCACGAGGCTGCCCACAGACAGATCCTCACCCTTGGGCCGGCAAACGACCGGCTGGCAAGGTTTCTTGCGGGCTCGATCGGCATGAGTTACTCGTGGTGGGACTCCAAGCATACGAGGCATCACGCCAATCCGAATCGGGTGGGAAAGGACCCCGATATCGACGTAGATACGATCTCCTTCATCGAAGAGGATGCTGTGCAGGCGCGGGGCTTGCGTCGCGCGATAACTCGCCGCCAAGGATGGCTGTTCTTCCCCCTGCTGACGCTCGAAGGCTTGAACCTGCATTTGCACAGCTTCCGACATCTGTTGAGTCGGGAACCTGTGAAAGGACGTTGGGTCGAGCTCGGGATCATTCTTACTAGATTCGCTGTTTTTTACACCCCCGTGTTTATCTTCCTGCCACTTGGCATGGCCTTTGCGTTCACCGGTGTTCAACTAGCGGTGTTCGGTGTCTACATGGGCGCCTCGTTTGCGCCAAACCACAAGGGAATGCCAGTCATAGCGCACGACGCAAAACTCGACTTTTTCACTAAGCAAGTTCGCACCTCTCGCAACATTCGCGGCGGCTGGTGGGCAACCTGGCTTATGGGCGGCCTGAACTATCAGGTTGAACATCACTTGTTCCCCAGCATGGCGAGGCCTCATCTGGCCCGCGCTCGAGAGATCGTCATGGAACACTGCGAAACACTTGAGGTTCCCTACACGGAGACCTCGTTGTGGCGCTCGTATGCGATTGTTATCGACTATCTAAATAGAGTCGGCCTAGCCGCCCGGGACCCTTTCGACTGCCCCGTCAGCGCCCAATACGGGCGCCGCTAGGCTCCTCGCGGCGGCAGCAACTCGCGGCGCCGACTCACGCACGTGCTGGCGGCTCAGAGGTGAAGCCGCTATGGTCAGCAAAGGGTAATTAAACCCGGAAATGAGGGCAGAACGATGTCCAAAGATCGAGGCCAAAAGGCCGCTAAGAAGCCAGCAGCAACGACGGCGAAAGAAAAGAAGGCCGCGAAGCGAGAGAAGAATAAGTCTGCGGCAGCACTCTTGAACAACCGTAAGTAGTCATATTCCGATAGACACTTCACTCCGTGGTGTAGTGTCTATCGGAGGGGCACAGGAAGTTGCGTTTCTGCCGAGCTATCTCGGACCGACTTGAAAGCTCAACCGCAGGGTTGGGCAGTATTTGATTCACCGCCCCTCACGCGTAGAGCCGATGCGGGCTCGCGCGTACCGAGAATCCGCATCATCTCTGCAGGGGATTCCTTTGCAGATTCTGATCATTCGTGATCCCAGACAATAAAGGAACGACGTCATGGCCACAGGCACCGTCAACTGGTTCAACTCCGACAAGGGTTTCGGCTTCATCTCACCTGATGATGGCACCGCAGACCTGTTCGCGCATTTCAGCGCCATCAACAGTGGAGGTTTCCGCAGCCTCGAAGAGAACCAGAAAGTTAGCTTCGATGCAGAGCGCGGCCCGAGGGGAATGCAGGCAGCCAACATTCTCGTTCTGTAGCTGCTGAGCTAGGGGAAGGCAGGGCCGTCAGTTTTCTTTCGGCCCTGCCTTTTGCTGTCTTTGCCCCGCCCTGTGATAGTTCTGGAGCACTGCCGAGCAAAACAAGTAGCGATAGGCCGGAGCGGCCTGCGGGTTGACCTCGAGTTGTGCGTGGACTTCCTCGAGCGACTCCCCCGACGCCTCAAGTTCGACGGTTTCAACAAGACGAATCGTGGCACGGAACATGCGTCTGAGACTATCCCTTCCCTAAGCGCGGCTATGATCGAGATGCCCTCTTTCTTGAGTTAGCCGGTATTTCAACGAAATCACCAAAGCAAACAAATAAGTAGAGTCACTCTCTTACTTCGGCTAAGCCGAGGGGAAAGGGGGTGGTGGATATGACGTTGCGAAAGCAAGGTTGGAAAGAGAAGAACCCACCAAGCGTGGTAGCGATACTTAGTCTCGCATTCCACGCCGGCAGGTTCTTCATTTCCTTGTTCAAGTTCCTAGTGGACTAGAACTAATGTTCACCGGGGCGGTCTGTTGACGCAGGCCGCCCCATCTTCATCGCCCAGGAGCTATTTAAATTGTAGCTCGCTTTGCGTCAAACGACATAGGTGTTCAGTCCACCCCCTTCCGGTCATGCCGCCCACCTGGGTAAGGTGAGCGGCATGAGTAGAACTGTTTGCACTCTTTGCGAGTCAGAGCCGGTCTACAAGCGAGACCTCTCCAGGGTCTCCACCCTTGGCGCGCATCCGTATGTGTGCTCAAACCTGGGCTGTCCATATAGCACGGCAGTGAATGCGCGGTGGGGTTTCACGAAGGTGGTGGACGGTCACCCCGCCGCCGCGCCCTCGATCAGCGCCAGCACCGCGTCAGCATCCTCGAGGTAGATCTCTCGAGTCATTCTTGGCGTCTCGCTCCAGGGCCGCGTCTGTGCTCGGGGGTGCTTGTTGTAGAGCGCTTCCGCGATCTGTTCCCGAGTGGGTGTGACCAGAGCAGCACCCCACACAGCGCCGGCTACGAACGCTTGCTCCCTGCTCCAATAGTCGTCGCGGCTGGTCGGCCAGTTTTCGCGGCGGTACTGTTCTTGTGCGGCGGTACGCACATCAGGGGCGGTCACTCTCTGCCCCCGGTTCCGGTGAGCCCTGTAGTTCCTCGGAACTCGAAGAAGATCCCCGACTCGTCCGCTGTCACTGTGATCGCGTCGTCAGCGGCGGACTTGCCGTGGTACTCCTCGTACCGCTTGTGTGCAGCAGTCAAGGCTCGGACCACATCAGCGCCGACTGCTGGGTTGCTCACCGATACGCCGATGTATTCTTCACGGCGTTCGTAGAAATCAAGGCCTGTTGCCATCGTTCTCTCCTCCTTTTTGTGCGGGAAACAGTTCATCCTCAAGAGGGAGGGCACCCACGCCAGAGCTGCTTAGAATCGAAACCATGAGCGAGAACAAAAGCCCCCGCATGAACGCTTCTATGACTTGGACGGTCGCCGGGATACTTGTCGGTGCCGGCCTAGGTGCTCTCATGGGGATGTGGGTCGGTAACGTTGCTGCGGGAGCAGGGGTCGGTGTCGCAGTTGGGGCGATCATTGGTTTCATTGTGGGAATGCCACTGCGAAAAAAGTAGCGATCACTCATCGCCCACCACCTCGCAGTACGTCCGCCACGATCGCCGAGACCTGCTCGCCGCGCGACCCGCCGAGGCGCGACCACTCGTGCCCATCGACGCGAGCGGCGATCTCGGCGAGCTTCGCTTCGTCCACCTGCGGCTGGGCGGCAAGAGCATCAGCAAGCCTGCGTGACAAGCACGGCCATTCATTGCCACACCACGTGCAGTAGGCCTGCCCGGCACATCCCGGCCTGCCGCAGTCGCAATGCTGCGGCTCACCCTTTGAGTGCTTGCCCGCCTCGGCAATGAGTTCCCCCCGATCACCTGCTGCTGGTTCCTGTGGTGCGGCACCAGCAGCAGCCCGCAACCGTTCAGCCGCGTCCTGTGGTGTGTGCCCGTCATACTCGGGCGGCAGGTCGACCTCGGGAACCGCGAACAGTTCCCAATGCTCGGCCTTGTAGTGGTTCGAAACCTGCCCAGTTGTGAGCGTCGCGGTGACGATGAACCAGCCTCCTCCGAAGCAGAGTTCACCGTCGGAGTGATTCCACGACTTCACGACTGGGATACCGGCAGCGAGCCAGCCGTGCGCGGCGTGGGCGTTGTAGAGCATGCGGTAGTCGTAGAGCTCGTCAAACGTGTGGTGGCCGTCCGAAGTTGAGCCGGAGATAGCAGCGGCTGCGAGTTCTTCGGCGAGCTCAAAGATGAGGCGGTTCGCCTCGACTGGGTTCAGGTCGGATCCGAGCGCAGCAAACGCGCGCGCCTCTCGGATGAGTTCTTTGTTCATGGTTGTTGTTCTCCTGTTACCGTGTTTCGTATGGAAATGATGTTTGGGATTGGTGGCATTGTTCTTGTCGCTGGCGCGGTCATGTGGGTTGCCGGTGATGTGATCGGCCGTCGTGTGCGCGCGAAGAACGCCGCAAAGTACGGGCGCCGATAACGCGTCGTCCCCGAACTTGCTGCGGGCTATGCTGAGGCCATGAAGAATCCGGCCTTTTGGGCTCTCTACGCGATCCCGGTGCTCGTCATTGCGTTGGCCTTCTTTCTAGACATGCGTGCCGCAGCAACATACGAAGCGTTCGACGTGGATGTCGCGCGCGCTGAGCTAGGCCGGGTTGTCGGTGGCGCCGCGGACTTGGCTACGCCGGAAACGCTTCATGAGAAGGCCTGGCAGACTTTTCTTGGGGCGCAGCGCGAGGCTCGAGCGATTGGGCTTGCCGGGGTACTCTTCACGACAGTCCCCCTGGCTGCGACCGCAATTGGTAGGTCGCAGAAGAACGCGGTCCGGGAGCTCGCCTCTGCGGTTCCAGGCACTGAAGATCTGCGTAACTAGCGCTTTCAGGATCGCCAAAGCGACCTCCAATCTTGGATAGAGTGCGAGAATGGATGACTTCTGCTGGCTGACAGGCCCCGGGCTCTGCGGGACGATGAGCTTCAATCTCCCCATCGTTGAAGTTCTGGCCGTCGGACTGGTTTCTGGAGCGATCGCTGCAGCGACCATCTGGGCTAGCTTCAGAGCTGCCAAGTATCAGACGGACAAAGCGCTCGGGGATTCAGTCGTAAGGGAATTGCGCTCAGTGGTTGGTGACATTGCCGACAACGCCAACGACGTGTTCAAGAATGGAGACTTGGGGAGCTTTCAAGACTCTCCGCTAATTTCGAGGTCCACAACCGCATACAACTTGATTAGGACTTCGGGATTAGCGAACGCATTTGAGGTAGTGGCCTGGGCAGATTTGATGCTCGAATATAGCCTCATGCTCAAGGAGTTCGGTTTATCAGTCAGCAGCAAGACAATGGAGCCGATCGAGAGCGTAGTGCTGGAAAGAATCGGCCCACATGCACTGATCAGCAAGCGACTCGCGCAGTGGCTGGCTGACCCCAGCCAGGTAGGACAAGAACTCAAAGACGAGTTCGTTGCCCTGCACGATCATTTGCACGAGCAGCACCACATCCATGAGGATCGAGTAGCGCAGATTCTTTCCAAGCGACGCCAAGAGACAAACCGTCGCCCGCTCCTGTCAGATATGGCAAGGAAGCGGCGGCGCAAGCCCGCTCAGTATCGCAGCTGAGGGGCCAGCTGAACACTGGCCCCTCAAATGACGGAGATAGCGCCCCACCGGTGGGTGGAGCGCGGATGGTGGGTGGCTAGAATGGCTGTTCGTCGTCGAAGCCGCCGCCTGAGCCGCCCGGGTCGGGGAAGCTCTGCCCGCCGTTTTGCGGCTGGTTCCAGCCCGACTGTGACTGTGGCCCTGCCTGAGCGCCTGTGAAGCCGCCCTGGCCGCGTGTAGCACCTCTGGCGACCGTTGCTGTGGCGAACCTCAGCGACGGCCCGACCTCTTCGACGTCAAGGTCGAGTGACGTGCGTTGCGCGCCCTGGCTGTCCGTGTACGAGCGTTGCGTGAGTCGGCCCTGCACAATCACGCGCATGCCCTTCGTAAGGGTCGCGGCGATGTTGTCGGCGTACTCACCGTAAGCGCGGCAACCCAGCCAGAGCGCTTCACCGTCCTTCCACTCGTTCGCCTGCTTATCGAACGCCCGCGGTGTTGACGCGATACGGAACGTCACCCACGACTTGCCGCCCTGGGATACGCGCGGTTCTGGATCCGCAACAAGATTGCCAGTCACGGTGATTAGTGGTTCGCCTGCCATGGTTACTTCTTCCTTTCGATGACTGCTGCAATTTCGGACGGTTCAAAGCCCAGCGGGCGGTCTTTGCCGTCTGCCCATTCGATCTCGGTGAAGCCGCCGTAGTTCGACCTGGTCGCCTTGAAGCGATCCACGTCGATATCGATGACGGCTCCGCCTTTGAACACCAGAGTGATCTTCGCCACTATTCCCTCTCCTCAATTTCGGTGATGTAGGTCTCGCGTTTAGCACGGTCGTCAACGTCTGGCGGGAATTCCCACTGCTCGATTTGCGGGCACTGGTGGCAGCTCACGGGAAGGTCACCGCTCAACGCCGCGTCGATTGCTTCGTCTGCGGTCTCTGCCTCGACTTCGACTGTGTGGCCGGCGTATCCGGTCAGGTAGATCTTGTACTTCGGCATCTATCGGCCTTTCTTTCGTGTTGTGTGTCGCGCCCACCCAAAGCAGGCAGCGATAGTGGCGGCTGCCCCGAGAGGGAACGGGCCGTGTGCGGGCGCCGGGATGACCGGCTGACCCGTGATGTGGAGGATCACCGTTGCAAGCCATGCGGCGAGGATGACCGATGAAACGATGAAGGCCACGACAGCTGCTGCTTTCGTGGCCTCACGCTCGCGCGGAGTGATGTGGGCGGTCAAGGCTTCACCTCCGGCCAGATCTGCGTCCCACCGACGATGCTGCTGTCTTTCAGCGTCGCGGTTCCTTCGTGACAGTGATCGTTGTAGACGAACCTGCCGCCCTTCACGAGCGCGGAAACATCTGTGTCGGGGAAGTCGTCGAAGCGGATAAGCCAGAGCTGGCCGTCCCGAGCGTCGTGCCAGGAGCGAGGTTCCGGGTGAGCAGCGAAGTAGGTGCGAGCAGCGTCCGCCATGTCGCCTCGGTACTCGCTCATCTGCCCTTCAACGTAGAGCTGCGAGACACCAGTTAGCTCGTCCAGGACGCGGACACATCGCTCAGCATCGCAGAGGTAAACAACGATGTCCGGCCGCTCGGGGTCGCGCCAGCGTCCGAGTTCCTTGTCGCGTTCATGCTGGAAGAACTCCCGCAACGCCTCCATGTCCTGCCTGTTGAGATCGTCGAACGTTGCGAGCCTGTTCGCCATGCGCTCGCACGAGAGCTTCACGCTCTCTCCACGCCTGGTCACTCGGACCCCGTTGCTGGCTGTGAATGTGTCACTCACTGGTCTTCTCCTGTCTGGTCGATGTCTCCTCCGAGTAGCACCGCGAAATCGCGTAGCGTCATCGAGACGATCTGGTCTTCTGGTTTCGCGCTGCCGTGCCGCTTGTGGATCACGACACCGGCCGCTGCGTCGTCGTTGCCGCGCTCGATCTCGGCCTCTTTCAGCCACGGCCCGAGCGCGAGCTTCGCAGTGTTCTTCACCTCGGCAACAATTCGCTCGCCGGTCACTGTTCGCAGCCCAGCAATGTCGCCGCGGTCTTTCGCCCCACTCAACCGGCGCCGCTCGATACGGTCATCGTTGAGCACACGGGCGAGATACCTCACCGCGAGGGTTTCCTGCGCCGTGCCAGCCTTCTTCGCAGAGGCCCGATTCCTGGTCATGGTTTCTCCAAGCATTCCCGGCAAATGACGAACCCGACCCGGAAGATCTGAATCATCTTGAACCGGGCCGGGTCTGTCCCCCGCTGTTTGCAGTCCTGGCATTCGTAGAACCGATGCTCGGGCGGTGTCGCTGCGAGCTCGTCGCCTGTCATCACTGGCGCGGTCATGCGGCCTCCAACACTTGTTCGAGGTCGTACCGGCTCATGAGTGCGTTCGGCTTCAACCCGGCCTTGCGCCGCACATCAGCGACATAGCCGCGCGTCCGATCCAACTCCACAGCGATCGCACCATCATCAACACCGGCCCGCACGAGCTCCACGATGCGCGCCCGAGTCGCCTCCGTCGCGGTCGGTGTCTTCACGACAGGTTTCGTGAACGCCTGCTTAATCACCTCGCCAGGGCTGATGCCCTCCGTTTCGGCTCGCTTCCAGATTTCCCACACGAGCGGGCCCGGAAGCTTCACCGAGATCTCTTGACTCATGTCGTGTCCTCTCTTCGTTCGTCGCACCCTAGACAGGTGCCGTCCAAGAACCAGTTGTGCTCGTGCTGGACCGGCCCGCCATCTGATGCCCATTTCTCGTACTCGATCCATGCGACTTTGCAGCCTCGGCAGGGCGCGTCTGTGCCGTTGGGATGTCGTTTGCAGAAGTGGGAGGGGGCCGAAGGCGCGGCGCTTGCGCCCCCCTGATCCCCTGCTCCCTCGTTCCCTGATCCCTGCTCCCTGTTCCCTGTTCCAGGCGCGAGGTTCTCGCGAGTGTCTCGCGAGAGTGTCGCGATGGTCGATCCCTCCGCATCATGGTGCGGAAGTCTCGACTTTCCCGGCTTGTCGATACGCTGATGCTTCTTCCACTCCAAAATCTCGAAGTAGTCGCGCCCATCGTTGCTGAAACGCACGATTTGACCACCTTCGAACAGCCTCGCGAGGCCTCGCGACACCCTCGCGAAAGTCTCGCTAGGGTCGCGCTGAATATCGTCAGCAAACAGGTCAGCAGCAATCATCGGCACACGATCCTCACCAACCCCGTTATCGTCCACATACGACCACAAGCCGATAAACAGAAGCCGGTCCTCGATGATCAATCGCGAGATGTCTTGCGACCGCCAGAACTCTGGCTTGATGCTCCTGATCCGCACCCTGGCTCCTCCTTCCTTTCGATTGATGCGAGCATCCCCGCCTGGATCAACGACCCCCAATGCCCGTACCAGACCGCCTGGTACCGGAGCGCGTACAGGTAGACAGCGACCTGGCTATCTCGGCGGGCGCGAGCATGATGGGTGACACCTTTCACGAGCTCGCTAGTGCGGTGCGTGCAAGCGAGGATGCGGGCGTACGCGGCCTGCCTATCGGTCAGGGTCACGGCGCTCCTCCTTCCCGCCGTCGTCGTCAAGCAGCCACCAGCGCCCATCCGGGTAAAGCACCGGCGTAGCGCGAGCGCGGTCTGCGGTTTTCGCGTGAGTCGACGCACCCTCAACACGGAGGCCGCGCGCTACAAGGTCGCCACGGTCACCACCGGCCTCCTTGTAGCCGTTGCAGTAGCCGCACGCCGCAACAAGGTTCGAGGCCTGATCCAGCACGCCAGACTTCGCGCCGCCACTCCCCCGGTTCGCCCGATGATCCGCACACGACGCCTGCCCGGTGCAGTAGCGGGAGATCCGCAGAACGCAAAGGCCGCGGTCCCTTGCGAGTACAGCGGCCACAGTTTTCCTCGGGATGCCCTTACTCACGGAGCCCCAACGCCTCACGGATCTCAGGACGAACGTGCAAGCCCGCGAACTCGTCAAACGGCTCCGCATTGTTGTAGCCGTAGATCGCATCTAGCGGTTCCGCAGCCTGCCACCCGTTGCCATCCAGAGCCTGCGAAAGTGCGATCAGGTTGGCGATACGCTGCTGCTCCACCAGGGCGAGTACGGCATGAGCAATCGCCGCATTCGACGCATCCGTTGCGAAGTTCCGTCCGTCCCCCGAACCACGCAACGCCTCTCGCGCTTCTGCTGCGTGGTCGATTCGTTCGGTCATGATTCCTCCATTGGTTTGTACCTGCACACGCAGGTAGACGAAAGGCCCGGCGCCGGAGTAATCCAGCCCGAGCCATGACAGGCGCCGCAACTAATGAGCGGCTCGTATTTGGCTTCACCCATCAACAGGTGCCGCTTCGGTGTAGACCGCCTGCGCGGCAGCATGCTTGTCGAGCCCAAGGGAACGCCACAGCCAGTCGATTCCCTTTGTGTCGAAATCCTCGATATCCATCCGCTCAGGCAGCTTGTGCAGCACCGACCGTGCTCCGGTCAGTGTCGCCCGACCGCGGGAAGGCATCTCGATGATCGCGTCCACGTCGTAGGCGAGGTTGCGTTGCCCTTTCACCTTGTCTTCCTTCACAGGAGTGGGCTGACCTCGATCGTTCATGACGGTGGTCGTGTCCATGCGGGCGGTGATGATCACGGGCCCGTTGTGGGACCGCAGCGTGCGCAGTAGCGCGTTCCACTCTCCCGTGACGTGGTTCCACAGGTCCATACCAACGATGGGCTCCTGCGTGTTCTTGTTGATGGATCCTCGCTGACGGGCCATCCAAGTGGCTTTGTCCCGCAACGTGTCCCAAATGACGGTGCCCGAGTCCACGATGATGAGGTTCGGTTTCCCGTCCTCCTGAGGCTGCGCGACCGCAGCGCGTGCGAATGCTTGCAGCCCGGACAGGGTGCCGTCGTACTCCACGATCTCAAACCGTGCGCCGGGGATCGCTCCGTACTCGTCGGGGTCTTTCTCCCCGAACCCGAGCCATAGTGTGCGCCCAATGAGGGCCGAACTTGACGCGAGCGCCGCATGGTAGCTCTTCCCTGTCTTCTCCCTGCCAGCGAGCAGGATTACCGGCCACGACGGCAGCCCAGACGGCTTCCGCGTCGCAAGCGCAGGCGGCGGGCCCGGCTTCGCAGCAGTCTTCGCAGCACCGATCACATCAGGTTTCTTCGACGGATCCGCCGGCATCTGAACACTGGTCACTAGAGGTTCCCTTCGTAGTTGTCTTGGAAGTCGTAGACCGCAAACATCGGCGGCTCGACTCGCTTAATGTCGATCGACTACCCGGGCCATTCGCCGGTATCGAGGCCGTGACGGTAGCGCTTTCGTGCTTCCATCGACTTGACTCGCCCCATCTCGAGGTAGGTGTGCGTCATTGTGATCACGTTCACGAGGTACGGTGCAGTCAGCTCCACGACAATGAAGGCGAAGTCCAGGTCGCGCCCGGTCGCGTACTTCAGAGTGTCGAGGTACTGCCCTGCTTGGACGTCGTACCCGAAGTTGAAGATTTGTCGCGTGAACTCCGACTCGGCAGCACCACCGGACTGCCCGACTGTTTTCACGTCGAGCGCGACATCGAGATCATCCGGCAGCCGATCAAACCTTCCACGCAACCGCACCCCGATTTCAGGGCAACTCGCAAACACTGACGCTTCAGAGTTCCCCGCCGCTTCGAGAAGTGCCTTCGCTGTCGGGTGGGTCAGTAGCGACTCTGCAACCGTATTGATCTGGTCAAGCTCACGCTGCTTCACGGGCACCATGCCCGCCGCGCGTTGCTCTGCGGCCCACACCTTCGCCTTGTCGCGCACGGACCCATCAGCGGCAAGCACTGTCGCTGGGTAAGCAACAACAGGTGATCCAGTACCGAGCACTTTCGTGTGCACCGCAGTGCCAACATCCCACGCCTTTTTCTCGGTGCGGTTGCCGTCGATAACGACATGCTTGAACCTTGCCGGCGCTTCCAGCAGCAGCTTCGCACCCGTCGAGGACAGTTCAGCGGATCCGCCACCGTGGTACTCGTCTTCGCTCATGCCCAGCACGAGCCCGTCGCGTTTCATCGGTTCAGCCAATGTTCTTCCTTTCCATGCGCCGCGCCTCGATCCACGCCTCGTCGTGGGCGTCGTCGTAGACGGGCTCATCTTCCGGCTCGTCACCGTGCATCAGGCAGCGCCTTCGTTCTTGAGTTCCGCGTCCAGAGCGGCCTGGAAGCGAGCACGGGACTCGCGCATTGCCCGCACCTGCTCGGCACGCTCTTTCGCCACGTTCGGGCATTCTTCATTTCCTGCTTCGAGGAACCGGTTGAAACACTCACCGCATTTGTGCGGCTTTGGGTTCTTCATGAGAGCTCCTAGCTTCCTCAGTTCAGAAACAAGAAACCGCCCCCACCGCTGTTTCTCGGACAGCAGCACGTAGGCGGCAATAATGAGGCCGGCAGGGATACCAATCCCCGGCGGCAGATAGTCAGGCAAGGGGCACCCCCAGCCCGTCAGCGACCGCCCCGAGGACGATCCGCTTCGCCTGCGTATCCAAGTCGCTCACGACCGCGAGAACGTGTTCAGCGACCACCTCGTCACCGTCGGTGCGTGCGATCTTCGCGAGCAGTTCGGTGACTGTCTTAATCTCCAAGTCCATGTGTGCACTTCCTTCCAATACCAGTTGGTCCTCTTGGCGGGTGTCGATCCCGCATCGCAGCCGAATGGTTGCTGGCGTCCACGTGCGCCCCACTTCTAGATCGGTGGAGTGTTGGCTGCGACCACAGCCGGTGCAAGAGGGTGTTGTGCGGGCGGTGCCGGTCAGAGTCGTTCCACCCCTGACCGGCTTGTCTAGGCGATCCCGCATACGCGAGCGTTCCCGTCAGCAGCCACCCGACCGCTGCGCTCATTTCAGTTACCTGTGAAGATCAACAACGGCGACAGTCGCATCTGGGTCGATCTCGCCCCACAGTTCGGTGAGAGCGGCGGAAGTGTCCTCCCACTCACTCCCTGTCCATGCCTCCATCTGGACAACCTGGCCATTGGCAATAAGCACATGCGGCTGCATCTCCTTGGACAGCGCCCCGAACTTTGCCACGTTGCCAGCGTGCGGCACGAACTCGCTCTCATGCACTGTCATGAGCCCGGTGCCTCCACAGCCGTTGCATGTGTACTCCGGGTTGAGCGCACGCTCTCGCTTGCCCAGTTCGTCGTTTCGGAACTTCGTGCCCTGACACAGCCAGCAGCGTTTCTGATTCACAGGGTCCGTGTAGGGGTCGTAGCCAGAAAGCCTGCCGCTCCAACGCCCGCCGAGAATCCACCAATCCCACAGCTCAGAGCCGCCCTCGACGCCCTCTTTATGCGGCGCGAGCACTGCAGCCAGACGCTTCTCGAACGGTTCATCTCCTTCTGGCACTTCGACCAGTGCGTAGTAATGCATGAGTTCTCCTTGTTGTTGTGACGTACTGTCGTGGCGGGCGAGGGTTCGAACCTCGCGTGTGACCGGGTAGCCCAGACATCACACGGCACCAAGCACCGCCTGGCCGAACGAACGGCCATAAAGCTCTAGACGCTTCCACCCATCGGTGTCCACGGCGCGACAGCGATTCCGCCGCGACTCGCCTGATTACCCCTCCCGAGGTTCGGCATCCCAAACGCTTCAAGCTCGCACGGTGAGTCACTACCCTCACCGCACCATCCGCGCCGGTTATCTTCTATTCAGTTCAATGCCCGATATGTCAGTCATGGGACGCCCGGTGAAGGGGGCCCTCGTGACGGTGGGCGGCTGTTTAGGCCATGTCGTGAACCGGACGGTTTTGAGGCCGACCGGCCCGATTTTGGGTAAAGCGTGGCTAGCCCTATGTCGCAAGGGCCAAGAAAGTGGCGCGAACGCCTGCTACTCGGAAGCGGTCAAAGCCAGTCGAACCCCACGCGAGCGGCCTTCCAAAGCAGCCCAGACCGCTTCGCCCCAAGATGTAGGCTTTGCCTCATGGTCAGCGCTTGGGTCAGCATCCTCATCGCGGTCATCACGGCTGCCTCCACCATTGGGCTGAACGAACTTGTCTCGTTCCTCCGGCGCCGCTCCGAAGCCAAGAAACTCGCTGCTGACTGGTCTGTCACCTGGTCGATCAAAGACAGCAGACTCAAGACGCGCATCGTCATCATTGAGAACATCGGCGACATCGAAGCGCACAACGTGGACATCGCCATCACTGGAAACTCGGAGTTCGAGCTTCACCCGGACGCCCCAGTCAACAAGTGCCGACCAAAAGACGCCATCCTGCTTATGGTCAGCGATGCAGGCACGGGTGTGTTCAAGATCGACTGGACCGACGCGAAGGGCGTCAACCAAGGCCCGGTATTCCGCTTCACGACGTGAACGGCGTCGCGCACTCATGCCGACACCGCCTCTCGCCCTAATTCGCTCTTCCGGTTCGACGTAAACACAGCTAGAGTCCCCCATAGGCAGACGCTTCCCCAAGCAATCCCCCTGCCTTGGCCCGGCTTCCCCAAGGCCGGGCCTTCCCATTTCCACAGCAGGGCGCTCATGCCGGCACCGCCTCACGACGCAACTTTTCCTTTTCTTCTGACCGTTCCCGGGTTAGAGTCCCCACAGGGCCTATTTGACTTCCCCTCGAAGCTTTAAGCCCCGGCCCGGCGCCCAAACGCCGGGCCTTCCTCATGCTGCGCAGCCCAATCATGCCGACACCGCCTCAACCGCGGCGAGGTGCCTACCGTACAGTCGCGCGATAGCTACAGCGCCTGCCGGCGTCACCTTCAGCGTGTGCATGACCTCGCCCTTGAACCGTGGCGCCAGATGGTTCGGTATCGGCTGGAAGTACTCGGCCTTGTGGGCGTACGGCGAATACCGGGAGACGGTTTCCTTCTCCTGCTTCGACTCTGACCAGCGCGTCATGTGCTCGACGTAGATCCACTTGCGTGCCAGCAGGTCGGTGCGCAGTTCCGTTTCAGTCATACCGATCGACTTCGCCACGTTGCGGAGGATTCGCAAGTCACCGTCAGCGACGAAAGTGTCCACATAGTCGACCTTGGGTTCGTCGGCGATGATCTTCTGCGCCAGCTCCGTGTTCTTCTCCACCGTTGCTGCAAGCTCACGCAACGCGTCTGAGTACGTTTGTGGGGGCGCGAACTGCGAGACAGCGAGCGCCTGACGCATCGCATAGAACTGCTTCACCAACTCAACCTTGAACTCGCGCACGATCGGGCTGTTGCGCATGAACGTGATTAGAAGTGTGGCCTGGTGTTCGCTAAGCAGCGCGTACTCGGTTGCCTTTGCGAAGCCGCCTTGTGGGAGCGGGACACCCATTCGCGTTTCAAACGCGAGTGGGCCGAACTCTGCTAGTTCGTCCGCGTAAGTCCTCACCAGGTCCATCACGTTCTTGTGCTGCACTTCGGTGCGCCCGGCGATGATCAGTGACGAGACGCGCAGTTCGCCTTCCGCGTCTTCGACGATGTTGATACTCTGTACTTCAGACATGATTCTCTCCCTAGAGGTTTGTGTTCTGGCCCGGGGTTGCAGCTCCGGGCTTTTTCTTTGCCAGGTCATCGATCCAGGCGATGACCTCGTCTCTGCGATACCGGTAAAACCGTCCACCGGGGAGTTTGAACGCCGGCGGCCCGACCTTGTCTTCTCTCCACCGGGTGATCGTCTTCACCGAAACGGTGAGGAGCTCGGAGAGTTGAGCCGGTGAGAGAACAAGCGGGAGGTCAGGAACTGGGTCATCGGTGGGTGGCTTCGCGTTCGGGAACTGGATGACTTCACTCACGTTGCGCCTTTCTGTGCTGATCTGTGGTTGGTGGAAAACGCGAAGGCTGTTCACCGAAGGTCGCGTCGGTTGCGGTAAAGCCAGATGATGATCGTGGCGGCCGTCAACGCGTACAGCCAATCGATGACACCGGTCACTAGAAGCCACCAAGAGAGAGCTGTTCGGGATCGCCATCCACATACTCAGCAAGGACCTTGTCCTTCGGGAAGGCCCGGTCGAAAAGGTAGCGGTGCTCTTCGGTATAGCCATTCACTTGCTTCGGAACACCATTTACGAACCTTTCAACCTTCTTCGGTGATTCCCCGAACTCGGCGCGGTACTCCTTGGCGACAAGGGTTCCGAACTGTCCGCGCCTCGATCGAAGGACCGAGGTCGGGATCTCTCGGCTCTCGAGGTAGCTCTGTACGTCAAGTGGGCGCCTTGCGGGGTCAATCTCGGCCTCATCGCCCATCGCACGGGCCAGAAGGACACGAGCCTTCGCATCGGCATAGTCAGGCTGCAGCGAACTCCTCAACGTGCGCAGGATTGCTGCCTGCCCTTTGAGGTCGAGCACCTCAGGTGCTTTGTGCGCCGCCACAGCAGGTGCGGTGAGAGCCTGACGCATCTTGTAGAACTGCTTGACCAGTTCAACTTTGAAGGCCTTCACGATCTTGCTGTTGCGCATGAACGTCATCATCAAAGTTGCCTGATGCTCGTTCAGGATCGCGAACCGGACCTCTCCGCCGCCATGCTGGCCCGCGACTCTTGGTCGGATTTCAAATCGGACCAAGCCGAATTCAGCAAATGCCTCTTCGTGTTCGGCGATAGTCCTGAGAATCGAGGGATGGTCTCTCTCGGTTCGCTCTGCGATGATCTCGGAGGAGATCGTGAGCTCTCCGCCTCGGGTTTCAATAATGCTTGTGCTGGTCATAGTGTTTTCTCCTCGTAAAGAAACTGGTTCGGTGATTTCGGCAGTGGTTCATCGGGCATTCGCCTGATTGGATCAAGCAGCCGCCTCGGCATTAACTGGGTAGGTCACCACTTCGATGGACACACCTAGCGCAAATGCAATCCGTTTCATGACTGCCGGTGACGGCTGACGAGATCCAGCCTCGATCTTGGTGAGATAGCCCGGATCGATTTCGACACGTCGAGCAAATTCGCCCTTCCGCATGCCCATCAGCTCCCGGATGACCGCGACGGCGGGGCCGTTGATGTTTCTAGTTGACATGAGTCCAGACTAGGCAACTACTGCCGAATTCAGCAACTCTGGCAAGTAACATTATCCGCAATTCGCGAATTATCAGCATTTATTGCCCGCAAAACTTGCCAATCCTTGCCTCGGCGGGAAGAATGTAGGCATGGTCATCTCATGGAACGAACTTAGAGACGCGCGCGAGCGCCGCAATCTCACGCAAGAGGAGCTTGCTGAACAGCTCGGAGTGTCAACAAGGACGATCACCAACTGGGAAAGAGTCGGAGTCGCACGAAAAGCTGAGTACAAGGTGCGCAGATTCTTCGGCGACGATTTGTCCGATGGGGCTCAGCGTCCCGATCCATTCGCTGAAATCGACTACAACCTTGAGGTCCAAAGAATGACCCTTTCCGACAGGGCTGACCATGAAGGAGTCTCCGAATTCGCCCTGGCTCTCAAGGAAGCCTCCGACGGGGAGCTCCTCGAGGAACTGCAACGACGTGCTCGCAAACGTGGGCTGGCCATCATCTCTGCCGGGATAACGCCTAAGCACATGCAACGCGAGGTGAACCAGATCCTCCGCGGTGAACGCCGACGTCTTGAGTCGCAAGATCTGAATGTCGGTGGAGCGGGTAACAATGTCCAAACCGAGAGCGACATCGAAGTCCCGGAGAACGTCGAGGAGGAGTGGGGCCTAGCCGCACACCCCAAGACGGATCTACCTCAGGACCACACGCCCTAGCCGCAGACCGCGACTAGCTCCCCCTCACTGACCCCACGGCGGGGCCAGGCGATTGACTGCACCCATTTTCAGGAAGGTGACGAGGTGACAACACTGTATGACGCTTGGGAGCATGCCGACAGCATGAAGATCCCCGTCGTCAGACGCAAGCTCACTATGAACTACGGCGGATGGTTTCCCGCGCAGCGGCTAATCATCCTCGACATTGATCTACCTCAAGAGTTCGAAATGCCGATCCTCGCTCACGAGTGTGACCATGCCGAACATAATGACCCACCTGGCCATCATCACCGCTTCGAGGCCCGGGCCAACCTTCACTCAGCACAGCGGCTGATCGACCCAAGGGAGTTTGACGCGCAGCTGGCGATGACGCAGGACTATGACCGCATCTGCCTCGAGCTCGGAGTCACACGAGAACAGTTCGTGGCCTACAACGAGGAACGCAAGCGCCAGCGCGAGGAAGCGCTGCGGTTCGAACGTCTCGGCGACGTCGTGTACCTAGATCCCAAGATGGGCGAGGGGCAATGGGCGATGAGAATTGGAGCAGCACATGGCTAGAGCATGGGTCGATGATCTCTGGGTGAAAGACACTGTCGTCACGCTCCCCGACGGAACTGAACAGCGGATCGCACCAACCGCGCAACAGCTCAAGTCTCTCAAGACGCTCCCAGAGCATTTCCGAACCTCGAAGTTTGGCAAGGGGTCGCGTTGGGCTACTCGCTGGTATGAGGAAGACGGAGGCGTCCGGCGGGTTCGACAGCAGTCGTTCAAGAAGCGCTCCGATGCCGAGTCGTTTGAGGCTGAGCTCGAGGACGATATTCGTACTGGCCGCTATGTCGACCCGTCACATCGTGAGCGGCCGTTTGATGAAGTAGCCGCGATCTGGCTGGGTTCCAAGAACCGGCTCAAGGGTTCCTCATTCCGGCGCTACGACCGCGAACTGAGGAACTACGTACTCCCGAAGTGGGCAGGCGTACAGATCGGCGCGATTCGACGCGAGCACATCGATGAGTGGGTGAAAGAGCTGATGGCCGGCACGGCGCCACACAGCTACAAGGCCCGAGCCAAAGCGGATGGCGAGGCGAAGGTTAAAGCGATGCGTCCCCTCGCGCCAACATACGTTCAGCACATCGTTGGGCTGACGTTCGGCGGTACGATCCGGTACGCCGTCGCGGAGGGCTGGCTTGCGCGCGACCCGCTGCAGCACGTCGAGCTCCCCCGCGACGAGCGCGAACGGGAGGGCCTGCCGACGCTGACCTACCAAGAGGTCGAAATGCTCGCTGAGGCCGCCTCAGACATCACTCGGAGACCAGGCGACGCCGCGCTAGTGCGTCTGCTCGCGTACTGCGGCCCTCGCATCGGGGAAGCGACCGCGTTGAAGGTTGGTGATCTCGACCTGACAGTTGGCCGTGCGAAGATCAACCGCACCTGGACGATCGACCGCGAAGGCAAACGAAAGACCGGCCCGCCAAAGACCTGGGAGAGCCGTGAGATACCGCTCCCGGGTTTCTTGATCGAGGAGATAGAAACGCTCGTCACGGACATGAACGAAGACGACTGGGTATTCCAGTCGGCCCGCGGTGAAGCGATCAACGACCGGAATTGGTACAACCGGATCTGGAAGAAGATACGCGATGGGCAGGGGCTCGATACTGGATTCACGATCCATGACCTTCGCCACGTAGCGGCAACTCTCTCAATCGCGGCCGGCGCGGATGTGAAGCTTGTTCAGCAGATGCTTGGGCACAAAGATGCGACAGAAACGCTGAACACTTATGCCGCACTCTGGCCCGACAAAATTGCTGAAGTTGTCGATTTGGTTGAGGAGCGGAGAGCTCAAGCACTCGCCGCGTAATTTCCCATGTGGGATAAATGTGGGATGTTTCCGATATCGGAATTCTGAGGAAACGATAAAGGCCCGGAACTTCGTTGAGATTTCAACAATGTTCCGGGCCATTTCGTCGGGATGACAGGATTTGAACCTGCGACCCCGTCGTCCCGAACGACGTGCGCTACCAAACTGCGCCACATCCCGATTTACGCTTTCGCGCAAGGAATACTCTATCGGGTCACTCGCGAAAAGCGAAAACGGGCGGGCCAACCGCATGTCGCGGGCGCGTCACGCGGGCGACACGCCTCGCGCCCCCGCGCGCTGCGCGAGCGCCCGTGGCTGGCGGGCAGCCCGATGGTGCAAGCCCCCGGCGAACGCCACTAGTCCAGCGTGGCGATCACGACGGGCGTCTCCTGGCCCGGCCAGGTCGCCGTGAGCGTGCCTGCGGCGCCGCGCGCGGCCGGGGCGTCGGCCTGCGGCACGTGGATGACCCTGAGGGTCGCGAAGCCCGTCGAGGCGACGCTGACGCCGTCGGCGAGCGAGACCTCGGCGGCCCACAGCTCGGGTACCTGCGCGCCGGGCTCTCCCGACCCGTGGATCGGCATCGCGATCTCGCGTGGCACCGTCGAGCCGTCCGGCTGGTGCAGAAGCTCTTCGCTCCCCGAGCCGCCCTGCGCGATCACCTGGGCGAGCACGGCCCGGTAGACGGGGTCACCGGTCGCTGCGGTCACCCAGCGCGTGCCGAGGATGCCGTGCTCGGTCGTTCCGACGAGGTGTGCCTCGCCGCCGTCGAGCGGCGCGCTGCGGTACGTGAGCGGCACGTGGTAGACCTTATCCTCCCCCGCCGACACGAGGATCCCGTCGATACCGACCTCGCCCTCCGGGTCGTCGAGGCGGTAGCCCGAAACGCGGGCGAGCTGGGCGACGTCGCCCGTGAACCAGGGCTGCTTCGGGAGCCACTCGGCGATGAGTTCAAGCTTGGACGGGACGAGCGTGGTGTCTGCGTAGAGGAGAGCCATGACCCGATCATACGCGGCTGCAACGACCGCGGACACAGAAACGCCCGCACCCCGAGCCAGGCTCAGAGTGCGGGCGCGAAGCGCGAGTAAGCGCTTACTTCTGGTTCTTCAGGCGCGAGGCCGAGCGAGCGCGCGACGTGGCGTCGAGCTCGACCTTGCGGATGCGGATGACCTCGGGGGTCACCTCGACGCACTCGTCCTCGCGGGCGAACTCGAGGCTCTCCTCGAGCGTGAGCACGCGGGGCGGGGTCATCGACTCGAACGAGTCAGACGAGGCCGCACGCATGTTGGTGAGCTTCTTCTCCTTGGTGATGTTCACGTCCATGTCCTCGGAGCGCGAGTTCTCACCGATGACCATGCCCTCGTAGACCTCCTGCGTGGGCTGCACGAAGAAGCTCATGCGCTCCTGCAGGTTGATCATCGAGAACGGGGTCACGACGCCGGAGCGGTCGGCGACGATCGAGCCGTTGTTCCGGGTGACGATCTGGCCTGCCCACTCGTCGTAGCCGTGCGAGATCGCGTTCGCGATGCCGGTGCCACGGGTCGTGGTCATGAACTCCGAACGGAAGCCGATGAGGCCACGCGCGGGGACGATGAACTCCATACGAACCCAGCCGGTGCCGTTGTTCACCATGTTCTCCATGCGGCCCTTGCGTGCGGCGAGGAGCTGGGTGATCGCGCCGAGGTGTTCCTCGGGCGTATCGATCGTGAGGTGCTCGTACGGCTCGTGGGTCTTGCCGTCGATCTGCTTCGTAACCACCTGCGGCTTGCCGACGGTGAGCTCGAAGCCCTCGCGGCGCATGTTCTCGACGAGGATCGACAGGGCGAGCTCGCCGCGGCCCTGCACCTCCCACGCGTCGGGACGGTCGGTGTCGACGACCTTCAGCGAGACGTTACCGATGAGCTCGCGGTCAAGGCGGTCCTTGATCATGCGGGCGGTGAGCTTGTGGCCCTTCACCTTGCCGACGAGCGGCGACGTGTTCGCGCCGATCGTCATCGAGATTGCCGGCTCGTCGATCTCGATGAGCGGCAGCGGGCGCGTGTCCTCAGCGTCGGCGATGGTCTCACCGATGGTGATGTCCTCGATGCCGGCGATCGCGACGATGTCGCCGGGGCCGGCCTTCTCTGCCGGGTAGCGGGTGAGCGCCTTGGTGAGCATGAGCTCGGTGATGCGCACGTTCTGCTGGGTGCCGTCGCTCTTGACCCAGGCGACGGTCTCGCCCTTGTGGATCCAGCCGTTGTGCACGCGCAGCAGCGCGATACGGCCGAGGAACGGCGAGGAGTCGAGGTTCGTGACGTGCGCCTGCAGCGGGTGCTCGTCATCGTACGTTGGTGCGGGAACCTGCTCGAGGATCACGCCGAAGAGCGCCTCGAGGGTGTCGCCGTCGGGGAGCGTGCCGTTGGCGGGTTCGTTCAGGCTCGATGCGCCAGCGCGGCCCGAGAGGTAGACGACGGGCACGTCGAGGATCGCGTCAACGTCGATGTCAGGGTGCTCTTCAGCGATGTCCGACGCCAGGCCGAGCAGCAGGTCCTGCGCCTCGCCGACGACCTCGGGGATCCGGGCGTCGGGGCGGTCGGTCTTGTTCACCGCGAGGATCACGGGGTGCTTCGCCTCGAGCGCCTTGCGCAGCACGAAGCGGGTCTGGGGCAGCGGGCCCTCGGACGAGTCGACGAGCAGGACGACGCCGTCAACCATCGAGAGTGCGCGCTCGACCTCGCCACCGAAGTCGGCGTGGCCCGGGGTGTCGACCACGTTGATGGTGATCGGACCGTTCTTCGCGTGCTCGCCCTCGTAGCTGATGGCAGTGTTCTTCGCGAGAATGGTGATGCCCTTCTCGCGCTCGAGGTCGTTGGAGTCCATGACGCGGTCATCGACGTCGGCGTGGGCGTCGAAGGAGTTCGTCTGACGCAGCATGGCGTCAACGAGCGTGGTCTTGCCGTGGTCGACGTGTGCGACGATGGCGACGTTACGAAGGTCTTCGCGTGTGGCAAGAGCCATAGGGGTGGATCCTCACGATCATAAAATAGCGAACGTTCTATCATACCCGTTCACGGCGCAACTCGCGACCCGCGCGGGAAATGCGCGAGTTGCGAAGCGGGCCGAGACGGACCTCGGGGCGACGATTGCCCCGGAAACCCTGCCCGTGCCGCACGGCACGGGCGCCCCTCTAGCGTAGTAGGTCGCCGCCCGCCGCGGGAATGCGGGGGCGGCGACCTGGAACGCGGCAGATCAGGATCGGCGCCGCTACTGCAGCCCCTCCGCCTCCCTGAGCGCGCGGGCGAGCTCTCGCCGCTCGGCCTGCTCGACGGGGTCGGGCACCGGGAGCGACGCGAGCAGGCGCTGCGTGTAGGTTTCACGCGGCGCGCGCAGCACCTCGGCGGTCGGGCCGCTCTCGACGAGCTCGCCGCGGTACAGCACGCCGACGCGGTCGGCGAGCGCGTCGACGACGGCGAGGTCGTGCGTGATGAACAGCGTCGCGAAGCCGAGCTCGGACTGCAGCTCGGTGAACAGCTCAAGCACCCGCGCCTGCACCGAGACGTCGAGCGCGCTCGTCGGCTCGTCGGCGATGAGCAGCTGCGGGTCGAGCGCGAGGCCGCGCGCGAGCGAGGCGCGCTGGCGCTGCCCGCCCGAGAGCTCGTGCGGGTACCGGTCGCCGTATGCGCGCGGGAGCTGCACGGACTCAAGCAGCGCGTCGACGCGCGGCCTCGCCTCCTGCAGCGAGCGCGCGACGCGATGCACGATGAGCGGTTCGGCGACGTTCTCCGCGATCGTGAGCAACGGGTTGAAGCTCGACGCGGGGTCCTGGAACACGAACCCGATGCGCTTGCGGAGCGGCTTGAACGCCCGCTCCTTGAAGCCGACCATCTCGTGGCCGAGCACCGTGAGCGAGCCGCCGGTTGCGTCCGTGAGGCCGGCGATCGCGCGGCCGATCGTCGACTTGCCCGATCCTGATTCGCCGACGAGGCCGTAGACCTCGCCTGCCCGGATCTCGAAATCGACGCCGCGCACGGCCTTGAAACCTGGCCGCCCGAGCCTGCCCGGATACTGGATCTCGAGCCCGCGCGCGGCGACGAGCGCTGGGGCGCCCTCCCCCGCGCTCGCGGAGCCCGCGGCAGTATCGGAGGGCCGATCCGCGGCGCGGATCCTGCCGTCACCGAGCTTGAGCACGGCGCCGAGCAACTGCTTCGTGTAGTCCTCGCGGGGATTCGCGAACACCTCGGCGACAGGAGCCTGTTCGACGACCTTGCCCTGGTACATCACGGCGACATCGTCGGCGAGGTCGGCGACGACACCCATGTTGTGCGTGATGAGCAGGATCGCGGTGCCGAGGTCGTCCCTGAGCTTGCGCAGCAGGTCGAGGATCTCGGCCTGCACTGTCACATCGAGCGCCGTCGTCGGCTCATCGGCGACGATGAGGCCCGGCTTCAGTGCGAGCGCCATCGCGATCATGACGCGCTGCTTCTGCCCGCCCGACAGCTGGTGCGGGAAGTAGTCGACCCGCTCCTCGGGATCGGGCAACCCGACGAGCGCGAGCATCTCGACCGCCCGCGCCCGAAGCTGCTTCTTTGAGAGCTTCTCGTGCGCCCGCAGCCCCTCCGCGATCTGCCACCCGATCGTGTACACCGGGTTCAGTGCCGTCGAAGGCTCCTGGAACACCATCGCGACGTCCCGGCCCCGCACCGCGCGCAGCGCGTCGGCCGACAGCTGCAGCACGTCGCTCGTTCCGCTGCCGTCACGCGACGCGAGCAGCACGGACCCGCGGGAGACCGCGGTCTCGGGCAGTAGCCCAAGTACGGTCCGAGCGGAGACGGTCTTGCCGGATCCCGACTCGCCGACGACGGCGAGCACGCGCCCCGGCTGCACGGCGAGCGAGACGCCATCGACGGCCTTCACGTCGCCGTGGTCCGTCGCAAACGTGACCTCGAGGTCGCGAATATCGAGTACCTTACTCATCGCGCTCCCCTTTCTCCGTTGTTGTCGGCGCGGTAGCTGCGACGACGCCGCTGCCCGCCTTCGCCTTCCGGCGGCTCCGCAGCCGCGGATCCGCGAGGTCATTCAGGCTCTCACCGGTCAGCGTGAGGCCCATGACGACGAGCACGATCGCAAGTCCGGGCCAGACGCTCGTCCACCACACCCCGTTCGTCACATCTGCGATCGCCTTGTTCAGGTCATAGCCCCACTCCGCGGCCGAGTTCGGTTCGATACCGAACCCGAGGAAGCCGAGGCCCGCGAGGGTGAGAATTGCCTCAGACGCGTTGAGCGTGAAGACCAGTGGCAGGGAACGGGTCGAGTTGCGCAGCACGTGCCGGAACATGATTCGTCCGCGGCTCGCCCCGACCACGCGCGCCGATTCGACGAATGCTTCCGATTTCACTCGCACCACTTCGGATCGCACGACCCGGAAGTATTGCGGGATAAACACCACCGTGATCGACAGCGACGCAGCCCAAATGCCGCCCCACAAACTCGATTGCCCACCGGAGATGACGATCGAGAGCACGATTGCGAGCAGCAGCGACGGGAAGGCGTAGATCGCGTCCGCGATCATCACGAGCACCCGGTCGAGGGCGCCGCCGACGTACCCCGACAGCAATCCGAGCATCGTGCCGGCAAAGATCGAGTTCACGACAGCGATCACGATAACGAGGAACGCGGTGCGTGCACCCCAGATGACACGCGACAGCACGTCATAACCGGCGATTGTCGTGCCCAGTGGGTGGGCGGCAGACGGCGCCGTGAGCGACCCAAAGTCACCGTCTGGTCCACTCAACGCGGAATAGGAGTACGGCGCAAGGATCGGGGCACACAGCGCGACAAGCGCGAAGATAGCGACAAGCACGAGGCCGGTGATCAGCATCCCGCGCTGCAGGCCAACGCTCTGGTGGAGCTGTTTTACGAGCGGAAGGTTATGCCACCCACGCTCGCGCGGAGGCACGACGGGAATGATTTCGGTCGACATATCAATACCTCACTCTCGGGTCGATGAGGGCGGCGACAACGTCGACGATGAAGTTCGACAGTGCGACAATAACCGCGAGCAGCGCGACAATGCCCTGCACAGCGACAAAGTCGCGCGCACTGAGGTAGTGGGCCAGCTGGAAGCCAAGTCCCTTCCATTCGAACGTGGTCTCAGTCAGTACGGCGCCACCGAGCAGCATCGCGATCTGGAGACCGATCACGGTGATAATCGGGATCAGCGCTGGGCGGAAGGCATGCTTCGTGGCAAGGCGGTACTCGCCAACTCCGCGCGACCGGCCGGAGTCGATGTATTCGCGCCCGATCGTACCGATCATGTTTGTGCGGACGAGCCTGAGGAAGATCCCGGCGGTCATCATGCCAAGCGTCAGTGCAGGGAGCACTGCGTGGGAAAGCACATCGCCCACGTTTGCCAACGAACCAGTCCGTATTGCGTCGATGAGATAGATGCCGCTCGGGTTTGCCAGCGTCTGCAGCTGCAACTCGGTGGCGATCGAGGCACGACCAGACACGGGGAACCACCCGAGCCACACCCCAAAAATGAGCTTCATGATGAGGCCAGAGAAAAACACTGGCGTCGCGTACGTAAAGATCGCAAAGACGCGCAGCACCGCATCGGGGCCACGGTCACGGTAGTAGGCTGCGAGGATGCCGAGTGGGATGCCCACGACGAGCGCGACGATCAGGGTGTAGACAGCGAGTTCCAGGGTCGCAGCCCCGAAGGTTACGAGCACCTCGGTCACCGGCCGGCGGTCACTGAATGTGACACCGAAGTTGCCAGTGAATATCTGGCCGAGGTACTCGAGGTACTGCACGATCAGCGGGCGGTCATAGCCAGCCTCGGCGACGCGTTTGGCGAGCTCAGCCGGGGGCAGCCTGTCTCCGACGGAGGCCGAGATCGGGTTGCCGAGTGTTCGCATCAGGAGGAACACCATCGTCACCAGGATGAAGACGGTGGGGATGATGAGGAGCGCGCGCCACAGGATAAAACGTCCGAGGCCACCACCCTTCACCTTCGCGCGTGCGGTCACCGCAGGGGCGGCTTCTGTAATTACCATTGCAGGAATTCAGAGACACGGTAGGCGGGCGGAGGCGCGTCGCGCCCCCGCCCGCCGAACCAAGTTACTTCGTGAGCGACCCGAAGCGGAACTTGAACGACGCGTCAAGCGTCACCCCGTCCACACCGTCAACCGCAACTGCAACCTGCGCGCCCTGCTGCATCGGCAGCGTGGAAAGGTCTTCCGCGAGCTTGTCCTGCGCCTGCTCGAGCAGCTTGCCGCGCTCTGCTTCGTCGCCCGTCACCCGCTGCTGGTCGATGAGTTTCACGACGTCGGCGTTCTCGTAGTGGTTCACGAGGAAGTTGTCCGGCGAGAAGAACGGCGTCAGGTAGTTGTCAGGATCAGAGTAGTCGGGGAACCAACCGAGCTGGTGCGCCGGGTAGAGATCCTTCACGCGGTCCTCGGTATACTGGCCCCACTCGGTCGACTGCAGGTCAACGGTGAAGAGGCCGTCGGCCTCGAGCTGAGACTTGATCTGCGCGTATTCCTCTGCCGAGGCTGCGCCATACCGCTCCCCCGCATACTGCAGCTTGAGGTTCACAGGCGTTTCAACGCCAGCATCGGAGAGCCGCTTGGCTGCGCGCTCAGCGTCCGGGCCGCCGTCGCCATCACCGTACAGGCCCTTCAGCGACTCATTCGCGCCGAGGAGACCTTCGGGAATGTACGAGTACAGCGGGGTGTAGGTTCCCTTGAACACCTCGGTCGAGATCTTTTCGCGATCCAGCGAGTCCGCGACAGCCTGACGCACTGCGAGCGCCTTCGCCGGGTCAGCCCCGTCCACGCCCGTGCCGAACGGCTGCGTGTTGAAGTTGAACACGATGTACCGGATCTCACCGCCCGGGCCCTTGACGACGTTCAGGCCGTCAGTGCCCTCGAACTTCTCAACGTCGGTCGCCGAGATGTTCCGGAAGGCGACGTCGACTGCCTTGGTCTCGATCGCCTGGCTAAGGTTCGACTCGTTCGCGAAGTACTTCACATTGATCGAATCGGTCTTGGGAGCGCCCCAGAGGCCCTCATAGCCATCGAACGCCTGATAGGCGATCAGATTGCCCTTGTCATAGTTGGTCACCGCGTAGGGGCCGGCGAAGGGGTTAGCCTTCACGAGCTCCTGGTCGTCGAGGATTGCGTCTGCCGGGAAGACATCCTCATCGACGATGGGTCCGACCGGGCTCGACAGCACCTGCGGGAACGTCTGATCGTTCTCAGACTTGAGCTTGAACACGATCGTCGTGTCGTCAGGGGTCTCGATGCTGTCGAGGTTCGCGAGCAAGCTCGACGGCCCGTTCGGATCCGCGATGGCGACCTGCCGGTCGAACGTGAACTTCACGTCCGAGCTCGTGAGCTCATTCCCGTTGGCAAACGTCAGGCCTGGCTTCAGCTTCACCGTGTACTCGGTCGGAGCGGTGAACTCCGCCGACTCTGCGATATCCGGGGAAACGGTCGACTCGCCCACGGGGTTGTTCAGCAGGAACGGGTAGACATTCGTCATCACTCCGAACGAGCCATTATCGTATGCGCCTGCGGGATCGAGCGAGGTGACCGTTTCGGTCGTGCCGACGGTGACCGCGCCGCCGCCCGATCCCCCGCTCTCGCCACCGGCATTATCGCCGCCAGACGCGCACGAGCTCAGCAGCAGGGCCGCCGCGCCCGCGAGTGCGACAGAAGTAAATAGCGTCTTCTTCAATTCTTCCTCCATTGGAAACTCATACGTGCTTCGATGCTCGTACTAATTGCGTTTCAGATCACTTCACACACTAGTGGGCCACTGCCCCAAGCGAAAAACCGCTTGTGACAATGGCCCACGAATTGTGACCTAGCGGGCGGCGCTCAGTGTCGCCCCCAACTAGATTTGCTATCCCTGCGCACCAGCCTGACCGCCGCCTGCGAACGGCGCAGTGCCGCTTCCGGCAGCAGTGGTGTGGGCAACGTGATCGCCGACGCTACCGACGCCAAGCTCGATCGACGCGCCAGGAATCGCCGCGAGGAGGTTCCTCGTGTACTCCTGTTGCGGGTTCTCGAACACTTCCTCGGTCGTCGCCTGCTCAACAATCTTGCCCTGCTGCATCACGCACACGCGATCCGCGATCAGGCGCACAACCGCGAGGTCGTGTGTGATGAACAGGTAGGTCAGCCCGAGGTCGCGCTGCAGCTCGGCGAGCAGATCGAGGATCTGCGCCTGCACGAGCACGTCGAGCGCGGACACGGCCTCATCGAGGACGAGAATGTCCGGCTTGAGCGCGAGTCCGCGAGCGACAGCAACGCGCTGGCGTTGGCCGCCCGAGAGCTCGTTCGGGTACCTCGTTGCGAGCTCGCGCGGCAGCGACACCTGGTCGAGCAGCTCGTTCACGCGCTGCTTTCGGCTCGCCATGTCGCCAACCTTGTGAATGTTGAGCGGCTCCATGATGGTGTTGCCGATGTTATGCAGCGGGTCCAGCGATCCGTAGGGGTCCTGGAACACCGGCTGCAGCGTGCGCCGCAGGTCGAAGAGTTCGCGCCCGTTCAGCTTCGCGGTGTCCTTCCCCGCGATCTTCACCGTGCCGCCGGTGGGCTCCTCAAGCTGGAGCACCATCTTGGCGATCGTCGACTTGCCCGAGCCGGACTCGCCAACGAGCGCGAGCGTCTCGCCACGGTTAATCGTGAAGTTCGCCCCCTCGACCGCGACGAAGTCCTCGCTACTGAAGTTCCCCTTGCGCAGCTTGTACACCTTGCGCAAGTTCTCCACCTCGATGAGGGGCTCCCCGACCTTGCCACCGCGGCTCTCAGCTTCCGCGAGCGCCGCCACGTCGAAGGTGCTCGTCGGAGCTGCCGGGATCACCGCGTCCGAACCGATCCGGCGGGAGGCGAGGCTCGGCGCCGCGGCGACCAGGCGCTTCGTGTAGGGGTGCTGCGGATCCTGGAGGATCTCGCGGCTCGGCCCCGACTCGACGATGTTGCCCTGGTACATCACGATGAGCTTCTCGGCGCGCTCGGCTGCGAGGCCGAGGTCGTGCGTAATGAACACCACCGCGGTCCCGAGCTCACTCGTGAGCTTGGCGAGGTGATCGAGCACGACGCGCTGAACCGTCACGTCAAGGGCGCTCGTCGGCTCGTCAGCGATGAGCAGCTCCGGCTTCGCCGAGAGCCCGATACCGATGAGCGCGCGCTGCTTCATACCGCCCGAGAACTGGTGCGGGTACTGCTTCATGCGCTTCTCAGCATCCTGCAGTCCGGCCTGCTCGAGCACCTCGATCGCGCGCGCACGCACGTCCTTCTTGCTCTTCGCGAGGCCATTTGCGCGGATCGCCTCTTCGACCTGGAAGCCGACCGACCACACAGGGTTGAGGTTCGACATCGGGTCCTGCGGAACCAGGCCAATCTCGCGACCGCGGATGGACTCCATCTCGCGCCGGCCAATACCGACGAGTTCGCGCCCGTTCCACTGCACCGAGCCGCCGGTGATCTCACCGGTGCCGGGAAGCAGATTGATCACCGCGTGCATGGTCGTTGACTTGCCGGAACCCGACTCGCCGACGATCGCCACGGTCTCGCCCGGGTAGACATCGAGGTTGATGCCGTGAAGCACCTCTTTCGCCGTCTTGTCTGTCTTGAAGGCGACCTTCAGGTCGCGCACGCTGAGCAGCGGTTGCATGTCGCTCATCGGCGGGCCCTCGCCTTCGGATCGAGCGCGTCACGAACGACCTCGCCAAGCATGATGAATGCGAGGACGGTGACGCTGAGCGCGATTGACGGGTAGATAAGGTTTTGCGGTCTGGTGCGAAGATCGCCCTGTGCGGCGCTAATGTCGAGGCCCCAGCTCATAAAGTCCTTCGGCGGAAGCCCGACGCCAAGGAACGACAGCGTGGCCTCGGCGACGATTGCCGCGGACAGCGACAGCGTCGTCACAACGATCACCGGGGCGATCGAGTTCGGCAGCACGTGCTTCCACAGCGTGCCCTGACCGGACAGGCCAAGCGCGCGCGACGCCATGACGTAGTCGCTGTTCTTTACTCTGAAGATCTCTGCACGCAAAATACGCGCGGTCACCGGCCACGAGAAGCCGCCGATTGCCAGCGAGATCACAAGAATGTTCCGGTGCTCGCTCATCACGCTCATCACGACGACAGCAGCGAGGATGTAGGGAATCGAGAAGAAGATGTCGCCAAGGCGCGACAGGATCGTGTCAACCCAGCCACCGAAGTAGCCGGCGAGCGCGCCCATCACGATGCCAATAACGAAGGTCATCACGATGACAACGAGACCAACGGAGACCGAAGTCGAGGTGCCGTGGATAACGCGCGAGTAGATGTCGCAGCCCTGCTTGTTGAATCCGAGCGGGTGCCCAGCGGAGGGACCAGCGTTCGACTGTGCAAGCTGGCACAGTCGGGGGTCAACCTGCGTGAACAGGGTCGGGAATACCGAAACGACGAGGACGAGCAGAATGATGACTGCCGAGATCCAGAACATGGGGCGACGGCGCATGTCCTTCCACGCGTCGCTCCAAAGGTTTGACTTCGTCTCGCTGACCTTGACAGCGTCAACAGCCTGAACGGAGTTCTCGTCGAATGGTGCGACGAAGTGCTCGATCGGGGGACGCTTCTGCGAGGAATTTTTCGGTGACTCAGGCATAACGGATCCTCGGGTCGAGCGCGGCGTAGAGCAGGTCTACGATGAGGTTCACGGTGAGGTAGAACAGCACCATGATCGTGACGAACGACACGACGGTGGCGTTCTCGCCGCGGAGGATCGCCTGGTACAGCGTGTTGCCGACGCCGGGCACGTTGAAGATGCCCTCGGTGACGGTCGCGCCAACGAGCAGCACGCCGAAGTTCGCCGCACTGTTGGTGACGGTCGGGATAAGCGAGTTGCGGAGCACGTGCACGGGGACGACGCGGTTGCGCGACAGACCCTTCGAGTAGGCGGTGCGAACGAAGTCCTGGTTCAGCGTGTCGATCACCGAGGAGCGCGTCAGGCGCATCGAGGTCGCGTAGAGCGAGACGCCGAGCACGATCGCGGGCAGCAGGAGATCCTTGATCGGAGCGCCGGGGCCCGCTGTTGCGCGGAACCAGCCGAGCTCGATCGCGAAGAAGTACTGCGCGATGAAGGCGATGACGAAGATCGGCACACTCATGAGGAGGAGGCCGATGAGCAGGTTGACGTTGTCAAACAGCTTGCCCTTGCGCAGACCGGAGAAGAGGCCGATGACGACTGCGAGGACGAACTCGATCGCAATTGCCATGACTGCGAGCGTCGCGGTCACCGGGAATGTGCGGGCGAGGATCGTGCTGACCGGCTGGCCGGAGAAACTCACGCCGAAGTCACCGACGAAGATTCCCTTGAGGTAGAGCAGGTACTGCACGATGAAGGGCTTGTCGAGGTTGTACTGCGCGCGCAGCTTCTCGAGCACGATGGGGTTCGGGGTCTTGTCACCGAACATGGCGATGATGGGATCGCCGGGCATGGCAAACACCATGAAGTAAATCAGGAAGGTTGTCCCCAAAAGCACTGGGACGACCTGAAGGATGCGGAAAACGATGTATCTCAGCATGTTGCTGTCGTCCCCCGTTCAGACTGCGTATGCATAACTAGTTGTTTCTCTCGCTGTGGTTGCGCGATGCGAAGTCGAGACTCCGGTGTCTCCGGTTCGCACGACTCTGTGTTCCCGCTTTGTAAATGCCGTGTAGGCCGTCAAGACGGGGTTAGGGCCCCGAGCTCTCGCCCGGGGCCCTAAAAGAAGTGCACTACTTCTTGGTGATGTCCTGGTACAGCGGTACAGAGTTCCAGCCGAACTGGACGTTCTCTACCGACTCGCCGAAGCCACCGGCCACGTTCGAGTACCACAGCGGAGTTGCGGGGAGATCTGCGAGCAGAACTTCCTGTGCCTCCTGGAACAGCTTGTTCGCTGCTGCCGGATCGGTCTCCTGCGCGCCCTGCTTGAGCAGGCCGTCGAACTCAGCGCTCGAGTAGTCGCCGTCGTTCGAGCCAGCGTTCGTTGCGTACAACGGTCCGAGGAAGTTGAACAGACCCGGGTAGTCAGCCTGCCAGCCGGTACGGAAGGCAGTCGTGATAGTGCGGTTCGTGATCTCGGTGCGAGCCTCAGCGAAGGTCGGGTACGGCTTGCCAGCCGCGTCGATGCCGAGGGTGTTCTTGACCGAGTTGGTCACAGCGTCGACCCAGGCCTGGTGGCCACCGTCGGCGTTGTACGCGATCTCGAAGGAGCCGGTCCACGGAGCGAGCTTGTCGGCCTCAGCCCACAGCTTCTTCGCTTCCTCGGGGTTGTACTCGAGGACCTCGGCGCCCTTGAGCTTGTCACTCCAGCCGTCGATGACGGGCGAGGTGAAGTCGCTCGCGGGGGTGCGGGTGCCGTCGAAGATCACCTTGGTGATCTCGTCGCGGTCGATCGCCATCGAGATGGCTGCGCGGCGGAGCTTGCCCTCTTCACCGCTGAAGTGCTCGAGGCGCTCCGGGATGGTGAACGACTGGAAGATCGCTGCCGGCTGGTTCACGGCGCGCTCGCCGAGATCCGACTCGAAGTTCGCGAGTGCCGCATCGGGGATCGCGTCGAGCACGTCGAGGTTGCCGCCCTGGAGGTCAGCGTACGCCGCGTCCTGCGAAGCGTAGAAGACGATGGTCAGGCCATCGTTCTTGACCTCGCGGGGGCCGTTGTAGTCCTCGTTCTTGGTGAGCTTGATCTGCACGTCGTGCTCCCAAGCGCCCTCGCCGTCGACCTTGTACATGCCGTTGCCGATCGGGTTCTGACCGAATGCCTCGAGGTCCTCGAAGGCAACGTCGGGCAGCGGGTAGAAGGCCGAGTAGCCGAGGCGCAGCGGGAAGTCCGATGCGGGCTGCTTGAGCTTCACGGTGAACTCGTAGTCGCCATCGACAACGAGTCCCGACATGTCTCCGACAGCACCGTAGACGTCGTCGTCGGTGCCGGCTTCGCCATCCGGGCCATCGTTGATCTCGAAGCCCTCGATGTCCTCGAAGAAGTAGTTCGAGAGGTGCTGGAGCTCGTTGCTCGCGCCCTGGTTCCAGGCCTTCACAAAGTTCTCAGCCTTGACGGGGGTGCCGTCGGTGAACGTTGCGTCCTCGCGGAGCTTGATCGTGAACTCAGATGCGTCCTCGTTCGGCTCGATCGACTCTGCAACCTCGTTGTGCGGCGCGCCGTCGGCGTCGTAGCTCACGAGGCCAGCGAAGATAGCGTCAAGAATCTTGCCGCCACCTACCTCGTTCGTGTTGGTCGGGATGAGCGGGTTCTGGGGCTCCGAGCCGTTAGCGGTGATGATTCCCCCGCCGCCGTTGCTGTCGCCGCCCTTGTCGCCTCCGCCGGTCGAGCAACCGGCAAGTGCCAGGGAGCCCGCTGCGGCGAGGGCAACAATGCCCACCCCAATGCGTGAACGCTTCACTGGTTTCCTCCTTGTATTGACTCCTGACCCGTACCGAAGTGACGTGCGGAGCACGCCGGAAAATGGGTCCAGAGTATGTAGGTATTTCCGTGGAGCAGTTTAAGCCAAAGCTAACCAGGGAAGCGAATCTAGGAATCCCTCGTGACGTAGTCGTGACCGCCCTACGAGCCACTGCCAAAGCAATCCCCCGCATGTGACGGAAACTTGTGCGAATCATGCAATTGCTTCGACATACGGAAGCTACCTCCCTCCATATCCCGTAGGGCGCTGTGGGTGTGTTGGGGGTGGAATCGAAAGTCACGTCGCAATCCAAGCAACTGCGCCACCCACCCGGCTACGCTGAGCCTGTGACCGAACATCGCCGTGACCTTGCTCCCCCAGAACTCCGACCGAGACTCCGCTGGGAGCTCGCGATCGTGCTCGCACTCTCGTTCGGCTATGCGGGCGCACGGGCGATCATCACGATCCTTGAGCGGCTCGCGCAGGACACCGCGCTCGCGAACCAGACCGCGACGATCAACCGGCCCATGTCGGGCCAGCAGTACTTCGACCTCGCGTACCAGCTCCTCGGGATCGTCGGCGGGTTGGCGCCGGTTGCGCTCGTTGCATTCCTACTCTGGCGGGAGCATAAGCCGCACCTCGGGGACCTGGGCCTCGGCGCCCGTCCGCTGACGCTCACCGGCGCCCCCGGAGGAATGAGTTTCACCCAGCTTGCGAGTGGACGAGGCGGCTGGCCTTGGCTGCGCGAGTCGGGCAACGGCTTTCTCCTTGCCGCCGTCATCGGCATTCCCGGCCTGGCGTTCTATCTCTTCGCGAAGTGGATCGGCATCAACACGACCGTCGTTCCGACGACGCTCGACGCGTTTTGGTGGACGGTCCCCGTGCTCATCCTCAACGCCGCCCGCGCCGCGCTCAGCGAGGAACTTATCGTCGTCGCGTACCTCTTCGACAGACTCAAACGGCTGGGCGTGAGCGTCTGGGCGACGATCATTGCGAGCGCCCTGCTCCGGGGCAGCTACCACCTCTACCAGGGCTTCGGCGGCTTCATCGGAAACGTCGTGATGGGCCTCGTGTTCGGCTGGGTGTACCAGCGGTGGGGGCGTTCACTCCCCCTGATCGTCGCGCACCTGCTGCTCGATATCGTGAGCTTCGTGGGGTATCCCCTCGCGCTCGCGCTCTGGCCGGCACTCTTCGGGTAACTCCGCAGGCAGGACCTACAGCGGCTTCGCGCTGTCGGCGACCGCCTGCATCAGGCCCCAGACCTCGTTGTAGAGCTTGGGGTCGGCTTCGCAGGTGCCCTCGGGGCGCACAACAGTCCAGGTATCGCCCTCGCCCTTTTCGATACCCCAGGGGCTCTGCCCGGTCGGGCTGCGCATCGCGGAGCACGAGTCGGGGAACGTGTTCATGAGACCCGACTCGAACATCACGCGCTCGGGGGGTCCTGCCTGATAGAACCAGAGCGGGTTCGTCAGCTTCTGCGACGACTCCACCGAGATGCCGGCGTACGAAATGTCCATGGAGATCGGGTTCGGGCCAACGTCGACCTTCGGCGCTTCCTCAACCTCGGGCTCCTCCGGGGTTGTCGGAGGCGTCTCGCTCTCTGTCACCTCAGGCTCGGTCGGTTCGGGTGCTGGCGCCTCTGTCGTTGGCGCGGGCGTGGGCTCGTCGTTGCCCCGGATCGCGTTGACGACGAGCAGGGCGCCGACAAGAGCAAGAACCGCGACGGCCGCGACGATGATCCACGGCAGTGCAGTGTTCGAGCGCTTCTGCTCGGCGGGAACCGGGCGCGTCGGCAGCTCCTGGCGGGCGTCGCGAGTCGCGCGCGCCCGGACCGGCCCGGGCGCCGAAACGGTGGCGGGCGCAGGCGTCGCGGTCGCGGCCGTCCGCGCGGCGGTCGCTGAAGTCGGCGCGAATGGCGCGGTCGGCGCGTCGGCCGGAACGGCTGGCCTCGGGGCAGCCTCACCGGTGCCCCGAGGGCGCACGGCGGGCGCTGGTTCGAATGCTCGTGTCGTGGCCGACGTGTCGGCGGCCTCCGCGGCAGGCGTCGACGAAGTCTCGAGGGCGCCGGTGTCGGTATCGTCCGAGTCCAGCGGGCCGAAGAGTTCTTCCAATGGGTCTCTACTCACAGCACAAGCCTAAACGACGAAGCCTGAATCCCAGGATCCGCGTGATCCGGATCGCCCGGCGACGCTGCCCACTTCGCCCGGAGCATCGCGTCCCCTGCGCAGGGAGCGACGGCCGCCAGGCGGGCGCGACAGACTCGGGATCTCGCCGAAGTATCAGGAGAGGAGCGCTTCAAGCGCGGCGCGACGGCCACCAAACGCGGCCACCCTCGCTTCATGCCGGGCCATGATGCCGGAGTCCCGCAGCGCGAGCGTGCCCGGGTCGCCGCGCTCGATGCCCGCCTGCCAGCGGGTCGCAATGAGGTCCATACGGTGAGTCACCGCGTCCAGCAGCTGCTTGCCGTCGACGCCCCCGTAGGACTCCGCGGCGAGCTTGATTCGCGCGGCGGCCTCGGCGAGGGGGATCTCGCGTAGCAGCGGCACCCCCGACCACACCAGAAACGCGAGGTCGTCGAGCGGCAGCCCAGGGCCCGCCCGGTCCCAGTCGATCATGCCGGCGAACTCGCCGTCGACGACAACCCAGTTGTACAGGCCCGGATCGTTGTGACAGATGATCTCGCCGCGTTCCCGGGCGAGCCGCTGCTCCCCCGGCCGCCACACGTGGTGGGTGGGCTCGAAGTCGGCGACCGCGTCGTGGAACCGACGAAGCCACCGCGCGGCGGCGGCGAGCGCGGCCGCACTCGGTTGCTCGGTCTCCGGGTCGAGCGTGTCTCCCGGCAGGTAGCTCAGCACCTCGCGGCCGGCCGCGTCGGTGCCGTACACCTCGGGGATGCCGTCCAGGCCTGCGGATGCGAGGTAGTCGAGCAATTCGTGAACCGCGGGCGTCCATGCGCCGGTCGGCCGGTGCACACGGGTCGTGCCATCGGCCGATCGCATTCGCCAGACCCCGCCGGAGCCGCCGGGGAGGTGTTCGCCTCGTTCGTTTTCTTCCACGAATCGAGCCTACGGGGTACGGCGCCCGAGGGCCGGTTGCGTCGGCGCGTGGATTAGACCCTGCGGATGCGCTCCCGAACCTCGCGGATCTCGCGCAGGTTGATCGGCGACGTCGGGGCGGGATCGCCGTGCATCTGCACGTGGAGGCTCTGCATCCGCGTGTCGAGCTCGGCTGCGGAGTCGGCGGCCTGCTTCAACTCGGCCATCATCTCTTCCGGCACCTGGCGCTGGTACTTGTAGTAGATCTTGTGTTCGAGGCTCGCCCAAAAGTCCATGGCGATGGTGCGGAACTGCACCTCGACAGGCACGTCGACCCGACCACTCGACAGGTAGACG
The DNA here is from genome assembly GCF_013409595.1 of Leucobacter aridicollis. NCBI lineage: Bacteria > Bacillati > Actinomycetota > Actinomycetes > Micrococcales > Microbacteriaceae > Leucobacter > Leucobacter aridicollis. The sequence goes on along the minus strand of NZ_JACCBD010000001.1, from coordinate 905,685 downwards.
GGCACCGACAGGATCGCGTGCAGGCTCTTGTAGCCGTTCGCCTTCGGATTTTCGATGTAGTCCTCGACCTCGAGCACCGTGAGGTCGTCCTGCTGGGTGAGCAGCCCAAAGAGCCGGTACACGTCGCGGATGAACGCGCACGTGACGCGCACGCCCGCAATGTCCTGGATCTCTCGCCGGATCGACTCGATCTCTGGGCTGACCCCGCGACGCTCGACCTTCGCGAGCAGGCTCTCGGCGCTCTTGACCCGGCTCGAGACGTGTTCGATGGGGTTGTATTCGTGCATGTGCACGAACTCCTCGCGGAGGATCGCGACCTTCGTTTCGATCTCTTGCATCGCGAAGCGGTACTCGAGCATGAACCGTTGCAGTTCCCCGCCGAGGGAGCGGAGTTCGCTCGGCGAAATGGTGATCTCATCGCCGACGGCGGAGAGGGGAGCTCGCGGGATGGGTGCGGTGTTGCTCATGATGTGAGGCTAACTCTGACCTCTCTGAATCAGCTGTGCATTGGGTCGCCCGAGCGCGTTTCGCTCAGCGCGCGTACAAGAAACTCTCGGAGCACTGTCATGTCGATCTTCGTCAAGCGCGTCAGGTACAGGCAGACCTTGCTCGCCTTGTGCGGGCCGAGGGCGTCAATGAGATCCGGCCAGCGGTCAGCGAAGTCTGGCGTGAGGTAGATCGTGTGCCGCTGCGCACCGGTCGCGAAGGCGAGTTCGGGCGCCCGACCACCGTGGCCGCTCTCGTACTGATACTCGTACTCCCCGAACCCGATGATGCGGCCGGCCCACACGACGGGCTCCGCGCCGCTCACCTCGCGGTGCAGAGCGAGCAGTTCGTCGGCCTCCGCACGGCGCGGACCGGTGACCTTGTCGAGCACGTCAACGACGGGCATCGCCGACGGCGACATCGCTGGCGCTTTGGGGGCCATCAGGCACCACCGTGTTCGGCGCGGAAGACGTGGACGAGCGCGTTCGCGTGCCCGTGGCCCATCCCGTGCTCCTTGAGAAACGCGACCTGCTCCATGTGTTTCTCGCCAGCGTGCGGGCGGAGCAACTCGAGCCACTCGTCGATGGACTTGCCGTACTTCGCTTCAATCGAAGGGAAGTACGATTTTGGGCCCTTCACGGGTTCAGCCATGGCGACTCCTCAGCGTGTGTGGTGGATGTTTAACGTAGCAGCGGGGTCCGACATCGCAATCGCTATCGGGCCTGGAACGCGCCGGTTTCGCGAAACCGTTCGAAGAGGTCAAGCACGATCCCGGTGGCGCGCTGCAGCCCCTCGGGCGGGTGCGCGAGCGGGAACACGCCCCACTCGGTCACTTCCCCCGGATCAGGATCGATCTCGCCCGCCCAGTCCCGCGCGACGAAGCACAGCGCGAACGCGTGCACGATGTCGCCGTTGGGGTAGACAAGTCGATGCTCCACCGGGTCGGAGAATGACGCGAACGGCGTCAGCATGTCGGGCGAGAGCCGCACGCCGAGTTCTTCAGCGACCTCAGCGATCGCGGTGTCGGCAAAGCTCTGTCCAGGCTCCGCGCTCCCGGCGGGGATCTCCCAGCCGCCTGAATCGGCGCGGCGCTGAAACACCGCGTGATCGTCGTCGGTGAGCAGGAGCACCTGCGCGCCAGGCGCGAGAAGCTCAGCGTTGCCGACGTGCTGGCGAAGCCGCCCGAGGTAGGAGTCTGCGAACGCCACTGCCGATCCTCATCTCGCTTTCGCGCGCGGGGCCCAGCGCGCTAGATGACTGCGCAGGAGAACGCCCACATCACGCCGTACCTGTCGAACACTTGACCGTACCAGTCGCCCCACGGCGCCTGCTCGAACGGCATGCCGAGGGAGCCGCCGGCCGCGGAGAGCCTGTCGATGTAGAGCTGGGCCTCTTCGGGGGTATCCGTCGTGTACAACAGCGAGTATGCAGTGCCGCGGACCGGGTAGTCGGTGCCCTGATCCATCACGTCCCCACCGGTGATGATCCCGGCGGGCAGGGTGAGCGATGCGTGAGCGACGGCGTTCGGCGGCGGGTCGAACGGCAGATCCTTGAGCTGGGCCTCGCCGTAGCGGATGATCTCGAGGTCGCCCCCGAAGACGTCGTGCCAGTGCTCCATCGCCTCAGCGGTTGTGCCTGGCAGGGCAATGTATGTCGCGAGCATGTGAGCCATGGGCTGTTCCTTCGACGGTGACGGGGTCAGCACTCAGTATCCCCCGGATCGGGCCGAGACGCAGCAAGATTTTGCTGAGACTCTGCCCGTCGTGCGGCGTAGACAGCGCCGGGGACGCTGCCTACACTTTTCGCATGACCACTCCGATCACCGTGACCCGCACCACCTTCGCGCTCGACTGCCCCGACGCGGTCGCCCTCGCCGAGTTCTACGCCGGGCTCCTCGGATGGGACGTCTCGCGCGACCCGGAGGACGACCGCTGGGTCGAGGCGCACCCGACGCAGGACGCCCGGGGCTCATACTTCCTCGCCTTCCAGCAGGTCGACAACTACCGCGCGCCCGAATGGCCCGAGGGCGCAGTCCCCCAGCAGGCGCACCTCGACTTCTACGTGCCGGACCTCGAGACTGCGGCGGCGGCCGCGGTGGCGTGTGGCGCGCGGCGGCACGAGGTGCAGCCGAGCGAAAGCGGGTCGTTCATCGTCTTCGCCGACCCAGCCGGCCACCTGTTCTGCCTCTGCAAGGCGAGCAACCTCGACGCGTAGCGCGCCACCCGCCGCGCGCGATCGCACCCGGTTCCGCGCGTCCGGGCCCATCTCTCGGTACTATCGCTGCAGAGCGCCATGACGAACACCCACGACACCGAGTTGCCGCCGCCCGCATCGCCCGGCAGCACCCAGGCGATGTCTGACAGCTGGGGCGCGTCCGCTGTGCTGTTCGGCGCGGGCGCCCTGCTCTGGCCGCTCGTGTTCTTCCTCGCCTTCTTCGCCCGCGCGGCGATGCTCGCGGCCGAAGACTCGCAGACCCCGCACTACGGGGCGGCATGGCGCGAAACCATTGAGGTCGTCGCGATCTCCGGGAGCTACGTCGGGTGGGTCGCGCCCTCACTGCTCGCGCTGCTCGTCGGCCTCGGGTTCCTCGTGACACCGACCGCCGATCTCGACAGCCAATCCGTGCTGCGCCCACTCCCCTACGTCGCGGCGCTCATCGGCGGATTCATGCTGGCTTGGACCGTGCTCGCCGTCGTTGTGCTGTCGACGCACGGCCCCACCGCCACGAGCGAAGGCGGGCAGCAGCTCTGGGGGCTGCTGTTTCTCACGCCGGTGTCGGTGGTCTTCGCGCTCGTGCTCGGACGGCTCGACTTCCGCCCCGTCGCGCGCCGGGTCGAACTCCTCCGGCAGGCCATCGCACGCTCCGAAGCGGAATACACGCACCTCGCGAACGCGCCCCTCTTCTACGGCGACCCGAGCGTCACCGCGCACACCGCGCGGTCGCCCTGGCGCAGGCCGCTCCTCGTGCAGGGCTGCCTCGTGATCATCGTCTTCTTCGCCTTTTGGCTGCTGCATGATGAACCCGTGTCGACGGCGATCATCGAGGCGTGCTACGTCGCCGCCATCGGAGCGCTCGTCTTCCTCGCGGTCTCGATCATCCAACACGAACTCATCGAGGCACGGCTCTCCAAGCTCGCGGGATATGGCGTACGCAGCAAGCTCGAGCTCGTCGGCGGCATCATGCTTGCGGCCGGGGTCGCGTGTCTTCTCGGCTACAACCTGTGGTTCGTGCTCGCAGAGATCAGGCCGCTGTACGTGCCCGCGATCTACGCCGTGCTGTTCCTGGCGGCGCTGTGGTTCTCGAACCCGCTGACGCTGCGCCGCTCGGCATGGCCGGGGGCGCTGCTCCGCGAGCGCGAGCGCTCGCTCGCACGCATGCGGGGCAAGCTCGAGCAGCTCACCAGCGTTTCAGCCGCTACGCCTTCTTAACGACGCTCGACTTCAGCTGCATCTTCCCAAAGCCCGGCACCTTCGCATCGATGTCGTGGCCGCCGGCGCCGCCCGGGGCGAGCCTGATGCCGGTCACCTTCGTGCCGACCTTGATGGTGCCGCCACCGCCGCCCGAGACCTTCACCGTCTTCACGAGAGTGACGGTGTCGCCGTCTTCGAGGACGTTGCCGACCGCGTCGCGGATGCTGGCTGCGTCGCCGGCGGCCGTCTCCGCGAGTCCGTCCGCGCCGGCGTCAGCAGCTGGGGCCCACTCGTGCCCGCACATCGGGCACGCAAGCAGCGCGCCGAGCTCGTACGAGAACTCGCTGTCGCACTGCGGGCACGGCGGCGTCTCGGACTCCCTGGCGACGACCTGCTCAGACATGCGTGCTCCGTTCTTCAGCCCCGGTTGGGCTCCGACAGTTGGGTTCCGACAAGCCTAGGCCAGGAACGGAGGCCCCGCTCCCGGCCCGCCGCGGTCTGGGCGATTAGCCGGGAAGCACGCCTGGGGCCGGCATGCCGTCGTCACCGAACACGACGCCCTCGCGCTCGAGGCGCTCCTTCGCGGCGTGGTGCACGACGCCGCGCTTGGCTGGCATCGCTTCGAGGAGCGAGAGGATCGTCTCGCGTGCCGTGTTCGGGTGCTCCGCGACGGCGACGCGGACGCTCCAGAACCGATCCTTCGCGAACTCCGCGAGCACCGCGGCGCTCGCGTCTGGATTGAGCGCGGCCGCATTACGGATCGACTGGTTCGTGTCCGTGAAGAACGGTACGAACTCGGCGTCCGTGTGCGCCCCGAGCGCGAGCGCGTAGCGCCGATCCTCGTCCGCCCGCTCCTCCGGCGTCTTGCGCTTCCCCATCTCTCCCCCTTCGGTCGCGTTCAGCCTAGCGTCGCCGAGATTGCCGCGTGCGGCCGGCTGCCGACGTCGGTGCGCGTCTCCACGCCGACGACACGGAAGCCTGCTCCCTCGAGCGCTCGGCTCAGCTGGGCCGGCGGCCACAGATACGCGGTTGTGACCGCGTGGCCGAACGCTCGGACCTGCGGCCCGGCGAAGCACCCGACGAGCAGCGAGCCACCAGGCTCCAGGCACCGCGCGAACTCGGCGAGCACCTGGGGCACCCGCGCTGGCGGGGTGTGGATCAGCGAGTACCACGCGAGGATCCCTGCGAGCGCGCCCTGCGCGTAGGGGAGGCTGTCGAGCGTCCCAACACGGAAAGAGACCCGGGGGAAGCGTTCGCGTGCGCTGGCGATGAACTCGGGCACCATGTCGAGACCAACGACCTGCGTTCCGATGCCGTGCAGGTAGGCAGTCCAGTGGCCGGGCCCGCACCCGGCGTCGAGCACCGGGCCGGCGAGGGGCGACGCCCACTCCGCGATCGCGGCGCGATCGATCGGCGACATGGCGGCGATGTCACCGAGCGCCGCAATGTACTCGGCCGCGCGCCGCGAGTATGCGGCGCGCGTGGCCGCAGCGGCGCCGGTGCCCCCGGCGCGCTCCGAGGCCGGCGTTCCGGCGCTCACGGCGCGGCGCTCTCGGGTTGGGTCCTGGTTCCCGCACGGCGGCGGCGCTGAAGCTGCAGACCCGCGCTGCACAGCACCGCGAAGGCCGCGGCGATCAGGACGGCCTCGATCCGGTAGACACCGAGCATCCACAGCGGGAGCTCCGAGCTGGTGCTCAGCAGGATCCCCGGGGTGAGAAACAGCACGAACTGCCGGTACTTGCCGGCCTGAATGTAGGCGACGCTCGCGACCAAGCACAGTACGGCGGCGATCACCGGGATCGGTGCCGGCAGCATCCCGAACGCCACGGTCGCGGCGACGCCCGCGAGGGATCCCGCGACGCGGTCAGCCGCCCGCGCGAACTGCGCGTCGAAGCTCACCGCGAGAATGACGCAGAACGACAGCATCATCCAGCCGGCGTAATCGAAGCCCGTCAGCTCGGCGAACAGCACGATGAGCGCGGCGCCGATCGCCGTCGCGATGCCGTAGTCGAGGCGATCGCGCAGGCTCGCGGCGCGGGGTTGCTCACGGTTCCTGATCGGCGCGAACGCGGCCGCCCCGAGCACGAGCCCGGCGCCAATGAGTGCGCCGAGGATCACGTGCCAGGCTTCGGCCGTGCCCTGTGAGAGCGTCGCGAAGGCGAGGAGGTTCACGGGCGAGCGGGTCAGGATCGCGACCTCGCCGATCTTCAGCAATCCCTGCACGAGCGACACGGCGACCACCGCCGCGAGCGTCGCCCACAGGCCGAGCGACCCGACGACGAAGCCGAGCCCGGCCACGGCAAGCGACCACGCGGCAGCGACGAGACGTGACGTCCAACTCGGCACGCGGGCGACCCCGAGCAGCAGGAGCATCGTCAAGAAGCCTGCCTGCGCAGTGTTCGGACCGATCCAGAGGCGGCTCGCCCCGAGCACGAGCACCGCGACTGCGACGACAGCGACCGCGAACCCGAGCGACCGCATCGGCACCGAGAAGTCGCGCCAGAACCTGTTCTCCGCCATCGTCGCGGTCCGCCCCTCTGCCGAGCCCGTGCCGCGCTCCAGGGCGCGCACTCCTCATGCTAGTGAGTTTCGCGCCGCCGCATGGGCCCATTCCTCGATGCGGGCACGACGGTTTCCTCTCAGGAAGACTCACAGGGCCTATTGGGAGGCACGCGTGTCCCGCACGTTCTTCCGGAGCTCTGCAACGACGACGCTCGTCGAAGCGACCCGCGCAAATCCGCCGCCGTGCAGATTCGTCGCGGTCGTCCGCATGAGCGTGGCCGCGTCGACGGTGGTCCCGTCAGGCCCGGCGAGGTCAAACGTGCGTGTGGCGTCGATCGCCACGACGACGTCGAATCCGAGGTTGCCGCCCATGCGCGCGGTGGTTTCCACGCACATGTTCGTCTGAATGCCGCACAGCACGATCGTGGTGATCTGCCCGGCCCGCAACCACGCCTCGAGATCAGGCGTTCCGAGAAAGGCAGAGTTCACAGTCTTTGTCACCATCAGAGCGGGATCGACACCGGCGGTCTCGGGCATCAACGAGTTACCTGGGTGGTCGGTGTTGAGCGGTGAGGTCGAGTCCAGGCTGTCGTGCCGAACGATCACCACTGGCTGGTTCGCCTCCGTCCAGGCGTGGATCAATAGGGCAACGTTGTCTTCGCACTGCGGGTGGTTTGTCGTCGCTCCCCATGAGTTGTCGAAAAACCCCTGCTGCATGTCGACGACCACCAGCGCGGTCCGTTCCTTGTGTGTCATGACTGCAGTCCATCAGCAACGCACCGCAGCGCACAGTGGCGCGTACGCCAGTGTTCGATAAAATTTCGCCATGCATGTCGTGGGAATCCTGCTTGGCACCGGCCGTCGCGCGTTTGATGTCGCGGTTGCCCGCGAGGTGTTCAGCGACCGGACTGATCGCGAGGTGCCCCGCGCGGATCTGAGACTTCTCGGCGCACAAGCCGTGATCGACCTCGACGAGGCCAACTCCATGCGAAGCACGCATTCCCTCCGCTCGGCCAGCGAGGTCGACCTCCTGGTCGTGCCCGGGAGCGAAGAGCCGCTTGCCGTGCCTTCCCCGTCCGAAGTCGCGGCCGTCGCGAACGCCGCCGCGGCGGGCGCGACCGTCGCATCGCTGTGCACCGGCGCATTCACGTTGGGCCACGCGGGCCTCCTCAAGGGCCGCACGGCGACGACGCATTGGAGATACACCGGCGACCTTGCCTCACAGTTCCCCGACACCGACGTGCGCCCACGCGACCTCTACTGCGGCGACGGCAACGTATAGACGTCGGCAGGCGTGACAGCGGGCATCGATCTGCTCATTCAACTCGCTCGACACTCCTGGGGAGCAACGGCGGCCGAGACTATTGCCCGTTCGATGGTGACGCCCGCGCACCGGCCTGGCACGCAGGCCCAGTTTGCCGACCTCCGCACCCCAACGAGTTCAGCCCCGACATTCGCACACCTCCACACGGCCGTCACCGCTGATCTGCGCCGCCACTGGAGCACGACAGATTTTGCCGCCATCTGTTCGATGTCGCCAAGATCGTTCTACCGTTGGTTCAGGGCACACCTTCGCACCACCCCGAACGCCTGGCTGAACGATCTCCGAGTACGCGAGGCTCAGCGCCTCTTGGAGCAAAGCGACCTGTCGGTATCTGCGATCAGCCATGCGGTCGGGTATGCCTCAGACGACCTGCTGCGGAGGCACTTCGCCGCTCGCCTCGGCACCACGCCCACGGCACACGCCAAAGCATTCACACACAAGCCAGGCCCGCGCGCGTCCTAGCATTGCGCTGGTCTCGGTGGTCCACCGCGAGAACGCACAAGGCCGGGAAGCACGCGACGCGCTTCCCGGCCTTTCGTGTCAAAACCTAGACGTTAAAACGCCACTCGCAGACGTCGCCGTCCTGCATGACGTATTCCTTGCCCTCCATGCGGGCCTTGCCCTTGGCGCGGGCCTCGGCGACCGAACCGGTCTCGACGAGGTCCTCGAACGAGATGATCTCGCCCTTGATGAAGCCCTTCTCGAAGTCGCCGTGAATGACACCGGCTGCCTGCGGCGCCGTCGCACCCTTCGGGATCGTCCAGGCGCGAGCCTCCTTCGGCCCCGCCGTCAGGTAGGTCTGCAGGCCGAGGGTCTCGAAGCCGATGCGGGCGAGCTGGTCGAGGCCGCTCTCCTCCTGGCCGATCGAGGCGAGCAGCTCGGCCGCGTCCTCGTCGTCGAGTTCGATGAGCTCGCTCTCGAGCTTCGCGTCAAGGAAGATCGCTTTCGCGGGCGCAACGAGATCGGCGAGCTCGGCGAGCTTCGCCTTGTCCTGCAGCACGCCCTCGTCGACGTTGAAGACGTACAGGAATGGCTTCGCGGTGAGCAGACCGAGCTCGCGGATCGGCTCGAGATCCACACCCGCGAGCGACAGCGGCGTGCCCTCGTTCAGCGCGGCGAGCGCGGCCTTGGCGGCGTCGACGACCGACGCGTCGATCTTCTTGCCCTTCAGTTCCTTCTCGTAGCGCGGCAGCGCCTTGTCGAGGGTCTGCATGTCGGCGAGGATCAGCTCGGTGTTGATCGTCTCCATGTCGCTCGCCGGGTTCACGTCGCCGTCGACGTGGATCACGTCGGGGTCCGAGAAGCCGCGCACGACCTGGGCGATGGCGTCAGACTCGCGAATATTCGCGAGGAACTGGTTGCCGAGCCCCTCACCCTCGCTCGCGCCGCGGACGATGCCCGCGATGTCGACGAAGCTCACGGGAGCCGGCAGGATCCGCTCGCTGCCGAAGATCTCAGCGAGCTTGTCGAGCCGGGGGTCGGGCAGGTTGACGACGCCAACGTTCGGCTCGATCGTCGCGAACGGGTAGTTCGCTGCGAGAGCGTCGTTGTGCGTGAGTGCGTTGAACAGGGTCGACTTGCCGACGTTCGGGAGACCGACGATTCCGATAGTTAGAGCCACGGGGGTCAAGTCTACCCGGCAAGTTGCCTGCGCGCGCTCGCAATGCCTCTCACATCGCGGGCGGCCACGCGCCGAGGATCACGGCCATCACGACGACGGTGACGAGTTCATGCGCGATGTTCAGCACGGTGAGCTTGACCGGACGCCCTTCGAACGCGTCGTGGGTGACAAATCTTGCGGCAGTGAATCCCGCCCAGAGCAACAGCCCGGTGATGAGTGCCGAGGAGAGGAACGAGCCTCCGTAGAAGGCGTGCGCGATCCAGATCGCCCCCGCAAATACCCACGCGGTGATGAAGCTCACGATGACCGTCGTGATGATTGGCCCGACGGCGTCCTTCGCGTTGCCGCTGGGCGTGACGTTTGCCAGCCGCATCCACAGTGTGCCGAACACCTTAGGCGTGTACCAGACCGACCCGACGACCATCGTCGAGGCCGTCGCGACCAGTACCGCCCAGTAGTTGATCTCGGGAATCATGGCGAACTCCATTCGCACTCTGTTCGGCGCCTGTGCGGCTCCGGTGGGAGATCATTGTCACACGATCAGGATCGGGAGCGGAACCCTCACCCGCGCGTCGACTGTCAGACCCGTGTGGGAGGATCAACGGGTGCCAGTTGACTTCACCGCGATCGATTTCGAGACCGCAAATGGGAACCCCGCATCCGCATGCTCGGTAGGGCTCGCCCGGGTGCGAGACGGTGTCGTCGTGGACCGCGCGTACTGGCTCATCAAGCCGCCGGCGAGCCACCCGCAGTTCCAATCCTTCAACGTGAAGATTCACAACATCACGCCCGACATGGTCGTCGACGCTCCGACCTGGGGCGAGCAGTTCGACGATCTCCTGTCATTCATCGGAGACGATGTTGCGGTCGCGCACAACGCCTCGTTCGACATGGGCGTAATCAGAGCGGCGTGCGCTGACGCGGTGCTCCCCACCCCGCGCCTGAAGTACCTCTGCAGCGTGCAAGTGTCGCGCAAGACCTACGACATTCCATCGCACCGCCTCCCGCTCGCGGCCGCAGCAGCCGGCTACGGGGAATTCGCCCACCACGAGGCCCTCGCCGATGCGGAGGCGTGCGCCTCAATCATTATTGACTCGGCGAGGCGACACGAGGCCGCGGACGTGCCTTCGCTTGCCAAGATCGCCGGCGTGAAGCTGCACCAACTGAAGGCGATTCCGCTCAAGCTGTAGGCCGAGTCCGCGGGCGGCTCGGCTCGGACGCCCCGCCCACCCCGATGTCAGTGGCGCCTGCCACCATAGAGGCATGACCATTTCGCCCCTGATCTTCTCCGTGGTGATGCTTGCGGTGCTCGCGGTCGGCGGCGCGGCCGGCTTCGTCATCGCGACCTACCGAACCCGAAACCTGCGCGAGGAACTCGCCGTCGCCGAGACCCGCGTGCAGGGTCTAAACGACAGGTTGCGCGACGCGCACGCGAACACGGAGCGCCGCATCGAACTGGATCGCGAGGAGCAGCGCGTGCTGCAGCAACTCGTTCCGCTGCGTGATTCGCTCGGCAAGCTCGAGCGCACGGTCGTCGGCATTGAGCAGCAGCGCGCGGTGCAGCACGGCGAGCTCGCGGAACAGCTCAGGCAGGCCGCACGCGCCGAAGAGAAACTGCGGGGCACGGCAGAGGGCCTCGCGTCCGCCCTGCGCTCGAACAACACCCGCGGGCTCTGGGGTGAGACGCAGCTGCGCCGCATCATCGAGGCCTCCGGCATGCTCGAGCACGTCGACTTCGAAGTGCAGCAGCACATCAAGACCGAGCGCGGGGCGCTGCGACCCGACATGGTCGTGAAGCTCCCCGGTGGCAAGTCAATCGCCATCGACGCGAAAGTCCCGTTCGACGCATACCTTGAGGCGCAGCACCTTGGTGCCGAGTCCGGCGGCGACCCGACCGAGCGGGCCGCGCGACAGCAGGCGCTCCTCACCCGCCACGCCCGCGCGCTGCGGGACCACGTGATCGAGCTCAGCGGGCGCGACTACTCTTCAGCACTTGGCGACTCCCCCGAGTTCGTGATCGCGTTCGTGCCGAGCGAGTCGCTGCTGTCTGCCGCGCTCGACACGGACCCGGTGCTCCTCGAGTTCGCCTTCGAGCGCAGGGTCGCGCTCGCGTCTCCGGTGAGCCTCTGGGCGATCCTGAAGTCAGTCGCGTTCAGCTGGCGACAGGAGTCGCTCACGAGTGAGGCCCGCACGCTCTTCGAGCTCGGCCGCGAACTGCACAAGCGGCTCGGCGTGAGCGCAACCCACCTCGACAAACTCGGCCGCACGCTCTCGCGCGGGGTGCAGGGGTACAACGCGTACATCGGGTCGCTCGAACGTCAGGTCCTGCCGACGGCCCGCAAGATCAGCGCGCTCAACGGTGCGGCGATCGACGAGCCCGTGCAGCTCGAGGACGCGGTGCGCCCGCTGACGGCCCCCGAGCTCGCCTCGACCTTCGACCCGGTTGCCGAGCCGAAGCAGGAACCAGCACCAGAACTGAATCCCGACCCGAAGGCTGAGCCCCAGCCCCAGCCCCAGGCACCCGGCCCGAACGCCCCAACCCGGGCACCCGACCCGAGGCCCCAGCCCCAGCCCCAGCCCCAGCCCGAGGCACCCGACCCGGCTGACGCAGAACAGCCCACCCTGTGGGGCGGCGGCCGCTAGGCCGCAACTTTCTCTACGTTTTGACGTAGTTGCGGCCCGCCACCTACGTCAAAACGTAGAGAAAGTTGCCGGACCAAGCGCAACGGGACCTGCCCCACACCTGGCAACGAGCCAGCTATTCAGGGTCTGTTAGGCCAAGGACACACACTCTGTGAACTTTGGGAGCCGGTGCTTTGCCACTCGCTGGCTTGGGGTCAACGGCATCTCCTCGAGCAATCTCACGTATCGGGGAATCTGAAACCGTGCAAGGTGGTTCTTTCCCCACTCAAGCAAGTCTTCAGGCTCGATGTTGGCAGCTCCATCGAGCGTATAGAACAGTGCCATTTCCTGCTCCCCAATTGCTGCCTCGACGCCGACTACAGCGCACCGTTCTACGGCCGGATGCAAGCTGAAGACACTCTCGATCTGCCAGGCCGAGATATTCTCGCCTCGAACCCTAATACTGTCGCTCGCTCGGCCTGTGAAGTGCAGCCTGCCTGCAGCGTCAAAGTACCCGTTGTCCCCAGTGCAAAACCATTCGCCGTCGAGAATCTTCGCTGTCGCCTCAGGGTTTCCGAGATAGCCGGGGGTGATGAGTCCTTCTATTTGGCCCCGCACAAGAATCTCGCCTACCCTTGGCCCGTCGGCGCGACTAGTAGTCAAGCGCTCATCCGACCGTACCGACACATCCACCCAAGGCAGGGGGCGTCCGACTCCGCCATCGCGTTCAGCTGAGTTCACCGTAACGATACTTGAGGCCTCCGTCATGCCGTAGCACTCGTGGAGCGCGAACGCGAACCGGTCTTCACACGCTGCCCGCACCTCGGGGGTTGCCCCGGCTCCCCAGGCGATACGCACCCGGTTCTCGCGTTCGGTACCCCTCTGCGGTAACTGCAGCAGGATCTGCAAGATGCCGCCGAGATAGTGGATGTGCGTGACATCGTACGCCAGCATGTCGTCCCAAAACCGCGAGGCGCTGAACCGTGGCACCATGGCCAGCGTGAGTTCTTCGAACAGCGGCAGGAATACGACTTGGGCCCCGCCGATATGAAACAGGGGTTCCCAGACGTAGAACACGTCTCCCGGCTTTGGCTGCGATACCTCGATGGCTCCGAGTACTGCGGCACGCAGCATCGTCTCCGTCACAAGCGCGCCCTTCGGCGGGCCCGTCGTACCCGACGTGTACATCAGCAGGCATGCTCCCTGCAGTTCTGAGGATCCATTGTCGGCAGAGATAGCCGTTCGGGGGAAAGTGGCGAACACTGTGGCGTTGTGTCCCGGCCCGTGGAGAGCGCGGAGCTCTCCGAATACTTGAACTTGGGAGTCTTGAGCCAACGGCGACCCCGACTCACACAAAACATGGGTCGCGTCCGAGTCACGCAGCTGGTGACCGAGCGGCTCGCCGATAAGTTGTGGATTCAGCGGAATCCATAGCGCCCTCAGGCGGAGCAATGCAAAGATCGTGACGACATGATCCTTGCCGACTGGAAGCGCCACCCCCACCCTCGAGTCGCCCGATATCCCAAGCCGGCCGAGCACTCGGACCAGGGACGTAACGCCCTCCTCGATCTCCCCCACAGTGACAGGTCGCCCCTCGTCCAGGAGATACACACGATTCGGGTCGCGCTTCGCGGCTGCCGAGAGCTGCTCTTCGAGAGGCGAACCGTGAATAAACGCTGACGCCCGCTCGATGCTATCGGGCTGAGCCGACCCTGAGTTCAATTTCCGGCCTTCGTTACAAAGCTGCGTGCCGTTCGTTGCGGCTCTCCGTCACCGTACGCCTCTTTGTCTGCGTCAAGCGCAGCGGCGAATGCCTCTTGCAGGCCGGGCATCAGCGTTGCGCGCACCCGTTGCTTCGTCAGGGCGAATGCTTGCTTCGGCAGCTGGGCCATGTTCTGCGCGAGTTCGATGCTTCGCGAGAGCACTTCGGACTGCGGAACTATCTCGGCAATCATGCCGAGACCCGCCGCCTGCTCTGCGGTGAGTAACTCGCCCGTCAGCATCATTTCTGCGGTCTTGCTGTACCCCACTGCCTGCCAAGTCAGATACATTCCAGTGATGCTTGGAATGCCTGACTTCACCTCGGGCTGCCCGATACGTACGTCGGGGTGGGCGATGCGCACATCGCAGAGCAGCGAGAGCTGGTAACCCGAGCCGGCGGTCACACCGTTGAGGGCCGCAATCACGGGCTTTGAGTTCGACAGCACGGCGTCATACACCGCCATAAATGTGTTGAGCCACTCCTCAACGTCAGCGCCGGTAAACTGCGCAACTTCCTTGAGATCCTGCCCGGCACAGAAAGCCCGGTCTCCGGCGCCAGTGAGTACGATCGCGCCGACTTCGGGATCTGAATCCAGCTCACCGAGTTTAACGACCATGTCGCGCTGCATTGCCTGCGTCCACGCGTTCATTGCAGTCGGATTATTGATAGTGAGGACCGCGACTCCGGCTGTCTTTACGACATCGAGCTTTGCCATGGGAACTCCTTAGATGGTTGTTTGCGGGTGAAGTAGAAAGAGGTCGAGCGCTAATGCGCCACGACAGGTGTACGCCCGGTCAGCGTGTCAAACGCTTCTCCGACGTTCTTGCGTTGTTTCGGACCGAACGCGCTGCCTAGCCAAAGTGCGAGCATTCCGACGAGGAAACCAGGCACAAGCTCGTACAGTCCGATCGTGTCAATCTCGCGGTAGACGATCACTGTGAGACCCCCAGCAATAATGCTGAGCATGACCCCGAACCAGGTTGCTTTCTTGGAATAGAGTGCAGCCAGCAGCGCGGGGCCGAAGGCTGCACCGAACCCCGCCCAGGCGTAGCCGACTAGGTCGAGAATAGAACCACCCTGCAGCGCAACGAGAAGGCCGACTCCCGCGCAGAGGAGAACGCCAAGTCGACTCATCCAGACAAGCGTCTTTGCGGGCGCTTCCTTGTTGATGAAGGCACGGTAAAAATCCTCCGTGAGGGTCGCCGACGCCACAACAAGCTGCGAATCGGCCGTGCTCATGACGGCAGAAAGCACTCCTGCAAGGAATATCCCGGCAACCCAGCTTGGGAACAGCTCGCCGACGAGCATCATGTACGCGTCCTCTGGGTTTGCGAGGTCTGCCCCGAAGATAGCGATTGCGGCGAACCCAATAATGCCTGCCGAGCCGAGCAGCGTGATCGAAAGAACGACTCCGATGCGAGCGCCACCGCGGGCGGACTTCGCGGACCGCATGCCCATGAATCGCGCAAGAATGTGCGGCGACCCGAAGTACCCGAGCGCCCAGGCCAGCGCTGAGACGATAGCCACGAAAGGCACCGAAGTTGTGGTCATCCACGTTCCATCAACGAGTGCCACGCCTTTGAACGGGTTAAGCAGATCTGGATTCTGATCAGTGACGGCACCGAAAAACGCGCCTGGACCGCCAAGCCGAATAATTGCAGCTATCGAGATCGCGACCAGGCTTCCAAACATCAGCAGCCCTTGGACGAGGTCGGTGTAACTACTGGCAAGGTACCCGCCGAGCGAGGAGTAGACAGTCACAACGATTGCTCCAACAATCGTGCCAGTGAGGATCGACGATCCGAAGATCTGCGAAAAGATGACTCCGGTCGCGATAAACGCTGAACCCAAGTAGATGATGTAGAACACAATGATGAAAACTGCGGTAACTGACCGCAGCCAGTCGCTGTGAAAGCGGTTCGCGAAGAACCCCGGGAGCGTCACCGATTCATTGGTGTCGTTCTCATCACGCCAGTCATTGAGCCGCTCGGAATACGTGCGCAGGCGACCAGCAAGGATGCGCCAGCTCAGATAAAAGCCAAGCGTCAGTCCAGCGATCATCCATAGGTTTCGCATCCCGCTGATATAAAACGCACCGGGGAGTCCAAAGAACACCCATTGGCTCGAATCGGTGGCTTTCGCGCTGACCGCGGTCACGAAGGTTCCAAGCGTTCGGCCGCCGATGGCGAAGTCCCCCATGGTGTTATTCCGACGGTAAGCCCACACGCCAATTGCGAGCACAGCCACGAGGTAGACAACGAAAACTACGAGGGTAGAAAGGTTCACGTCGGTTGACATCTGAAAAACTCCTATGTTCGTCATGTCAGGTCGATGGGGCTGCAGCTAGCATTAACGCTATCGACTACTCGCAGGCAAATTTTGGGTCGACAGCGATACTTTTGCCACCTTTCCATTAATTTCACTTATGGTTAGCGAGCGGGTACATGTAGGAGGAGGCAAGGATGCCGATCGATGTCCGCGGAATGGCAACGCTGCGCGAAGTCGTCCACCATGGGTCATTCGCGGGGGCAGCGCGGAGTCTTGGCTACACAGCCTCAGCACTTTCCCAACAGATTTCCGGCCTTGAACGATCCCTCGGAGTGCAACTGTTTCAGCGAGAGGCAAAGCGTATTGTTCCTACCGAGGCAGCAGAGTATCTCGTCCAGCGCTCGTCGGAGCTGTTCGATCTCATCCACCAGATCGACCTCGACGTTGGCAGACTCGGCGCAGGGCAGGCTGGCCGTCTAAGAATTGGGAGCTATCACAGCGCCGGAGGCAGGTTTCTCGGGCCTGCCATCGCGAAGTTTCTCGTGGGCCGTCGAGACACCGAGATCTCTCTGGACGAAGGTGAGCCGCACGAGTTATTCCCCCGGGTGGCTGACGGCTCTCTCGACATCGCGCTTGGATTTGAGTACGAGTTAGCTCCGGCCGCATTTCCGAATGGGTTGCGGCTCGAGGAGGTCGCCATCGAGGATTTGCTCCTCGTTGGGCCAGCCAAACACCGGTTCAGATCCAAACAGTCGCTGCAGCTCTCTGACCTTCGTGGCGAGACTTGGGCCGCTCACCTTCCGGATACTCCCGCGAGCGCCTCCCTACGCAAGTATTCTGCCGAGGCTGGTTTCACGCCCAATATCGCTTTCCAGAGCAACAACCCGAGCACGATCCTTGGACTTGTTGCCTCGGGCCTTGCGGTCGCGCTTCTCCCCAGGATCTCGATCGTCGAACGAGCAGATGACCTGGCGATCCTACCTGTCCATCCCCGACCACCCCGACGACAAATTATTGCTGCGCTTCGCGAGAGCGATACGAGTCCCCTCTCAGAGGCCTTCCTTCATGCGCTCCGCACAAGCAGCGGGCTATTGAGCGCGGCCCAGGAGGTATCGACCGGCGCGGCGCGGACCAAACGTGAGACTTTCTCTACGTTTTGACGTAGTTGCGGCCCGCCAACTACGTCAAAACGTAGAGAAAGCTGCCGGCGCCAGCCGGCGGGCCGGGCCGGCGCCGCCAGACCAGTACCGGAGCGCTAGCGGGCCTGCTGCTTGAGGGCGAGCTTCGCCGCGCGCTTCTTCGAGTCCTTTGCGCCGAGCAGCATCGCGGCCCCGAGGATCCCGAAGGCGGGGCGGTAGTACCGCCTGTCGAGCTCTTCGAATCGTTTGCCCGGCTCGTCGAGCCCAAGGACCTGCAACGCGGCAGCCCCACCGAAGGCGGCACGGGCGATAAGGGCGAGGCCCGCAACGCGGCGCACCCCGACGATGAGCTTCCCTTCGCCCAGCCCGCCGGCAGCGACGGCACCACCGGCGAATGCAAGACCGGAGACCACCATCGTCGCCTGCGCGTCGGGCTGCTGCTTGCCGTTGCCGACAACAGCTTCGCCGAGGCGCTTGTGGTTTCGCTCGGGCCACGACGACCCCGAGGCCCAGACGGCGTGGATCGCGCCAGCCGCAGTGAGACCCGTCCACGCGACAAGGCGCGCCGTCCGTGTGATGAAACTCATGTGGTACTCCTCGCTGTGTATTCGACCTCGTGAACTACGTCGTTACTGCTGCGCGCCGGGTTTCCCGGCCGGGACTACTCCCAGCGGTTCGGATCCATGTCGCTGATGATGTGGCGGATCGTGCGCGAGTGCGATCGCATCACAATGCTCTCGGCGCGTACGAACGGACCGCGCCGCTGCACGCCTTCGACGAACTCGGCGTCGGTGATGCCGGTCGCGACGAAGTAGCAGTTGTCGCTCGCGACGAGGTCATTGGCCTCGAGCACGCGGTCGAGATCGTGGCCAGCGTCGATCGCCTTCTGACGCTCGTCGTCGTCCTTCGGCCAGAGCCGCCCCTGGATCACGCCGCCGAGTGCCTTCACGGCGCACGCGGTGATGATGCCCTCAGGGGTGCCGCCGATACCGACGCACAGGTCGATGCTTGAGTCCCAGCGGGCAGCGTTCACGCCGCCTGCGACGTCGCCGTCCATGATGAGGCGCGTGCCCGCGCCAGCCTCGCGGATGTCGGTGATGAGCTGATCGTGGCGCGGGCGGTCGAGCACTGCGACACGAATATCCGAGACGTCGACGCCCTTTACCTTCGCGAGCGCGCGGATGTTCTCGCCGATGGGCTTGCGGATGTCAACAACGCCGACACCCTCGGGCCCGGCGACCAGCTTGTCCATGTAGAAGACCGCGGACGGGTCGTACATGCTGCCGCGGTCGGCGACGGCGATGACGGAGAGCGCACCGGGGCGACCCTCCGCGGTGAGGCGGGTGCCGTCGATCGGGTCGACAGCGACGTCACACTCAGCACCGTGCCCGTTGCCGACGACCTCGCCGTTGTAGAGCCACGGGGCGTCGTCCTTCTCGCCCTCGCCGATGACGACGGTGCCGTTCATGTTGACCGTCGCGAGGAAGCGACGCATCGCGTCAACGGCCGCGCCGTCGGCGGCGTTCTTGTCGCCGCGACCGATCCACGGTGTCGAGCGCATCGCTGCGGCTTCTGTCGCGCGGACGAGCTCCATCGCGAGGTTCCGGTCGGGCTGCCATTCGTCAAGCGAAAGAGGATCAGTCATACCCATAAGACTACCGCGTAGACTGGAGGATGCAGTGCGGCCCGGTGGCGATCTTCGTGACACGGCTTCCGCGCCGCCAAGACTCGTCGTGTGTTGCCGCCCGGAAAGCGCGCAACCGCCAGAAGCCCAAGGAGCACCTATGCCCGTCGCAACTCCGGAACAGTACGCCGCGATGCTTGACGCCGCGAAGGCAGGCGGATTCGCCTTCCCCGCGGTCAACGTGTCGAGCTCCCAGACCATCAACTCCGCTATTCAGGGCTTCGCTGAGGCCGGCTCGGACGGCATCCTGCAGGTGAGCTTCGGCGGCGCCGACTACCTTGCGGGCCACACCGTGCAGAACCGCGCTGGCGGCGCGATCGCGTTCGCGAAGTACGCGGAAGAGGTTGCGAAGGCGTACGACGTGACGGTTGCGCTCCACACCGACCACTGCCCCAAGCAGCACCTCGAAAGTTTCGTGCTGCCGCTCGTCGCCGCGAGCGAGGAGCGCGTGAGGGAGGGCGGGCTCCCCTACTTCCAGTCGCACATGTGGGACGGCTCGGCGGTGCCCCTCGCCGAGAACCTTGACATTGCGAAGGAGCTGCTCCCCCGGCTCGCGGCAATCAACGTGATTCTCGAGGTCGAGATCGGCATCGTCGGCGGCGAGGAAGACGGCATCAGCCACGAGATCAACGACAGCCTGTACAGCACCCTCGAGGATGGCATTGCGACAGTCGAGGCGCTCGGGCTCGGCGAGCGCGGCCGCTACCTCACGGCGCTCACGTTCGGCAACGTGCACGGCGTCTACAAGCCGGGTGGCGTCACCCTGCGCCCTGAGCTGCTCGCTGAGATTCAGGACGGTCTGCAGGCGAAGTACGGCACCGGCAAGAACCCGCTCGACCTGGTCTTCCACGGCGGCTCGGGTTCGTCGGCCGAGGAGATCGCCGAGGCCGTGCGCAATGGCGTCATCAAGATGAACATTGACACTGACACGCAGTACGCGTTCACGCGCCCGATCGTCGATTACATGCTCAAGAACTACGACGGTCTGTTGAAGATCGACGGCGAGGTCGGCAACAAGAAGACCTACGATCCCCGCGCATGGGGCAAGGTCGGCGAGAACGGCATGGCCGCGCGCATCGCGCTCGCTGCTGAGCAGCTCGGATCCGCAGGGAAGTCGGTGAGCGCATAGTGACGGGCACCCCCGGCGACCAGGGCGTTCCGGAGTCGGGCCCACAGGGCACGCCGGCCGCCACGGCAGGCGAAGGATCGGCTGCCGCGGCGTCAGGTGACGCCGCGGCGCCAGCCACGGCTCAGGATCCGGCCCCGGAGCGGGCCGCGGCCCAGGATCAGGCGCCGACCCAGGAGCCGGTCCCGACGGCCGAGCTCGACGCGCCGGCCACCCCGCAGGCACGCGACACCCGCCCGAAGCCGGAGTTCGGCGAATACGCCCCGGAGGGGTGGGAGTGGAAGCCGGAGGGCGCCGAGGCCTCACCCGCTGCAGCACCGGCCGCTTCCCCCGCGCAGGCCGGCTCGGCCGCCGCCTCGCCCACGCCCGCGACCGTGCAGGGCGTGCCGCACAACCTCGGCGCAGGCATCGCCCGCCCGCCGCGAAAGTCCGCCGCGCAGGGCAGCTCGGGTGCGCCCTACCGCGCGCCGGCCCAAAGCCAGCAGGCTCCGCAGCAGGCGCAGCAGCAGGCGCCGCGATTCCAGGCCCCGCCCCAGGGCGCGCCTGGCTACCAGAAGCCCGCGAACATGGGTGACCGGATCGTCACGATCCTGCTGCTTGTATTCGGCGGCTTCGGCGCGCTCCAGTCGGCGTTCGCGATGATGGGCATGAGCACCATGTTCTCGCTCATGGAGGACGCCCCGGGCATCACCTCGTTGACCCCGCCGGGCTGGCTCGACGTCACCGGCAAGGCGATCGGGCTCGGTCTGCTCGTGCTGTACGGGCTCGTGCTCGTGTTCTCGATTCGCAGGCTCCGCGCCGGCAAGATCACGTTCTGGGCGCCGCTCGCGGCTGGCGTGCTCGCGTTCATCATCGTGGTCGCCGTCGTCGGTGCAGCGATGATGCAAACGCCCGAGCTCATGGAGATCATGCGCGACCCGCAGGCCTCGACACAGCTGCTGGAGTACTTGCAGGGTTTCCCCGCTAACTAGCTTCCGCTGATGCCGCACGCCGTTCGCCCTCCCGGGCGGGCGGCGTGCGGCTGTTATGCCCGCGCCGCGGCCTCGCAGAACACCGCATTCGGCTACGCTAATCACATGAGTTCACCGTCGAGTTCTGAGTCGGTTCCGATGTCCGGGATGCCCGCGACCGGAACCTCAGCCACTGCCGCCAAGCTGCCCGCGCGCACCATCACCCGCTACGCGGCTGGCTCCCTCGCGACCGGCGGCTTCGCCACTCTTCCGGGCCTCGTGCTCGTCTACTACCTCACGGATTCCCTCGGCGTGACGGCGCTCGCGGCCGGCCTCATCGTCACCCTCGCAAAGATCTGGGACGTCGTCATCGACCCGATCATCGGCGGGCTCAGCGACCGCACGCTCGCGCGCACCGGCTCTCGCCGCGGTCCGATGCTCATCGGCGCGGTCGGGCTGCCCATCGCGTTCGTGCTCATGTTCGCAGTACCGCCCGGGCTCGCTCCGGCGGTCTCCGCTCTCTGGGTGCTTATCGCGTTCGTGGCGGCCGCGACGTTCTTCAGCATGTTCCAGATCCCCTACATTGCGCTTCCCGCTGAGCTCACGAACGGGTACAAGGAACGCACGCGGCTGCTCACGTGGCGGGTGGTCGTGCTCACGATCGCGATCCTCCTGTTCGGCGCCGGAGGCCCGGAGATCCGCGACCTGTTCCCGGACAACCAGCTGCTTGGCTACCTCATCATGGCCGCCGCAGCTGCCGTGCTGCTCGGGCTGAGTCTCTGGGTCGCCTCGACAATTGCCCCACAGGGCAGCCCGACGATCTCGGCGACCGCGGGCCACAAGGCGTTTTCCGCGACGCACTACCGGGAGGGCCTCCGCGCGCTCCGCGACAGCAAGCCTTTCCGCGCGCTGCTCGCGACGTTCATGCTTCAGGGGCTCGCCACTGGGCTCATGCTCGCAGGCGCCCAGTACGTCGCGACCTGGGTGCTGCACGATCAGGGCGCCGTGACGATCCTCTTCGCGTCGCTCATTGCGCCGGCGCTGCTGTTCGCCCCGGTCTGGCGGTGGATCGCGGACCGCATCGGCAAGGTACGCACGTTCCGCATCGCAAGCCTCGTGTTCCTCGTCGCCACGATCGCGCTCGTCGGCATGCTGCTCTGGCCGGGCATGTGGATCCTCGCGCCCGTCGGGATCGCCGGCGCCGCCTACGCTGGCATGCAGACGATGCCGATGGCGATGCTCCCCGACGTGATGAGTCACGACGCGGCGACGTCCGACGATCCTGACGGACGCGCGGGGGTCTTCGGCGGCGTCTGGACTGCGGGAGAGACCGCCGGCATGGCGCTCGGCTCGACGACGCTCGCGCTCGTGCTCGCGGCGACGGGCTACGTCGAATCCGTCGCGTCGGTGACTGTCACGCAGCCCGCCACCGCGGTCTCGGGTATCGCGCTCGCGTTCAGCCTCTTCCCGGCGCTGCTCATGCTCGCGAGTCTCGCAACGCTGCGCGGCTACACGCTCAGTGAGACCGACGTCGAGCGGGCCGCGGGGAACCTGCGGTGAGCGCGAGCCCGTTCGCCGGGCCGTCCGCGGCCGACATTCTCGCCGAGCTCGCGGAGCTCCGCGCCGGGGATGCACCGACGCAGGGCGGCCGCGTGCTCTCGTACGTCTACGATTCAGGGCTCTCCGAGCTCGACGAACTCGCGCGCGATGCCGCCGAACTCACGCGGCCGCTCAACGCGCTCGACCCGACGACGTTCCCGTCGATCGCGGTCATGGAGCGGGAGCTCATCGCGTTCATGCGTCGCGCGCTCGGAGGAGGAACGCCGCGCTTCGGCGGTGGCGTCGTCGGGAGCGTCACGAGCGGCGGCACCGAAAGCTGCCTACTCGCCGTGAAGACGGCGCGGGATCTGTGGCGCGCCGACCACCCCGAGCTCGCCGCGAAGCTTGCCCGTGCGGGGAAACAGCCCCGGCTCGTCACCGCGTCGACGGTGCACGCGGCGTTCCAGAAGGCCGCGCGGATGTTCGATCTCGACTGGGATCCCGTTGCCTGCGAACCCGACGGCTCGGTTCGGGCCGCTGGCTTCGAGGAGAAGCTCGGCGCGGACGTCGCGCTCGTCGTCGTCTCCGCGCCGGCCTACCCGAACGGCGCGCTCGACCCCGTCGCGGAGGTCGCCGGGATCGCGAAGGAGTTCGGCGTCTCCTGCCACGTCGACGCCTGCTTCGGTGGGCTCGCGCTGCCCTGGTGGCCGGGCCTGCCCGACTGGGACTTCCGCGTGCCGGGTGTCACGAGCATTTCTGCCGACCTCCACAAGTTCGGGTACGCGCCCAAGGGCGTCTCGGTGCTGCTGCATCGCGGCAGGAAGCGGCACCGCGCGCAGTTCTTCGCGACGACGAGCTGGCCGGGATACCCCGTCGTGAACCCTACGCTGCTCGGTTCGAAGCCTGCCTCACCGCTCGCCGCAGCGTGGGCGATCTCGAAGCGGCTCGGGTTCGACGGGTACGCGGCGCTCACTGCGTCGTGCGTGCGCTCGGCCGAGACGATCGTGCGCGAGGCGTCGCTCATCCGCGGGCTAAATGTGTGGGGCGCCCCCTCCGGCCCCTCGATCGCCCTCGTCACCGACGACGGCGTTCCCGAGGGCGAGCGGGTCGACCCGCATCACCTCGCGGACGAGCTCGCGACGCGGGGCTTCCGCATCCAACATCAGCCGGGCTTCACTCAGCGCAACGGCGTCCGGTTGCCGCACACCGCTCACCTGACTGTCACGCCGGTCACCGAGCGCACCCTCCCTGAACTTGTTCCCGCGCTGCAGGCCGCCGCCGACGCGGTCCGCGGACGCCGCCAGGCGAGCCCACGACTCGAGCTGCTCGGCATGCAGGCGCTCGGCTTCGCGCCGAAGCGCGAGGGCGGAGCGTACCGCGTCCCCTCCCCCGATATGGCGTGGCGGATCCTGAAAATCGCCGGCGCCGGCAGTCGGGGCTCGTCGCTCCCCGGCAAGCTTGCGCCGCTCATGGCGCTCGCCGAGAAGCTCCCGGCCCCGGTTGCGGAGGCGATCCTGATCGAGCTCCTCGCGCGGGTCAGCGAGCCCTAGCGCACCCGCCCGCCGAGAGCACGCGCGTCGCGCTTACCCGAGGCGTCCTGACGAAGCTCCTTCGGCAGCGAGAACACGAGGTCCTCCTCGGCGGTCACGACCGCGCTCACGTCGGAGTAGCCGGCCTCGCCGAGGTCATCGAGCAGCTCCTGCACGAGCACCTCGGGCACCGACGCGCCGCTCGAGATGCCGATCGTCTTCACGCCCTCGAGCCACTCCTGCTTGACCTCCTCGGCGAAATCAACGAGGTAGGCGGCCTTCGCGCCGTACTCGAGCGCGACCTCGACGAGGCGCACAGAGTTCGACGAATTCGTCGACCCAACGACGAGCACGAGGTCGGCCTCGGGCGCGATCTTCTTAATCGCGACCTGGCGGTTCTGCGTCGCGTAGCAAATGTCGTCCGAGGGCGGATCCTGCAGGTTCGGGAACCGCTCGCGCAGGCGGCGCACGGTCTCCATCGTCTCGTCGACCGAGAGCGTCGTCTGCGAGAGCCACACGAGGCGATCAGGATCGCGCACCACAAGATCATCGACGTCGTCGGGCGAGTTCACGATCGTGATGTGATCGGGTGCCTCGCCGGCGGTCCCCTCGACCTCTTCGTGGCCGGTGTGGCCGATGAGCAGGATCTCCATGTCCTGCTTCGCGAAGCGCACTGCCTCGCGGTGCACCTTGGTGACGAGCGGGCAGGTCGCGTCGATCGCGTGCAGGTGTCGATCCTCAGCGGCCTGCACGACAGCGGGAGAGACACCGTGCGCCGAGAACACGACGTTCGCGCCCTCGGGCACCTCCTCCACCTCCTCGACGAAGATCGCGCCCATCTTCTCGAGCGTCTGCACGACGTGCACATTGTGCACGATCTGCTTGCGCACGTAGACGGGCGCGCCGTAGCGGTCGAGCGCCTTCTCGACGGCGACGACCGCGCGGTCGACGCCAGCGCAGTAGCCGCGCGGGGCGGCGAGGAGCACGCGCTTGTCGCCGTCCACCGGCTCGTTTTTCAGCCTGCCGCCGAGGCGACGCATGCGCGGCATCGCCAGGCTCACAACCGGGGCACCAACCGTGCGCTGATCAACAACCGAACCCTGCTCTGTCATGCCCATAAGTCTACGCTGGAACGCTGAGCGGATGATCTGGGAGCTGTCCCCGCCAAGTGTGCGTCGTGGCGCCGCCCGTCGGGGCCGCCGAGTAGGCTCGACGTCATGGCAGCAGAAGCACCCGCAACCCGCGAAGCCCCGTGGCCCGTCGCCCTCATGAGCGAGAAGGTCGCCGGCTGGATCGACAGGCTCGGCCAGGTCTGGGTTGAGGGCGAGGTCACCCAGTGGCAGGTGCGCGGCGGGCACGTCTACGGCAAGCTCCGCGACCTCACCCAGGACGCGACGGTGAGCTTCACCGTCTGGCGCTCAGTCGCGCAGCGCCTCACCGCCGAGTTCAAGCAGGGCGACCGGGTGATCGCGCTCGTGAAGCCAAACTTCTGGGTCAAGGGCGGCTCGCTCACGATGCAGGTGTTCGACCTCGCGCACGTCGGCCTCGGCGAGCTTCTTGAACGGCTCGAACGGCTGCGCAGGCAGCTCCAGTCCGAGGGCCTCTTCGACGAGGGCCGCAAGCAGCGCCTACCGTTCCTGCCCGGCAGGATCGGACTCGTGACGGGCCGCGACTCCGACGCGGAGAAGGACGTCGTGCGCAACGCGACACTGCGGTGGCCGGGCGTCCAGTTCAAGATCCACTACGCGGCGGTGCAGGGCGACCGCGCCGCCGCCGAAGTAACCGCGGGCATCCGCGCGCTCGACGCCGACGCCGAGGTCGACGTCATCATCGTCGCGCGCGGCGGCGGAGACTTCCAGAATCTACTCCCGTTCTCGGACGAGGCCGTCGTGCGCGCGGCAGCCGAGGCCAGCACCCCGATCGTCAGCGCCATCGGGCACGAGGCGGACCGCCCGCTGCTCGACGAGGTCGCCGATCTGCGCGCGTCGACGCCGACCGACGCCGCCAAGCGCGTCGTTCCCGACGTCGGGGAGGAGCTCGCCGGGATCGACCAGGCGCGCAGCCGGATGTCAGGCAGGCTCAGCCAGCTCTTCTCGCACGAGACCGACAGGATCGCGCAGCTCAGGCAACGGCCGGTGCTCGCCAGCCCCGACAGGATCGTCGACGACCGCGCCGAGGAGCTCGTGCGGTGGGTCGCGCGCGGCTCCGAGCTCGCCGACCGCGCAATCGTCGACCGCGCGAGCACGCTCGCCGAGACCCGCGCCAGACTCACCGCGCTGTCGCCGCAGGCAACGCTCGAGCGCGGCTACGCGATCGTGCAGCTGCCGACTGGCGACGTGCTGCGCGACCCGGCAGAGGCCCCCGAGGGCACGGCCCTTCGCGTAAGCGTCGTCGGCGGGAAGCTCGGCGCCACGTCCGCGGGGCCCGAGGCCTAGACCCCGGCGCTAGTCCGTGCTCTCGAGGCCGCTGCCGTCGGGCGCCACCCTGAACGATGAGCTGCGGTAGCCGTCGTTGATCACGAACGAGACGCTGACGGGGCCGGAGCGTTCGGTGTTCCACGGATCCTCGTCGGTCTGCGCCAACCCCCTGCTCGCGTTGTACATCACGCCATCGAGGCTGTTCACTCCGGCCTCCCCTGCCGCGCGCTCCACTTCGCGAAGGATCGCACCGGCGTCGATCTCCGTGAGCGCAAACTGCTCGCTGAGTGTCTCAGGCTGCGGGGCGCCGGGGCCGCCGTGCGTGACGGAGCCCTTCCGGTAGGTCCACCGGTCGACGTTCAGGCTCTCCGGGGTGAGCGGTGCGTTCACGGTGACGAGGTCTTCCGAGACCGTCACGCTCACGACGCGATCGTGCCCGACCTCGGCGGCGAGCGCCGTCAGGGCCCGGTCGAGCGCGGCCGGTTCACGAAGGTCGGCATGGAACCGTCCCTCGGGGATCGCGGCGACGGTCTCCGCGAGGCCAGCGCGGTACGGGTATACGACGGCGGCGCCGGCGAGCAGGCCGGCAAGCACGAAGACCGCGATCCGGATCGGCCGCGACCTCTTGCCGGTGCCGATGAGCGGCCTGCGCGAGCCTGGCGCGCCGCCCGCCGAACCGAGGCGCAGTTCCCCCGCGGCCGCCGCGGGCGGGAACTCGGTGTCGGCCCAGATCTCCGCAGTCGCATCCTCGTCGGTGAGCGCAACGTCTGGCGCGCCCTCGGCGAGGATCGCGACGACGTGCCGCGTCCCCGGCTGGAAACGGGGGATCTGTGTGAGCTGCACGATCCGCCGCACCCGCGTACGGTAGACGCCGCCCCGCACCGGGCGTACGGTGAGGTCGATGTCGCACACCGGCTGCTCGTTGATCTGCGTTCCGGTCTGCGTGAGCGCGTCGACGCGGGCGAGACCTACCCTGCCGTCTGCGAGCGCGGACTGCACCTGCTCCTCCGACGGCAGCGCGAGGCCCCGGAGCGACTTTCCGAGCAGGACGAGCACCGCAGACACGACCGCAGTGATCAGGCCAACCGGGAACGCCCACGACGCGGCACCCGGCGGCCCGACGAGCGCGGACACGACGCCGCCGAGCAGGATTCCGAGGCCGAGGAAGAATGTCAGGCGAAGCACGGAAAAAGCCTAACGTGTGCGCTGCCGCCAGGTCCGACAGCTGCCGTATCGCGAGTCTCCAAGCCGCAGCGGCTAGACTGAAAGCTATGACTGCCCCGATCGAAGCAGACGTCGCTGCGCTGAGCTATGAAGCGGCCCGCGACGAACTCATTCAGGTGGTGAGTCGCCTGGAACAGGGCGGCGCCACGCTCGAAGAGTCAATCCAGTTGTGGGAGCGCGGCGAGGCCCTCGCCACCCGCTGCGAGGAGTGGCTGATCGGTGCTCGCAAACGACTCGAGGACGCGCGTCAGGGCGGCGCCTCCTCCGGCGACGCCGCGACGCAGCCCGAGAACGGCGAAGCATTTTAACGATGGCGAAAAACAAGCGCCCGAACATTGTCGCCGAGCTCGGTCGGCCAGAGACCGCGGCCGAGACCGCCGCCCGCAAGGCCGAGGGCAGCCGCCTCTACAAGCAGCGGAAGACGGTGAACAACCTCGTCTTTTCGCTCCTCGTCACGGTCGGCGTCGTCTTCATGATCTACCTCATGGTGCCGCGCGAGGCCGGAGACTTCCCCGATCGCTCGGTCGACGTCGCGGCGGCGGCCGAGAGCTCGGGGTCGAGCTACTCCCTCGCCGTGCCCGACGTGCCCGACACTTGGAAGGCGAAGCGCGCGGCGCTCGCGATCGACGGCGACGTGACGTTCTGGCAGGTCCACTACACGACCGAGAACGAGGCGTACGCGACCGTCGTGCAGGCATACACCGCCGACGGCTCCCCCGTGCCCGCGACCTGGATCGCGACCAAGCTCGAGGAGCAGCGGCCAACGGGCAGCGAGCATCTCGGCGGCGTCGACTGGCAGGTCTACGACCATCAGGATCGGAAGGCCGACGAGGTCAACATGCGCTTCGGCCTCGAGGGCGTCATTGGCACGAACACCGTCCTCGTCTTCGGCACCGACGATGAGGCAACCATCCGAGTCCTCGCGACGCAGGTGGGCGAGTCGCTCGCCGGCCTGAACGGCGACACCACCACGACGAAAGAGGTGACCGAATGAGCAGCACCCCGCGGGTCAGCCCACAGGAGGCATGGGACACGCTGATCGCAGGGAACGAGCGATTCGTGTCCGGTGAGTCAGCACACCCGAACCAGAACGTCGAACGGCGCAGCGAGCTCGTCAACTCGCAGAGCCCCGACGTGGCGCTCTTCGGATGCTCCGATTCCCGCCTCGCCGCGGAGATCATCTTCGACTGCGGTCTCGGCGATCTGTTCATCGCCCGCAACATGGGCCACGTGGTCGCCGAGTCGATCACGGCTTCGATGGAGTACGCGGTCACCGAGCTTGGGGCCTCACTCATCGTGGTGCTCGCGCACGACTCGTGCGGCGCGGTCGCCGCTGCGATCGATCAGACCGGGCGCGAGCCGTCCGAGACGACCCGCTCCGTGAAGCACACGCTCGCGCCGATCCAGCCGTCCGTGCAGCAGCTGTGGCTGCAGGGCCATACCGACACCCCGTATGTGAACGCGGCGGACATCGACGCGAACGCCGTCGGCCGGCTCCACCTCGGCGCCACCGTCCACGAGCTGCTGCGCACCTCGCGCGCGATCAGCGACGCCGTCGACGCCGGCACCCTCGCGATCGTCGGGCTCCAGTACCGGCTCACCGAGGGCCGCGCAGTGCCGTACTCGGCCGTCGGCCCCGTCGAGCTTGAGCTCGCTCCCCTGAATTAACACATCCTCATCAACACCCCATTAGCAAAGGACAACTGTGACTGAAGAGATCGAGTACCGCATCGAGCACGACACCATGGGCGAGGTACGCGTACCGAAGTCCGCGATCTACGCAGCGCAGACGCAGCGCGCTGTCGAGAACTTCCCGATCTCGGGCAAGGGCCTCGAGCCCGCTCAGATCGTCGCGCTCGCGCGCATCAAGCGCGCGGCGGCGATGGCAAACGCCGACCTCGGCATTCTCGACGCAGACATTGCGAAGGCGATCGTCGCTGCGGCCGACGAGGTCATCGGTGGCGCACACCACGACCAGTTCCCCGTGGACACGTACCAGACCGGCTCTGGCACCTCGTCGAACATGAACATGAACGAGGTCCTCGCGAGCCTCGCAACCAAGCACCTCGGCGCTCCCGTTCACCCGAACGACCACGTGAACGCCTCGCAGTCGTCGAACGACGTCTTCCCGACCTCGGTGCACGTTGCGGTCACCGGCGCGCTCATCGAGCAGCTCAAGCCGTCGCTCGCGCACCTCGCCGAGGCGCTCGAGGAGAAGGCCGAGCTGTGGAAGTCGGCCGTGAAGCCGGGCCGCACCCACCTCATGGACGCAACCCCCGTCACCCTCGGCCAGGAGTTCGGCGGCTACGCCGCGCAGATCCGTTACGGCATCGAGCGCATCGACGCCGCACTCCCTCGCGTCGCAGAGGTCCCGCAGGGCGGCACCGCTGTCGGCACCGGCATCAACACCCCGCTCGGCTTCCCCGAGAAGGTCATCGCCGAGATCGCCGCGTCGAGCGGACTGCCGATCACCGAGGCGCGTAACCACTTCGAGGCACAGGCCAACCGCGACGGCCTCGTCGAGGCCTCGGGCGCGCTGCGTACCATCGCCGTCTCGCTCACGAAGATCGCAGAGGACGTCCGCTGGATGGGTTCGGGCCCGAACACCGGTTTCGGTGAGCTCCACATTCCCGATCTGCAGCCCGGCTCGTCGATCATGCCTGGCAAGGTCAACCCTGTCATCCCCGAGGCGACCCTCATGGTCTGCGCTCGCGTGATCGGCAACGACGCGACCATCGCCTGGGGCGGCGCTCGCGGCAACTTCGAGCTCAACGTGATGATCCCGGTGATGGGCACGGCCCTGCTCGAGTCGATCCGCCTGCTGGCGAACGTCTCGCGCGTCTTCGCCGACAAGACCGTCGCCGGGCTCGAGGCAAACATCGAGCGCATGGAGACCCTCGCGGGCATGAGCCCCTCGACAGTCACTCCGCTCAACCGCCTCATCGGGTACGAGGCTGCCGCGAAGATCGCGAAGCACTCGGTCGCCGCCGGCATCACGGTGCGCGAGGCGGTCATCGACCTCGGCTACGTCGAGCGCGGCGAGGTCACCGAGGCTGACCTCGACAAGGCACTCGATCTGCTCTCGATGACCCACCCGGGCGTCGCGAAGTAGTTCGCACAGCGCGCAAAAAAGCGGCTCGGGATCCACATCGGATCCCGAGCCGCTTTCGCGTCTCCCCGGTATCGGGCCGCTACAGCACCTTCGAGAGGAACGCGTTCGTGCGGCCATGCTGGGGGTTGCCGAGCACGCATCTGTCCTCCGAGACCGACCGCAGTTCCGAAATGTGCGGACCGATCTCGGAAGGTAGATGCGGTTTCGGCTCGACAGGGTGCCGGGCGGGGCGCGCCGCCAGCGCCCGCGTTACGCTGGCTTCATGACCGCCGACGCCTCAGCCCGCTCCGCCGCCAGCCCCGCCGACACCTGGCAGGTACGGGTCGACCGCGTCTGGGGTGACGCCAGCGCCACCGAGGAGGAGGTGCTCGAGCGCATTGCGGCGCTCGCGGCCGAGCTCCCCGAATCAGACCCGCGCGGCCCCTTTGAGCTTGGCGGCGCCCACGACTCCGCCGGACATGAAGAGCGCGCCGCCGAACTCTATGAGCGCGCAATCGCCCTCGGCCTCGCCGGTCTGCCGCGGGCGGAGCTCGACGTGCAGTACGCGTCGACGCTGCGAGTCCTCGGCCGCACCGACGAGGCCGTGCGGGTCCTCGAGACGACGACTCGACACGAGGAGCTCGGCGCGTCGCCCGATGCCTTCCACGCGCTCGCGCTGCACGCAGCCGGCCGCTCCACGGAGGCCGTCGCAGTGTTGCTCGAGGCGCTCATCCCGACGCTGCCGAAGTATCAGCGCTCGCTCACCGGTTACGCTGCGCAGCTCCGCACCGGCGATACGGGAGAATAGTCGGGTGCTTGACGAAACCTTCACGCTTCCCCTCTGGGCCGAACTCACGGCCGTCGGCGTCGGCAGCCTCCAGGGCGCCCTCTTCGCGGCCGGCTTCAAGCGGCTCGACCTGCTCGGGGTCGCACTCGTCGGCATCGCTTCCGGGATTGGCGGGGGCTTCCTGCGCGATATCCTGCTGAACACGACCACGGCCGCGTTCTCGATCAACTGGTACCTGCTGACCGCGACGCTGGCTGCCTTCGTTGGCATGCTCGTGCCGCGCCTGTTCCATAAGGTGGATCCGGTCGTCACCCTGCTCGACGCGGTGAGCATTGGAATGTTCGGCGCGATCGGCGCGACGAAGGCGCTCGCGCTCGGACTTCCCGTCCTGCCCGCGCTGTTCATTGGCACGGTCTCCGCGGTCGGCGGCGGTGTGCTGCGAGACATGATCCTGAACATCCCGATCGCGCTCATGCACGTCGGCTCGTTCTATGCGGTCGCGTCGATGGGCGGAATCGTCGTGCTGCTCGTCATGCTGCAGTTCGGCGCCCCCGTGCTCATCGCCGGCGTCGTCTGCGTCGTCGTGACGACGCTGCTGCGCCTCCTCGCCATTCGATTCGGGTGGAGCCTTCCCGAGCAGCGCGCGCTCAGCCGTATCCAGCTGCGCCGCCAGCGCCAGGTCGAGGCTGTGATCGACGAGGCGCTGCAGACCGGCGTGATCGTGCTCCCCGACATCGCCCCAGACCCAGACGACGAAGACGACGAGGATGACGAGCCGGGCGGCGCACGCCAGCCGGCCCGCCCATAGCTCGCGCACCCCAGCCTGCCCCGCACGTTCATCTGCCGTGCACCTCGACGTCGCGAACCGGCTACCGCCGGGCGACCCCGGGGCCATTCGGGTTCGGTTGTGTAGTTGAGGGCGCCCTGCGGGCGCCCATACACGTGCCGCAATCGAGTCTGAAGGAACGATATGACGAACCCCGCTCGCCCGCCCCGACTACGCAGAGGAGCGACGGCGTTCGCGCTCGCCGCGCTCGTCGGCTCCGGCCTTGCCATCCCACTCGCGAGCCCCGCTTCGGCGACAACCGCGGCCGCCGAGACGGCCGCCGTCCCGGTCGTCCCCGCCGCCTCCCTCGTCTCCACCGGCACCGCTTGGAAGTACCTCGACACCAACGTCGACCCGGCCGCGGGCAACGCCGACCGCAACGCCTGGACGGCCCCCGGGTACGATGACTCGGCGTGGCCAACTGCCGCGAGCGGTTTCGGCGTAAAGAAGAACGAGCTCGCCGCGGTCGGCCCCTACATGCCCGCGACCAAGCTCGCCCACTACATCGACGGCGACTCGAAGAACACGGTTCCGACCTACTTCTTCCGCACAACGATCGAGCTCGAGGCCGGCGTCGCGAGCGAGGTTGATGCGGTCTCCGCGTCGATCATCCACGACGACGCGGCCAGAGTGTTCGTCAACGGCCAGAAGGTCGCCGGTTTCCTCGATGCCCGAGTCGATGACGCGTCGCCCACGAACCTGCAGTACGCGGGCGAAAGCAAGGGCGACCCTGTCGTGTCCGACTTCACTGTCGACCCGGCGCTGCTGCAGGACGGCACGAACACGATCGCGGTGGCCGTCTACCAGGATCGCGAGACCTCGTCCGACGCGTACTTCGACATGACGAAGCTGCAGCTCTCACCCAAGACCGATGAGGGTGGCGGCACCGATCCGGTGGTCGCCGCTCCGACGCGCGTGATCCTGACGCCGACCGAGACTCCGGCGACGTCGCAGTCGTTCTCGTGGCTCGCTGGCGATGAGACGCACAAGAGCGGTGCGGTCGAGATCGGGCTCGCTGCTGGCGGCGACACCCGCGTCGTCGATGCGCGCGCGGTTGGCGCCGTGAACGGCAACGCGAAGGAGCACTTCTCGGCGACAGTCACCGACCTCGCCCCCGCAACCGCGTACCGCTACCGCGTCGGGACCGAGGGCAGCATGAGCGAGTGGTACAGGTTCACCACCGAGACCCCGGGCGCGACCGACTTCCAGTTCGTCTACTACGGCGACGCACAGATCGGCCTCGACACCACCTGGCCCGCCGTCGTCGAGCAGGCCGAGGCCAAGGCGCCTCGCTCCATTGGTTCGGTGCACGCCGGCGACCTCATCAACACCGGCAGCAATGACACCGAGTGGCTGAACTGGTTCAAGGGCATGGAGCGCTCGGCGACGAGCACGAACGTCATGGCCGCGCCGGGCAACCACGAGTACTCGGGCGATAAGACGCTCGCCTCGTGGAAGGCCCACTTTGAGTACCCGCTCAACCAGCCGTCCACCGAGACGATCGGTGAGCTCGCTGGCCGCGCGCAGGGCGACTCTGACGTCGCACGCCAGTACGCCGCATACTTCGAGCACTGGGCAGACTTCGCGGCCGAGACCGTGTACTACACCGACTACCAGGGCGTCCGATTCATCACGCTGAACGCCACACGCGACACCACGTTCCTGAAGCCCGCGAACCTCCCCGGTTGCACGGGCGCCGAGTGCCCGAGCACGAAGGTCCAGGCCCTGTGGACCGAGTACCAGGCCGCCTGGCTCGACTTCGTGCTCAAGGAGAGCCCGTCGAAGTGGAACGTGGTCACCTTCCACCAGCCCGTGTACTCGACGTCCTCGGGCCGCGACGAGGCCGTCCTCCGCGAATACTGGGTCCCCGTCTTCGAGGAGAACAACATCGATCTCGTGCTCATGGGGCACGACCACACGTACGGCCGCGGCTACAAGAACGACGACACCACCGAGACGCGCGGCATGACCGTCGGACCGGTGTACGCGGTCTCGAACTCGGGCGCAAAGCACTACGACCTCGAGACCGAAGCAAAGAACGTCTGGACGAACAACGGCGCGACCCAGGTCATCCGCGGCGAGCGCGTCACGACCTACCAGGTCATCGACGTCACTGCGAACCAGCTCACCTACCGCTCGTACGTCGCCGAGAAGGTGAATGGGTCGAAGAGCTTCAAGCTCACCGATACTGCCGCCGAGCGCCCGGTCTATGCCGCTTTCGAGGTCCCCGCCGTCGGCGAGGTCTTCGACGAGTTCACTGTCACCAAGTACGACACCGGCGAGAAGTGGGTGACGGAGCCTGGCATCGAGACTCCCGCCGGCCCGGCGCTGCAGCTCGGCGAGGCATCGGTCGCTCAGGGCGGCGAGCTGCAGGTCTCAGGATCGGGCTTCGCGCCCGGTTCGAAGATCGCGCTCGAGCTGCACTCGGAGCCGGTCGCGCTCGCGTCGGTCGAGGTCGGTGAGGATCGCGCGTTCTCGACAACCGTGACGATCCCGGCGAACACCCCGACTGACACCGAGCACGAGCTCGTCGCCGTGCTGCCGAACGGCAAGACAGTGTCGACCCCGCTCACCGTCACCGCGGCCGAGACCGGCGGGGAGAACCCCGGCGGGGAGAACCCGGGCGGCGAAAACCCCGGCGGCGAAAACCCGGGCGGCGAGAATCCCGGCGGCCAGAAGCCGGGCGAGACCGGCACCACGCCGAGCGACAGCACCACGGGCACGGGCGGGAAGGGATCAGGATCGATCGCCACCACCGGCGGCGCGTCCTTCGTCCCGCTCGGCATTGCAACGCTCGCGCTACTCGCCGCGGGCGGTGGACTGCTGCTGTGGCGCCGCCGCGCCGCCGCCGCAGAGACGGCTGATCACACGATCGGCTAGCGCAGGAGCCGCGTGAGGCGGGGCGTCGGGAACTCTCCCGGCGCCCCGCCTCACGCGTTCCCGCCGGTTTCGACACCAGTTACGCCGGTGCGTGCGCCGCGTCGGGCGCCGGTTGCGAGGCCGCTACCGGTCGCCGCCGGGCCGCCGACGCCACACCACCCCGGTGAGCACAACGCCGACAGTGATCTGCGCCGCGGCGCCGACGACGAGCAGCACGAGCACGGGCGTCCACGACTGCGCCGCCTGGTGCAGGGCGCCCGCCCCGAGGGGGCCGAGCGTCGCGACGGTGTACCCGATCGACTGAACTGCGGTCGAGACCCGCGCCGACTCCGCCGCGTCAGTGCCGATCGTCGCGATGAGCGCAAGCGCAAGCGGGAACGCGCACATGCCAAGCCCGAGGAGGCCGGCCCACACCTCGGGCAGCGCGAGCGGGGCGAACAGCAGCCCGAGCACGCCCGCCGTTGTCGCGGATCCGACGACCGCGAACCCGACCCGCATCCGGCCGGCGCCGCGCGCAAGCGGCATGACGAGCACCGTCGCAGGCACGCCCACCGCCATCGTGATGCCGAGCAACAGACCGGCGCGCTCGGGCGACAGCCCCGCGTCGGTCGCGATCGTCGGAAGCCACCCCATGACGACGTAGCTCAGGAGCGACTGGATCGCGAAGAAGCTCGCGAGGAGCCAGGTTCCGGCAGGGTAGGCGGCGCGCTCGCGGCGTACCCCAGCCTCGGGCGCGGGGGCCGCGGGGCGCGCGGGTCGCGCGATCGGCATCACGACTGCCCACACGGCGAGAGCGATGAGCGCCGGCACGGCCCAGGCCGCGAGCCCAACGGTCGGGCTGCCGACGGCGACCGCGACCGGAACGGCGGTGGCGGCCGCGGTCGCCGCGCCAAGCGACATCGCGGTCGAGTAGACCGTGGTCACCGTGCCGATGCTGCGCCCGAAGTGCGCGCGGACGACGGCGGGCAAGAGGATGTTCACGACGGCGAGCCCGCCGGTCGCGACGACGGTGCCGAGCACGACGATCCACGGGCTCGGGATCGCGCGGATGAGCAGCCCGACGCTCAGGACGGCGAGCCCGACCGCCACCGTCCGCTCGACGCCCCAGCGTCCGGCGAGCCTCGCGGTGCTCACACCGGCGACGGCGAACACGGCCGTCGGGATCGCTGGAATGAGCACGACAGTCGCCGAGTTCAGCGCCCCACTCTCGGTGAGCAGCGTGAGCAGCGCGGCGGCGCTCGTGATCGCCAGGCGCAGGTTGAGCGCGACGAGCACGAGCGCGATCAGCATGAGCGCGGGCCGCCGGCGGGCGGGGGCAGAGAAGTGGGTCATATTCATCCAAACGTCAAACGTCTAACCTTTGAGACGTACTATCATTGCACACATGAGCCTTGATCCGATACGCCAGTCCTCGCTGAGCGACCAGGTCGTCGAGCGACTCCGCACTGAGATCGTCGAGGGGCGCTGGCGAGTCGGCGAGCGGATCCCGCCCGAGCCCGAACTCATCGCGGATTTGGGCGTCGCCCGCGGCACCCTGCGAGAAGCGATCCGGGCGCTGCAGTACAGCGGCATGCTCGACGTGCGCCGCGGCGACGGGACGTTTGTGACCGCGCGGAGCGAAGTTCCCGGGGCGCTCGCCCGCTCGGGCGGCTCGATCGGCGATGTGCTCGAGGCCCGCGCCGCCATCGAACCGCAGCTCGCGCGCCTCGCAGCCGAGCGGGCGGACGACGACGACATCGCGAGGATCGCGGAGGCGCTCGAGTACCGATCCTTCGTGACCGCGGAGCCGCCGACGCGCGAGAACGCCGCCGTGTGGGCGCAGGCGGACGCCGCGTTCCACGAGGAGGTCGCGCGGGCCGCACACAACCCGATCCTGTTCGAGATCTACGCAGCCCTGCTGCCGCGGCTACGAGAATCCGTCGAGTCGGCGATCACCCGCGACGGCTTCAGCAGAGAGGACCCGCGCGGCCACGAGGAGGTGCTGGAGGCGATCCGGCGCCGCGACTCCGAGGCCGCCGGCGCGAGCGCCTCGGCAAACCTTGCCGCCACCGAGCGCTGGGACCACGCAGAGCGGGCCGGCGCAGCTTCACGCTAGCGCCGGCCCGCCCCGATCCTGCCCCGCTACGAGTCGAGCAGCTCCGTAACGAGGGCGGCGATATCGCTGCGCTCGCTGCGCGTCAGCGTGACGTGGCCGAACAGCGAGTGCCCCTTGAGCTTCTCGATGACCGCCGCGATTCCATCGTGCCGGCCCACGCGCAGGTTGTCGCGCTGGCCGACATCGTGCGTGAGCACGACCCGTGAGCGCTGCCCGATCCGGCTGAGCATCGTGAGCAGCACATTGCGCTCGAGCGACTGCGCCTCATCGACGATCACGAACGCGTCGTGCAGGGACCGGCCGCGGATGTGCGTGAGCGGGAGCACCTCAACGAGATCGCGCGCAACCACCTCGTCGAGCACGTTCTGCGAGACGATCGAGCCGAGGGTGTCGAACACCGCCTGCCCCCACGGGTTCATCTTGTCCTGCTGATCGCCGGGGAGGTAGCCGAGCTCCTGGCCGCCCACCGCATACATGGGCCGGAACACCATGACCTTGCGGTGCTGCTGCCGCTCGAGCACGGCCTCCAAGCCCGCGGCGAGCGCGAGCGCCGACTTGCCGGTGCCGGCCTTGCCGCCGAGCGACACGATCCCCACCTCTGGGTCGAGCAGCAGGTCGATCGCGAGGCGCTGCTCCGCGCTCCGACCGTGCACGCCGAAGACCTCGCGGTCGCCCCGCACGAGCCTGAGCGACGCGTCGCCGTCGACTCGACCGAGCGCGGACCCCGTCGGCGAGCTAATGACGAGCCCGGTTCCGACGACGAGGCCGCGGGCCGCCTCCACATCATCGAGCCGCTCGTTTTCCCAGAGGGCGTCGACGTCAGCGTCCGTGAGTTCGATCGCGGTCGTGCCGAGGTAGCTGTCGTCGCCGGTCTGATCGTTGCGGTACTCCTCGGCACCGAGGCCGAGCGCGGCGGCCTTCACGCGCATCGGGAGATCCTTCGAGATCACCGTCACGTCGAGACCCTCGCTCGCGAGGCTCTGGGCGACGGCGAGGATCCGGGTGTCGTTGTCGCCGAGCCGCATGCCGCTCGGCAGCACCTCGGCGCTCGAGTGGTTCAGCTCGACCCGCAGCGTACCGCCATCCTCGCCAACAGGTACCGGGAAGTCGAGTCGCTCGTGCCGCTCACGCAGTCCGTCGAGGAGCCTGAGCGCGCGGCGCGCAAAGTACCCGAGTTCGGGATCGTGCCGTTTCTTCTCAAGCTCCGTCACGACGACGACAGGCAAGACGATGCTGTGCTCGGCGAACCGGAAAATCGCCGACGGATCGCTGAGGAGCACCGACGTGTCGAGCACGTAGGTTCGCTCCGCCTGCGCGAGGCGCTCGGCCTCGCCGATCGCCGGCTGCGTGATGGTTTCTCGGATAGTTGCCACGGCGGCTCCTTCGTTCTGCCGGGGCGGCCCCGGCGAAACGAGTCGGCCGTAGCTTTCGAGGGGGGCTACGGCCTCCTCAACCGGGCACGGTGCCCGGTACTGCACAAGGTACGCTCCGCACGTAAACGGGGGCTGTCGACACGCTGACGCGTTGGTACGCAGTGTTCACGTGCAAGAATTCGAGGCAGCAACATTGGAAACGTGACATATCGACAGACGTGGCCCGTCTAATTGGTACATTCTCTACAGTTCCGACAACAGAAACAGTTTCCTATGCTGCCTTTCCTCCATGAAACAGCGCTAGGCTGGGGCCATGACTGACGCGCGTATCCTGCGGACTCGGGCCGCACTCCACAAGGCGATCACCGATCTCGCCACTCAGAAGCCAGTTGGGGAAATCACTGTCTCGGAGCTCGCCGAGAGTGCTGGCATCAACCGGGTGACGTTCTACAAGCACTACACGACGCCAGCGGAGGCGCTCGCGGATGCCCTGTACTCGGAACTCTCGGAGGTCTGCCGGGGCGGCGCCCCCGCGCCG
This sequence comes from Leucobacter aridicollis, assembly GCF_013409595.1. Classification (NCBI taxonomy): domain Bacteria; kingdom Bacillati; phylum Actinomycetota; class Actinomycetes; order Micrococcales; family Microbacteriaceae; genus Leucobacter; species Leucobacter aridicollis. The sequence goes on along the minus strand of NZ_JACCBD010000001.1, from coordinate 866,491 downwards.
GAGATCGACGCGTTCACTCACTGCATCTACACGGCGCTCGACCACCTCGAGGAGCGGCGCGACCTCTACACGATCGCGTTCAGCGACCAGGTCGACGGCACCATCCCGATCATGCTCTCCCGCTTCCTCACCGAGGTCGCGGAGACCTACCTCACCAAGCGCCGCAAGCGGAAGCCCGCCGTGCCCGACGTCGACCTCGACGTCGCTGCGGCGTTCCTCGCCAACGGCGCCACCGGCGCGATCCGGATCTGGATCCTCGAGGGTGACATGTCGCGCGAGCGCTTCTTCGAGAACCTCCCGCTGCTGCTCCCCGCCTGGTTCCAGGCGGAGGCAGCAGCGAACTAGCCCGGCGGGGTCTGCGCGTTAGCGCCGCGGCGGCGCCAGGCTCGGCTGTGTGCTGAACTGGCCCGTCGCGGCGAGCGCGACAATCGCGACGGCCGCAACGATCCACCCCGAGACGCCAAGCGGGTTCACGAGCGGCATCGGGAGCGGGGCGCCGGCCATCGTGAACACCATGCAGATGGCGGCGACGCCGTTGAGCGCCCCGTGCGCGATAACCGCCGGCCAGACGGAGGCGCTGCGCAGCCGCAGCCACCCGAACAGGATCCCCCAGAAGACGCAGCCGATCGTCATGAGCGCGACGCCGCGCCAGTCGAACAGCCCAAAGTTGTGGCCGAGCAGCGTGACCGGGGCGTGCCAGAGGCCCCAGATCACGCCGCTCGCGAGCAGCGCGGGCCAGGTTCCGAGCGGGCGCAACGCGGGGAGTAACCAGCCGCGCCACCCGATCTCCTCGCCGAACGCCGGCAACAGGTTGATGAGGCCTGCGAACGGGATCACCGCAAGCTGCGTGAGCATCACCGTGCGCGCGAGCTCAGGCGGCGTGCCGCTCGCTGCGAGCGTCGCCGCGAACCCCGAGAGTTCGGCGAAGTCGGGGGTGAACCACCCCAGCAGCGTCGCGACGCCGAGGGCGAGCGCGACGATCACCATCGGGCCGAAGTTCCCGAGCACGATGAACCAGACCACGCGCTTTGCGGGGCGGAGCGGCCACAGGCCGAGGAACCGGGCCCTCCCCCGCCTAGGCGACCTCAAGACGAAGACCACGACGAGCATCGCGACGGCCGGCGTGAACATCATCACCGACGGCAACAACTGCAGCAGCATCTGCGTGCCCACCGGCATCGTCGCGGCAGCGACGGGGTCGAGCCGCCACATCGGGAGCATCACCAGCCAGGCGAGCCCCCACGCGAGCGCCACAAAGACCGCGACGGCGACCCAGGGCACCCGCGCGAGCGGTTCGGGTTGCGGTCGCTCAATCGGTTCCTGCGTCATTGCGAGTCTCCTTCGTTAGATTCGGTCGGTCAGTTGCGTCAGCGGCGTCTGGCACTTGCGCTGCTGGGTCAGTCGTTGGGCCTGCCGCCCGGGCAGCGGCGACAAGCACGGCCGCAGCCTCCTCTGCACCGTCGAGGGTCGCGACGAGCACCTTGCCGTTCCGGCGGGTGATGACGAGCCCCTCCCCGCCGCGCGGCACGAGGCCGGTGCGGCCGCCGGCGAAGCGCAGCCCCCAGCCGCCAAACTCGCCCAGCGGTTCGATCCGCGCGGTGACCACGTCGGCGACATCAGCCGCGGCGATCCTGAACACGGGCCACCCCACCAGCGAGCGCGCCTCGAAGCCCTGTGGCCCGATCCGCACGCTGAACCACATGCACATCACCGTCCCCGCCGCGACGACCGCGAGGGTGCCGACGCCGATCCAGCCAGCAAGCGGCTCGACGGTGAACATCCACGCCGCCATCGCAGCAAGCAACACATTCACCGCGCCGAGCGCCCACCCCACGCCACGAGACGGGCGGATCTCGCCAACCCAGGCCGCGCGCTCGGTGGCCCCGAGCGGGAGCGCCCGCGCGGCCGGCTCCCCCTCCTCCGGGTCGATGCGCAGGCTCGGCTGCAGGAGATAGGCGGCGACGCAGACGACCGCGCCCGCGAGCCAGCCGCCGAGAAGCCAGCCGAGCGTCGAGCCGGTCTCGCGGGCGTCGACCGCATCGAGCTGGACCCACGCCGTTCCGAGCGCGTTGAGCTGCAGCGACACGACCATGCCGAGGGTGAACGCGGGCATCCACCGGTTCGCCGCCGCCCAGCTGCGGCCCGCGCCGACGGCGTCCCCGCGGCGCAGCTGGAACCGCTGGAGGGGCGGCAGCAGCAGGGCCGCGAGGCTGATACTGGCGAACAACACGACGTTCGTCCACGGCGGTCCGAAGCCGTCTGGCAGACCCGACGGGCCCCAGTGCGTCGCTGCCGGGTCAGGCATTCGCGGCAGCCACAGCAGCTGCACGATGACCGAGACAGTCAGGAGCGCCAGCGGCACGATCGTGCCGATCCACAGGGCGGCGCGTTGCGCGCGAGCGATCGGTGTGCGCGTCGTCATTCGGTGACCTCCCCGCGGGATCCGTTGGCTCGTTCGGTGCCGGTCTGGCCGTCCGGGGCGACCGACCCTGCGCGTGCCTGCTGTGCCGCCGTCGCAAGCGCGGTGGCCGCGGACTCGGCGTCGTCGATCGTCACGACGAGCGGTCGGCCCGTACGTCGCGTGACGCGGATACCCTCGCCCGTGCGCATCACGATGCCGATCTTGCCGTCGACCGAGAGCCGCCAGCCCCAGCCCCCGAACTCTCCGAACGGGTGGATATCGCCCACCTCGACCGTGACTACCTGGTCCGCCGGCACGCGCATCACCGGCCAGCCGACGAACGACCTCGCCTCGAGGCCGCGCTCGTCGATGCGCACGTTGAACCGCATGCAGGTGACCGTGAGCACGACCACCACCAGTAGCGAGGCGCCAACGATCGAGATTCCGGCAGGTTCAGCCGGTCTGATGCTTGCCACGAGGATAAGACAGGCGACGAGCACCACCAACGAGGCCCCCATGATCCAGAGGTACGCCCGGCTCACGCCGATCGTGCCGACCCAGGCGACGCGCTCGGCTGGAGCGAGCTCGAGCGGCTCGCCTGTATCGGCCTCGACGGTCGCCGAGACCCGCAGCCGCGGCTGCGCGAAGTAGCCGAGTACGGCAGCGGCGAGCCCGGCGACCGCCGGCACGATCGTGACGGCGAGATTCGGCTCGAGCTGCCTGGCGTCGGGGAGGTCGAGCTGGATCGCCGTCGTGACCATGTTCAGCGAGAAGATCAGCACGGCTGCACCGAGGACGATCGCAGGCGTCAGGCGATTGATCGGGCCCCAGATGTCGCCGCCTGGCCGCGCCCGGTTCTGCAGGTCCTGCACCCTTGTTACGAAGTACAGCCCCGCCACGATGAGGCCAGTGATCGGGAACATGATTAGGCTGAGCGCCGGGCTGCCAAACCCGTCAGCGACGCCTGCGCCGCTCCAGTGCACCGCCACCGGGTTGGGCAGCCGCGGAAGCCAGACGAGCGAGACGATCACGCCGACGATGACGAGGCCGACCGGGATGATGAGCCCGACGACGCGCGCGGCCATGCGCGCGCGGGGCAAGTCTGGGTGCGACTCGGGGGCTGGCTGGGCGGGAGCGGTCTCGGTCATGCGGCGGTCTGCTCCTGTGAGAACGTCAGCGGGATCGGGGCGCGGCCTGACGGCGGCGCGCCGTTGGGGTCGGCATGCGCGACCAGCGCGGCGAGGGTGACCTGGCTCACCCCGAGGAGGCTGGCACGGTCGACAAGGTCGCGGACCTCGCTCGAGAGCTCGACGAGCGTGCCGGCGAGTGAGGTGACCACGGCGCCCCGGCCGCGCCGCAGGTCGACGAGCCGTTCGTCGCGCAGCTGCTGATAGGCCCGCAGTACGGTGTGCACGTTGATGTCGAGCGCGGCGGCAAGCCGCTTCGCGGCAGGGAGCGCGGCACCGGCCCGAACCTTGCCCGCGGCGATGTCGGCACGAATCGAGTCGGCGATCTGTTCGTAGATCGCGCGCTCGCTCGCTTCGTCAATCCGAATCAGCATGCGCGCTCCTTTCACCAATAACTCTACTTGAACTAGAACAATGTGTCTGGCCCGATGCACCAACATCAACTACCGTGAGTTGTGGGAGGTCACCATGAACCGTTCGCCACGCTCGCGGAGCACCGCATCCGTCGCGCTCACCGCCGGGGCGCTCGCCGCGCTGCTCGGCTTCACCGGGTGCGCCGCCGAACCACCATCGAAGCCCACGGCGTCGCCGACCACGGCTCCGACCGCCGACCCTCCGGCCGAGGAAGGGCCCGAGCCGCTCGGCCCGCGGCAGTCGACGACGGGCCTCGCCGCCCCGTGGTCGATCGCCTACGTCGAGAACTCGGCGCTGGTGAGCGAACGCGATTCCGGCAAGCTGCTCGAACTCACCGCGGACGGCGCGAGTCGCGAGATCACGACAATTTCCGATGTCGTGCACGGTGGCGAGGGCGGGCTGCTCGGGATCGCGGTGTCGCCCGCCGCCGAAGGCACTCAGCCCGAGTATCTCTACGCCTACTCGACGTCGGGAACCGGTAACAGGGTGCAACGCTTCCCGCTCACGGGCGAACCGGGCGCGCTTGCGATCGGCGAGCCGACAGCCATTCTCGAAGGCCTCCCGAGCGCCACCTCGCACAACGGCGGCAGGATCGCGTTCGGCCCCGACGGCATGCTCTACGTGACTGTCGGCGACGCCTCACAGCCGTGGCTGTCGCAGGACCTCGACAGCCTCGCGGGCAAGATCTTGCGCCTCACCCCCGACGGCGGCGTCCCCGACGACAATCCGTTCGACGGCTCGCCGGTCTTCACCTACGGGCACCGCAACCCGCAGGGGATCGCGTGGGCGCCGGACGGCAAGATGTACTCGAGCGAGTTCGGGCAAGACACCTGGGACGAACTGAACGTCATCACGGCGGGTTCGAACTACGGGTGGCCCGAGGTCGAGGGCATCGCGGGCGACAGCCGCTACGTGGACCCGGTCCAGCAGTGGGCCCCGGCCGAGGCGAGCCCGAGCGGCATCGCGATCACGAACGACACGATCTACATCGCGAACCTGCGCGGCCAGCGCGTGCGTACGGTGCCACTGTCGGATCTCACCGCGAGCTCAGACCACTTCGTCGAGGAGTATGGCCGCATCCGCGACGTCACGGTCGCGCCGGACGGCACGCTCTGGCTGCTGAGCAACAACACCGACGGCCGCGTCGAGCCGCGCGATGGCGACGACCGGTTCATCGACTCCGGTCTCGTGAAGTAGGCTCTGGCGCCTACCCGGCGCCGGTAGTCCTGTCTGCGCCCGCGCCTCCGCAGCTGCGCCAGCCCTTCCCCGTGCCCGCACCTACCCGGCACCCGCGGCAGCAATGCGATCTGCAACGCATATGCCTCAGACCGACCCCGACGGCATTGGATGTGCAGATCACAGATGTATCGACCGAGGCCGGCAGGCCCGCGGGTCGAAAACGCGAGGCGCCCGCCACCCCTGCGGGTGGCGGGCGCCGTGAGCGTCAGACTAGAACGCCGCGATTCCGGTGAGCTCGCGACCGATGACGAGCTGGTGCACCTCGTCGGTGCCCTCGTACGTGCGCACCGACTCGAGGTTTGCCATGTGGCGCATCACCGGGAAGTCCGAGGTGATGCCGTCGCCACCAAGGATCGAGCGGCACTGACCGGCAATCTTGATGGCCTCACGAACGTTGTTCAGCTTGCCAACGGAGATCTGGCCGTAGGTGAGCGTTCCCGCGTCCTTCAGGCGGCCAAGGTGCAGCGCGAGCAGCATGCCCTTCTCGTACTCGACGAACATGTCGGCGAGCTGCGCCTGGATGATCTGCTTCGATCCGATGGGAGCGCCAAACACCTCGCGCGTCTGCGAGCGCTCGACGGCGGCCTCGAGGCACGAGCGCGCCGCGCCCATGACACCCCAGGCGATGCCGTAACGCGCCTCGTTCAGGCACTTGAACGGCGCCGACAGCCCCTTGGCTCCGGGGAGGATCGCGTCCGCGGGCAGGCGCACGTCCGTGAGCTCGATCTCGGTCTGCAGCGACGCGCGCATCGACAGCTTGTTCTCGATCGCGGTCGCCTTGAAGCCCTCGGTCTCGGTCGGCACGACGAAGCCGCGCACGACGCCCTCCTCGTCCTTCGCCCAGATCACGCCGACCTTCGCGATGGTTGCGAGACCGATCCAGCGCTTCTTGCCGTTGAGCACCCACTGGTCGCCATCGCGGCGAGCTGAGGTGAGCATGGTGTTCGGGTCGGAGCCGCCCTGCGGCTCGGTGAGTCCGAAGAACCCGACGGCCTCGCCGCGGCCCATGGCGGGGAGCCACTGCTGCTTCTGCTCCTCCGAGCCAAACTTGTAGATCGCGCCCATCGCGAGCGAGCCCTGCACCGAGAGGGCGGTGCGGAAGCCCGAGTCAGCGGCCTCAAACTCCATCGCAACGAGGCCATACGCGACCGACGATGCGCCGCGGAGGCCGTACCCGTTCATGTACATGCCGAACGCGCCGAACTCGCCGACCTCCGGGAGCAGCTCGACGGGGAGCCTACGATCCTCGAACGCCTGGTCGATGATCGGGTTGATCTTGGTCTGCGCGAACTCTCGCGCCTTGAGCTGCCACTCGCGCTCTTCTTCGGTGACGAAGTCGGCGACGTTGAACAGCTGGTCAATCGTGGTGGTCATGAGTTTCCTTTGTTCGGTGTGTGCAGCGGGGTTAGCGGGGAAGCCAGGTCGCGCCCTGGTGCTCGCCGACCCCTGGAGGCGGCGAGGTGTAGCGGGCTGGCGTCTCGGAGAATTGGATGGGAGCGGCGACCGAGCGGAGCGTGTGCTCGCTGCCGTCGGCGGCGACGCCGGTGGTCTCGGCGACGGTGTCAAGGCCAAGCGACTCTGCGAGCTCGATCGCCTGCGCGATCGTGTTGACCCGGCCGGCCGGGATGTTCGCCTCGGTGAACGCGGTGATCCACTCGTCGGCGTTGCGGGTGCGGAGCTGTTCCTCGAGCGCCGCACGCAGCGCCACCCGGTTGGCGACGCGCGCGGGGTTGTTCGCGAACCGGTCGTCGGCCGCCAGCTCGGGGATGCCGAGCACCTCGCAGAGCCTGGTGAACTGGCCGTCCGTTCCGACCGCGAGCGCGACCGACTGATCGGCAGCGTGGAACGTCTCGTACGGCGCGATCGAGGGGTGGGCGTTGCCCATGCGCCCCGGCGACGCGCCGGTCTCGAGCGTCGACGAGGCCTGGTTCGCGAGCGCCGAGAGCAGCGAGCCGAGGAGCGTCACCTTGACGTGCTGGCCGCGGCCGGTGCCGCCCGCAGCGTCACGGGCGCGGAGGGCTGCCTGGATGCCGATCACCGCGTTCAGGCCGGTGAGGATGTCGACGAGCGCGACGCCGACCTTCGTCGGTTCGCCGCCAGCATCATCTGCCTGGCCGGTGATGCTCATGAGCCCGCCGACGGCCTGCACGAGCAGGTCGTAGCCGGGGAGGTCGCGACCCTCGGCGTCTCCGAAGCCCGAGATCGAGCAGTAGACCACGCCAGGATTCGCGGCGGCGAGCGCCTCGTAGCTCAGCCCAAACTTGTCCATCGTGCCCGGCTTGAAGTTCTCGATGACGACGTCCGCTGAGGTTGCGAGCTCGGTCGCGAGGGCGATCCCCTCCTCGCTACGCAAATCGCAGACGACCGAGCGCTTGCCGCGATTGACCCCGGCAAAATAGGTGCTCTGGCCGATCGCGTTGGTCGGCGGCGACCACTGCCGGGTGCCGTCGCCCTCGGGGCTTTCGATCTTGATCACGTCGGCGCCGAAATCGGCGAGCAGCATCGTTGCGTGTGGGCCCGCGAGCACTCGGGAAAAGTCTGCGACACGAATGCCGGCGAGCGGACCTGGGGTTGTCATACTTCAACTGTAGGCGAACTGCCACAACTCGAGGGGCAAAACTTGCACACTCTTAGCATTCGATGCTGTGCGAGAATGACACCATGGCGACGCTCTCCCAACTGCTCGAACTGCCCGATCTCGGCCTCACGCTCCTGCAGGCGGGCCAGGGAGATCCCGAGCTGAGCTGGGCGTCGATCACCGAGCTCCTGACGCTCAGCGACTACCTCGAGGGCGGTGAGATCATCATGACGACTGGCCTCTCCCTCAGCGCCGATGACCCGGGCTGGCTCGACTTCGTGGCCGGCCTCAGCCGCGCGCGCATCGCCGCGATCGGGTTCGGTGTCGGCGTGAACCACGAGCGGGTGCCGACCCCGCTGCTCCGCGCCGCGAGCACGTACCGCGTCGCCCTATTCGAGATCCCGCTCCCGGTCCCCTTCATCGCCGTCACCAAAGCCGTAGCCGGCCTCATGCGCTCGGACGAGCTGCGCGCCGCGCGCTCGGCGCTGCAGGTCCAGCTGCGCCTCCTCGACAGCGCGCGCGGCGCGCAGGACCCTGCGGAGGTACTCGCGAGCATCTCGCAGGCGACCGGCAGGCAACTCGCGCTCATCGCAGGCCCCGACCGCGTGCTCGCCAGCACGCAGGGATTCAATCCGGACGGCGCCGAGCTCGTCGCGCTCGACACCGAGGGGACGCTCCGGCTCGCGATTGCGGGCTCGGGCCCACTCACACCCGAGGGCAGCTCGGTGATCGCCGCCGGCGCGATGGCGCTCGGATTCAGCGTGCGCAGCGACCGCGCAACCGACCGCGCCGAACGGGAGCGATGGGAGCTCCTCACGGGCAGGATCCTGAGCGGCGAGTTCCCCGCGGAGACCGCCGAGGCGCTCGCCCCCGGACTCGTGATGCCCGCGACGCTGCGTGCCGTCGCCGTGCAGGGCGCTCCCGAGGACATCTCGGCCTGGCGCACGGAACCGCGCCTGGGCCTGGACAGGCTCATCACCTCGACCGAGGAGCTGCCGGGCGGGCTCGCGCAAGCCTGGCAGATCATCGACGGCGCGCACCCCGAGCCAGCGATCACGCGGACCGTGCAGCACGGGCTTGACCTTGTCGTCGGGCGAGAGGTCGACCGCGGCAGTGTGCCCGTGAGCGGGCGCTCCGCGGCCTCACGCATCAGCGATCTGCCGGGCCGCGCCGCGCTCTACGCCGAACCGCGGCGCGCGCAGGTGATCTGGGTCGACCGCGACGCGCCGTTCCTCGACGCGGTGCTCAGCCTCGGCTTCACCGGCAGACACACCGCGACGGAGCTGAGCCGTGAGGTACTCGGGCCGCTCGCGGCGGTGGACGCGAGCGGTGAGGCGTCGGCCGAGGCCGACCGCGAGCTGCTCTGCGACACGCTTGACGCGCTGTTCGAGTCGGACGGCCAGCGCGGACCGGCCGCCGCCGCGCTCGGTATCCACCGCAACACGCTCCGCGACCGGGTGACGCGCATCGAGCGGCTCACAGGTAGGTCGCTCTCCAGCGCCGCGGACCGCGCCGAGCTCTGGTTCGCGCTGCGCGCGGAGGAACTCCTCTAGGGCGCGAGCGACCCACGCGGGAGTTCCTCCGGCAACGGTGCCGCCGACGGCCAGCGAGTCAGGCGCTGCGCTCGGCCGCGTTCGCGTCTTCCTCGATGACCGACCCGTCGGCCGACCACGGAAAGTCGATCCACTTGTCGGTGGCCTTCCACGCGTAATCGGGCTGGATGACTGTCGACGGCTTCGTGTAGATCGTGACCGAGCGCACCTCGGCGCCCTCGGCCTCCAGCAGTTCGACCGCGAGCTTCAGCGTGCGACCCGAGTCGGCAACGTCATCGACGAGCAGCACGCGGCGGCCCTTCAAGTAGCCCATATCGAGCTCGGGCGGAAGCACCTCGGGGTTGTCGAGCACCGTGCCGATACCGGTGTAGAACTCGACGTTGAGCGCGCCGCAGTTCTTCGCCCCCAGGCCGTATGCGATGGCGCCGCCAGGCAGCAGGCCGCCGCGGGCGATCGCGACGACGACCTCGGGCGCGAAGCCGTCAGCAACAATCGTGCGCGACAGCTCGCGGGTCGCGGCCCCAAAACCGTCCCAGGTGAGTACTTCGCGTTCGGCGGTCATGTGGGCTCCCTCAGTTCGTGCGATTCCGGCGCTGTGCGCTGCCGTAGGGCAAGCAGTTTACCGGGCTTCGCGGTCCGGCGCGCCCGCCTACGGCACCTCGTACCCGGCCGCCGCGAACAGCTCGTACCACTCCGCCCTGCTGAGCACCATCCCCGCCCCTTCGACGGCCTCGGCGACGCGGCTCGCCTTCGTCGTCCCGAGCACGACGCGCATGCGCGCCGGGTGCCTGGTGATCCAGGCCGTCGCGATCGCGGTGGGTGTCGTCTCCCGCTCAGCCGCCATGCGGGCGATCACGGTCTGCAGCTCCCGCAGCCCGCCCTGCTCGAAGATCGACCCCGAGAAGAATCCGCGCTGGAATGGGGACCATGCTTCGAGCGTGATCCCGTTGATGCGCGCGTACTCGATCAGGCCGCCGTCGCGCATCGCGGACTGCTTCACACCCTCCATGTTCGCGGCGATCCCCTGCGCGACGAGCGCGGCATGCCCGAGCCCGAACTGTACCTGGTTCACGGCGAGCGGCTGCGTGACCGCGGTCTTCAGGAGTTCAATCTGCTGTGCCGTGTGGTTCGACACCCCGAACGCCCGCACCTTGCCGGCGCTCTCGAGCTGCGAGAACGCCGAGGCGACCTCCTCCGGCTCGACGAGGGTGTCCGGTCGGTGCAGCATGAGCACGTCGAGGTAATCGGTGCCGAGCGCCTCGAGGGACTCCTCGGCCCGGCGCACGATGTAGTCGGCCGAGAAGTCGAAGCCCTTCCCGCCGGGCCTGATGCCGCACTTCGTCTGGAGCACGATCTGCTCGCGCTCGGTCGCGCCGAGCTGCAGCGCCTCGCTGAACCGGCGTTCGCACCCGTGCTCGCCGCCGCCGTAGATGTCGGCGTGGTCGAAGAGCGTCACCCCCGCGTCGCGTGCGCCCGTGTAGAGCTCGCGAATCTCGCCCGCGCTGAGGTTCTCGATGCGCATCATCCCGAGCGCAATCCTGCTGGCTTCACTCATGGCGTCTCCCCTTCGTCGGCGGGTGGTGCCACCCATGGTACTCCGGGCGTGAGGGGCCGCCCGGAGCGCCATCTCCGGCCCGCACAGCGCGCCCAGCCCGCGCAGGGGACGTCGCCCTGCGCTGGCCCAAGGTCGCCTAGGCGCGGGCCGCGGCGGCCATGACCGCGGCGAGCGTTGCCCTGAGCGTCGACCGGTGTCGCCCGGCCGCCCATGCCGTCCCTCTCGCGTGCCTGAACTCGATGAGCGTCATCGCCTCGCTCGCGTTGCCGGCGCCGATGCTGCTCTGATGCAGTTCGAGCACCTCAACGTCGACGCCGACGTTGGCGAGGGCCGCAGTGAGCGCCTCGACGGGCCCCACGCCAACGTGCTCGGTCACCGTCTCGGCGTCGCCGCCCGAGTCGCCGCCCGAGCGCAGCGTCACCACCGTGCGTTCAGTCCCCGCGTCGCCCGAGGACTCGAACCCTGCGAGCACCAGCCCGGACTCCGGCGTCCGGCCCGAATCCGCCGGCTGCCCGCCGGGCCCGCAGTACGCCTCTTGGAAGATCTCCCAGATCGCGGCGGCCGTCACCTCGGTGCCGCTCGCATCGGTGTGCTGCTGCACCCGCCTTGCGAGGTCGATCTGCAGCCGCCTGGGCAGCGTGATCCCGTAGCCGCTCTCGAGCAGGTAGGCGATGCCACCCTTGCCGGACTGGGAGTTCACGCGGATCACCGCATCGTAGCTCCGCCCGATGTCGGCCGGGTCGATCGGCAGGTACGGCACGCGCCACTCGATCTCGGATGCTGGCACCCCGAGTGCTGCAGCCCGCGCGCGGTGCTCGGCGAACCCCTTCTTGATGGCGTCCTGGTGTGTTCCGCTGAATGCGGTGTGCACGAGGTCGCCGACGTAGGGGTGCCGCGGGTGCACCTCGATGCGGTTGCAGTGTTCGACCGTGCGTCTCACCTCGTCGATGTCCGAGAAGTCGATCATCGGATCGACGCCCTGCGCGTGCAGGTTCAGGGCGAGCGTCGCGATGTCGACGTTGCCGGTGCGCTCGCCGTTGCCGAAGATGCAGCCCTCCACCCGCTGCGCTCCCGCGAGCACCGCGAGCTCAGCGCAGGCGATGCCGGTGCCGCGGTCGTTGTGCGGGTGCACCGACAGGATCACGCCGTCGCGCCGCGCGAGGTGCCTGTGCATGTACTCGATCTGGTCGGCGTAGACGTTCGGGGTCGCGATCTCCACAGTGGCAGGGAGGTTGAGAATGACGGGCCGCTCCGGTCGAGCGTCCCACAGCTCGGTCATCGCGTCGCAGACCTCGAGCACGTAGTCGGGCTCGGTGAGGTTAAAGACCTCGGGGCTGAACTGGAAGCGCACGTTTGGCAGGTCGCCGGCGAGTTCGAGCAGGTCGCGGCCACCCGCGAGGATCAGCTCCTTCAGGGTCTCGCGGCTGTGCCCGAGCACCGCGTCGCGCCACATGGGGGCGGTGGCCGTGTACATGTGAATCACGACGGGGTTCGTGATCCCGGCGATCGACTCGACGGTCCGCGCGATGAGGTCGCGGCGTGCGGCGGTGAAGACGACGATCGTCACGTCGTCTGGCGCGATGTCGGTCTCGGCGATGAGCCGCACGAAGTCGAAGTCGGTCTGCGAGGCCGAGGGGTAGCCAACCTCGATCTCCTTGTACCCCATCGCGACCATGCGCTCGAAGAAGTGACGCTTACGCTCGGGATCCATGGGTTCGGCGAGCGCCTGGTTGCCATCGCGCAGGTCAACGGGAACCCAGAGCGGAGCTTCCGTGAGGCGCTTCGTCGGCCACTCGCGTTCGTGGAGCGGCACGTCGACGCGCGAGAACACGTCGCGGTAGCGGTGGGAGGGCATGCCCGAGGGCTGCTGCCGGTTCCAGACGGCGGCCGGGGCCGTTGCCGCCGGATGGTGTGCGGGTACTGCTGTCATGTCGGGTTCCTGTCGTTCGTAACACTCAACGACCGGCACACCCAGCTCCCCACGGCGGGGAGCCGGTCTGGCTACGCCCCGCCGTGGCGACGAAGAAGGAGGAATCCGCGAAGAAACATGCGTAGACTGTAACACAACTCCTCAGACAAGTAGCGCACTTTGCGGAGACGGCGCACCCAACAGAATCGAGACCCATGGCGCAGGTACACCGATCCTCACTCGCCGATCAGGCGGCCGACGTACTGCTCGAACGTATCCGCGCAGGCGAATGGGCGCTCGGATCGAAGCTTCCCGGCGAGACCACGCTCGCCGCACAGCTCGGCGTCGGCCGCTCGACGGCGCGCGAGGCGATCCGCCAGCTCGCGGGCCTCGGCGTGCTCACCTCCCGGCAGGGATCCGGCGTCTTCGTCACCGCGCTCGACGCCCGCGACGACTGGGACCTCGTGCTCAGACGCTCCGACATCCTCGCCGTCATCGAGGCCCGCACCGCCATTGAGGCGGAGAGCGCCGGGCTCGCCGCCACGCGCCGCACACCTGCCGACCTGCGCGCGATCCGCCGCACCCTCGCCGCGCGCGCCGTGCACCGCGACGACATCGCGGCGCACGTCGACGCCGACACCGCCTTTCACCGGGCCGTGGTGCAGGCCGCTGGCAACCCGATCCTGCTCGAACTGTTCGACGGGTTCACGCCGCGCATCCGCCCCGCAATGATCGAGATGCTGCGCCTGCGCGGCTCGTTCGGCAGCAACGACTTCAGCGGTTCCCAGGATCACGACCACCATGTCGACCTCGCCGACGCGATCGCCGCGCGCGACGCTGCGCGAGCGGCCACCGTGGCCCGGGCCCACCTGCGCTCGCTCGGTGAGGCGCTCACCTCGCCGGGATCAGGATCAGGATCCAGACCCGCCAGCGCCGCTCCAGGCGCCGGGGCGAACCTGTGAACGCGACCGAGGTGCTCCGCCTCACCGACGTGAGCTTCGTTCGGGAGGGCCGCGAGATCCTGCACGACGTGTCGTTCGGCATTCGGGCCGGCGAGCACTGGGCCCTCATTGGGCCGAACGGGGCGGGCAAGAGCACGATCCTGAGCTTCTGCGGCGCCGAGCACCACCCCACCAGCGGCACCGTGCACGTGCTCGGGCAGCAGCTCGGACGCGTCGAGATTCGCAAGCTGCGCGAGCAGATCGGCCACGTGAATCCCCGCCACAAGCTGCGCTCACCGCTCACCGTGCGCGAGGTCGTGCTGACCGGCGCGACGGGCACGACCGAGCTCATGATGGGCTGGCAGCCCTCCCCCGAGCTCGTCGAGCGTGCGGACTACCTCGCCGACCTCCTCGGCCTTGGAAGCCGCACTGAAGTGCGCTGGCCGACAATGTCGCAGGGCGAGCGCGGGCGGGCCCTCATCGCGCGGGCCCTGCTCACCGAGCCACCGCTGCTGCTGCTCGACGAGCCCTCAACCGGGCTCGACGTTGCCGCCCGCGAGCAGCTGCTCGAGACCGTCGACGAGCTGCACACGTCGCACCCGGAGCTCGCGACCGTGCTCGTGACGCACCACTTCGAGGAGCTTCCTCAGTCGACGACCCACGCGATGCTGCTCCGTGACGGCACGCTGCTCGCGTCTGGGGGCGTCGAGGAGACGCTCACGTCCGAGCTCGTGTCCCAGAGCTTCGACTACCCGATCGAGATTGAGCACCGAGAGGGGCGCTGGGCCGCCCGAGTGAACCGCGCGGGGTAGGTGGGGCGGGGTGGGCGGGGCCTATCCGGCACCCGGCCCGACCGGGCCTTTCCCGGCCGGGCCCTCACCAGGCCCGCCTCCCCGCCCGGAGTTGGCAGTTGTTGTCGCTTCCGAGCCGTCAGAACGACAAGAACTGCCAACTCCGAGCTGGGGTGGCCGGGTGTGAGCAGGGCGGCCGTCCGGGGACGGGTCGGCCGGGGACGGCCGGCCAAACCAGACCCCAGGCGCGGTGTCAGTGCTGAAGCGCGTGCCGGCGCTCCAGCGCCGCACCCTCCACGTCCACGTTCGGGATGATCCTGTCGAGCCACTTCGGCAGCCACCACGCGCCGCCACCGACGAGGTGCATGAGCGCGGGAACGAGGAGCATGCGAACGACGAAGGCGTCGAACAGCACGCCGAGCGCGAGGCCGAGGCCCATCGACTTGATCATGACGGAGTCCGAGGCGATAAAGCCACCAAACACCGCGACCATGATGATGGCCGCGGCCGTCACGACGGTCCGCCCGGCCCGGAACCCCTGCGCGACCGCCAGCCGGGCAGGCGCGCCGTGCACGAACGCCTCGCGCATCCCGGTCGCGAGGAACAGCTGGTAGTCCATCGCGAGCCCGAACAGGATACCCACGAGGATCACGGGCAGGAAGCTCAGGATCGGGCCCGGGTTGTGCACGCCGAGCAGCTCACCGAACCAGCCCCACTGAAACACGGCCGTGACCGCGCCGTAGGTTGCGAACAGCGAGAGCACGAAGCCGCCGGTCGCGATGAGCGGGACGAGCAGGGAGCGGAACACCATCACCATGATGATGAAGGAGAGCCCGACGACCACGGCGAGGTAGAGCGGCAGCACGTCGTTCAGGCCCTCGGAGATATCAATGTTGATCGCCGCCTGCCCGGCGACGCCGAGCGCGGCCTCGCCGCTTGCACCCGAGTCGAGCGTGAATGCCACGGGAGGGAGCTCACGGAGCTCTCGCACGAGCGCGTCGGTCGACTCGCTGTTCGGGCCCTCAGCTGGAATGACCTGGAAGGCGGCGAGCCTGTTGTCATCAGAGACGGCCACCGGGGCGACAGCGACGACGTCAGCGTTCTCAGCGAGCGCGCCGGCTACGGCCGCCTGCGCACCGAGCACGTCGCTCTCGTCAAGCCCGTCGGGAAGGTCGGCGGTGACGAGCAGGGTGCCGTTCGCGCCCTCCCCGAACGCCTCGTTCGTAAGCGTGTACGCGGTGTGCGCACTGGAGCCCTCGGACTCCGATCCGCCGTCCGGCAGGCCGAGCCGAATGGAGAGCGAGGGAATCGCGAGCACGAGCAGCACGGCCACGGCGACGACCGTGGTGAGCACAGCGTGCAGGTTCGACATCGGCTTCAGCGCGCGCGAGGGTTGTGTCTTCACCGTGCCGTCGAGCACCTCCGGCGCCGGGTTCGCTGCGGCCGCCGCTGCAGCCTCCGCGGTCGCGCGCGCCCGTCGGCCGAGCAACTTGCGCCCCGCGAGCCCGAGCAGGGCTGGGGTGAGCGAGACCGCGATGAGCACCGCGACGGCGACGCTCACTGCTCCGGCCGTGCCCATGAGTCCGAGGAACGGAATCCCGCTCACGTTGAGCGCGAGCAGTGCGACGATCACCGTCGCACCGGCGAAGACGACCGCGTTGCCGGCGGTTCCGTTCGCGAGGCCGATCGATTCGACGACGTCCGCGCCCTGGAGGAGCTGCTTTCGGTGGCGGTAGAGAATGAAGAGCGAGTAGTCGATGCCGACCGCGAGCCCGAGCATGACGCCGAGGATCGGGGTCACGGACGCCATCTGTGTGACGCCGGAGAACGCGAGCGTCGCCATCGCACCGATGCCGACGCCGACGAGCGCGGTGACGATCGGGAACGATGCGGCGAGGAGCGAGCCGAGCACCGCAACGAGCACGATCGCGGCAATCGCGACGCCGATGACCTCGCCAACGCCGAGGATCTCGGGGACGCCCTGGGAAATGTCGGTCGAGAAGGAGACCCCGACGCCGTCGATCGCGTTCGACTCGAAGTGCTCGATGATGGCGTCCTTCGACTCCTGCGGCAGGTCGAGGCGGGGCTCCGTGAACGAGACGTTCACGAGGGCCGTTGCGCCGTCCTCGGAGACGAGGCGGATGCCCTCGGCGTACGACGCGAGTTCGGCGCCAGTTTCGAGCTTCGCAGCGTTTTCGTCGAGCGTCGCGAGCCCGTCGGTGAGTTGCTGCTGTTGAGCGTCAAGCTCGGCCCGGCCGGCGTCGAGCTGCGCCTGCTGCGCGTCGAGCGGCGCGAGTTGCGCGGCGAGCATCTCCGCGGGGAGCCCTGCCGCCTCAAGCTGGGCACGACCAGCTTCGAGCTGCGCCTGACCAGCCTCGAGCTGCGCGAGCGCGGCATCGAGCTGCTGCTGCCCCTGCGCTGCCTGCTCGCGACCAGCGGCGATCTGCTGCGTGCCGTCCTCGAGTTCCGCGCGCTGGTCGGCGAGCTGGCGTTCCGCAGCGAAGGGGTCGATGACGTCGGCGACGTCCGGGAGGCCCTTCGCGTCTTCCGAGACACGCACGATCTCGGCGCGCTGGTCGTCGGTGAGCGCGGAGCCGTCCTCGCGGTGGAAGACGACGGTGCCCGAGGCGCCTGCGAAGTCCGGGAGCGAGTCCTCAAGCTCTTCGAGCACTTCCCCGGAGGCGGTCCCGGGTACGTCGAAGCTCGAGCTCAGCCCCTTAAAACCGAGGGCGAATCCGCCGCCCGCGATTCCGAGGATGGCGACCCAGGCGACGATCATCACCCAGGCACGCCGAGCGGCAAACGTTCCGAGGCGGTGCAGCAACTCGGCCATAGTGGTCTCCTCAACACTCGTGCGAGGCGACCGCGGTATCCTGGCCGCCGTCGGCATCGACAAACAACGTAAGATTACACGAACCGTATCGTCTAGTCTGGAGGATTCATGGTTGCGGCACAGCCGTCTCGTCCGTCGGGTTCCGTCTCGGAAGGCGCCGGGCGTGGAACCCCACCTGTCCGAGGCGCCGGTCAGTCGTCGCGCAGCGGCCCGGTACGCAGCGAGGCCGCCCGGCAGGCGATCCTGATCGCCGCCGTCGAGCTGCTCATCGAGCGCGGCTACGACAGCCTCACCATCGAAGGCATCGCCGCCCGCGCCGGAGTCGGCAAACAGACGATCTACCGGTGGTGGAAGTCGAAGAGCGCGATCCTTGCGGAGTGCCTCCTCGAGGGCCTCGTCTTCCCGGGCAAACTCTCGGTGCCAGACACCGGCGACGTGCGCGCCGACCTCGCGACCTGGCTGGCAGCGATCGGCGAGCTCATCGAGGGCGAACACGGCGAGGGGCTCGTTCGTTCGCTGATCGCGGCGGCGACCGACAATGCAGACGTGGGCCGCAGGCTGCGCGACTCGATCTCAGGATCGGGTGCGCTCTCCGCCAGGCTCCATGCGGGCCGCGGCACCACTCCCCTGCTCGGCGACGACGCCCCCGTCGACGAGATCGCCGATGCGCTCATCGGCGCCGTGCTGCTGCGGGCGATCAGCCGGGCCGGCCTGGATCGTGCAGCAGTCGACAGGCTCCTCGTCGCGCTCCTCGGAGTCCCCGAATCTGCACCGGATCCCGGCAGGGGCGCCTGAGCATCCGCCATTCACCCCGCTCAATAGCGGGGAATACGTGACGCCGGCTTTACGCTCTGGTTGAGTGGAGGCGACGCTGTCATCGCACAGCGCACCACACCGGCACCACAAGGAGGACCATGCGCCCGTATCTCGACAAAGTCGCGCCCCAGGCATGGAAGGCCGCGGGCGCGTACTCGCAGGCCATCGCCGAGGCCGCAGCTACCGGCGGCCTGTCACTCACCGAGGGTGAGCTCATCAAGGTGCGCGCGTCGCAGCTCAACGGGTGCGCGTTTTGCCTGAACCTGCACACGGAGGAGGCGCGCGCGGCGGGGGTCACCCAGCAACAGCTCGACCTGCTGCCAGCCTGGCGCGAGGCGGGGGTCTTCTCCGAGCGCGAGCGCGCGGTGCTCGCGGTCGCGGAGGCGGCGACGCAGCTGCCGCTCAGCGAGGAGGCGCAGGCGGACCTGTTCGGCGCACGCACCGTGCTCGGCGACGAAACGTTTGTCGCGGCGGAGTGGGTCGCCGCAACGATCAACCTCTTCAACCGCATCTCCATCCTCAGCGAGCACCCCGTGCGCCCGCGCAAGGCGTAGCGCGGTGGCACAGGCAGCGGACGTCCCCGACAGCACGGACGTCCTCGACAGTGTCGTGATCGGCGCCGGCCAGGCAGGCCTCTCGGCGTCGTACCATTTGTCGCGACTGGGGATCGACCACGTCGTCCTTGACGCGAACGAGCATCCGGGCGGCGCGTGGCAGCACCGGTGGGACGCGCTCACGATGCGCGACGTGCACGGCGTCGCCGAGCTTCCGGGGTCCACGCCTCCCCCGCTCACACGCGAGCAAGCCAACTCCGCCATTCCTGAGTACTTCGCGGGATACGAGGACGAGCACGAGTTACCCATCGTTCGCCCCGTCAGGGTGGACCGCGTGGAGTCGGGCGACGACGGGATCCTCACCGTGCGCGCTGGCGAGCGATCGTGGCGCACCCGTACGATCGTGAACGCGACGGGCACGTGGACGCAGCCGTTCATCCCCCACTATCCGGGAGCGGAGACGTTCCGCGGCGAGCAGTTCCACACCGTCGCGTATCCGGGGCCCGATCACTTCCGCGGCAAGCGCACCCTCGTGGTTGGCGGAGGCGCGTCAGCCGTGCAGTTCCTTGGCGCGATTGCGCCGCTCACCGACACGCTGTGGGTGACCCGACGCGAGCCCGTCTGGCGCACCGATGATTTCACCCCGGAGGCGGGTATCGCGGCCGTCGCGCTCGTCGAGCAGCGCGTCGCGCAGGGGCTCCCGCCCGAGAGCGTCGTGAGTGTGACCGGACTCGCCCTCCGCGAGCAGGAGCGCGAGGCGGAACGGCTCGGAGCCTACGCCGCGCGGCGACCGATGTTCGAGCGGCTCGAGCCGACGGGTGTGCGGTGGGCGGACGGAACGTTCGAGGCTGTCGACGCGATCATCTGGGCGACCGGGTTCCGGCCGGCCATCGCGCACCTCGCGCCGCTACAGCTGCGCAGCCCAGCGGGCGGCATCCAGCTCGACCGGGAGGGGCGCGGCACCGGTGCGGTCGCCGACGAGCGCGTGCAGCTCGTCGGGTATGGGCCGTCGGCGAGCACAATCGGGGCGAACCGGGCTGGCCGGGCGGCAGCCGCGGGGGTGCGCCGAGCGCTCAAGGTGCGGCAGGCGGCGTAGCCGGGCCAGGCCTGCACTCCAAGCTCACATCCAATGGGATCTGCAGGAGATAAGCAGCGCACCCTGCGGCGGGGCATATCTTCGGCAGATCTCATGGGCTAACGCCGGCGACGCGGGGCGAACCGGAGGCGCGGGGCTAACGGGCGCAGAAGCGCGAGCTGGAGGGGCGAACCTCCCACATCCGGGTCAGGATCGAGTGCGCAACGGGGTCCGCTGCACCCCACCCTCGTCGAAGTTCTCGGGCCCCAGCCAGCGGACAAACTCCGCGCGCAGCGCCGCCCATTCGGTGTCGAGGATCGAGAACCAGCTCGTGTCGCGAGACCGCCCCTTGTACACGGTCGCCTGCCGGAACGTGCCCTCGAAGGTGAACCCGAGGCGCTCCGCCGCGCGCTTCGAAGGCTCGTTGAGGGCATCGCACTTCCATTCGTAGCGCCGGTAGCCGAGCGCGTCGAAAACGTACTGCATGAGCAGGAAGTGCGCCTCGGTAGAGACGGCGGAGCGCTGCATCCCCCGCGAGAAGGCGACGAACCCCACCTCCACGACGGCGTTCTTCGGGTCCTGCCGAAGCAGCGCGAGCGTGCCGAGCGGCTCCTCCGTCGCGGTGCTGACGACGGTGAACTGCAGCGGATCCTGAGCGTGGGCGGCGGCCTCGGCCCACGCGCGGTAGTCCTCCTCGGACGCGAACGGCCCGACGGGCATGTACGTCCAGTCGCGCCCGTCTGGGGCGGCGGCGAAGGCCGCGAACAGTCCGGCGGCGTGCGCGGCAGGGTCGAGGGGCTCCAACCGACAGTGTGTACCGACAAGCGTGACGCGGTCAGGCGTCGGCGCGGGGAGCGCCCGCTCGACGGCGGCGCCGATCGGTTGGCCGTACTCGTTAGTTCTCATTTGCTCCAGTTCCTGACGGGTCTTCGCGCCCGCGATTGCGCGGCTTGCGGGTCCACGCCGCTGCGGACTCGCTGGTCAGCGCGAGCAGGGAGAGGCACATGAGCGAGGCCGAGAAAAGCGTACCGTTGAGGCCGATAGCTTCGAGTCCCTGCACGTAGCCGACGGCGGTGCCGAAAATCGTGAAGGCGAGGAGCACGATGAGCAGCATGCGGGAGCGATGGCCGCGCCGCAGCAGCCGCCAGGCAAGGAACAGCTGGCCGAGCGTCAGCGCGCCGCCGACGACGATCAGGATCGCAGCAAACGCCCGTCCCCCGACCTCGACGGCCTCTCCCCAGGCCTCACGAACCTCGGGGTCGAGGGCGACCGCGACGAAATCGATGATCGCGCTCACCACGATGAGCAGCACGGAGATCGCGATGGTCAGCGGCGCGCGGTCGACAACGTCCTGGGCCGTCTGGGGCACCACCGGTTCGCGCTCCGAGGTGTCACCGTCCGGCACAACGCCGGAGACGTCGAGCACCGGCAGGTGCCCGTCGGTGATGAAGCGATCGCCGCCGCCGTTTCGGGCGTGGTAGCCCGTCGTGAAGTCGCGCAGCACGCGCGTGGTGATGTCGGGCGACGCCTCGCGCACGCTCGCGACGACGAAGTCTCGCTCTTCGTCGGTGTTCTCGTCGATGCGATGCGTGATCTGCAACGTGAACAGCGAGAACCCGACGTCGGTGTCGTAGGTGCCGGCGCCGAGCCAGTCGGTCTTGGCGCCGCCGGGCAGTAGCCACCCTGGCGGGCAGTGCCAGAATCTCACGTGGTGGCGCTGTTTCGGGTTCCCGGCGACCTCCTGTTGGTAGGCAACGTCGTGGCGCCGCCCGAAGAGCATGAGCGGGGACACGGGCGCCGTCGGATAGCTCTTGCGCGTGAGCGTGGAGGCGATGATCCCCCAGGTCGAACGCAGTGTGATCTCGTCAGCGCGGTGCCACCCTGCGCGCCGCATGGCGGTGTCGAGCTGCTCGCCCCCGCCGTCGACGCCGAGGTTGACGGGATCGCCGAGCAATCCGTCGGCGGTGCGCGTCCGCCCGAAGAAGTAGTCGGGGACGTAGAGGTCAGACAGCATCTTGTGCAGGCGCGGCAGCACAAGGTACGCGGTGATCGCCCACACCGGAATGAACAGCAGCAGCGCCCACGGCGAGCGCACGCTCTGGATCGAGATGATCACCCCAAGCCAGCCGGCCGCGATGGTGCCGACGAGAAACGCGGTCCGGTCGAAGACTGTCGCGCGCGGCAACGGTTGCTGCATCTGCAGCGCGAACCGCCGTTTGGAGGCGCGCTCGGGCACAGGCGTGCCCGTCGCGCCTCCCGGGGAACTCACTGCAGCGCTACGCCTTGGCTTCGACTTCGCGCGCCGGCTCGTTCATGGCGAGCAGCACGGCGAATCCGGCCCAGAGCGTCACGATTCCCATCGCAGTCTCCTTGCCGTTCCAGCTGCTCGACTGCCACATCGCGAACCACTCGGATCCGATGATGATGAAGCCGATAAACCAGATCGCGAAGCCGAGGGCGTAGGCGGTGTAGCCCCACCCGCGTGCCCGGTCATAGGTCGCGACGTCGGCGTCGCGGCGCAGGTACAGTTTGATGGCTCCGATGATCGCGATCGCGGCGAACGCACCCTCAGCGATGATGATGCCGATGTAGCCGACGGTCCACACCCATGGGGTGGTGATCGCGCGCCACATGAGGGCGTTGCCCTCGAAGGTGGTGTCCATGGACAGCACGTGCTTCACGAACTGGAAGTTCGAGTCGTAGTCCATGAGGTTTCCGAGGAACACGAAGAAGCCAAAGAGACCGGCGAGGAACAGCGTAAACGCCTGCAATAGGCGGAGTGGGTGTTTCATTTCTTTACCTTTCGACTAAACACCAGGTCGAGTCGCGGCTCAGTGTGCGACTCGAGTGGGATTGCCTGAACGAAGTGCCAGCCCTTGGCTGCCTGCTCGGTGATGACCTCGCGGTAGTCCTTTTGCAGCTCTGAACCCTCGCGGCGGCGCTTCACCGCAACACGAACGAACGAATACTCACGCATGCAGTTCCCCTCTCTAGTCTCTGAGTGGTTCTATTGTCACACCCCGTCAGTTTCTGTGGGAGAGCAATGTTCCAGCGCCCCCGCCGGGACATCGCCGCCTCGATGTGTCGGTGATGCCCCGGCGGGGCGCTACGCCCGGCGCTTCGCGAGCCTCCGGAGCCAGAGCGCGCCGGCGCCGAGGGCGATACTTCCGGCGGCAACGGCCGCGGCGATCGCCGCCGACCCGTCGCCAGTCGTCGGGAGCTTCCCGCTCGGGCCAGGAGTGGTGGTTGGCGGTTTCGTACCAGGGTCAGGCGGGTTGGGGCCCGCTGGGCCGCCGCCGTCCTTCGCCGTTACAGTCAGCACCGCCTCGTCGCTCACCGCGGTCTGCCCGAACGTGTCGGTCGCGGTCGCCCGAACCAGCACGCCGTCGAGGTCCTTCGTCGCCGTCGCGGTGAGCGTCGAACTGTTCCCCGCAACGGTGACCTCCCACGCCTCGCCAGCGGGCACCCACGTCGTGCCGCCGTCGTGCGAGACCTCCCACGTGACCGCGGGCGCGGGCGACCCGGCGGTCGTGGCGACAAAGCTCACCTCGCTCCCCTCCTCGGCCGTGGTGTCGGCGGGGCCGGTGATCGTCGGTTCGACGTACGTGTAGCCGCCGGCGTGCACCACGGCCTGCTGTTCAACGCCGAACTGCGACCACGACACGGTGACGTCGACCGGGCCGGCAGCGTGCTCGGGGGTGACGACGGTCCAGGTACTCGAGGCCGCAGCCAGGAGGTCTGAGCCCGCGGTTCCGTCGAACGCGATTTCCGTGACCGTCGGCGCGGTGAGAACCTCCGTGGGCTCGTGCGCGTCGACGTCGTCGCCCGTGCCCAGCTGACCGAAGACGTTGTAGCCCCACGCGTAGGCCTTGCCGTCGTCGCCGAGCGCCGTCGAATGGAAGAGCCCAGTTCCGAGGGAGGTGAATGTTACGCCGTCGGGCGCATGTACCCGCACGGGTGTGAGGGCGTTCTCAACGGTGCCGTTGCCGATCTGCCCGTTCTGGTTGCCGCCCCAGGCCCACGTGGTGCCGTCTTCCCCGAGCGCTAGCGAGTGGTAGCCGCCCGCTGACGCGGATTCGCGCTCCGCCGGCTCGGTCTCATCGACGAAGCTATTCGCCTCGATGTCGGTGAGTCGCACGCCCGCCGGGAGCGATACCGGGATCGGTACAAGGCTCGGGTCCGTGCTGCCCGTGCCGAGCTGGCCGTAGCCGCTCGACCCCCACGCATAGGCCTGGCCGTTGTTGCCGAGCCCGAGTGAGTGATGGCCGCCCGCGTCGACCTCCGTGAAGGTGACTCCGCCGGGCAAGATGACGGCCACCGGAACGCGGGAGTTCGTTGTGGTTCCGTCGCCGAGGGTGCCCTGCCCATTTGAGCCCCACGCGTAGGCCGCGCCGTCCGCGGTCAGCGCGAGCGAGTGATGGGTCGCGGCGCTGATGCTCGTGAACTTCACGCTGTCTGGTGCGAGCACTGGTTGGGGTGAGAGCACGACGGTTTCCGCGGCCCCGGTTCCGGTCTGTCCCGACCTGTTGTAGCCCCACCCGTACGCGGTGCCGTCGTCGGCGAGAGCAAGTGAGTCGTACTCGCCTCCGCTGATCTGGACGATGCGGGGGTCGCCAGGAATACGCACCTGTTGCGGCATCGGAACGTTCGCGAGGTCGCCCGTTCCAAGCTGGCCGCGATCGTTCTCGCCCCAGGCGTAGACGTTGCCGTCATCTCCGAGCGCGAGGGTGTGGAAGCCTCCCGGCTCAAGGTCTGTGAACGTCACGCCTTCGGGCGCAATCACGGGTGCCGGGCTGAGCCGGTTCACCGTGTCGCCGGTTCCGAGCTGGCCCGCGGAGTTAAAGCCCCACGCATACATGTTGCCGTCTGATCCGGTGGCCATCGTGTGGAAGCCGCCCGTGTGGAGCGTCTCAAAGGTCACTCCTTGCGGCCCTGTCACCGTCACGGTCTCACCACCGCGAACCGGTCCGGTATCGGGGCTGACTGGGCCCTCGGCGGCGTGGGCGAGTGATGGCAGCGTGAGTAGCGTTGCCGCTGCGACAGCAACAAATCCAGTGCGAACGGCCATTAACTTCATAGGTATCCCCCAGTGATCGTTGGGGTAAACCTAGGCGGCCCTTTGGCAACTGTCAAGGGTGGCGTGTGCCTGGCAGCCGCGCGCCACCCGTCACCAGGCTCAACCGAGCGAGGCCTCCGCGAGGTAGCCCTCGGCTGCTTCTCGAATCACCGCACCGAGCTCGGCGTCGGTCGTCGGCGCCATCCGCATACCGGATTCCCAGCCGCCCGATCGCATCGATCCCACGGTTCGCTCCACCAGGTCGTAGACGCCGAATGCCGATTCCCGGCCGAGGTTGCGGGCGACGACGTTCGCGCCGAGGGCCGCATTCGCGACGGCGCTCACGGCGATGAGCACCTCGCGCAGGCGCGGGGAATCCGCGGCCGCGATAAACGTCGCGTCGCCCGTGACCTGCTGCATCGCGTACGCGGCGAGCCTGACGCTGCCGAACAGCGAGTCTACGATCTCCCGCAGCGGCGCGAGCTGGGCGACGGGGAGATAGGTCGCTGGATCGAGCAGCGCGTCGACGGCCGCCGTCACCGCCCCACACTGCGAGTGGCCGATGACCGAGAATAGCTGCACGCGCGGCAGGTGCTCCGACGCGTAGTGCAGGCTGCCGAGGCACTCTGCCCCGGGAACGTTGCCGGCAATGCGCACGACGAACAGGTCGTTCGCGCCGCGCCCGAGTGCGAGCTCGATCGGCACCCGGGCGTCGGAGCAGCTCAGCACCGCGGCGAATGGCTCCTGGTTCAGGATGCCATCGTCGTCTCGCGTGTTCACAAAGCCGAAGGCCTCGGGATCGAGCCGCATCTCGACGTCGCCGCCGGTCGACCCCAGGGAGCCGAAGGCGCGGCTGCCCTCGCTCATGAGTTCAAGCGCCTCGGCAGGCGAGGATGCGGCGATCGGCGCCGGCCTGTCGGACTGCGCGACCCAGCGAATCTGGAGCACGCGTTCGCGCTCGCCAGCAGGCTGCCCGGCCCCGGCGCTGGCGGCGGACGGTGTGGAGTTGTCGCTGCTCGGTGAAGTGCTCATACGTATGGATCGTAGCCGGATCGAGACCTGTGGGCCCACCCTTCTGTTCCTAGCTGAGGTGTGCTCATAATGGAGGCGAACTCCACGCGGAGCAACGGTGCCTCGCGTGAATCTCACAGGAGAGATTTATGACAAACCTTGCAATGAACCTCGTCCACACTGCTGCCAAGCACCCCGACCGACCGGCCATCCGCCTCGGCGATTCGGTGCTCTCGTATGCGCAGTTCGAGCAGGCGAGCCAGCTCGTCGCCGCGCTGCTCACGCAGCACGGCGTCCGGCCAGGTGATCGGGTCGCCCTCATGCTGCCAAACGTCCCGCACTTTGCGCTGCTCTACTACGGTGCGCTGCGGCTGGGGGCGATTGTCGTGCCGATGAACCCGCTGCTCAAGGAGCGGGAGGTTGCGTACCACCTCAGCGACTCCGGCGCACGGTTGCTCTTCGTCTGGACTGGGTTTGAGCAGGAGGGCGAGGCCGGCGCCGTGCTCGCCGAGGCGAAAACAATCGTCGTCGAGCCGACGACCTGGCCCGGCCTCCTCGCCGGGCTCGCGCCGGTTGCGGAGGTCCATGAGGCGGACGCCGACGACACGGCGGTCATCCTCTACACCTCGGGCACCACCGGCAAACCAAAGGGCGCCGAGCTCACCCACGCGAACATCGCGCGCAACGTCGAGATCTGCGCTGACGAGCTGATCTTCGTCTCCGAGCAGGATGTGGTGTTCGGAGGACTCCCCCTCTTCCACGTCTTCGGCCAGACGGCGAGCCTGAATGCGGCGATCTACGCGGGGGCCTGCCTCACGCTGCTGCCGAAGTTCGACCCGCGCGCAGCCCTCGAGACCATCGCGCGCGATAAGGTCACGATCTTCCAGGGCGTGCCGACGATGTACACGGTGCTCGCCCACTTCCCCGAGCGCGACCACTACGACACGTCCTCGCTGCGCGTCTGCGTCTCGGGCGGCGCCGCGCTCCCGGTCGAGATCCTGAACGCGTTCGAGTCTGCCTACTCCTGCATCGTGCTCGAGGGCTACGGCTTGTCCGAGACCTCACCCGTCGTCTCGATCAACCGGCTCGACCAGCGGCGCGCCGGATCCATCGGGGTGCCGGTGTCGGGCGTCGAGGTGCGCATCGTCGATGACTCGGCCGTCGACGTGCCCGTTGGCGAGATCGGCGAGCTGATCGTGCGCGGGCACAACGTGATGAAGTCGTACTGGGGCAAGCCGGACGAGACCGCGCAGGCGATCCCGGATGGCTGGTTCCGCACGGGTGACCTCGCACGGCGGGACGAGGACGGGTTCCTGTACATCGTCGATCGGAAGAAGGACCTCATCATCCGGTCGGGCTACAACGTCTACCCGCGCGAGGTGGAGGAGGTGCTTTACGAGCACCCTGCCGTCGCTGAGGCGGCGGTGGTCGCGTTCCCGCACCCGGAGTTCGGCGACGAGATCGCCGCCGTGGTCGCGCTCAAGCCTGGCGCAGCGGCCGAGCCTGACGAGCTACGGGAGTTCGTCAAAGCGAAGGTCGCCGCCTACAAGTACCCGCGCGTCGTCGAGATCGTGACCGCGCTCCCGAAGGGCGCCACCGGCAAGATCCTGAAGCGAGAGATCACGCTGACGACCGTGTGAGTCAGCGTGCGGGCGCCTCATCCTGGCTGGGCCAGTCGTCGGATCCGATCCGAATTTCAGACGCCATGTCGTCGAGGAACCGGATCACGACCTCACGCTCGGCCGGGGTGAGTCGGGCCGCCGCGTGGAAGCGCTTGGCGTGCTGCTTGCCGACGGTGTTCATCGCGGCCTCGTGCGTTTCTGGCGTGATGGAGATTGCGAGCGCCCGCCGGTCCGTCGGGTGCGGCCGGCGCACAATGTGCCCGGCCCGCTCGAGGCGATCGAGCAGCTTGGTCGTTGATGCGCTCGAGATCTTCAGGTGGCTGGCGATCGTCCCTGGCGTCGCGAGGTCTCCGCGGTTCCCGGCGACGATGAGGAAGTGCAGCGCGCGCATGTCGGTCTCGTTGAGGCGCATGTACTTGAGCGACGCGTCCGACAGCTCCTGCTCGGCGTCACGGAGTCGCCCGAGCGCACCCATGAGCATGCCGATGTGTTGCACCTGCGCGGGATCCACGCCTGCGCGACTCACGAGCCGACCCTCGGGGTCGTTGGAGTCCAGATCATAGACGTTGGCGCGCTCCTGCGCCCCATCCGCGAACATGTCCTGCATGTGACGATTGTAGCCTGGATCGAATACTTTAAGCTGAACTAACTACAACCCATTGACATTTCTTGCTAGGCTAGCGACATGCAGTTGAGAGCAAAGGACATGGCATGAGCGCACCAGGCACCGATCCAACGCCGCACACGCAGGCCCCGGCGAAGCGAGGAGTTCCCAAGTGGCTCCGGATCCTCATCCCGGCGCTCCTCATCGTCGGCTGGCTGGCCGGCGCTGGCATCGGCGGGCCATACTTCGGCAAGGTCAGCGAGGTCTCCTCGAACGACCCCACCGCGTATCTGCCGGAATCGGCCGACGCAACGCAGGTGCGGAACCTGCTCACCGAGTTCAACGACAGCGACACGATCCCAGCGATCGTCGTGTTCGCCGGCGAGAACGAGCTGAGCGATTCCGACCTCGCCGACATCTCGACCGCGCTCGACGACCTCGCGGACACCCCGGGCATCACCGACGGCATCTCCCCCGCCATCCCGTCCGAGGACGGGAAGGCCGCCCAGGCGTTCGTCCCGATCGACTCCGACGCTGACCTCAGCGACACCGTCGCCGCGCTCGGGGAGACGCTGCGCGCGGACGCCCCGGACGGCGTCAACGTCTACGTCACTGGCCCTGCGGGCTTCAGCTCCGACCTCGCCGCGGCCTTCTCCGGCATCGACGGGCTCCTCCTCGGCGTCGCGCTCATCGCCGTGTTCCTGATCCTGATCGTCGTCTACCGATCGCTCTTGCTTCCCATCGCCGTGCTCTCCACGAGCATGTTCGCGCTGTGCGTCGCGCTCCTCACCGTGTGGTGGCTCGCGAAGGCTGGCGTGATCCTGCTGAGCGGACAGACCCAGGGCATCCTCTTCATCCTGGTGATCGGCGCGGCGACCGACTACTCGCTGCTCTACGTCGCCCGCTTCCGCGAGGAGCTGCGCATCACCACCGACAAGTGGCAGGCGACGATGCGGGCGGTGCGCGCGTCGTTCGAACCGATCGTCGCATCCGGCGGCACCGTGATCGCCGGCCTCTTGTGCCTGCTGCTCAGCGACCTGAAGTCGAACAGCACGCTTGGACCGGTCGCGGCAATCGGCATCGTGTTCGCGATGCTCGCGGCCCTCACGCTCTTGCCGGCGATCCTGTTCGCCTTCGGCCGCGCCGCCTTCTGGCCCCGCCGGCCCGCCTACGAGCCCGACGTCGTCAAGGCCGAACACGGCATGCCGTCGGGCGGCGTCTGGAGCAAGTTCGCCGGCCTCATCAAGCGTCGCCCGCGTGCAATCTGGGTGACGACCGCGATCGTGCTCGCGGTCGGCGCGCTTGGCGTGACGCAGCTCAACGCCGTCGGCGTGCCGCAGTCCGATCTCGTGATCGGCTCCTCCGAGGCCCGGGACGGCCAGCGTGCGCTCGGCGAGCACTTCCCCGGCGGATCGGGTAGCCCCGCGACCGTCGTCGTACCCGAGGGCGATCTGCAGACCGCCGCGGACGTGCTCCTCGCGCACTCGGACATCGACGGCGTCTCGGTCGTCTCCAAGGATTCGCCGAGCGGGTCCGCACCGATCACCGCAGACGGCATTACCGCGTTCGGCCCTCCGGGGACCCCGGCGCCTGAGCCGACCGTCGTCGACGGCGACGTCATGATTCAGGCGACGCTCACGTCCGCGGCGGACTCCGACGCGGCCGCCGACACCGTCCGCGACATCCGCACGGAGCTGTCGGACGCGATCCCTGGCGCACTCGTTGGCGGCGTCACGGCGACCGCGATTGACACGAACACCGCCTCGATCCACGATCGCAACCTCATCATCCCGGTCGTGCTGGCCGTGATCCTCGTGATCCTGATGCTGCTGCTGCGCTCCGTCGTCGCGCCGATCCTGCTCGTGCTCACGACGGTGCTCTCCTTTGGGACCGCCCTCGGCGTCTCGGCGCTCGTGTTCAACGGGATCTTCGAGTTCCCCGGCGCGGACCCGGCGGTGCCGCTCTTCGGATTCATCTTCCTCGTCGCGCTCGGGATCGACTACAACATCTTCCTCATGACACGTGTGCGCGAGGAGTCCGTGAAGCACGGGACACGGGAGGGGATCCTGCGCGGCCTGACAATCACCGGCGGCGTCATCACCTCGGCTGGCCTCGTGCTTGCCGCGACGTTCGCAGCGCTCGCCGTGATCCCGATCCTGTTCCTCGTGCAGATCGCGTTCATCGTCGCGTTCGGTGTGCTCATCGACACGTTCATCGTCCGCTCGCTGCTCGTGCCTGCACTGAGCTACGACATCGGCGAGAAGATCTGGTGGCCGTCGAAGCTGTCGCGGGCCAGCAAGCGCGTCGACGCCATGAAGTAGCACCGTCGCGTCACTGCGCCCCCGGCCCGCGGCTCTCGCCGCTGCCCGGGGGCGCAGTTTTCCGCGGGCACTCGCGATCCGCGGAGGCGACTCAGCCCGCGCTGCTGGCCCCACCCGGCGCCGTAGAATTGTCGCATCTCACGAATGTCACGGCGAACTCCCGTCGAGTCCTACGAGATCCAAGCTTTCGTGGCGCTTTACGCTCGAAGCAGTCGCATTTCTCGATGAGGAGGAGTTTTTATGGTGGAGTCACTGGCCCAGGTCGGCGCATGGATTGAGGCCGAGCTTCCGGGCCTGCTCGAGAAGCACAGCGTGCCAGGCGCGGCGATCGCTGTGCTCAGCGCTGACGAGGTCTTCACCACCGCTGGCGGCGTGATCAACAAGCTCACTGGGGTCGACGCAGCGACCGACACCGTCTTCCAGGTCGGCTCCATCACGAAGGTATGGACCACGACGCTCGTGATGCAGCTCGTGGACGAGGGGCTCGTCGAGCTCGACGCCCCGATCCAGCGCTACCTTCCCGAATTCGCCCTCGCGAATGCGGAGGCCGCCGCGCAGATCACCGTCCGCAATCTCCTCACGCACACGTCCGGCTTCGAGGGCGATGTCTTCATCGCGACCTCCGAGGGCGAGGACGCAGTGAAGCTCTTCGTCGACGCCCTCCGCGACACCGACCAGCTCTTCCCGCCCGGCGAGATGTTCTCATACAACAACGCGGCGTTCTGCGTGCTCGGCCGTCTCGTCGAGGTCATCCGCGGCGCTCACTACGAGGCATGCCTCCGCCAGTACCTCATCGAGCCGATGCAGCTCACCCGCGCGGTCACGGGCGCCAACGAAGCGATCCGCTTCCGCGCCGCGGTCGGCCACCTCACGATGACGGCGGGCGGCGAGCCCGAGCCGTCGAAGGAATGGTCGTTGATCCGCGCACACTCCCCCGCGGGGTCCGTATTGTGCACGAGCGCCGAAGACCTCATGGGCTTCGCGAAACTGCACCTGAACGGTGGCGTCGGACCCGATGGCCGTCAGATTGTCAGCGCCGCGAGCATCGCCGCCATGCAGGAGCCGCAGGTGCTGCTTCCCGACCTCGGCGACTCGCGTGACAGCTGGGGCCTCGGCTGGCGACTCTTCGACTGGTCGGGCGGCCGCACGATCGGGCACAACGGCGGCACCCTCGGCCAGAGCGCCTTCTTCCGGGTATTCCCGGACCACGGCGTCGCAATCGCGCTGCTCACCAACGGTGGCAGCACCCAGGCGCTCTACTCCGACCTCGTGCTCCCGGCCGTGCAGCGCCTCACCGGTATCGAGGCGCCCGCCGCCCCCGAGGCGTCGGAGGGCACCACAAGCTTTGACGCGTCGCGCTACCTCGGCACCTACCGGTCGGCGGCGGCGGACACGCACGTCACGCAGGACGACGACGGCCGGGTCTGGGTCTCCCACGACCTCCAGGGCATCTTCGCTGAGCTCGGTGCGACGCCGCGGCCCATCGAGCTGGCTCACTGGCGCGACGACACTGTGCTCGCGCTCGGGACGGATCAGGTGACGATGCCGCAGTACTCCTTCACCGGAGACGATGGCACCGGCCGCGCGCTGTACATGAACAGCGGGCGGACGAGCCGACGCGTGACCGTGTAGCGCTTCCGCGCACTTCGACCGCGCTGCGGCGGCCACCTGGCGAGGCTCGCCGCCGCAGCGTCTGGCACCGCGGAACGCCCACCGCTTCCGCGCTGTCTCCCTGGCCCGCGACCCACGAGGTCGCGGGCCGCTCTCGCACCACGCCCCAGACAGGAGACCCCATGACACAGCGACGTGTTCACACCGACGAGTTCCTCGACCACCCGCTCCCCGAGCAGCCCACCCTGTCGCCCGACGGCTCGCAGGTCGTGTACGTGTTGCGCACCACGAACCGCGATGGGGATCGCGATGAGCGGTCGCTCTGGCTCGCCCCCACCGCGGGCGGGCCGGCGCGTCGGCTGACGCGCGGAACGTCGGACACGGCTCCGGCATGGAGCCCCGACGGCACCCGGATCGCGTTCCTGCGGGCCCAGAGCGGACCCGCCCAGCTCTGGGTGCTCCCCGTTGCCGGAGGCGAGGCCGAGCAGGTCACGAAGCAGCCCCTCGGGGCCGGCCCGCCCGTCTGGAACGCAACGAGCTCGAAGCTCGCGTTCAGCGGCCCGGTCGACATCAGCGCGGCGCCCGGCGACGGCAACGCCGCCTCGCCGACGCTCCGCACCAAGCCCATCGTTACCGACAGGCTCTTCTACAAGGCCGACGGTTCCGGGTTTCTTGGCACCGTCCGCACCCACATCCACGTCGTCGACCTCGACGGCGCCACGACGCTTCGAGTGACCACCGGCGACTGGCTCGCGGGCAGGCCCGTCTGGTCGCCCGACGGCTCGCAGATCGCGTTCTCGAGCAGCAAGACCCCGGGCAGCGACCTCGATCTCACGAGCGCCGTCTACGTTGTCCCGGCAGTCACCGCGAAGGTCGCCCCGCGACTCGTCGGCCCCGTGACCGGGCAGCTGTCGGCGACGACGTGGTCGCCCGACGGGAGCGAGATCCTCGCCATCGGCAGCGAGACTACGCAGGTGGGCAACGCAAGCCTGTTTGCCATCCCCGTCGACGGCTCGGCGCCGCGCAACCTCACGGCAGCGCTCGACCGGAACGTCATGCAGGGCGCACCGGGCTACCCGGGCGCGCTGCCCCAGTACGGTTCGGACGGCTCGGAGCTCGTGTTCTGCGCCCGCGAGAGCGGCTACACGAACCTCTACATCACCGACCCGGCGGGCGACGCACCCCGTCCACTCGTCGGCGGCGCGGCCAACGTCTCGGGCGTCTCAGTGTCCGGTTCCACCGCCGTGATCATCCTCGCGACCGAGACGAGCTTCGGCGAGGTCGCCGTCGTCGACCTCGCATCGGGATCCCTGACGGTGCTCACAAGCTACACGCCCGAGGACTCGGGCGTCGTCGTCGCCGAACCGCGCAGCTTCACCATCTCCGACGGCACGACGGTGCACGGTTGGCTGCGCCGAGACCCCTCGCTTGCGGGTCCGCTGCCGCTGCTACTCGACGTGCACGGCGGCCCACACAACGCGTGGAACGGCGCGGCGGAGACCGTGCATGCCTACCACCACGAGCTCGTGAACCGCGGCTGGGCGGTGCTCACGCTGAACCCGCGCGGCAGCGACGGCTACGGCGAGGAGTTCATGCGCGGCGTCATCGGCGTGTGGGGCCACGGCGACGCGAACGACTTCCTCGAGCCGCTCGACGCGCTCGTCGAGGAGGGCATCGCCGACGCTACTCGCCTCGCCATCACCGGGTACAGCTACGGCGGGTTCACCACGTGCTACCTCACCTCGCGAGACCAGCGCTTCGCCGCGGCGGTCGCCGGCGGGGTCGTGTCGGATCTCGCCAGCCTTGCCGGCACCTCGGACGTCGGTCACTTCATCTCGCAGTTCGAGAACCTCTCGCTGCCCTGGCAGACGCCGGAGGTGACGGCTCCCCAGTCGCCGATCTCGAAGGTCGCGGACGTGCGCACCCCGACGCTCATCGTGCACGGCGGGGAGGATCACCGCTGCCCCGTGGGTCAGGCGGAGCAGTGGTTCACCGCGCTGCGGGAGCAGAACGTCCCGACCGAGCTCGTGCTGTATCCCGGCGGGGCCCACGGATTCCTGTCGAACGGTCGCCCCTCGCATCGCGCCGACTGGAACCGGCGCATCGTCGACTGGGTTGTCCGGCACGTGCCAGAGCCCGGCACGCCCGTGCGCACCGCCGCCCTCGACGCCGCGCACTGGCAACAGCGATTCAGCGAGCTTGCGACGCTGCACGACATCCCGGGCGCGACCCTCGGCATTCTGCGCCTCGGCGAGGAGCCCGTCATCGCGAGCCACGGCATCCTCAACGTGAACACGGGTGTCGAGACTACGGACGACTCGGTCTTCCAGATCGGCTCCATCACCAAGGTGTGGACCGCGACCGTCGCGATGCAGCTCATCGACGAGGGTAAGCTCTCGCTCGATACCCGGGTCGTCGACATCATCCCCGGCTTCGCGGTCGCGGACGAGGGCCAGGCGGAGCTCATCACGATCCACCACCTGCTCACGCACACGAACGGAATCGACGGCGACAACTACAACGACCTCGGACGCGGGGACGACTGCCTCGAGAAGTACGTCGCCTCGCTCGCGGACGCCCCGCTCAATCACCCCGTTGGCGCGACATTCTCGTACTCGAACGCGGGCTATGCGCTCCTCGGTCGCATCATCGAGGTCATCACGGGCCTGAACTGGGACGCGGCGATGCGCGAGCGGCTCTACACGCCGCTCGGGCTGAAGCACACGAGCACCCTCCCCGAGGACGCACTCCGTGAGCGGGCCGCCTTCGGGCACCTCGGCCGCGACGCGAACGGGCCGCTGCTCGCCCCGCGCTGGTCGCTTCCGCGCTCGCTCGGCCCGTCGGGCATCATCAACTCGTCGGCCGCGGACGTGCTCGAGTTCGCGCGGATGCACTTGGAGGGCGGCGTCGCGAGCGACGGCACCCGCGTGCTCTCCGCGGACAGCGCTCGGCAGATGACCGAGTTCCAGGTCCCGCTGCCCGACACGACGGTGCTCGGCGACTCCTGGGGGCTCGGCTGGATCCGCTACGACTGGAACGGCACGAGGCTGTTCGGCCACGACGGCGGCACCGTCGGCCAGGCCGCGATCCTGCGCGTGCTCCCCGAGGCCGGTCTCGCGGTCGTGATGCTCACGAACGGCGGCGCGATCCGCGAGGTGTACCGCGAGCTCTTCAACGAGATCTTCGAGGAGCTCGGCGGCGTTTCACTGCCAGCCGCCTTCGCTCCCCCGGAGGTTCCGTTCGAGGCTGACATCTCCGAGTACGTCGGCGAGTACAAGCGGGCGAGCGTCGAGATGAAGGCGTTCGAGCAGGACGGCGCGCTCCGCGCATCGAGCAGGATCACCGGCATCGCCGCGACCTTCGTTGCGCAGTCGGCGGCTGAGTACGATCTCGTCCCAGTCAGCGACGGGCTCTTCGCGGTTGGCGCCCCCGGCGCGTGGACGTCGGTGAAGTTCTACACGCTCCCGAACGGCGACAAATACATCCATTCGGGCGGTCGCGCGGTGCGCAAGGTCGCGAGCTAGGCCAGCTGGTCGAGCCGCTGGCTGGCGGACGCCGCGCCCGCTGAAGCTTCCGCCGCACAGCGTCTTCCCTGCACACTGCCCCCTTTCCAACGGTTGGGAAGGGGGCAGTGTGCGGCGAAGGTACGGTGTCGCGGCCGGGCGTTCGGCCTACGATGGAGTTCTCTGCACGAACACCAAAGGAGCAGCGACGTTGAAGTTCACCGGCTTGTGCGCGTTCCCGTTGACCCCGCTGCAGCCAGCCGCTGCGGCACTGAGCCATTCAGGTTTCGCGGTTGATGAGGCTGCATTCGCTGCCCTCGTCGAGCGGCTCGCGGACGCAGGCGTGGACTCGATCGGGGCGCTCGGCTCGACCGGCAGCTACGCATATCTGTCCCGCGCCGAGCGCGCACGCGTGGCAGAGCTCGCAGTGCAGTCGGCCGGGACGGTGCCCGTCGTCATCGGGGTGAGCGCGCTCAGCACACGGGAGGTGCTCGCCAACGTCGACGACGCGCAGCGCGCAGGCGCCTCGGCAGTGCTACTCGCCCCAATGTCATACCAGCGGCTCACCGAGGAGGAGGTGTTTGGGCTCTACGAGCGGGTCGCTGCCGAGCTCTCCGTGCCGGTTGTGGTCTACGACAACCCGGCGACGACGGGGTTCACGTTCACTGCAGGCCTCCACGGGCGCATCGCGGAGCTCCCCGGGATGGGCTCGATCAAGATTCCTCCGGTCCCGACCTCACCGGACGCCGCCTCCGCGGCAGTCGCGCACTATCGCGAGCACATCCCCGCCAACGTCACGCTGGGTGTGAGCGGCGACGGGTCGGCCGCCGCGGGACTCATTGCCGGCTGCGACGCCTGGTACAGCGTGCTCGCCGGAGTGCTGCCGCGCGAGTGCCTCGATCTGACGCGTGCGGCCCAGTCAGGAGACCACGCGACCGCAGCCGCCATCTCGAGCCGCTTCGCACCGTTCTGGGACCTCTTCGCCGCACACGGGAGCCTGAGGGTTGTTGCCGCAGTCGCCGAGGAGCTTGGGCTCACTGGGCCGGACGCGTTGCCGCACCCTGTACGGGGCCTCGACGGGGTCGGACGCCGGGCGGTCGCGGCGGCCCTCGACACCGCGGGCGTGAGCCGGGGCTGAACCATGCTGGGCTGGGCCTGGGCCTGCCCGCCCCACCCCGCCGGGCGCCCCCTTCCCCGCAAGACAGCCCTTTCCTGACAGTTGGTAAGCGGCACTCCTGCGGGGAAAGTAGCGCCTCGCGCAAAGTCGGGTGCGTGAACTCGGAGTGTGCAAGCCCGGGTAAACTCGGGAACCATGGCTATCGGCGCAACCATGCACACCTTCGACATCCAACTGGCAGACGTGGATCGTGGGGTGTACGAGGATCTCTCCCTTCGGGTCGCACGGCACCCGTCAGAGACCGACAGGTTCATGATCACGCGCCTGCTCGCCTACTGCCTCGAGTACGAGGAGGGCATCCAGTTCAGCGCGGGCGTCTCAACGACGGATGAGCCGGCGGTGCTCGTGCGTGACCTCACGGGCGCGACGACGGCCTGGATCGAGGTCGGTGCACCAGACGCCGACCGGCTGCACTTTGGCAGCAAGCTCGCCGACCGCACGGCGGTCTATACACACCGCGAGCCCGAGAAGCTGCTGGCGGCGTGGGCTGGCAAGACGATTCACAATGCCGACGAGATCGTCGTGCGCTCGTTCGATCTCGGATTCATCGACGCGCTCGTTGAGACGCTCGAGCGACGCAACACGATGACGGTGTCGCTCACCGAGGGCCAGCTGTACGTCGATAACAACGGGGCCTCGGCGACCGCGGAGGTCCGGGAGCACCGCATCGCCTAGCCCGCGCTCGCCGAGCCCCCTAGCGCTGGTTCACCCGGATGAGGTTGCCCGACGGGTCGCGGAACGCGCAGTCGCGCACCCCGTAGTCCTGGTCGATCGGCTCCTGCACGACGTCTGCGCCCGCGGCCTCGAGCTTTGCGAAGAAGCCGTCGAGGTCGTCGGTTGCGAGCGTGAGCGCCCCGTACACCCCCTTGGCCATGAGGTCGAGAATGACTGACCGCTCAGCCTCAGAGACGCCAGGGTCAACGGCCGGCGGGTGCAGCACGATCGAGGTGTCTGGCTGGCCCCCGGGACCGACAGTGATCCACCTCATGTTCTCGTAGCCGACGTCGTTTCGCACCTCGAACCCGAGTGCGTCCCGGTAGAAGCGCAGCGATGCCTCCGGGTCGGTGTGTGGCAGGAATGCGTAGTGAATGCTGATGTTCATGCGTTCAATCTACGTCGCTCCGGGCTCGGAAACTTCTCGATTCCTGACCGGTCTCGTCGCCTGCTTGGCATGGCAGGCGGGAATTCCGGCAGCAACGCCTGCGCTCCCACGCTTGTAGGCGCCGGGCGAGACGCCGACCAGTTCCGTGAACCGGGTCGTGAACGTGCCGAGCGAGGACGACCCAACCTCGAAGCAGACCTCGGTCACGCTCAAGTCACCCCGCCGCAGCAGCGTCATCGCGCGTTCGATGCGGCGGGTCATGAGGTACGAGTAGGGCGACTCCCCGAAGATCCGGCGAAATTCGCGGCTGAGATGCCCGGCGGACATGTGGGCGTCTCGGGCGAGTGCCTCGACGTCGAGCGGTTGCGCGTAGTCGCGGTCGATGCGGTCGCGCACGCGGCGGATCGCGACGATCGCCTGGCGGTTCATCTCCTCGCGCGTGCTTCCCATGCACTTAGCATGCCACGCTGACGCGGCGTCGGCGGTCGAGCTGGTACGCCGCGAAGGCCAACGCGGCGTCGACCGCCCACCCGGCTACCGCGACGCGAAGGCCCGGATGCGCTTGTCGCCCTCGGCGCTCTCCGACGCCGTCGCGATCGTGCTCGCTTCCTCGGCGAGCTGCTCGCGGAAGGTGCGCTCGGAGCGCGAGCGGATGAGCCGCTTCGCCTCGCCGTAGGCGTGCGCGTTCTGCGCCCAGAACGCGGCGATTTCCTCGGCGCGGGCGCCGACCTGATCGTCGGCGACCTTTTCGGCGGCGAGCCCCCACTCGACCGCCTCATCGGCGGGCAGCAGCCGCTCTTGCAGCAGGAGTTGCAGGGCGCGGCGTTCGCCGACGGCCGCCGCGAGCTGGGCTGACACCGACAGGTCGGGGGTGAGGCCGACACCGCCGTAGACGCTCCCGACGCGCGACGACTCACCGATGACGGCGTAGTCGCTCGACAGGAGAATGCCGAGTCCGCCACCGGCGGTGGTGCCGTGGGCGGCCGCGACGACGGGCTTTGCCGATTCGGTGAGCGCGAGAATGCCGACGTTGATGCGGTGCGCGAGCTCACGGATCATGTCCGCACGCTCGTCCATCTGGGCCATCGCCTGCACGTCGCCGCCGGCGCAGAACGCCCGGCCTGCGGCGTCGATGATGATGGCGCGCACCTCGTCGGACTGGGCGGCAGCCTCCGCGGCTGCCGCCCACCCCTCCGCCATCTCATCGTTGAACGCGTTCAGCCGCTCGGGCCGGTTCAGGGTGATTCGGGCGATCCCGTTGTCGATGCTCAGCAACACTGCAGTAGTCATACTGCGATCCTACGAGTGAGCACCGCGCGCCCGTCAACCAATGTGTGCGATTCCTCTTCGATGTTCAGCCGAATTAGCTGAGCAGGTGTTCCGGTCGTTCAAGCACGGCGGCGATGTCCGCGATGAACCGGCTGATGACGTCGCCGTCGATGACGCGATGGTCGAACGATCCGCCGACGGTCGTCACCATGCGCGGACGCACCTTGCCCTTCACCACCCATGGCTTCTCCTTGATCGAGCCCATCGCGACAATCGCGGTCTCTCCGGGGTTCAGGATCGGCAGGCCGAAATCCACCCCGAACACGCCAACGTTGGTGATTGTCACGGTGCCCTGCTGCATCTCGGCCGGCTGCGTCGCGCCATCGCGGGCGCGCTTCGTGAGCGTGCCGATCGCCTCGGCGAGTTCGAGCAGCGACAGCTCGTGCGCGTCCTTGATGTTCGGCACGACGAGCCCGCGCGGCGTCGCCGCAGCGATGCCGAGGTTCACGTAGTTTCGGCGGATGATCTCGTCGCCAGCCCAGGCCGAATTCACCTCGGGGTTTCGGGCGAGCGCCCAGATCACGGCGCGCGCCATGACCAGCAGCGGGGAGACACGCACGTCGGCGAACGCCTCGTTCTGCTTCAGCCGCTTCACGAACTTCATCGTGCGCGTCGCGTCGACCTCGACGAACACTGAGGTGTGCGGCGCAGTGAACTTGCTTTCGACCATCGCCGCGGCGACGACCTTGCGGATCCCCTTCACCGGCACCCGCTCCTCGCGCGCAGCACCTGCGCTGAAGCCGCTCGTTGGTGCGATCCGGAGCTCGCCGGTTCCGGCAGCCGATCCGCCACCCGCGTGTGCGCCATTCGCGGCCGCGTGGACGTCGTCACGGAGGATCTGGCCGCCCGCGCCGGAGCCCGCGACGCGGGTGAGATCCACGCCGAGGTCTCGCGCGAGCTTACGCACCGGCGGTTTCACGTACACCTTGCCCGCGGCTGGCGGTTCGGCGGTCGCCGCAGGGCCCACCACGACGAGGGGCTGACCGCCGGGCCTGCGGCGGCTCTTCACGGCGCCGCCGGTGCCGTACCCGACGAGCACCGCACCCGAGTTCTCGTCTTCCGCGGGAGCCTCGTCCGCAGCAGCGGCGGCGGGGGCAGGCGCGTCGGCGGGCGCCGCAGCGTCACCGGCGGCGTGTGCCCCGCCGGTTGTAACGCCCTCGGCAGCCGCGGGGGCGACGGGATCAGGATCGGCGTCGTCTCCCACCATCCGCAGGATCGCGGTGCCCACCGGCACCGTCGTCCCGGTCTCGACGAGCAGCTCGGCGATCTCGCCCTCGAACGGCGACGGGATCTCGACGAGCGACTTCGCCGTCTCGATCTCGCAGATCACCTGGTTCAGGTGCACCGTGTCGCCGGGCTTCACCGCCCAGGTCACGATCTCGGCTTCGGTCAGGCCCTCCCCCACGTCGGGGAGCGCAAATTCGTTCTTACTCATGTCTTACCCTCTCAGCGCGGTGCGCTGTCTAGTAGTTCAGTGCGCGATCGACGGCTTCAAGCACGCGATCAGCATCGGGCAGGTAGTGGCTCTCGTTCCCGGCTGGCGGGAACGGAGTGTCGTAGCCCGAAACCCGCAGCACCGGGGCCTCGAGGGAAAGGAAGCAGCGTTCGCTCAGCGTCGCGGCGATCTCGGAGCCGACGCTCGCGTTCTCCGGCGCCTCCTGGGCGACCACGACGCGGCCGGTCTTGCGCACCGACTCGACGATGGGGCCGTAGTCGATGGGCGACACCGTGCGCAGGTCGATGACCTCGGCGCTCACGCCCTCGGACTTCGCGATCTCGGCGGCCTGCAGCAGCGTGGTGACCATCGCGCCGAAGCCGACGAGCGTCACGTCGGCGCCTTCGCGGGCGACGAGCGTCTCGTGTAGCTTGGCCGCTGGCCGGTCGAGGCGTACCTCGCCCTTCTGCCAGTACTTCGCCTTGGGCTCGAGGAAGATCACGGGGTCTTCGGACTCGATCGCCTGCTGGATCATCCAGTACGCATCGTTCGCGTTCGCCGGGCTCACCACGCGCAGGCCAGCGGTGTGCGCGAAGTACGCCTCCGGGCTCTCCTGGTGATGCTCGACGGCGCCGATGTGTCCGCCGTACGGCAGCCGCAACACGACGGGCATGTTCATGGTGCCGGCCGAGCGGTTGCGGAGCTTCGCGAGCTGGGTGACCAGCTGGTTCATCGCCGGGAACACGAAGCCGTCGAACTGGATCTCGGCGACGGGGCGGAAGCCGCTCATCGCGAGGCCGACGGCCGACCCGAGGATGCCGGCCTCTGCGAGCGGCATGTCGAGCACGCGTGCGGTGCCGAAGTCCTTCGCGAGCGCGTCGGTCACGCGGAACACGCCGCCGAGGGCGCCGATGTCCTGGCCGAGCAGCACGACGTTGTCATCCTTGGACAGCGCCTCGCGCAGGCCAGCGTTGATCGCCCGGGCGATCGCGAGTGATGTGGTCTCCTGTGACTGGCTCATGAGGCCACCTCCTCTGCGAACGACGCTTCGTAGGCGTGCATCCAGGTCTGCTGTTCGTCGATGCGCGGGTGCGGTTCCGCGTAGACGTAGTCGAAGATCTCGTCGGGTCGCGACGCGGGGAGCGCGAGGATCTGCTCGCGGACAACGCGCGCGTGGGCGGCAGCTTCGGCGTCGATCTCGGCGATCGTCTCGTCCGAGACGCCGAGCGAGCGGAGGTAGCCCGCTGCGCGAAGCAGCGGATCCTTCGTCTTCCACTCCTCGAGTTCCTCGTTCTCGCGGTAGCGGGTCGGGTCGTCGCTCGTGGTGTGCGCGCCAACGCGGTACGTCAGGGCCTCGATGTAGCCGGGGCCTCGGCCCTCGCGTGCGTCGCGCATGAACCGCCGGCCAACCGCGTACGAGGCGAGCACGTCATTGCCGTCGATCTGCACCGACTGAATGCCGAATCCGAGCGCGCGCCGGTAGAGGGGCGTGCGGCTCTGGCGGGCGACGGGCACGGAGATCGCGTACTGGTTGTTTTGCACGACGAACACGACGGGTGACTGGTAGCTCTGCGCGAAGACGAGGGCCTCGTTTGCCTCGCCCTGGCTGGTGGTGCCGTCGCCGTAGAAGCACATCACGCCGCGACCGGTGGCGGTGCCTGGCTCGTTCGGGTCCAGCGCGGTGTTGCCCGCCGTACGCTTCGCGTCGAGGAGCATCCCGAGGGCGAAGCCCTGCGCGTGCTGTGCCTGCGCACCGAGCACGACGGTGTAGAGGTGGAAGTTGCCGTTCTTCGGGTCGTTCACGTCCCAGCCACCGTGGGTGAGACCGCGGAACTGGGCGGCGAGGTCGAGCAGCGGCACCCCGCGCACGTCGGCGACGGCGTGCTCGCGGTAGGTCGGGAACAGGTGATCTGCTGGCTCTGTCGCGTATGCGAGCCCGACCTGGCAGCCCTCCTGCCCGAGGTTCGGCGCCCAGAGCGCGAGCTGGCCCTGGCGCTGCAGATTGGTGCACTCGGTGTCGAAGGCGCGACTGCGGGCCATCGACCTGTACCACTCTTGGACTTCTTCAACAGCGAGATCATCGATCTCACTGAGATACTCCGCCGCACTCTCGTTCGGCGCAAACGTTCCGTCTGCGTCGAGAAAGCGAATGGGTTCTGGATCATTGATATTGATCCCCATTGACGTTCACGCTCCTTGTTTGGGATTGCTCTGGTGGTACTCGGAGCACTCGATGGTGCTCAGCGCCTCGGCAACAAAGATGCGTCGTCTTCGCCGTCGAAGCACTTACAAGGGTCACTTGTGAGCCTCACACTATCGCGCGCAGCAGTGAAAAACCATGGCACGAACGGCCAACTTTCGCCCCCGACTTTGGCGAGTGGAACAACCCGCTTGCGGCGAGCACAAACACCGGCCGCACTGTGCATCGGCGCAGACAATCGCTCGGGCCGGCGGCCTCGATTGATCTGCGAACTTACGCACCAATCCCGAGGAGAGCGAGCGCCCGCTCGGCGTGAATTCGCGACATCTCCGGGGTCGGCGCACCCGCGAGCCCGAGTAGCCTGCGCCGGTGCGGCTCGCCGAGC
Source organism: Leucobacter aridicollis (assembly GCF_013409595.1). NCBI lineage: Bacteria > Bacillati > Actinomycetota > Actinomycetes > Micrococcales > Microbacteriaceae > Leucobacter > Leucobacter aridicollis. Next base: position 823,289 of record NZ_JACCBD010000001.1, on the reverse strand, counting down.
AGCAGCCCGAACAGCGCCTCAGCGAGCGAGTCCCGCTCGGCGGGAGGCTCGGGGTCTGGCTCACCTAGGCTCGCGCCGAGGAGCGCGACGTAGCTGCGCGGCCCGCTGTCATAGAAGCTCGCCGCGAGCTCGGGAAATTGCTGCGCCTCGGCGATCATGAGGCGGTGCATCGCGACTGCGCTGTCCGAGAACAGCACCTCGACAATGCGCGTGGCGGTCTCGAGCACACCCGCACCCGAGACGACTCCGGCTTGCGCCCGGAACCGCTCGATGACAGCGGTGAAGACGCCCGCTTTATCCCCGAAGTACGCGTAAATCGTCCGCTTGGTGACCTGGGCACTGAGCGCGAGCTCGTCGATCGTCACCGCGCCGTACCCGCGGGAGGCGAACAGTGCGAGCGCCTCATCGAGAATGCGGTCGTGACGCAGCGCACGCTCCGCCTCCGTTGGTCGCCCCCGCTTCCGCTCGCCGGCAGCCTCGCCCATTCCGCTCCTCGCACTCCTCGCGCACCGTGCGCGAACCTCGTTCTCCACCCCCATTCTATAATGATACGATATCGTTTCATTAACGATTGGGGTCGCCGCCCGTTGCGCGGCGACCAAGTGGAGTGAGGAGTTCACCAGTGGGCGCACAGCCACAAGCGAAGCCACGGACACGGCGACGGGCGGGCGACCAGCCCGACGCGGCGACGCCACCCGGGAGCGTGCCACCGGGAGGGACATCCCCAGTAGAGTCCACCGGCCCCGCGGGCCCGGGTGACGCCCGACCCGCGAGCCCGGACGATGAGGCCATGCTCGACCTGTATCGCGAGATGCTGCTCATCCGCCGCTTCGAGGAGCGCGCAGCGCGCGCATACACGCAGGCCGAGATCGGCGGATACTGCCACCTGAACCTCGGCGAGGAGGCGACCGTCGTCGGCGTGGCCGCCGCGATGGCGCCGACAGACTACCTCTTCACGAACTACCGCGAGCACGGCTACGCACTGAGTAAGGGCATCGAGCCGGGCAGGATCATGGCCGAACTGTACGGCCGATCCGACGGGGTCTCGAAGGGCTGGGGCGGGTCCATGCACCTGTTCGACGCCGAGGCGCGACTGCTCGGCGGGTACGGCATCGTCGGCGGCCAGCTGCCGCTCGCAACGGGCGCCGCGCTCGCCATCGACTATCGCGGCGGGAGCGAGGCAGTCGTCTGCATCATGGGCGACGGCACCACGAACATCGGCGCGTTCCACGAGTCGTTGAACCTCGCGGCGATCTGGCGCCTGCCGGTCGTGTTCGTCGTCGTGAACAACGGGCTGGGCATGGGCACGACTGTCGAGGAGGCGGCCGGCGAACCCGAGCTCTACAAGCGCGCGGCGTCGTACCGCATGCCATCGGAGCGGGTCGACGGCACCGATCCCCTGGCCGTCCGCGACGCGATGCAGCACGCGCTCGGGAGCGCGCGGGCCGGCACGCCGTTCCTCCTCGAGGCCGTGAGCGAGCGGTTGAAGGGACACTCGGTCGTCGACCCGGCAAAGTACCGCGACCCGCAGAAGGTCCAGGCCCTGGCGGCGAGCGACCCGATCGCGCTGTTCGCAGCGCGCCTCACCGACCTTGGCCTCCTCGACGACGACGCGGCAGCGGCGGTCGACGCGAGCGCCACCGCTGCCGTGCAGTCGGCGGTCGCGTTCGCCGAGGCGAGCCCGCACCCGAGCGTCGACACGCTCTTCGACTACACGTACGCAACCCCCGTCGCGAACGACTCGCGCAGGCTACCGGGCGAGCCGCTCTTCGCCCCCGTCCCCTTCCCTCCCGCCCCGACGAACGGAGTCGCAGCATGACCACGCGCACGATGACCTACCGGCAGGCGCTGCACGACACCCTGCGCTCAGAGATGCTCCGCGACCCCGAGGTGATGCTCATCGGCGAGGAGATCGGCGTCTTCGAGGGCTCATACAAGATCACCGCGGGGATGCTCGAGGAGTTCGGTCCGAAGCGCGTCCGCGACACCCCGATCGCCGAAGAGGGCTTCACCGGCGCCGCCATCGGCGCAGCGATGCTCGGGCTCAGGCCCGTCGTCGAGATCATGACGATCAACTTCTCGCTGCTCGCCCTCGACCAGATCGTCAACCACGCGGCGAAGATCTACGGGATGTTCGGCGGCCAGGCCCGCGTGCCGCTCGTGATCCGCACGCCGGGCGGCGGCGGCCAGCAGCTCGGCGCGACCCACTCCCAGAACATCGAGCTGTTTTACGCGTTCGTCCCGGGCATGAAGGTCGTCGCCCCGTCGAGCCCGGCAGACGCGAAGGCGCTCCTGACCGCCGCGATTCGCGACGACGACCCCGTGCTGTTTCTCGAGAACCTCGCGCTGTACAACACGACGGGCGAGGTCCCCGACGACGACACTCCGGCCGAGATCGGCCGCGCGAAGGTCACGCGCCGGGGCAGCGACATTACCGTTGTGTCTTACTCGCGCATGGCGGCGGTGGCGCTCGAGGTCGCCGAGCTGCTCGCCGAAAGCGACGGAATCGACGTCGAGGTTGTCGATCTGCGCAGCCTCAGACCCCTCGACCGCGACACGATCATCGAGTCGGTGAAGCGCACGAACTGCGCCGTCGTCCTCGAGGACGACTGGCTCACGTACGGCATCGGCGCCGAGATCGCGGCGACGATCTCCGACGGCGCGTTCGACTGGCTCGACGCCCCGGTGCGCCGCGTCGCGATGGCCGAGGTGCCGTTGCCGTACTCCAAGCCGCTCGAGACAGCGGCACTCCCCCAGGCGTCCGACGCCATCACCGCGATCCGCGAGACGCTCGCGGCCGTCGCTGGCCGTGCATAGAAAGGCAGCACCGATGATCGACATTCTCATGCCCCGCCTGAGCGACACGATGACCGAGGGCACGATCGCGGCGTGGCGCAAGCAGCCGGGCGACCGCGTCGAGGTCGGCGACATCATCGTCGAGATCGAGACAGACAAGGCACTCATGGAGCAGGAGGCGTACGAGGCCGGCGTGCTGAGCGCGATCCTCACGCAGGAGGGCGAACAGGCGCGCATCGGCGAGCCGATCGCGCGACTCGACGACGGCACGAGCGGCGGACCGGGCGCGGATCAGGATCCGGAGCGTTCCCGGCGCGAGGCCCCGGCTCCGGCTCCGGCCCCTGCTCCGGTGACCAGCCCTACAGCGCCAGCCGCGTCCGCGGAGTCCACGCCCCGCGCCCAGCGGAGCGCCGACGCGGCGGCGCGGCAGTTCAGCTCCCCCCTCGTGCGGCGACTCGCCCGCGAACGCGGCATCGACCTCGCGGGCGTTGTTGGGAGCGGGCCAGGCGGCAGGATCGTGCGCGCTGACATCCCTGAGGCCGCGGCTGCGGCGCCCGCGGGAGTGAGCCGCGGATCCGGATCGCCGGCGCCATCGGCCGCGCCCGCCGCGGCGAGCGCCACGCAGCGGTCGACCGTGGTCCCGTTTGACGCGACCCGCGCGGTCATCGCGCGCAGGCTCAGCGAAAGCAGCTCGGAGGCGCCACACTTCGCCGTGACCGCGGTCGCCGACGTGACCGAGTTGCTCGCGTTGCGTGCAACACTCACCGAGCGGCTCGTCGCGGCGGGCAGGCCGAAGCTCAGCGTCACAGACCTGCTGGTGCGTGCGGCAGCGCTCGCGCTCCGCGAGGTGCCGGGGGTGAACGCCTCCTACTCGCCCGAGGGGCGCGGCGCGACGGTGATGCACGAGCGCGTGCACGTCGGGCTCGCGGTCGCTTCAGCGTCTGGGCTCGTCGTGCCCGTGATCCGCGACGCCGACAGGCAGCCGACCTCGGCGATCGCCGCAGCGATGGCGGAGCTCACGGCGCGGGCGCGAGCCGGGCGGCTCACGGTGGACGAGATGACCGGGGGCACGTTTACGATCAGCAACCTTGGCATGTACGGCGTCGAGCAGTTCACGGCCGTGATCAACCCGCCCGAGGGTGCGATCCTCGCGGTCGGCGCCGCGGTGTCCGAGCCCGTCGTCGTGGACGGCGAGGTCGTCGTCCGCGAGCGGCTGCGCTACACGCTGTCGGCGGATCACCGCATCATCGACGGCGCGCTCGCGGCCGAGTTTCTGCGCGCGCTGACGCGACTCCTCGAGAACCCGGTCGCGATCGTTGCGTAGCGGTGGCGGTGGGGCCGGAAGCGACCCCACCGCCGCTACTCGCGCTCGTCGGTGTTGTTCAGGCTGACCCACTCGGCCCAGCTGGAGGATTGGCCGCTGGGCTCGTCGCCGGTTTCCGCGTAGGCGCGCAGCCCGGCGAGCACGTAGTCGAGCTGCCGCAGGTGGATGACGTTGGCACGTTCGCGTGGCACCGTGAGCGCCGGGCGCAGGTGGGTGACAGTGAGCATCAGGTCGCCGGGCCCGTAGCTCGCCGGCACGAGCCCGCGGGCCACATCGTGGGCGATGATCGCGGCGAGCGCGACCTCGAGTCGGTCGGAGAGCGCGTCGATCTCGTCGTTGCTGCCCACCTGGCGTCCGAGTAGCGGCATGAGCGGCCCCCGGGCCTCGGCGATGTGCCTGCGGAGGAACAGCTCGACTGCAGATTCCGGCTGCCCGGGCTGCCCGGCCTTGCCTGCGCAGTCCTCGGCGAGCTCGCAAATGAGGTCGAGCGCGTACACGCGGATCGCGTTCACGAGCTCGGTCTTGCTCGGGTAGCGCCGGTAGATGCTCGCGACGCCGGTATTCGCGCGCGCGGCGACCTCCGACATCGGGGCGCTCCACCCCCACTCGCTGAACACTTCGCGTGCGGCGCGCAGGATCGCACCGTCGTTGCTCTGCGCCTCGCGGGCGCGGCCGCGCAGGGGCCCAGCTTCGGGTTCGTGTGACGTCACCCTTCCACGGTACCGGTGTTTGGCATAGACTTCTATCGGAACGGATCATTCCGATCCGATAAATGAGGGCGTCGCTGCCCGGAACGAGAGTCGAGCAGCCGTGCCGCACACCGCCCCCACGCCCATCCATGCCCAGGCCGAGTCCCCCGCCGCGGGACGCGGCCCGCGCGGCCTTGTCTTCGCGCTCGCGATCGGCGTGCTGAGTTTCTCGATGATGCAGACGCTGCTCGTCCCCGCGATCCCGACGTTCATGGCGGAGTTCGGCATCGACGCCTCCCTGGCGGGGTGGATCCTCACGAGCTATCTGCTCTGCGGCGCTGTCGCGGCCCCGATCCTCGGCTCGCTCGGCGACCGCTACGGGCACCGGCGCATCCTGCTCGCAACGCTCGGCACCTTCGTCGCTGGCGGCGTACTCGCCGCGCTCGCCCCCACGCTTCCCGTCCTGCTCGTGGGGCGCGTGCTCCAGGGCGCGAGCACCGCAACCTTCCCGCTCGCCCTCGCGATCGTGCGGCGCCACACCGCGGGCGATGCGCAGCGCAGCGCGACCGGGTGGCTGAGCGGCACGATGGGGCTCGGCGCGGGCGCGGCCCTCGTCGTCGGCGGCGTCATCGTCGAAACGCTCTCCTGGCACTGGCTGTTCGTGACTGGCGCCGCGATGGGCGTGCTGTCGATCGCGCTCGCGGTGATCTTCGTGCCGGCCTCGCAGCGCGGCCAGGCTGCCCGCACCGACTGGCCTGGCACGGCACTCCTCACCGTCGGGCTGCTCGCGCTGCTGCTCGCGATCTCCCAGGGCGGCAGCTGGGGCTGGGGATCGGCAGCGGTGCTCGGCCTGCTCGCGGCCGCGGTCGCCGCACTCACCGCGCTCGTCCTCGTGGAGCGCCGCACGCCCGCTCCCCTCATCGACGTACGCACCCTCGCCCGGCCGGCGCTCGCGATCACGAACGGCCTCACCCTGTTCCTCGGGTTCATCCCGTACCTGTTCTACGTCGGCCTCCCCGTGCTGCTGCAGGCCGACCCGGCGGCGGGCTTCGGCCAGGGCTTCACCGTCACGCAGACGGGCATCGCGCTCCTGCCCGGCGCGATCCTCGTGTTCCTCGGCGGCCGCTTCGCGCCCTGGCTCATCGGCCGCACGAGTTCGAAGCTCACCGCGCTCCTCGCGCTCGCGGTCATGGGCGTCGGCAGCCTTGGCGTCGCGCTCGCTCCCCAGAGCCTCACCGTGATCGTCGTGTTCTTTGCGCTCGTCGGGCTCGGCAACGGCATCGGTTTCGCGGTCGTGTCTGATCTCGTCGCGAGCATCGCGCCGCGCGCCGAGATCGCGGCCGCGCTCGGCGTGAACGGCGTGCTGCGCACGGTCGGGTCCGCGCTCGGCGCACCGATCTCGACCTCCGTGCTCACGAGTGTCGCCGTCGCGACCACCGGGGCGAGCACGCTCGGCTCGTTCACCGCGCTGTTCGTGATCGGCGCGGTGGTGAGCGGCGCCGGCGCCCTGTTCTCGCTCGCGCTTCCCGCGCAGCGCTGACCGGGCCGGCGAGGCCGCAGGCATCCGGCCCGGGGACGCGCTACGCCCGCCGACCCCCAAGCGGCAGCACGAGCGGCGTCCCCGAGACGGGGTCTGTGATCACCTGGTACGGAAGGTCGTAGACCTGCTCGACGATGCGCTCGGTGATGATCTCGCGCGGCTCACCCTGCGCCACGATCTCGCCGTCGCGCATGGCGACGAGGTGAGTCGCGTACCTGGCGGCGTGATTCAAATCGTGGAGCACGGCGACGAGCGTCGTGCCGCCGCGATGCAGCTCCGCGAACAACTCCATGAGGTCGATCTGGTGGGCGATGTCGAGGAATGTCGTCGGCTCGTCAAGCAGGAGGTGTCCCGTCTGCTGCGCGAGCGCCATCGCGACCCAGACGCGTTGCCGCTGCCCGCCAGAGAGCTCGTCGACGAGCCGCGTGGACAGCTCGGTGACGTTCGTCGCGGCCATCGCGCCCGACACCGCCGCCTCGTCTGCGCTGCTCCAGGTCCGCAGCGCGTTCTGGTGCGGGAACCGGCCGCGGGCGACGAGATCGGCGACGGTGATTCCGTCGGGCGCAAGCGACGACTGCGGCAGCAGCCCGAGCCGCTTCGCGACCTCCTTAGACTTCTGCCGATGCAGTTCGGCGCCGTCGAGCAACACGCTGCCATGCGACGGCCGCAGGAGCCGCGCCAGCCCGCGCAGCAGCGTCGACTTCCCGCAGGCGTTCGGCCCGATGATGATGGTGAACGAGTCGTCGGGTACCTCGAGCGTGAGCCCGGAGATGACGGGGCTGTCGCTGTATCCGAGCGAGACGTCGCGCGCGCAGAGCGATGCGGGCATAGGTCGGGATCCTTTCACGCGCGGCGCGCGTACTGGGTGGCGAGGAGCCAGGCGAGATAGATCCCGCCGATTGATACGGTGACGACGCCAACGGGTACGAGCAGGAGCTGCGCCGCAGCGTCCGACACGACGACGAGCGCCGCTCCGGTGAGCATGAGGGCCGCCCCACCCATCGGGGTGTTCGTGCGAGTGAGCCGCTGGCTGATCTGCGGCGCGGCGAGCGCGATGAACGAGATCGGGCCGGCCGCCGCCGTCACGAGCGCGACAAGAGCGACGCCGAGCACCATCGCGCCGAAGCGGGTGCGACCGGGGTGCACACCGAGCGCGGTCGCCGCGTCGTCGCCCATCTCGAGCACCGGCAGGGTGCGCGCGAGCGGCAGCGCCGCGACGGCGACGACGACGAACACGGCTGCTGCGGGACGCAGCTGATCGAAGCCAAGCGACGCGATCGATCCGGCGCCCCAGGTCGCGGCCATCATCGCCTTCTCGACGCTCACGGAGATGAGGATCCAGGAGGTGAGGGAGCCGAGCCCCGCCGAGACGCCGATGCCCACAATGATGAGCCTGAACGACGAGACGGTGCGCTTCATGGCGAGCACGTAGACGATGAGCGCGGTCGCGAGGCCGCCGACGAGCGCACCGGCCGCTTTGAACATATAGGTGTTCAGCCCGAGTACCACCATCACGAGCGTGACACCGAACTGCGCGCCGACGCCGAACCCGATGATGTCGGGCGACCCGAGCGGGTTCCGCGTGAGCGACTGGAAGATGCCGCCGGAGAGCGCGAGGGCCGCACCGCAGAGCACCGCGAACAGCACGCGCGGGAACCGCCACTCGAACACGACCTGCCGAGTATCGGGGTTCACGCCGGGGTCGACGAGGGCGCGCACCACGTCGGCGAAGCCAACGTCGTATGAGCCGATGCTCATCGAGGCGACGCCGAAGACGATCACGACGACGACGAGCGCGCCGCTCACGACGAGGGATCGGTGCGGGACCGCCCAGGCGAGTTTTCGCGTTTCGAGCCGCAGTTCGCGGCGGCCGAAGTCGATCGTCGTTGGGGATCCGCTCACAGCCCGCTCACCTGCCTCCGGCGCACGAGCGCGATGAGCACGGGCGCGCCGAGCAGACCCGTGACGATGCCGACGCGCAGCTCGCCGTTCGGGAGCGCGACACGGCCGAGGATGTCGGCGAGCAGCAGGAAGCTCGCACCGACGACGACAGAGTAGCTGAGCACCCAGCGCTGGTCGGGACCGGTGAACCAGCGCACGGCGTGCGGGATCATGATGCCGACGAAACCGATGGGTCCCGCCGCGGCGACGGCGGTGCCCGCGAGGAGCGTGACCGCGACGATCACGCTCACGCGGGTCACCCGGATGCGCGCGCCGAGTGCCTGCGCCAGGTCGTCGCCGAGCGCGAGCGCGTTGAGCGAGCGGGCGCTCAGCATCCCGAGCAGCAGTCCCGCGCCGATGAGCGGCGCGGCCCACGCGAGGTCCGCGAGGTCGCGGCCCGCGACCGAGCCGACGCCCCAGAACCGCATCACCTGCAGCGTGCTGTTGTGTTGCAGCACGATCGCGGTCGTGAATCCGGTGAACGCCGCGCCGAGCGCTACGCCCGCGAGGGTGAGTTTCATGGGGGTGGCGCCCGAAGGCCCGAACGAGCCGAGCACGTACACGAGGACGGTAAGCACGAACGCCCCACCGAGCGCGAACGGCACGTAGGCGCCCGGCGCCGTCAGGCCGAGCACGCCGACGGCGAACGTGACGGCGAACGACGCCCCCGCATTCACACCGAGGATGCCCGGATCGGCGAGCGGGTTGCGCGTGAACGCTTGGATGAGTCCGCCGCACATCGCGAGCGCTGCGCCGATGAGGATCCCGTAGACCGTGCGCGGTACGCGCAGCTCTCGGACCGTGAGGTGAAGCGGGTTCTCCTCGTCGTACGCGGTGAGCGCGGCGATGACGGTTCCCGGGTCGATTGCGCGGCTGCCGACGGCGAGCGAGGCGATCACGGTGACGACGAGCACCCCGCAGACCACCGCGAGGCCAACGCCGAGCACCCAGCCTCGCTTCCGGGGCTTCGGCGTTCGCGCCGCGGAAGGCGGGGCCGCCTCGCGGCCCCGCCTCTCAGCAGTCAATGTCATTCGTTGGAGTTTGTCGGCTCGCCCTGCAGCGCGGCCGCGAGGTCATCGACGTACTTCGGCAGGATGTACTGCAGCGACAGCACGGTCGGCGAGCTGATGGCTGCCGCCTCCGCCTGGTTGTTGTAGATGACGTAGGCGCCGTTCGCGATCGGGTTCCACTTCGACACGATCTTGTTCTCGACGGTCGCGGTCGCCTCGGCCTTGCTCGCGCCCCAGGCGGCGAAGACGTCGGCCTCGACGTCGGACAGGTTCTCGAGGCTCACGCCCGTGTACCAGTTGTCGCCCTCGGCGCTCTGATGGAAGCTGTCCATCGCGCTCGTCGAGGTGAAACCGAGCGCCTCGGTGATGCGCACGCGCGGATCGTAGTCGAGGTAGACGCCGAGATCGGTGCTGCCCTCGGGCATGGTGAGCCCCCAGACGAACGTCTTGCCGGAGAACTCCGGGTGTTCGTCCGCGAGCGAGGTCACGAGTTCCTCGGTCTCGGCGACGAGTTCCTCGGCGCGTTCCTCCTCCCACATGGCCTTGCCGACGGTGCGGGTCATCTCCTCCCAGGTGCTCGGATCCCACGGCCCCTTGATGTAGGGCACGGTCGGGGCGATCTCGCTCAGCCGCTCGTACTCGACGTCGGTGATGCCCGTGTAGAGGCCAAGGATGAGGTCCGGCTTCAGCGCCTTGATGCCCTCGAAGTTCGGGCCCTCCTTGCCGTACGGAATGATCTCCGGCGTCTCGCCGTACTCCTCGGTCACGAACTCGTTGAACCAGGGCAGGTAGCCGCTCTCGTCGGCACCCCACACCTCTTCGATGCCAACGGGGTTCTCACCGAGCGCCGCGACGATGTCGGGGGTCATCCAGCCGAGCGCGACGATCCGCTTCGGCTTTTCGGGGATGACGGTGGTGCCGTGCGCGTGTTCGATGGTGACGCCCGTCGCCGACGATGCGTCCGCGGGTTCCTCGGCGGCTGGCGCGGTGCAGCCGGTGAGGGCGATGGCCGCGGCGGCGATGAGGGTGGCGACTCCCGAGAGTCGTCGCGTGTGTGGGCGCGCTGAAGCGTGCAGCATTGTTCTCCTAGCGGAAAGATGGCTGGTCGCGGCCGCAAATCGGCAGCGAGAGTTAGGCAAGCCTTACCTAACAAAACGATGCTACGAGGCCCGCCCGCTCTCGTGTGTTGCGTTGCGGACGACTTCTTGCGAAAAACCGCCAAACGTCAGATTTACCGCCAGTACGCGCGGTGCGCGTCCTCTGACCGGGCGCGCGACGCGTACTGCGTCGGCGTCACCCCGAAGCGCTCCTTGAAGGCGGCCGAGAACGCGCTCGTCGAGTGGTAGCCACACTTGCTTCCGACTGCACCGACCGGCGTGCCGGCAAGCAGGAGCCGCGCCGCCAGCGTCATTCGCACCCCCGTTCGCCACTGCCCGAAGCTCATGCCGATGTCGCTCACGAACACCCGCAGCACGGTGCGCTCGTGGAGCCCGTGTTGTGCGAACAGGTCGCGCGCGGTGCGCCCGTCTCCGGGCGAGGCGAGCACGGCCTCGACCAGGGGTCGCACGCGCTCGTCACCCGGCACCGGAATCTCGTTCACCTCGGCGGGCTCCTCGGCGACCGGTTCCTGGAGCATGTCGAGCAGCACCCCCTGGATGCGCACGCGCAGTTCGGGATCCATGTCGTTCACCCCGAGATGCAGCAGCATCTCCTGCACCGCGCGCTGCACGCGCACCCGCCGCACCTCTTGGAGCGGCTCGGCGAGCGCCGAATCGGGCACGTTCGTGTAGCACCCGACGGAGTCCCGCTCGTGCCGCGCGGTGTGCGGGGTGTGGGCGGGGAGCCAGATCCCCTCCCCCGGCGCGAGCCGCCAGATCGAGTCCTCGAGGTACACCCAGACCGTTCCGCGGTAGCACCAGGCGAGCATCGGTTCGGGGTGAGAGTGCGGCGGGGCGACCGGCCGCGCCGCGCCGTCCCCACCGGTCAGCACCCCCGTCGCCATGAGGAAGGGAGCGCTCAGCGATGAGGGGCGAGCCACGCTCGCGCCCCAGTCGATCGGCCCCATACGATTCATCAGATGAATAGCGTAGCAGGCCAGCCCGGCCCTCCTGGCGGCGCTATCCCAGCAGAAACCTGCGGGCCAGCACGGCCACTTCGGCTGGCGCCCAGGCGGCCCCACCTCCGAGTGTCCGAAATAGCGTTGGGCCGACGAGCTCCGCCACCCGCACCTCGCGCTCGCCGCCCGCCGTTGGAGCGAGCGCGCCGCGATCCTCCACCTGCGCGATCAACGCGCGCGCGGCGTCGCCGAGCACGTCAGTACCGTGAAGCAATGCGGCGACCTTGGCATCGTGCTGCGCCTCCCCCAGAAGCGCCCGGTAGGCGAGGCCAGCGTCCGAGCGGGTGAGGAATTCCGACAGGGCAGTGAGGAACGCAGCCACATCGTCCTGCGCGTTCTCCCCGGGCGCGACCGCGAGCTCGCGAGCGGCATCGGCGGCGCTCGCCTCGAGCAGAATCTCGGCCTTGGACGACCACCAGCGGTAGACGGTCTGCCGCCCGACCTTCGCCCGCTCTGCGATGCCCTTCATGGTCATCGCTGCGTAGCCCTCCTCCACGAGCATGTCATCGACGGCACGCAGCACCGCGAGCCTCGCATCCTCGCTCCGCGGGCGACCCACCTGCCGTGTGCGCTCATCCATGCCCCCAGCCTACACTTTCGAGACTTGCTGACCCGAAAGTCTTGTGCATATTATTACGATACACATTGTCTCGATAAAGGTTTCTCATGCACTCACCCACCCCCAGGCCCAGCAAGCGACCAACTGCGGCCCGCGACGTCTTCGTCACCGCCCGCGAAATCGTCAGCGAGCACATGATTCGCCTCACCCTTGCAGGCCACGACCTCGCGGCCGTCGTCCACGACAGCCCGGGTTCCTGGGTCAAGCTCTTCGTCGCCGAGCCCGACGGGTTCGGCGAGCACGGCCGCGCCTACACGGTGCGGGGCTTCGACCCACTCGCGGACACGATCACCATCGACATCTTCGTGCACGGCGACGGCACGATCCCGGAGTGGGCCAGTCACTGCACACTCGGTTCACGCGCACGGGTCGCCGGACCGCGCGCAAGCGGCGCACCGAGCAGCGACGTCGATGCGCTGATCCTCTACGGCGACGAGACCTCGCTGCCGGCGATCGCCGCGATGCTCGAACGCGAACACTCGCACCGCCCGGTGAGCGCGTTCATCGAACTCGGCGACGAGCGAGACCGACAGGACTTCGATCTCCCCCGGACGACCCAGGCAACCACGACCTGGCTGACACGCGGCCGTGGAGAGAAACCCGGGGCAAGACTCCTCGCCACCGCCGAGCACACCACGTTCTCCCCGAGCGGCGGCGTGTGGTTTGCCGGCGAAGCGGCGTCCGCGCACTGGTTCCGCCACCACATGCGCGGCGCCACCGTCGCCGAACTGCACATCAAGGGGTACTGGCGCAGCGGCGTTGGCGACTACCGCGAGTAGCGGCGCGCAACCGGGGCTGCCGCCGACACCGCTGCGGCAACCTCGGCAACCGTCGTGAACGCCATGCCCGCGAAGCGTTCGTTGCCGCGGATGTCGCCGGCCCGCCGCATCTCTCCCGCATCATCGACGAGTTCCGCGAGGACGCCTGCGGGAACCATCCCGGCGAGCCTCAGCAGATCAATCGTCGCCTCGGTGTGGCCCCCGCGCCCCAACGTTCCGAGCGGGTGCGCCCGAAGCGGCAAGATGTGGCCTGGACGGACGAGATCGCCCGGCCGGGAGGCCTCGTCAGCCAGCACGTTCACGGTCCGCGCACGGTCCGTCGCCGAGATTCCGGTACTCGCAACGCCCCAAGCGTCAACGGTCACGGTGTAGGCGGTCCCCCGCGGGTCCTCGTTCCGAGCCGCGAGCGGCGGCAGCTCGAGCGCATCGGCCCGCTCGGCCGTGATCGGCGCACACAGCAGGCCCGACGTGTGCCGCACCATCCACCCGATCGTCGCCGGCGTTGCCAGGTCGGCGGAGAGGATCGCATCGACCTCGTTTTCGCGCGACGCGTCGTCGGCGACGAGCACGACCCGCCCCGCGCGCAACTCGTCGAGCACCTCTGCCATCGGCGTAAGTTCAAGCGCTTCCATCTTTTCCTCCCACTATTAACGAGACACTGTGTCTTGAATAATGGTACCATTCCGAGACACGATGCCTACTTATGAAAGGTCACCCGTATGACCACCTCCGCAATTGAGCCCGCGCCCGCGCGCCCCGCGAAAGCCGTCACGGCGACCGCCTTCGCGTTCAGCGTCACCATGATGGGCACCACGCTTCCCACGCCGCTCTACTCGATCTACTCCGACGAGCTCGCGTTCTCCCCGCTGACCGTGACGGTACTGTTCGCTGTCTACGCCCTCGGCGTCGTTGGCGCACTGTCCCTCTTCGGCAGGCTCTCCGACGACATCGGCAGGCGCCCCGTCCTCATGACCGCCGTAGGATTCGCGCTCCTTAGCGCGCTCCTGTTCCTCCTCCCGCCCTCGCTGCCGCAACTCCTCGCCGCCCGCATCATCTCGGGCCTCGGGGCGGGCTTTATGAGCGGCGCGGGCACCGCGGCGATGATGGATCTGTTCTCCGCCGAGCGCCGATCCGTTGCCGGCACCATCGCCGTCGCTGCAAACACGGGCGGGCTCGCGCTCGGCACGCTCCTCGCCGGTCTCATTGCGGAATCTGCGTCGAAACCGCTCTTCACGCCCTTTGCGGTGCACCTCGCACTGTGCGCGCTCGCGCTGATCGCGCTGCTGGCATGGACTCCGGCGCCGATGAATGCCGGCAGGTTTGTCATTCACCCCCACAGGCTTCGCGTGCCCGCCGACCTCAGGAAGCCCTTCGCGCGCGCCGTGCTCGCGGCCGGCTCGGGGTTCGCAGCGACGGGCGTGCTCACGGCAGTCTCCGCGATGTTCCTCGCGCGCGAGCTACGCCTCGAGAGCCACGCGCTCGCGGGCTTCGTCGTGTTCTTGGCGTTCGCGGGGATGGCCGCGGGGCAGCTCGTCGCGCGGCGGATGCGCCCACGCATCGCGCTCCCCCTTGGCTGCGTCGGCCTGATCGCTGGCGTCGCGTTCCTCGCCTGGGCGCTGGCGGTCGTCGCCCTCCCGCCGCTACTCATCGCGGCGGCGACGGTCGGAGTCTCGGCCGGGCTCTGCATGAACGCCGGCATCGCCACGACTGTCGAGCAGGCGCTGCCCGAACGACGCGGCGAGGTCTCCTCGTCGTTTTTCGCCGGCCTCTACCTCATGCTCGCGCTGCCAGCGATCGGCGTCGGTTTGCTCGCCACGGTCATCGGGCTGCGCGGTGCGGGCCTCGCGTTCACGGCGGCCGTTGCGCTCCTCGCCGCGGTCGTGGCGATCGCCAGCCTCGCGACGAGCCGACGGGAATAGGAGCCGGGGCAGCCCGCTACACCCCGGTGCCACTCCGAGGCCGAAGCGGCGGGACCCGCTGCCCGGCAAGCGATGACGAGATCAGCGCGTCGAGCCGCTTCACCCGGGTCTCTTCCCGCTTTGCGCTCATCACCCACCACACGGCGTCTCGCCTATAGGAGGGTGCGAACGCTTGGAACGCCTGCCACGCCGCTGCGTTCACCGCGCTCCACACGCTTCCCTGCTTCCTGGGGGTGAACCGAACCTTGTAGCTGTCGCCATCAACGCCCTTTCTGAGCCCGTCAATCCACCCGAAGCACAGCGCAACATCCACGGCCTCAGACCAGGTCTGGCTCGCGCGCCCTGAACCTTTCTTGTGGAAGAGCAGCCAAGCCTCCGAAGCGTGGGCGTGGTTGGCGTCGAGCCACGCGCTGAACGCCTCAGCGTCTGCAAAGAAGAGCGTGTCATTCATCCAGGCCCCCTAGCCCGCCGGGTGTCGATCCAGCCAGTCAAGGATGGCACGCGTCGTCTCGCGGTGGCGCTCCTGCTGCACCCAGTGTCCGCTATCCAGGCTGAGTTCTTCGACGTTCGGAACGAAGCTCGACAGGTTCTCCGAGCAGGCGACCGCGTCGCGCATCCCGTAGACCATGAGGGCGGGGTGCTGAATGATGGGGTCGGCGTCGGCGAGCAGCTGCCAATTCCGGTTGAGGTTGCGGTACCATCTGTCGACCCGCTCAGGGTGCAGCAGCGTGAAGCTCCACACCACGAACGCGCCCCAGTCGTGCCCGACAAACGTCGCGCTCGCGTACTCGAAGTGATCGAGGAGCGCCGCGAGATCGCCCGTGAGGTGTTCAATGTCGTAGTCAGTGATGTTCTCGGGGGTGACAGCAATCGACGCCTCCGTTCATCGCGCCGAGACGTTCGACCTCGCAACAACGTGGCGAGGCCTCGCGGATGAGGCTGAGCGGCGGCGCACCACCGTTGAGGTGCACGCGCGGTGCGCGCCGAGCGGCCTGAACGTTCTGCAAGCCGCAGTTGGCACAACGTTGCGTGTCGAACCGGCCGCGAGCGACGGTCGCATCCCGGTGTCTTTCCACGCACCGAGCGAGTATGGCATTGCGGGGCACCTCGCCGGTCTCGTCGAGTGGCTCGAAATTACGAGCCCGCCGTCAGTGCGTGACCATCTCGCGCGGATCGGCGCCGCGCTCAGCCAACGATACGACCCGGCCTAGGGCTGCTGCTTCGCCGCGATGGCGGCGTCGAACGCCTCGGTGATGTCAGTGACGTACTCGGGCTGGAACAGCTCGCCCTCGAGGAAGAACGTCGGGGTTCCGCTCACGCCGAGCTCTTGGCCCGCAGCGAAGTCGAACTCGATGCGCTCCTGGGTGGCGGGGTCCTTCACGGCGGCGTCGTACGCCGCCATGTCGAGCCCGAGCTGCTCGGCGTAGCCGCGGAAACGCGGCGCCTCGGACTCGCGCTTCTCACCCCACTCTTCCTGCGTCTCGAACATCTTCGTGTACATCTCTTCGAACTTGCCCTGCTGCGCGGCGGCCTCGACGGCGAGCGCCGAGGTCATTGAGTTCTGGTGCCCGGGAATCGGGAAGTAGCGGATGACGAAGTTCATCTTGCCTGCGTACTGCTCGCGCATCTCTTCCATCACGGGATAGATGGAGCGGCACGCCTCGCATTCAAAGTCGAGGAACTCGACGATCGTGGGAGCGTCGGCCCCGGCGTCAGACAGCACGTGCGAGTTCTCGGCGACGACGGGCGCACTCGCCGCGGGGGCTGCCTGGCCACCGGCGTTCGAGGCGTCGCCGGCCGGCTGCCCTGAAGACTTGCCGAGCGACAGCACAAGGATGAGGATGATCACCCCCACGATCACCGTCGGGATCGTGATGAGCGCCGCCTTCGCCGACGTGCTCATGCGCTTTCGCTGGGGAGGCCTGGTGGTGTCGGTCATGCTGGGTCCTTTCGGGTGGTGCCAGACGCGACCGGGTCGGCGGCCTGGGCAAGGTATGCGTTGTATGCGTCGAGGGCCTCATCTTCAGCGAGCTGCCGGTGGCGTGCGCCTCGCATGTCGCTCCGCCGCCACTTCGACAGGGTGATGATGAGCACGACAATGAGCGGCAATTGTCCGTACGTCCACACGAGGCTGCCGCTGAGCGACTGATCGAGCGCGCGGCTGATGCCCCAGCCCTCCGGCTCCGCCGCGTACCAGCTCAGCATTCCGCTGGCGCTCCGCAGGAGCACGAGCCCGAAGAGGGCGTGGATCTGCAGTTCCAGAAACGCACCGGCGAGCCGCACCCCGAACGAGGGTTTGCGCGGCAGCGGGTCGAGCGCCCAGAGCGGCGCGCCGCCGATGACGCCGAACGCGAGCAGGAGCGCGAGCAGCACCTGGTGGCCGCCGGGCGCCGCCATGATCCAGCTGATGGCGTCGGTAAAGAATAGGCCGGGCAGCGCGACGATCGCGACGAGGATTGCGACGATCGGATGGAGCAGGATCCGAGCGGCGCGGGAGCGCTGCGCCGCGATCGCGGCGCGCAGCACGAGGCAACCAAGGCCGCGGTGCGGGGTCGCGCGCAGCAGCAACCTTCCCGGGGACCCCATGAGCAGCAGCGGGGGCGCGGCGACGAGCAGCGTAATGACCTGAAAGACGAGGGCGGTGATGAGGTCGCTCGCATAATCGTTGACGGCGAGCCCTGTCGCGGCGAACCATGCGACGCAGCCGAGCACGAACGATATCGTGCCGAGCACACTCCACCGCCTGCCGCGCACCCACAGCGAGACTGCCCCCGCGAGATAGGCGATGAGGCAGCCGACGGCGAGCCAGCCAAGCGGGGAGATACGGGTGACGTCGAGCACGAGCAGGTCGGAGAGCTGCAGCGAGCGCGATGCGAGACCGGGAATGGGGTTCACTGGGCGGGGCGCCTTTCTCAGTGGGTGCGGCTGAGCGCATTCGGTGAGGGGCGACGCGGGGGCTCGCTACGTGAGGCAGCGGCGGGCGGGGTCGCTCAGGATCCTGCGGGCGCGCGTCGCACCCCGGCCCCGTCGAGCGTGAAGGGTCAGGTTCGGCTGATCGAGAGCAGCAGGCCGCGCGGCACGCTGCTTCCGCGCGGGATATCGCCGGGCGGGGCGAGCGACAGCGGCGCTCCTCGGCGCTGCGACGCCCAGCTCAGCGCACCGCGCACGGCGAGGAGCGCGATCGAGGCGATGAGCACGAGAACGCACACCGCGCCGAACCCGAGCGCCTGCCCGCCGTCGTCGGCTGGCACCGCGGCCGGGGAGCCCTCGGCCGCAACGGCGACCTGGCGGTCACCGTCGACCTGCGATTCGGGTGCCGTCGCGGCGGACCAGCCGCCTGTCGGAACCGCCGGAGCCGAATCGGAGCCGTGAATATGCGGCCCGAGGATCGAGAGCGCGAGGAACGCAACAAATGCGACGAGGAAGAGCACGCCGCGCGCCGACACCGGGGCCACGCCGGGCGTCTCCGTTCGCATCGTCACCTTCTCACCTCACATTCCTCCTCACGCTAGCAGCGCGTCGATGGGGGCAGGCTGGGACTGTGTGGACCGCTGCAGCGGCGCTACTCAGCGCACCTGCGCCTGGCGGAGCCAATCGAGGTTGACCCGCACGGAGATGTCCTCCGGCGCGATTTCCTCACCGGACGCCGTGCGCGCTGAGACCGTGACGGGCTCGCCGGTCTCGCTGTCGACGAGGGCGAGCGGTCCGCCCGCCGCCTGCAGGTGTGTGTTGCCCCACTGCATGAGCGCGAACACCGCCGGGAACAGGTCGCGCCCCATCTGGGTGAGGAGGTACTCGTGCCGGGTGCGCTGCCCGGGCTCGCGATACGGACGCTTCTCGAGGACACCGACCTCGACGAGCTGCTTCAGGCGCGCGGCGGCGACCGCGTCGGTCACCCCCGCGCGGGTGGCGAAGTCGTCGAACCGGGTGGTGCCGTAGAACGCCTCGCGGAGCAGCACCATCGCGGTGCGCGAGCCCACGGCTTCCATCGCTTTGCCGATCGAGCATTCCTCGGTGCTCCACGAGGATCGGTCGGCGAGCGGGCCAGAGAGTTTCACGGACATGGGTCAATGCTACAACCTGACTTGTGGAGACGATAGCCAGCGTCGTACGATCTAGCTATGGATAAACATAGCCAGCTAGTTGCAGCGCCGCCACGCTCCGCGATCAACGACTTCCTCACCGCTCCCCCGGGCGCCACGCGCGAGGCACCCCGACATCTGTGGGGGTTCGGCGGGCTCCACGGTGGGCTCGCCGTAGGAGCGATGGTCGCCGCGATGCGCGAGACCGTCGGTACCACCGGGGCACCACTCCGCAGCGTCTCGGGCAGGCTGCATCGCGCGGTCCGAGAGCCGTTCACGGTCGACGTCGCCGCCGACGCCGAGACCCGCAGCACTGCCTCCTTCAGCGCAAAGCTGCGCCCGGCCGGGCAACCCAGCGAACGCGCGACGAGCACACCCGTGGCGCCTGCCGCGCTCGCGAGCGCCACCGCGCTGTTCGGCAGCGACGCGCCCGTCGCGTCGCCAACGCTCAGCCCGGCAGCGCCCGCAGTGCCGGCGTGGCACGAGGGCAGCCTGTTCACCCCACCGCCCTCGTTCGTGCCCGTCGCCGAGAGCTACGAGCTGCGCGTCACGGGAACGAACCGGCCGTTCGCCGGCGGCACCGATCCGAACCTCACCGCCTGGGTGCGACTCACCGAGGACGACCTGCCCCCAGACGACCTCCGGCTACTGTTCCTCGTCGACGCGCTCGCCCCGTCGTACTCGGCGATCCTCCAGGCGCCGCAACCGATCCCGACGGTCGAGCTGTCGGCGCATTTCAGTGGCGAGCGCGCCGTGTCGCCGTGGGTCCTCATCGAGGCCCGCACCCCCATCGCGACCGCCGGCGGCTGGATTACGGAGACCATCAACGTGTGGGGCGAAGACCTCACCCACCTCGCTGAGGCGCGCCAGCTCAGGCTAGTGCGCCCGGCACAAGCATCGTAGGCTCAACCCAGTAGCCAGCTGAAAGGACAGCACATGAGAGACGCAGTCATCGTCGAAGCCGTACGCACGCCGGTAGGCAAGGGTCGCCCAGGTGGCGCGCTCGCGGGCGTCCACCCCGTCGATCTTCTCGCCCACTCCCTCAGAGAGCTCGTCGAACGCACGGGCGTCGACCCGGCCCTCGTCGACGACGTTATTGGCGGCGTCGTCAGCCAGGTGGGCGAGCAGGGCGGCAACATCACGCGCCGGGCGGCGCTCGCCGCAGGCTTCCCCGACTCCGTTCCCGCCACCTCGATCGACAGGCAGTGCGGCAGCAGCCAGCAGGCCGTGCACTTCGCAGCGCAGGGCGTCATGTCAGGCGCCTACGACTTCGCGATCGCCGCGGGCGTCGAGTCGATGAGCCGCGTGCCGATGGGCGCCTCGGTCGCTGGTGCCGCCGACATCGACGGCGTCGCGCTCGCCGAACGCTACCCTGAGGGCCTCATCGACCAGGGCTACTCCGCGGAGCTCATCGCCGCGCGCTGGGGCATCACTCGAGGCGAGATGGACGGCTTCGCGATCGGCTCGCACGACAAGGCCGATGCCGCGACCCGTGCCGGAGCTTTCGACGCCGAGCTCGCGCCGCTGGCGGGGCTCACCCATGATGAAGGCATTCGCACGGGAAGCACCCTCGAGAAGCTCGCGACGCTGCAGCCGGCGTTCTACAACGAACAGATGGCGGCGCGCTTCCCGCAGATCGAATGGAACGTCACCGCGGCCTCGGCGAGCCAGATCAGCGACGGCAGCGCCGCGATCATGGTGACGACAAGCGACATGGCAGCGAAGCTGGGGCTCGCGCCGCTGGCCCGCGTCCACAGCTTCGCGGTCGCCGGCGCCGACCCGCTGTACATGCTCACCGCGGTCATGCCCGCGACCGAAAAGGTACTCGCCCGCGCAGGCCTCTCGATCTCCGACATCGACAACTTCGAGGTCAGCGAGGCCTTCGCGCCGGTCGTGCTCGCCTGGGCAAAGGAGACGGGCGCCGACCTGTCGCGTGTGAATGTCCGTGGTGGCGCGATCGCGCTCGGCCATCCCCTCGGCGCGAGCGGCGCGCGCCTCATGACGACGCTCGTACACACGCTCAAGGACACGGGCGGCCGCTACGGCCTGCAGACGATGTGTGAGGGTGGCGGCATGGCGAACGCCACGATCCTCGAGCGGCTCTAGCCGCGCCGGCGGCGGCTACGCGGTCTCACCGCCGGAGCCGCCGCCATTCGAGCCAGCCGCCTGCGGCATGCCGGTCGGGATCCACACGGCGAACACGGTGCCGGCCGTTTGGGTGAGCCAGGCGTCGCCGCCGAGCAGCCGCGCATTCTCGCGTACGATCGCGAGGCCGAGCCCGCTGCTCTCGCTCCCCGAGCGCGAGGAACTCGCCTGGTAGAACCGCTTGAACACCTGCGCCTCGTGCTCGTCTGCGACGCCCGGGCCGCCGTCGGCGACGGTGAGCGTGAGTGTGCCGTCCTGATTCCACACGGTGACTTCGACTGGCGGGGCGCCGTGTCGGAGCGCGTTTGTCACGAGATTCGACACGATGAGCCGGAGCCGCACCTCGTCCGTGTTCACGATGGGGTCGCCGTACAGATCGAAGGCCACGTCCTCCCACTGCCGATTCTCGGCGAGGTCTCGCCAGAGCTCCGTGATCTCGACGGGTTCCCGCACCACGTCGGCCTTATTCGAATCGAACCGCGAGAGCTCAAGAATGTCGTTCGTGAGCGTCGTCAGGTGCGTCGCGCTGCGCGCTGCGATCTGCCCGGCTTCGCTCCGGTTCTCGGGGGTCGCGGATTCCGTGTCGGCGAGGATCTCTGAGACCGCGACGAGCGTGGCGAGCGGCGTCCGAAGTTCGTGGGCGACGTCGGCCACGAGCTGGCGGGCGGTCGCCTCGCTGTGTTCGAGCTGGCCGATGGTGGTGTGCAGTCGAGCCTCGGAGTTTCGCATCGCGTCAAGCACGGCGTTCACGTCGGGGTAGCCGGTATCGACCACGGGCGACTGGTCGGGGGTTCCGAGACCGTCGGCGACCTCGACGAGGCTCTCAAGGGGCCGACCCAGCTGCCGCCCGACAACGAGCCCGATGACCGCTGCCGCGGCAACGAAGATGAGCCCGACCGAGACGCCGAGGTTCACGAGCCTGTCGATCTCCTCCTGTTGCGTCTGCATGTCGAACACGCCAAAAGCTGCGATCTGGTCTCCACCGTCGCCAGCATCGACCACGGTTCCCGCGGTGAACGTGAGAAACCCGTAGCGCGTCTCACGCTCGTACGCGGAGACGCCGCCACCGTCGACAAGCGTCTGCACGAGGTACTCGGGGATGTCGTCGATGAGCAGCGTGCCGCCGTTCTCCCCCGTGCGCAGATTGATGAGCACCGCGGGAACCGAGAACTCCTCGGACGCGGCCGTGAGGTCTGCTTCACTCGGTGTCTCGGGCAACGCGTCCACGCTCATCTTCGCCTCGACCCGCAGCACGTCGAAGATCGCGGCCTGCCGCGACTCAAGGATGATGAGGCGCGCGTTCCACACGAGCGTGCCCGCGGTGATCGCGGCCACGCCGACCGCGACCGCGACGAGCGTCAGCGTGATCCGGGTACTCAGCGTGGGGCGCCACCGCTTGGTGCGCATCAGCCGAGCCTGTAACCGAAGCCGCGGACGGTGCGCAGCAGCTGCGGGTCCGCGGGATCCTGCTCGATTTTCAGCCTGAGCCGCTGCACCGCCGCGTTCACCAGTCTGAGATCCCCCGCCTCGGCCGCGCCCCACGCGCGCTCAAGCAGCTGCTCACGGCTGAGCACCTGCCCCTGATGCTCGAGCAGCACGATGAGGAGGCGGAGCTCGTTCGGCGAGAGCTCAAGCTCCTCCCCGTCACGCGTCACGACGAGCGAGCCGAGGTCCACCCGCAGCCCGGCGTACTCGAGCGCCGTCGCGGGCGACGCCTCGCTCGTTGCTTGCTGCCGGCTCCGCACGACGGCGCGGATGCGCGCCTCGAGCACGCCGGGTGACACGGGCTTCACGACGTAATCGTCGGCGCCGGAGTCCAGGCCGCCGATGATGTCGCCATCGTCGTCGCGCGCGGTGAGCATGATGATCGGCACGTCCGAGTCCTGGCGGATATGCCGGCACACGCTGAACCCGTCGATGTCGGGCAGCATCAGGTCGAGCAGTACCACATCGGGGGCGTCCGCGATCGCCGCGCGCGCACCGCCGGCGCCCGTCGCCTCGATCTGCACCTCGTGACCGCGCTGGCTCAAGGCAAGCCGGTAGGCCTGCGCGAGCTCGGGGCTGTCTTCGACCACGAGAATCTTCAGCATTGCGTTCCTAACTCCTCCTGGCGTCGCGCGCGTAGGCCGCCGCCACAAGCCTGGCGGTCAGCTCCGGGAACGTGACACCGTCTACAGCAAACATACGCGGCACCTGCGAATGCTCGGTCATTCCCGGCATCGTGTTGATCTCGTTGAAGATGATCTCGTCGCCCCGCACGAAGAAGTCGACGCGGGCAACGCCCGCGCAGCCGAGCGCCTGAAAGATTGCCTTCGCCGCGGCGTTCAGCCGGGCCCGGACCTCCGCGGAGATCTGCGCGGGCACGCGGAAGTCGGGGGCTGCGTCATACTTCAGCGCGGTGTCGAAGAGCCGCTCCGTGTCCTTGCCGATCTCGAGCGGCGGCGCGACGTGAAGCTCACCGTCCGCGCGTCGCATGACGGCGACATCGATCTCCCGCGCGATCACGAATTCCTCGACGAGTACGCGGGGGTCGTAGGCCTGAGCCGCAGCGATGGCCGGCCCCAGGTCCTGGGCGCGCTCGACCCTGGCAGCACCGTAGCTCGACCCCGAGGCGACGGGCTTGACCACCACGGGCAGCCGCACGGCGGCAGGGTCGCCGTGCTCGTCCTCGCCGTCGATGAGCACGCCCCGCGCCGTCGCGATCCCGAGCCGCTCGGCGATGAGCTTCGACGCCCACTTGTCCATCGCGAGGGCGCCCGCACGGACACCCGAGCCGACGTACGGCACGCCCGTCATCTCGAGGAGGCCGGCGACCGTGCCGTCCTCGGTCCCCTCGCCGTGGAGGGCAGGGAAGACGACGTCGCTCTCGGACAGGCGCTGGATCGCGGCCGCGATCCCGATCTGGGCGCCCGAAATCGTCTCCCAGCCGCCGTCGCGCCGAATCGTGAGCCCGGTCACCAGGTGGCCGCTCGCGAGCAGCGCCTCACGCACCGCCGCTGCGGAACCGATCGACACGTCGTGCTCCGCGCCCGCGCCGCCGCCGAGCACGAGCACGTGCCGCGCCCGGCTCATCGCGCCCACCTCGCGTCCGCGGTGCGGAGCACCCGGCTGCTGCGCACGCCAAGGCGCGTGACCAGCTCGTGCTCGATCGTGTTCGACCACGTCGCCCATTCCTTGGCGGTCGGCTCGTGTCGCGAGCCCGGCCCCATCACGAGCGCGACATCCCCGAGCTCCACCGCGGCATCGCCAACGTCAACAACAATCTGATCCATCGAAATCCTTCCCACTACCGGATACCTGCGTCCTCGAATAGTCACCTCTGCACTGCCCTGCGCGGCGCGCGGCAGCCCGTCTCCGTACCCGATCGGCAGCACGGCGAGCGTGGTCGCCTCCCGAGTCGTGTAGTCGTGCCCGTACCCGACGCCGACGTTCGCGGCAACGCGGCGCAGTTGCGCGACGGGGGCCGTGAGCGTCAGGGCGGGGATGAGCGGGGCGATGCCCGCCGGATCGATCCCGTAGAGCCCGGCGCCGACGCGGCTGAGCGTGAACCGGGCGTCAGGCCGGTGCAGCGCCCCAGCCGTCGCCGCGAGATGCAGCTCGCTCGGCGCGAGACCCCGGGCGTGCGCCACGCGCACGCCGTTCACGAACCGCAACCGCTCGACGTCGTTCTGCGTGCTCGTCGGGTCGTCGGCGACCGAGAGGTGGCCCATGATGCCGATGACCCGCACGCGCCCGGCGTCCTCGAGCGCGCGGGCGGCGACACACAGCGCCGACCAGATGTCGCTCGGAGCCCCGTCGCGCGACATCCCGACGTCGAGGTGCAGGTGAATCCTCGCGGGGCCGGTCTCGGGCCGCGCTGCGTCGCCCACCGCGTAGAGCTGTTCGAGACTGGTGACGGCGACGTCGACCCGGTGCGCGATCGCGGACTCCCAATCGGCGTCAATCGGGTTGAGCCAGCTGAGGATCGGGGCCGCGATGCCCTGCGCGCGCAGCCGCAGCGCCTCCGGGATCGTCGCCACGCCGATCCAGGTCGCCCCGTTCGCGAGCGCGATCTCGGCAACATCGCCGTGGCCGAAGCCGTCGGCCTTCACGACGGCCATGATCGGCGTCTGCGTCGCCCAGGCGAAGTGCTGCACGTTTTGCGCGATTGCCCGGCGGTCCACGAAGATCTCCGCGAGGCGGTGCGCCGGGGGCGCCGCCACGCGGTCCACGACGCTCACTGCGCCTCACTCGCGTCGGCGAGCATCGGCGGGCATTCCCCGCCCGGCGACGTTGCGAGCTCGAAGTGCCAGCTCTCGTTGGCGAACACGCGGCACAGCCCGTACGCGTTGCCGTACTGTTCGATCCACAGCGCCGGGTCGACGCGCGCGACGTCGACGGCGTCACCGGTCACGTGCTTCGACGCCTCTGGCGTGCTGACGAACTCTCGCGCAGCCTGCTCGCTGCCGTAGTCGGCGATCGCGTCGTTTAGTAGTCCGGCCTGGTAATCGGCGCTGCGCCAGCCCGAGGTCAGCTCGATCTGGATCCCGTCGGCCTCGGCGTCCGCGGCCGCGGCCTGAATCGCGGCCCGGAGGTCCGGGTTGAGCCGGCTCACCGCCGGGTGCTCCTCGTTGAACGGGGAGATCGGCTCGGTGATGTCGATCGCGCCTGTCTCTCCGTCTGCCGGGGCGCTCGGGGCACCAAACGGGGCCGAGTCGGCGGCGCGTGCGATGCCTGGGATGTTCGTCACCGAGGTCATGAGGGTCGCGACGACGGCGACGGCGATCGCGGTAGCCACGATGACTGCAGCTCCGATTGCGACCGCGCGGCGGCGCCGGACGACCGCAGGCGGCGGGTGCGGAAAGCCGTGCTGCTGCGGTGAGACGTAGGTTTCTCGGGGAACTCGTGACACTGTTGCGCTCCTCTTGGTTGTACCCCGGGTGGGGCGGCGCCCGCTCTGGGCTGCGTTACCGCTAGCTTCTCGAGCCGCCATCAGCGCTGCGGCACGGGATGATCCGGTCCGGCGACGGGACCCTGGGAGTTTGCCGCGAGGGCGCTCCAGTGCCCGGTCCCGCCGCAGGACCGGGGCCCGCGCCGCTCAATTCAGGTCTGCTAACTACTCAGCCACATGGCTTTCTCGTCACGGCACTACTCAGTCGCCGAATCGGCGCTTACCGTTTTTGTGGGACGCCTATGTCGTAGCGATGAGCTCACAGTTCCCCGTGCACCATCTGCAGCCACCGCCAGACCGCACGCAGCCAGGACTACTCGGTGGCGCGCACCACATTCACTGAGGGAAAGCAGGGACACCTATGAGCACCACCATTCAGTCGACGCGCTCGCGTCGAACCCGAGCCGCCGCAGGCACCATCCTCGGAACGGCGCTCGCTCTGAGCAGCGCTCTGCCCGCGATGGCGATCGAGCAGCCAGTAGACGACTCGATCACCTCATTCCCGCAGGCCCGTGCCGCGGGCGCCCCCTCGTTCACCGCCGACCTGCAGACCGAGGTACACATCGGTGACGAGGTACAGCCCACCGACTTCGTCGCGTCACCCGACGGTAAGTGGGGCTACGTCGTGAGTCGCGATCTCAGCGAGTTCGTGGTCATCGACCTGGCGACCCGCGAGGTCGCCAACCGCATCGACATCCCGTCGGTCGGCGGCGCGTTCATCCGGCTCTCGGCGGACGGCACGCGGGCATACTTCTCGGCCGAGGCGCAGTACTGGTCTGTTGGCGTCGGCGTCGTAGACCTCGTGTCAGGCGCGTACGTTGGCACCTTCGCCGCTGCGCCCGACAGTATCCAAGAGATCATCGTTTCGGCGGACGGCAGCACACTGTACGTGCTCGGACTGAACGGAGACGTCGACCGCATCGACGCGCACTCGGGCGAGGTGCTCGCCAGCACCGAACTGCCGCAGCAGAACTTCTACGGCCTCGCACTCATCGACGACGAATCAACCCTGCTCGTTGGCCAGGGCAACACCGTCTACAAGCTCGACCCTGTCACGCTCGAGCAGCAGGCGTCCTTCACACTGCCTGGCGTCAGCTCAGTCGCAAGCTTTAGCGTCGACACGACCGACGAGCGCGTCTACTTCGCCGACTCGTCGGGATCGAAGCTTGGCGTGTTCAACCCGGCGACAGGCGAGCTCAGCTCGCTCATCGGTGTCGGCAACGTCATGCACGAGACTGTCGGATTCGACGACCTGGACCGCTCGTTCGGCAACGTTCCCTACTGGGATTACCTCATGGCCGCCGATCACGCCACGGGCGAGCGTTCCGAAAGCGTGCGTGTCATGCCGAACGCGCCATTCTCGATCAATACCAACCCTGTCACCCGTGACTTGCTGTCGGCGAACGCCGGCTGGAGCAACGCGGAGAAGGGCAGCACGGTCAGCATTGTCAACGCTCCGAGCGTGACCGACCCGGAGGACGTCGCGGTTGAGGCACCGGGCGAGACCGTCAGGTTCCAGACCGAAGCCCTCGGGATCAAGCCGAGCCGCGGCGGCGGGGTCAACTGGCAGGAGTCGACGGACGGCGAGACCTGGACCGATATCGAGGGCGCGACCTTCGAGCAGCTCGATGTCGTCGCCACCCCCGAGGCAGTGAAGTCCGAGTACCGCGTCCGCTACTACGACGACTTCTGGGGCCAGCACGGCGCAAGCGCCGCGGCCAGCATCACCGCTCCGGACCCGAAGATCACGTTCGAGGGACCGCTCGCCGACGGTACCGTCGACGAGGAGTACCCCGCCGTCGTCATTACGGCGACCGGCCAGGACGACCTCGCGTGGGAGCTCGCCGACGAGGCTGACGTCGTCGTAACCGGGCTGCCAGCAGGCATGGCGCTGGACGCAGCCGACGGTACCCTCTCGGGCACCCCGACCGCTGCGGGCACGTACAGCTTCACCGTCAAGGTGACCGACGCCTTCGGTGAGGACTCGCGGGAGTATGCGCTCGTCGTGAACGAGCCCGCGGATCCGACGGTCCCGACTGAACCGACTGAGCCGACTGACCCCACCGATCCGACGACGCCAACAACCCCGACTGCCCCCGCCGATCCGACCGCCCCGACGGACGTGCCTGACGAGGACCAGGATATGTTGACGAAGACGGGCGGCATGGCTCCCATCTACCTCGGCTTCCTCGCCGCGGGCATCATCGTCGCTGGCGGTGCGGGCATCGCGCTTGCCCGCCGGAACATGGGGCTTGCCGACAACTAGTCCGGCCGACCTCGCCCACACTGCAAGCGGCGAGGGGTCCCCGGAGCGAATGCTCTGGGGACCCCTCGCCGCTTTGGACGGTCCCGCGGACGCCACCCGACGACGCTAGCTGTCCTCGCCAGGACGTGCGGGCGGCTCGCCACCACCTGGCATGCCTTCCGCCCCACCGGGGCCACCCGGCCCCATCTCGCCTGGGCCGCCCATGGCGCCGGGACCGCCCATGCCGCCCTCGCCGGCGACCGCGTCGCCGAGGGTCTCGCCGCCCGCGATCACCGAATAGGTGTCACCCGCGGAGATCGCGGTCGACGCGAAGATAATGTTCGCGGCCACCTTCTTCGCTGAGAGTTCGGCGACGACCGCGCCGCTCTCATCGACGAGCTGCGCCTGCTGTCCGGCGGCGAGCGCGGCGGGCACGAGCACCCACCCCGCGTCGCCGACGCTCGGCGTCTGCTCCATGCTGTTCGGCCCGTAAGTCGTGACAGTGCCGCCGGAGACCGTGAGTTCGCCGTTCGCGTCGAGCGACCCGTTGCCACCTCGGGTGGGACCGTAGACCACGGTCTCACCGCCGCTGATCGTGAGGTCCCCGTTGGAGTCGAGCCCGTCGCCTTCCGCGTCGACGGTGACGGTTCCTCCAGCAATCTCTAGCCGCTCCCCCGAGTTGCCAAACTCGCCTGCCCCGTCTGCGGTCGCCTCGGTCCCATCGATGCGGGCTTGGAGTTCGGCGTTCCCCGACGCGTTGAGGCCGTCGTCGGTCGCGGTCACGCTGACGACTCCACCGCCGATACCGATGTTCGCGGCCTCGATCCCTTCGTTCGACGTCGTGACGGTGACCGTCGGCGCTGGAATGCCTGAGCTCTCTCCGATCGACACGATGGCCTCGGCTTTCACCCCATCGTCAGCGGCCGCGACGGAGACAGTGCCGCCTGTGAGCACAGTGTCGGTAAAAGACTGAATGCCGTCGTCGCCCGCGTCTATGGCGATCGTGCCGCCCGACACATAGGTGTAGCCCGTCGTCCAGTCGATCGCGCTTGCGTCGCTCTCGCCATCGTCGCCTTTCGCCTTCATGCCATCGCCAGAGGTCGCCCGAAGCGTGAGCGTGCCGCCCTCAACGACGAGCGCATCCTTGCCGCGCAGCGCGTCCTCCGCCGCCGTGACTTCGAGTGTTCCGTCGAGAATCACGAGATCGTCTGTCGACTTAATTCCGTGCCCGCCCTTGCCAGTCACTTCCAGGGAGCCCGATCCCGAAATCGTGAGGTCGCTCGCCGCGGAGATTGCTGCGTTCGCGTCGGCGTCGGCGGTGTAGCTCGCCGCGTCCGAGACTGTATTTGAACTTCCGTTCGCGAGGTGGATCGCGACGTCATCGGCCGACTGCACGTCGATCGCCGCGCCGCTGGCGTTGGCGACCGTCACCCCGTCAAGCAGAAGCACGACCTCGGCGTCGTCGGGCGCAGCGACGACAATGCCACCCTCGAAATTGCCGGTGAGCCGGTACACCCCCGCGGCAGTGATACTGACGGTCGAGCCGTTCGCGGTGACGCCGCCTGTCCCGCCCGCCACTGTCGCTGTGGTGCCCGAGAGCGTCACGTCTATCGCGTCGGATTCATCCCACTCGTCGGTGTTGAACGTCGTGTAGTCGGCGTTCTCAGCCATGACCTCGGCGGGCGTGAGTTCACCTGTGAGCACGGGTTCGACGGACTCGGTCGATGGCTGCGCCGTCGCAGCGGCGCTCGGTTTTTCGCCGGATTCGGCTGGGACCGCCGTGCAACCGGTGAGGATCAGGCCGCCAACGAGGAGCGTGGCCGGAAGCAGGAATTTCCTATTCATCGTGTGTTCCTTTGCTGGGTGTGGCGTGTATCTGGTTCATAGATGAAGGGTGCGAGCAGCGTGCGCGCCCACTTATTGCGCGGCAGCTCCGGGTGGAGTGCGGCGGTGCCCGTGCCGAACTTGCTGATGCTTGTGGGCCGGTGCCCGGCACGCCAGAGCGCGCTGTCGAGTTCGCTGCGCGGCCCGACCGACTTGGATTCGACGATGACGTGGCAATCCAGCCTGGCGCGGGCGCCCGACTCGTCGCACCACAGCAGGTCCGTATCGATCGTCGCGCGGCTGCCGTCAGGGAGCAGCAGCGTGGTGCGACGGTAGCGGCTCGTGGTCCCGGCTGTGAGCCCGGCGACGGTCGCCGCAGGATGTCCATTGGTCGTGAGGATGTGCCCGACGAACGCGCGCCCCTCTGGTGTGAGCGCCCCGGCATCTGCGGCAGCGTATGGAATGCGCTGCTTCACCGTCCGACCGCGACCGTCCTTCGTCTTCGCTTCAAGGAAGCAGGTTTCGGTGTCGACGTAGCGCCGCGTGCGAACTTTGAAGCGGCGCCTGCGGCGCTGCGCGGTAAGCCGGTACGCCGTGTGCTCCGCGGTGTCGAAGTAGACAGAGTCGTACGCGAGCCTGCGGCGGCCGGCGATCTCAAGCACGCGCGCGCCGGGCGCAACGCTCTCGAGGGTACGTAGCGCGTCCGAGACGGGCAGCAGGTATTTCCTGTCCACGCGAGTCATCAGGGGTGCCTCGCTCACGAGGTCGTCGAGCGCGATCGGTGGCAGCCCTGCTGCGAACCCCTCGACGGGATGGGCCGCCGGCGCGGGCCTGGCGGGCGCACGCTGTTCGAAGCCGGCAATCATCGGGCCTCCTCCGCAAGCGCGATCCGCTGTTTTGGGGTGACCCTGGCGAGCGCGGTTCGGCGCACGAGGCCACGCAGCGTGTAGCGCACGTCGACCAGGGTGCTGTCGTTCACCAGGTCAAGGTGCTGCACGGTCAGGGCCGTCACGTCGCCGCCGAGCCGGCTCGCGAGTTCGTCGCGCAGCTCGAGCTCGTCGGCGATCGCTCGGTCCAACCGAACGATCTGGTGGCGGCTCGCCGGCAGCAGCGCCGGGTGATCAACGGCCCACATGATCACGACGATCAGCGTGATCAGTCCGGCCGGCACGGCAATGTTCGCGCCTCCGAGCCCTCCGATCAGCCCCATGGCGAGCGTGGCGAAGTAGTAGGCGACCTCGCGCTGCGATATCTCTGATGAGCGCAACCGGATAATGCTGAGCACGCCAAACAGCCCCAGGCCAAGGCCAAGTGCGACCTCGGTGGAGCTCAGCACCGTCGCGACCGCAAGCACTCCGATGTTCACTCCGAAGAAGGCAACGACGAGATCGCGTCTGCGGTGCCTGCGGTAGTAGATGCCGAGCACGAGCACCGCGGTGGCGGCAACGTCGACGGCGGCGAGAATCAGTGTGTTGGAGTTCACGGGTTGCCCTTCGAGTATCAAACGTCGACGGAATGTCGATACCTCAAGACTCGTCGCGCTCGGGCTGTGCCGCGTCCCTCTGGCGCAGGCACCTCGCGTACCGCGTTCGCGGTATGCGAGGTACCGCGCTGAGTCGATGCCCTGCTGCCGTCCCCCTGCGACAATGGTGCTATGTCGGCGCCTCCCACCAGATCTCCCCTGCGAATCCCCTCGTGGGCTGGCGACCTGCTGGGCGCGCTCGTCGCCGTCGTGACGACGCTCGTACCTGGTCCGGGCATGGGGCTGGGGGCACCCCACCCTGGCGGGCCTCGCGGCCCCCTCCTTGACGGCCTCCCGCTGATCGTGCTCCTCGGCGCCATCCTGCTCATCCCGCTGCGGCGGCGCTTCTCGATCCTGACCCTCTCAGCGGCCCTCGGGCTCTTCTGCGCGATGATTGCGCTGCACGCGCCCGCGACCGGAGTGGGGATCGTCGCGGTCCTTGCTGCGTACAGCGTCGGAAGCGGTACCGACAGACGTACGACGCTCGCGGTTGGCGGGGCCGCGACCACCCTCGTCGTCGTGCTTTCGGTGACCGTGGCCGAGTTCGGCGTCATCGACCCCAGCATTTTCCAAATCGCCGCCGGCATCGCAGTCGCTGCAGCCCTCGGCGACAGCTCGCGCTCGCATCGTGAGTTCGTGGCGGCGGCGACCGAACGGGCAGAGCGAGCCGAACAGACCCGCGAGGCGGAAGTACATCGCAGGGTCGCCGAGGAGCGCCTGCGGATCGCCCAGGATCTGCACGACACCGTCGCCCACCAGATCTCGGTGATCAGCCTGAACGCCGGGGTTGCATCGAGCTCGCTCGGATCCGCGCCCGAGAAAGCCCGCGCATCGCTCGGCACGATCCGAACCTCGGCACGCCTCGTGCTCACCGAGATCGGCACCCTGCTGCAGTACCTCCGTGCCGACTCGGCCAACCCCGGCGCGGGCGGCGCCGACCCAGACGCGAACGCCGCGCCGCAGCGCGGTATCAAAGACCTTGACGAGCTCTATACGAGCTTCGCCGCGGCCGGTCTGCGAGTGAGCGCGACGACGACCGGCGACCTTGACCGCATCGCCCCCACAACCGGCACCGTCGCGTATCGGATCGTGCAAGAGGGGCTCACGAACGCGCTCAAACACGGCGCGGGTGGCGAGGCTGATCTCAGCATCACCGCGGCTGGCACAACCCTCTCGATCAGCATCACGAATCCAGTCTCCGACCGATCCCCAAACCAGCGAGACCCGCACCGCGGCGGGCTCGGACTGACGGGCATCCGCGAGCGCGTCGCGGCGGTCGGCGGCAGTGTCGAGATCACGTCGCTGCGCGACAGATTCACCCTCGCCGCCACCCTGCCACGTGGCGCCGAACCGCACGACTCACACGAGAGCGGGGAACCCGCATGATCCGAGTACTCATCGCAGACGACCAATCGTTGATCCGCCAGGCCGTGAGCGACATTCTCAGTGGCGACCCGACCATCGAGGTAGTCGGCCAGGCCGTCAATGGCGCCGACGCGATCGCGCAGACCGCCGCGCTGCGGCCTGACGTCGTGCTCATGGATATTCGCATGCCAGTCACCGATGGGATTGCCGCGACCACCGAAATCTGCGGTGACCCCGACAACGCGGGAACACGCGTGCTCATCCTCACGACCTTCGAGGAGGACGAGCACGTCGTCGCCGCGTTGCGGGCCGGTGCGAGCGGCTTCCTCGGGAAGGGTGCCGAGCCCGAGGAGATCATTCGGGCGGTGCACGCCATCAACGAAGGCGACGCACTGCTGTCCTCCGCAGCAACGCGCAGCCTCATCACACGCTACATCGCGACGCCGCCGGAGCGAGCACCCGGTGGCTCGCTGCCGCCCGAGCTTGCCTCGCTCACGGAGCGCGAGCACGAGGTCCTGCTGCTTGTTGCGCGCGGCAGGTCGAATCAAGAGATCGCCGAGGAACTCGTGATCTCGCCGCACACCGCGAAGACGCACGTGAACCGCATCATGGCGAAGGTCTACGCCCACGACCGCGCGCAGCTCGTCATCCTCGCGTACGAGAGCGGGCTCCTCGTTCCCGGCGCCTGAGCCCTGCGCCGGGCCGCCAGGCCGACGCCCGGCGGCCAGGCCGACGCCCGGCGGCCAGGCCGACGCCCGGCGGCGGAGCGCGGGATCGCCGTCGGGCTAGAAGCGTTCGTCGAGGATCGCGGGGAGCGTCAGATCCCGCACGAACGCTGCCGGTGAGAGTTCAAGCAGCGTGCGCACGATCTTCACGACGTCGTGGACGGGGATGAGGGTTCCCGCCCCGCGCGCAGCGGCATCCAGCTCGGGAACGTCGAGCCCGTCCTCCGTGTTCAGATAGCCGAGCTGCATCGTCGTCACGGCGAGCCGGTCGGCCCGGTATCCCTCGCGCAACGCGTCGGCGATGCCGTGGATCGCATGCTTCGAGGCACCGAACGCCACCTCGGGTCGGCCGCTCCCGGCAAGCCCCGACGTCGAGCCGGTGATGATCACGCGGGGCCGATCCTGACGGAGGAGCGCTGGGAGCAGCCGCCGCAGCACGATCACCGCTGCCGTGACGTTCGTCGTGATGAGCGTCTCGACCTCGGCGTCGTGCGCTTCCCCCGCCGCCGTGAAGTCATACGCGTCGGTGAACGCCTGACGCTCCCAGATCCCGACGTTCCAGATGATCGTGTCGACGTCGTCCCCTATTCCCGCAGCGATGCGTTCCGCCGCCTCGGACGGTCGCGCGAGATCCGCCGCGATCCAGGCCGGCTCGCTCTCGGGGATCGTCCTCGCGACCCCAACGACCGTGTGCCCCGCGTCGGCAAGGCCGGTGGCAAGCGCACGCCCGAGTCCCCTGCTCGCTCCAATGATCACGACTGACATTTCGTTCCCCTCGGGTTCGTGTGGTTGTGCAATACCAATGGCAGGGCGCGGCCGCCTCGTGAGCGACCGCGCCCTGCCTGCGCAGCGAGAGTGCTGTGCGATTACTTCTGGACAGCCGCGAACCGGCGCGCAACGTCCTCCCAGTTCACGAGGTTCCAGAAGGCCTTGACGTAGTCGGCGCGAACGTTCTCGTAGTCGAGGTAGTACGCGTGCTCCCACACGTCGAGCTGCAGCAGCGGGGTGACGCCAAGCGGCGCGTTGCCCTGCTGATCGAAGAGCTGGAAGATCACGGGGCGCTTCCCGAGTTCATCCCACGCGAGCACCGACCAGCCCGAGCCCTGCACGCCCATTGCCGTTGCCGTGAAGTGCGCGCGGAACTGCTCGAGCGACCCGAAGTGCGTGCCGAGCGCCTCGGCGAGGTCCCCCTCGGGATCGCCGCCGCCGTTCGGCGACAGGTTCTCCCAGAAGATGCTGTGGTTGATGTGGCCGCCGAGGTTGAACGCCAGGTCCTTCTCGAGCTTGTTCACGTTCGCGAGGTTGCCCGACTCGCGGGCCTCCGCGAGCTGCTCGAGCGCGGTGTTCGCGCCGGTCACGTATGCCTGGTGGTGCTTCGAGTGGTGCAGTTCCATGATGCGGCCCGAGATGTGCGGCGCGAGCGCGCTGTAGTCGTAGGGCAGGTCGGGAAGGGTGTAGACGGACATGTGAGTGTTCCTTTCGTTGAATCTGTGGTGAGTCGGGGCGGCTGGCCCGCGGTCAGGGTCTCCCCCGCCGCTAGAGCCGTTCGCCGAGTCTGGTGAATGCGCGATCCCGATAGGCCATGGGCACGCTCGCCGCGGGGTCCTCGGGGCCGGTGTGGATCTCGAGCACCTCGGCGACGACGAGCATCGAGTCGCCGACGGGGATCTGCCGGAGGGTGCGCGCCCGCAGCGCCGACCGGGCGCTCGCGAGGTGCGGCTCGCCGGTCGCGAGCGTCGCCCAGCCCTGCGCCTCGGTGAAGCGCTCACCGCCCGACACGGCGAACTGCTGTGCAATCGGCGCGTGCTCGGCATCAAGCAGGTGCACGAGGAACGAGTCGGCGGCGAGGATCAGGCCGGCGCTGCCAGTGGTGCGCGTCACCGAGAAGACGAGCGCGGCCGGATCGACTGCGACGGATGCGACGCTCGACGCGGTCAGGCCGACGGGTCCCTCGGGCGTGCTCGCCGTGATGAGCGCGACGCCTGCCGGGTGATATCTGAACGCATTCTTGAAGTTCGTCGCGAGGTCCGCCGCGTGGCTCGCTGCGGCGCCTGCAAGCACCTCCGACACTTCCGCAGTGGTGGCGCTGTCCGCGTCCTGGCTCGTGCTCGGGCCCGTACCGTGCCCGGTGTTCTGGCTCATCTCGTGTGCTCCATCTCTCGTGCGTGGTTCATGAGTGCCTCGCGGGTGACGATCTTCGTGCGTTCGCGACCGCGTTCAGCTCCGAGTCGCTTCTCGGCCTCGTCGATCCGCAGCCAGCCGTCCCAACCGACGGCGTCGGTGAGGCGGGCGACGAGCGCATCGGCCGCGCCCTCGGGCGCCGCGCCTGGCCGCGCCGCGAGGTCGGTGATCAGGCTGTCGATCGCCTCGGCAGCGTCGGACTTCGTCGAGCCGATGAGTCCGACCGGTCCGCGCCGGATCCAGCCGGTCGCGTACAGCCCGGGGATCGGCTCGCCGTCGGCGTCGAGGATGCGGCCGGCGTCGTCGGGGATCGTGCCCGTCGCGTCGTCGAACGGGACCCCTGGCACGGGCGTCGAGCGGTAGCCGATGGTGCGGTAGACGGCACCAACGTTGTGCTGCACGGTCTCGCCGGTGCCGGTAATGCGTCCAAGCTCGTCGGGTTGGGTGCGTTCCATCTCGATCGCGGTGACGCGATCCGTTCCGAGGATCCGCGACGGCTGCTGGAAGAAGTGCAGGTGCACGCGGCGTGACGCGGTAAGGGTCGCCGGATCCTGGTGTGCCCACTCGGTGAGCGTTTTCACGATGATGCGACGCTGATTGAACTGAGCGACCATGCGTTCAGCGTGCTCGTCGAGCTCCATGTCGGCGGGATCAACGATCACGTCAACATCCTCGCGCGCGCCGAGCTCCCGCAGCTCCATCGGGGAAAACCGCACGTCGGCGGGGCCGCGCCTGATGAGCAGATGCAGGTCGCGCACCGGGTTCTGCCTGAACGCTGCCTCGACGTGGTCGGGGATGTCGGTCTGCTCGAGCTGGTGCGGGTGGGTGATAATCATCCGGGCGACGTCGAGCGCGACGTTTCCCGCACCAATCACCGCGACAGACTCGGCTGACAGCTGCCACTGCTGGGGCGCGTCGGGGTGACCGTCGTACCACGCGACGAAGTCCGCCCCGCCGTAGGAGCCCGGAAGCTCAGCGCCGGGCACGGCCAGGTCGACGTCGCGGTCGGCTCCAGTAGAGATCACGACGGCATCGTACGCGTCGCGCAGCTCCGCGATCGTGACGTCGGTACCAATCTCAACGTTGCATACGAGCCGAATGCGCGGGTTCTCGAGCACGTCGTGCAGCGCGTCCTGAATCTTCTTGATGCGCGGGTGATCGGGCGAGACCCCGTAGCGCACGAGACCGTACGGTGCGGGGAGCTTCTCGAACAGGTCAATGCGCACCTGCTCGTCGCGGCCCTGGAGGATGTCGGCGGCGTAGACCCCTGCGGGGCCCGCGCCGATGATTGCGACGGAACGGTTCGGCATCATGCCAGTGCACTCTCCTGAGGTGGTAGGGCCGCGATGAACGGGTGATCGCCCGGGATGGGGCCGGTGCGGGCTGCGCCGCCTGGCGCTCCGACGGCGTCGAAGAACTCGACGTTCGCGCCGTAGTACTCCTGCCATTCGCCGGGAAGGTCGTCTTCGTAGTAGATCGCTTCGACAGGGCAGACCGGCTCGCAGGCGCCGCAGTCGACGCATTCGTCGGGGTGGATGTAGAGCATCCGATCACCCTCGTAAATGCAATCGACCGGACACTCGTCGATGCACGCTTTGTCCTTGAGATCCACGCACGGCAGCGCGATGACATACGTCACGGCTATCCCCCTCGTCACACCATGAGCCCCGGTTTCGAGGCCCATGAGCTATGCTAAAACCTCAACCAAGGTTGAGGTCAAGCCCGCTGCGAATCGGAGGCGTCATGGAACAGGTTCACACCCCGGAAGAGCTCCTGAGCATCGGCGAGATGAGTCGCCGAACCGGCGTGCCGGTATCTGCACTGCACTACTACGAGCGCCTCGAACTCATCGCGTCGCAGCGCACGGCGGGCAACCAGCGCCGCTTCCCGCGGTACATGTTGCGCCGCGTCGCGCTCATCTCGGTGGCCAAACGGCTCGGCATTCCCCTCGAAGACGTGAAGGACGCGTTCAAGAACGTGCCACTCTCAAGCCCGCCGACCCACGAGGACTGGCAGCGCGCCTCCCGCGAGTGGAAGAAGGTGCTCGAGCAGCGCCGCAAGGGCATCGAACAGCTCGAGAAGGAGCTCACGGGCTGCATCGGGTGCGGCTGTCTGTCGATGAAGGCGTGCTCGTTGTTGAACCCCGACGATGCGC
This sequence comes from Leucobacter aridicollis, assembly GCF_013409595.1. Lineage (NCBI taxonomy): Bacteria > Bacillati > Actinomycetota > Actinomycetes > Micrococcales > Microbacteriaceae > Leucobacter > Leucobacter aridicollis. The sequence continues at coordinate 785,382 of NZ_JACCBD010000001.1, read as the reverse complement.
TCGGCGACACGGGCGCGGGCGCGCGGCGCATCCCCGTCTAGCCACGGCGTGGCTTCGAGCCTGCGGCTGCGGTTTCGAGCTTGCGGCTGCGGCTACTGCTGCTGCGGCCCAACCTTGCCCTTGCGCTAGCCATGGGATCTGCGGCTGCGGCCCAACCTTGCTCTTGCGCTGGCCATGGGATCTGCACCCGCAATGGCGAAACAGGGACGCTTCGGGCTTCGGATTGCAGATCCCATGGGTTACCGCCGACACTTCAGGGCTGTTCGAGGCAAAATCTCAGTTTTCCCGCCCGCAACATTTCCTATGATCGAAGCATGGATGATTGTCATAGACCCAAGCTCACCCCAGCCCGGCCGCGAAACGCGGCTCGAATGCGGGGTGAGCATTGAGTTCCGAGATCTGGGGAATCGTCATCGGCGTGCTCCTCACCGTGGGCACCGGATTCTTCGTCGCCTCGGAGTTTGCCCTCGTTAACCTCAACCGCAGCGACCTTGAACGGCGCCAGGCGCAGGGCGAGAAGGGCCTCCGGCTCACGATCTCAGCCCTACGCGTCACGTCGACGCACCTCTCGAGCGCGCAGCTCGGCATCACGCTGACGACGCTGCTCGCGGGCTTCACGTTCGAGCCGGCGATCAGCTCGCTGCTCCGTGCACCGCTCAGCGGCATCGGACTGCCAGAGGCGGTGATCCCCGGAGTCGGCGCCGTCGTGGCGATCACGCTCGCGACGCTGTTCTCGATGATCATCGGCGAGCTCGTGCCCAAGAACTTCGCGCTCGCCGTCCCACTCGCGACCGCCAAGATCGTCGTTCCGTTCCAGCTCGCGTTCACGTTCGTTCTGAAACCCGTGATCCTGTTCTTCAACGGCACGGCGAATCGGGTGATCCGATCGTTCGGCATCGAACCGAAGGAGGAGCTCTCGGCCGCGCGCAGCGCCGAGGAACTCGGCTACCTGATTCGCCGTTCGGCGACCGAGGGCCTGCTCGACGCGAACGATGCAGACATTCTGCACCGGACGCTGACGTTCTCGACCCGCACCGCCGACGCCGTCATGACTCCCCGAGTTCGCGTTGTCGCGCTCCCGAGCACGGCATCCGTGCAGGACGTGATCGACGCCTCGATTGAGAGCGGCCACTCGCGCTTCCCGGTCTACGGCGACGACATCGACGACATCATCGGCATCGCCCACGTGAAGGCCGCATTCGCGATTGACGACGAGCGGCGCGCAAGTGCGCCCGTGAAATCGATCACCTCGACGATGCTCCGCGTTCCCGAGTCCGCAGGGTCCGATACTCTGCTCGGCGCCCTTCGCGACCGTGGTTACCAGATCGCGGTCGTCGTTGACGAGCACGGCGGAACCGCCGGCGTCGTCACTCTTGAGGACCTGATCGAAGAGCTGCTCGGCGAGCTGCTCGACGAGCACGATGACCCGTCGATCCTGAGCGAGGACATCATTCCTGACGGAGACTCGGTCCTCTTCAATGCCGCGCTCCGGCCCGACGAACTGTGGTCCAGGGCCCGAATCCGCGTTCCAGAAGACGAGGAGTACGACACCGTCGCCGGTTTCTTCCTCACAATGCTTGAGCGCATCCCCGAGGTTGGCGAAATCGTCGAGATTGCCGACGGCACGCTCGAGGTTGAGGCCGTCTCAGGCGCTCGAATCGAACGACTGAGATTCACCCCAACCCCCGCAGAGCCCGGCGCGGCTGACGCCGCCGAGCCCACCGCAACGACGACGGAGCACGCACGATGAGCGAGTACATTCCTGGCCTGATCTGGCTCTTCGTACTGCTCGCCGTAAACGCGTTTTTCGTCGGAGCTGAGTTCGCCGTGATCTCTGCGCGACGCTCGCAGATCGAGCCCCGAGCGGCCGCTGGCAGCCGTGCCGCGAAGACCACCCTGTGGGCGATGGAGCACGCGACCCTCATGCTCGCGACGAGCCAGCTTGGCATCACTGTGTGTTCGCTGCTCATCCTCAATGTGTCGGAGCCATCGATCAAGCACCTGCTTGAGGTGCCGCTCGCGTGGACCGGGCTCACCCCGGGGATGGTGACGGGCGTGGCGTTCGGCGTCGCCCTCGCGCTCGTGACGTTCCTCCACGTCGTGTTCGGTGAGATGATTCCGAAGAACATGGCGTTCTCGGTCCCCGACAGGGCAGCGCTCATTCTTGCGCCGCCGCTCGTGTTCGTCTCGCGCATTGTCGGCCCGCTCATTCGTGGCCTGAACTGGGTCGCGAACGGGATCCTCAGGCTGTTCAAGGTGACGCCGAAGGACGAGGCGACGAGCGCGTTTACGCTCGACGAGGTTGCGAACATCGTTGAGCAGTCAACGCTTGAGGGCACGCTCGTCGATGCGTCGGGCACGGTCACCGCGGCGTTCGAGTTCACTGAGAAGACCGCGGCCGACGTCGTGCTCCCGTTCGAGTCGCTCGTCGTGCTCCCCGCCTCGGCAACCCCGCGCAACGTGCAGCTTGCCGTGGCGAAGCACGGCTTCTCCCGGTTCGTCGTCGCGGCCGGCGACGGCGCCCCGGTCCAGTACGTGCACATCAAGGACGTGCTCGATCTCAGCTCGGCGGAGCACCGGGACTCCCCCATTCCGGCCGACCGGCTCCGCGATCTTGTGGACGTCGCAGCGAGCGCAGAGCTTGAGGACGCGCTGACGCTGCTGCGCTCTGACGGCAGTCACCTCGCGCGGGTCACCGACGAGCACCGCACCCCGACGGGCATCCTCTTCCTTGAGGACATCGTCGAGGAGCTCATCGGCGAAGTGCAGGACGCAGCCCAGCGCTAACGCTGGTGTTCCGCGAACCGTAGAACTGTCATCGGCCCAAGATATGCCGGAGCCCCACGGGGAAGGCATATCTTGGGCCGATCACATACGGATGGTCGGTGAGACGGGCGCCAGCGGCAGGTTGGAGAGACTGGACGTGGCTGAGCAGGCCAAGCAGGCCAGCCAGCAGGACCTACCCCCAGAGGTCGAAGCCGAGCTTCACCACGAGCGCGGCGACGATGATGAGGAACAGGATCCGCACGAACCGCGCCCCGCGGGCGATCGCCATCTTGGAACCGAGCACGCTGCCCGCCACGTTCGCGACAGCCATGAGCATGCCGAGCGGCCACAGCACTGCGCCGAGCGGGATGAAGAGCAGCAGCGCGCCGAGGTTCGTCGCGAAGTTCACGATCTTCGCCTGCGCGCTCGCCATGAGAAAGTCGTAGCCGAGTAACGCGACGAGCGCGATCACGAGAAACGTGCCAGTCCCGGGTCCGATAAGCCCGTCGTAGAATCCGATGGCCGCCCCGGCGAGCCCCGCGAGCACCACGTGCTTCGCGCCCGAGTGTTTGAGCTTCGTGACGGCGCCGAGCGCGGGCTTGAAGATCGTGATGAGTGCGACGACAACCAGGGCGATCATGATGATCGGGGTGAACACCTCGGCGGGGAGAAACGCCGCGAGTGAGGCGCCGCCCACGGCTGCGGCGAGCGCGATCGCTGCCATCGGGAGGGCGGTCTTGAGACTCGGGCGCACGGACCGGTAGTAGCTCACGCTACTCGCTGCCGTCCCGAACACTGACGCGAGCTTGTTCGTCGCGAGCGCCTGGACCGGCGCGATGCCGGGCACGAGCAGCAGCGCAGGCAGCTGAATGAGCCCGCCGCCGCCGACCACCGCGTCCACCCAGCCTGCGGCGAAGGCGGCGAGGAGCAGCAGCACGAGCCCGCCCCAGTCGAGCCCCTCAGGCATGAGCGCGAGCGACAGGGCCATCTGGCTCATGGGTGTGACCTCTCAGCGTGTGGAGTTGGTGGTGTGGCGACACATGTCCGCCGGGCAGCGCGAAACGGGCCCCGCACTGCGGAGCCCGTTGTCGCTATCTTCCGCCCTGTACTGAGAGTACCTCGGTGACGGTGCCGCCCTCGTGCATTCGCGGGTCGGGCCCGCCCTGCGCGAGCCCCGGCCCGACCGAAAGACCCGGGTCTCCGGTGCCGCGTCCGCCGCTGCGCAGTCGCCGCTCAAGGTAGTGTGCGATCCCCGAGAGGATGAAGCACATCACGATGTAGATGCCGCCAATGACGAAGGCCGACTGAAGCAGCGGCCGCCCAAACTGCACGTTCGAGCTGAACTGCTTCGCGAGGTACAAGAGTTCGGGGTAGGTGATGATGAAGCCGAGCGCCGTATCCTTCATCGTCACGACGAGCTGGGACACGATGACGGGGAGCATGGCGCGCACTGCCTGCGGCATGAGGATCAGGCGCATCACGCCGCTCTTGCGCAGCCCGATGGCGTACCCGGCTTCCTTCTGGCCACGCGGCAGGGACTCGACGCCGGCGCGGATCACCTCGGCGAGCACGGAGCCGTTGTACACGATCAGCGCGATGACGACCGCCCAATAGGGTTCCATCTTCACGCCGACCGACGGCAGTCCGTAGTACAGCAGCATCATCATGATGAGCACGGGCATGGCCCGGAAGAGTTCGGTCACCGTCGTGACTGGCACCCGCACCCACTTGTGGTCGGAGAGCCTGCCGATCGCGAGCACGAAGCCGAGGATGAGGCTGCCGATGGCGGCGACGCCGAAGGCTGCGAGGGTCTTGCCAAGCGCGCCAAGGATCTGCTCCCAGATCGTCGAATAGGTGAAGAGGCCCCACTTCTTCGCGGTGAACTGACCCGTGAGGTAGAAGCGGTAGAGCAGGAAGCCGATGACGGCGGCGACGACAACGATCGTCACCACCGCGAGGATGCGGTTGCGGCGAATCGCTTTCGGACCGGGAACGTCGTACAGCACTGATGCGGTCATCGCGCGATCCTCCATTTCTTCTCAAGCCGGTTTTGCAGGAGGCTCAGCAGCATCACCATCGCGACGAAGACTGCGGCGACCCAGAGCAGGACCTCCATGGGGCTGCCCGGGCGGTCGCCCGAATCGTTGATCGCGGCGCGCAGCTGCGCGAGCTCGGCGATCGAGAACCCGGCCGCGACCGTTGTGTTCTTGAGGAGCGCGATGAACACGCTCATCATGGGCGGGACGACGGAACGGAATGCCTGCGGGAGGATCACGCTCGTCATGACCTGCCCGAAGGGAAGGCCGATCGCGCGGGCGGCCTCGGCCTGCCCGACGGGAACGGTGTTGATGCCGGCGCGGATGACCTCAGCCACGTAGGTGGCCGTGTAGACACCGATCGCGATGATGCCGAGCACGGTGAGGTTCATCCTGCCGAGCCCGAGCGCCGGGTAGCCGAGCACGAAGAAGAAGAACACCAGCGTCAGGGGCGTGTTCCTGATGAGGTTCACGTAGACGGTGCCGACACCGCGCGCGATGGGCACCGGCGAGACTCGCATGGCCCCAACGATCAGGCCGAGCACGAGGGCGATCGCCCCGCCGCCGAAGAACACGAGCAGCGTGTTCCTGATCGCGGTCCCCCAGAGATCCAGGTTCCCGAAGATGACGTCCATTCGTCTTCCTTCTGTGAAGATGGCGCCCGGGGGCGGGGGTGGCTCCCGCCCCCGGGCATTCGTGCGGTGTACGCGCTACTTAGTAGGCGTCAACCTTGGGCTGGTCGACCTTGATGCCCGACTCGCCCAGGTTCTGGTCGAAGATCTGCTGCCAGATGTCGCCGCCCTCGGTGAAGAGGTCGTTGATGTGCGCGCGGAACGCGTCGTCGCCCTTGGCCAGGCCGACGCCGTACTGCTCCTCGGTGAACACCGGGCCGCTCGTGACCTTGAGCTCCTCGGGCTGCTGCGCCGCGTAGCCGATGAGGATCGCCTGGTCGGTGGTGACCGCGTCGACCTGGCCGTTCACGAGGTTCTCAACGCACGCCGAGTACAGGTCGAACTCCTGCGGCTTGATCTCCGTGAAGTTCTCCTTGATGTTCTGGATCGGGGTCGAGCCAGTCGCGGAGCAGACGGTCTTGCCGTTCAGGTCCTCGAGCTTCTGGTAGTCGGTGTCGTCCGAGCGGACGAGCAGCCCCTGGCCGGTGATGAAGTACGGGCCGGCGAAGTCGATCTCCTGCTTGCGCTTGTCGTTGATCGAGTAGGTGCCGACGTAGTAGTCGACGTCGCCGTTCACGATCGCCTGCTCGCGGTTTGCGGACGCGATTGCCTTGTACTGGATCTTGTCCTCGTCGAGGCCGATCGAGGCCGCGATCCAGCGCGCGATGTCGACGTCGAACCCGGTGCGCTCCTTCGTGACGTTGTCGTAGTAGCCGAGGCCAGGCTGGTCTTCCTTGACGCCGATGACGACCTTGCCGCGCTCTTCGATCTTGTCGAAGGTCGGGCTGCCCTCGAGCGTGAAGCCCTCGGCCACGGTCCACGGGGTGCTGGTCTCGGCGGGGGCGGTGGTGTCGCCGCCCTCGGGTGCCGCGGGGCTACCGCTGTTACAACCGGTCAGCGCCAGCGCTGCGGCCGCAACGAGACCAGCTGCTGCAAAAGCTTTCTTGAATCGCATGAGCGTTCCTTTCGATGGGGGTTCCGGGCCGCCCGGGTGGGAGGCCCGCTGGGTCAGTTCGTGATGAGCTTCGACAGGAAGTCCTTTGCCCTGTCGCTCTGGGGGTTCGTGAAGAACTCGTCGGGCGTTGCCGACTCGATGATGTGGCCGTCGGCCATGAAGACGACGCGGTCGGCGGCCTTCCGGGCGAACCCCATCTCGTGGGTGACGACAACCATCGTCATCCCTTCCTTGGCGAGGCCGACCATCACGTCGAGCACCTCGTTGATCATTTCGGGGTCGAGCGCGCTCGTCGGCTCGTCGAACAGCATCACCTTCGGGTGCATAGCGAGGGCGCGCGCGATCGCGACGCGCTGCTGCTGGCCGCCTGAGAGCTGCGCGGGCAGCTTCGACGCCTGCTTGTCGACGCCGACGCGTGTGAGGAGCTCCATCGCCTCGCGGTTCGCCTCGGCCTTGGACTTGCCGAGCACCTTGATGGGCCCGAGGGTGACGTTCTCGAGGATCGTGAGGTGCGCGAACAGGTTGAACGACTGGAACACCATGCCGACCTCGGCCCGGAGCCGCGCGAGCCCCTTGCCCTCGGCCGGGAGCTCCTTGCCGTCGATCCGGATCGAGCCGCTCGTGATCGTTTCAAGTCGGTTGATTGACCGGCAGAGCGTCGACTTGCCGGAGCCTGAGGGGCCGATCACCACGACAACCTCGCCACGGTTCACCGTGAGGTTTACGTCGGTCAGCGCCTGAAAATCACCGTAGTGCTTCTGCACGTTCTCGACGACGACCAGCGGTTCGCTCGCACTCATCTATGTTCCACCTTTGGATCCTGACCGCGAGCGCGGGCTGCGCTGCGTCGGCACACTACTTGGGTTGCCAGGTTCGAAGCGCGAAGCGTTGCTCGCCCTTGAACCGATCAGCCCCACGCTAGTAAGCGGCAATCTCCAAAGTCACGGCCGTTGAGGGTATCTTGAGCCTCGTCTTGAGCATTCCTTGAGGTTTGCGAGCGCTACTTACGGCTCTGCACGTAGTAGCGCGCGGCGCCGTCGTGCAGCGGCAGCGGGCTCGTGAAGATCGCCTGGCGGCGGTCCAGCAGCGCCGCAGCGGGAACGGTGCGGGCGATCGCGGTGCGCGACTCGAACAGCGTTCTGGTGAGCTCGGCGACGACATCTTCGGGCGCATCGGCCGAAGTGACGAGGTAGTTCGGGATCGTCATCGTCTCGACGGGTTCCGTCGTCCCGTACGTGCCGAGCGGGAAGTCCGAGAGACGATAGACGCCGGCGTGACCCGAGTTCACCTTCTCGACGGTCTCCGGCTGAATCGGCAGGATCTTGACCGGTGTCTTCTCCGAGAGTGCAGCAATGCCGGGCGTCGGCACGCCGCCGACCCAGAAGAAGGCGTCGATCTCGCCCCGCGCGAGCGCGTCGACCGAGTCCTCGAGGCCGAGTTTCGCGCTCACGAAGTCGCCCTGCTCGACCCCGGCCGCGCGGAGCACGCGGTCGGCGATCACCGTCACGCCCGAGTTCACCTCCCCCACGGAGACGCGGAGCCCGGCGAGATCGGGAATCGCTTCGGCAGGCGAGTCAGCGGGCACCACGACCTGCACGTACTCGTCGTACACGCGCGCCACGCCCTCGATATGCAGCGGCACGTCGAAGGCCCCCACGCCGGAGATCGCGTCGGCCGCGGCGTCGGCCTGGGCGAAGCCGAGGATGGCCTCCCCGCGGCCGACGCGGAGCAGGTTGTCCACGGAGCCGCCCGTGGCCGCGACCGTGATGTCGAAGCCGTCGTCTCGCAGGCTGTCGGCGAGCGCGCCCCCGTAGGAGTAGTAGATGCCGGTCGAGACGCCGCCGGCGATCACGTGCGAGCCGGAGTCACGCGCCGGCGACCCGCAGCCCGCGAGCGCCGACGCGGCGAGGGCTCCGACGAGGGCGAGCGCGAGCAGCCACGACGCGCCCCGCGCTCGCGACCGCCGTGCCTGTGTGCCACTACGCATCCCTGCCCTCAGCTTCTTGATCTGCGATCCCTGCCCCGCCGCTCGCGGGCAGGCGGAGCGTCACCTCGAGCCCACCGCCCTCGGGAGACGACAGGGTGAGGCTGCCGCCGAGCGCGTCGAGGAGGTCCGACGCGATCGCGAGTCCGAGCCCGGATCCCGGAACGTTTTGATCCTGAGGGCTGCGCCAGAACCTGCCTGTTGCCTGCTCGAGCTGCTCGGGTTCCAGCCCGCGGCCACGATCCCGAACCGAGATCGTGTGGGCGCCGTCGACGGAGGCGACCGTCAGATCGATGACGCTGCCCCGCGGTGCGAACTTCAGCGCATTGTCGATGATGGCGTCGAGGGCGGTTTCGACGGCCATGCGGTCGGTGACGGCGAACACGCCTGGCTCGGTCCGGGTGTGGAACACGACCCACCCGTCCGCGGCCCGGTCGTGCCAGGCCGACGCGCGCTCGTCTGCGAGGTCGGCGAGGTCGACGGCAACAAACGCCGAGTCCGATTTGCCGTCGCGAGCGACGTTCAGGAGCGTGTCGAGGATCCGGGTCATACGCCGGCCCTCCTCGCGCGCGTTCTCGATGTCGTCAATCCAGCCCTCGTCGAGCCCGGTCGCGAGGTACTCGACGCGCATCAGCAGCGCGCCGAGCGGGTTGCGCAGTTCGTGGGAGGCGTTCATCACAAACTCCTGCTGCCTGGTCATTACGCGCTCGATCTCGTCGGCCATCTGGTTAAACATGCGCACCATCCGGCGCGCCTCGGGCGGACCGGTCTCGTCGTCGATGCGGGCGCCCATCTCGCCGTGCTCGATGGCAGCCATTGCGCTGTCGAGGCGGTGCAGGGGCCGCAGCACCCACCGCGCGAGCCGGTTCACCGCCCACACGAGCGCGACGATGATGAGCGCGCTGACGGCGAGGAGCGCCGCCCACTGCGTGAGGATCTCGCGCCGGGGCGCCTCGGTGCTCGCGGAGATGCGGACCGCGCCGATGACGCTCCCGTCGTCAAACACGGGTTCGACGATGACGGTCTCGCCCTTTGCCCACGGCAGCCGCTCCCCCACGAGTTCGCCACGTCTGCCGGAGAGCGCGAGACTCACCTCGTCGGCGGACGCCTCGCTCAGGATCGGGGTGCGCACGCTCGAGGCCCAGACCGCGCCCGAGCGGTCGAAGACCACGACCTGCGCGCCGTAGAGGGAGCCGTAGCGCCGCAGTTCGGTCTCGATCATCGCAGGATCGCCGGCTCGCAGCGCCTGGCTCGACCCCGTCGTGAAGTACACGACGTCGCTGAGCAGCTGGGACGACGCCTGCTGCTGGATGGCGCGGGCGGCGCTCCAGCCGTACGCGCCGCCGAGCACGAGCAGGATGATTGTCATCGGCACGAGGAAGACGACGAAGAGGCGCTTGCGCACGGGCTAGCCTGCCGTCAGCCTGTACCCGACGCCGCGCACCGTCGCGATGAGCGACGGCCGGTTGAGCTTGCGCCTGATCGAGGCAACGTGCACCTCGAGCGACCGGCTGAAGCCTGTCCAGTCGGTGCCCCAGACCTCCCTGATGATACGGTCGCGCGGCGTCACGACTCCCGGGTAGCGCGCGAGCACGGCGAGGATGTCGAACTCCTTCGGGGTGAGCTCGACGGCCTCGCCGTCGGCGAGCACGAGCCGATTGGCGAAGTCAATGTAGAGCCCGTCGAGCTCGACGTTCGAGCTCTCGTCTGGCGAGGGCGCGGCCGAGCGCGCGCGACGCGTGACGGCCTCAATGCGGGCGATAAGCTCGCGCACGTCGTAGGGCTTCACGACGAAGTCGTCGGCACCGGCGTGGAGCCCCTTGATCCGCGACTCGACGTTGCTGCGCGCGGTCGCGATGATGATCGGGACGCTGCTCACTCCGCGGATGCGCCGGCAGACGTCGAGCCCGTCCATGTCGGGCAGCCCGAGGTCAAGGATCACCGCTTCCGTGTCCTGCCCGACTGCCTCGATCCCGGATGCCCCGTCCGCGGCACGGCTCGTCGTGTAGCCGGCCTGGCGCAGGTACGCGCTCAGTGCCTCGGCGACGCGGGCGTCGTCTTCGACGATCAGGATGTTCATGAGGTGCTTTCTTGGGCGGTTCGGCTGGACTGCTGTGCTTCCAGCGTAGCCGGGCGCAGCTGTCTGCCGCGCGTCACGCAATCTTCGCGCGAGAAAGTCGTGCCGCGCTCACCCGAAACGGCTAGGCGCTCGCCGCGCCTGCGTGCGCCACCACGGCGTCGGTCAGCTCACCCGCGCACTGCCAGGGGATCGAATGCCCCATCCGCTCGATGGCGTGGAGGCGCGCCCCGGGGATCGCGGCCGCCGTCGCGATCCCGCCTGAGATGCCGATGAGCGGATCCGCATCGCCGTGCACCACGAGCGTCGGCGTCGCGACCCTGCGGAGTCGCTCCGTGCGATCGCCGTCGGCCTGGATCGCTTGCAGCTGCCGCGCGGTGCCCGCGAGGTCGACGCCACGCGCCCAGGTCATCTCTGCGGTCTCGCGCGCCCGCTCGAAGTCTGGGTAGTGCGGGCCAGCGAGCGCCGCGTGGTAGCGCTCCGAGAACGCGAGGTATGCCTCCCGGCTGTCGGTGGGCGCCGGGGTGAGGAACACCCACTTGCTCTCCTGCTGCGGTCTGCCGACGGCGCGGTCGCCCGTCGTCGACATGACCGACGTGAGCGAGCTCACGAGCTCGGGCGCGAGCAAGGCGAGGTGCTGGGCGATCATGCCGCCCATGGACATGCCGACCACGTGCACTGGGCCGACGTCGAGCGCGAGGATCAGCTCGCGCAGGTCGCCGGCCATGTCGACGAGTCCGTACGCTGCGCGGAACTCGTCGCCGGCCCCGAGCCCGGCGTGGCGGCCTGAGGCGTCGGTCAGGCCGGCGTCCCGGTTGTCGGCGGCGAGCGTCGCGTAGCCCGCCGCGTGCAGGCCGGCGATGAGTTCGGGCGACCAGGCGGTGCGGTGCATCGAGAGCCCGGCGATGAGCAGCACCGTCCCCCGCAGCGGCGTGCCGAGGAGGGAGTAGTTCACCCTCCCCGTCGAGATCTCGCAGAACCGCTCGCCGTCTGGTTCGAGCAGGTCGTGCAACTGCTGTTCGTCGGTGATGCGCGCCATTGCGGGTCGACCTTTCGTCCACGCCGGCCGGCTCGGCTGCCGACCGACTCGTCACCTCGACTCTGCCGCATCCGGCTGCGAGATGCCAGCGTGCCCGGCGCTGCCCGCGGGCGTCAGACGCCGGCTACCGCGCTCAGTTCGGCGCGCTCGTGAAGCTTCGCCCTGAGCGCTTCGCCAGCGACTCGAAGGCCCTCCGCGTGCGCGGCGACGATGGGCTCGGCGTCGGTGAGTCGCCAGTCTGCGCCGTACGATTCTCGCGGCAGCGTCATCTCGACGCTCGGGGCGACGACGTCAAACCCGATGAATTCGAGCACGCTGCCGAGCTGCGCGGCCGCGGCCGGCCCGCCGTGGCCACCGTAGCTCACGATGAAGGTCGGCTTCGCCTTCCACTCGTGGAACAGGAAGTCGATCGCGTTCTTCAGCGATGCCGGGTAGCCGCCGTTGTACTGCGGGGTGAGGAAGACGACCGCATCGCTCTCGGAGACGACGGCGCTCCACGCCTTCGTGTGTTCGTGCGCGTACTGGCCCATCGCGGGCATGAGCGGCTCGTCGAGCATCGGCAGGCCGACCTCTGCGAGGTCGACAATCTCGACGCGGGCTCCGGTGATATCAGCGAGCACGGGGGCGAGTGCCGCGGCGATCTGGTCGCCGACGCGCACCGGGCGCACGCTGCCGACGATGATCTTGATGAGCTGCGTGTCAGAGGAGGTGGTCATGCGAGGTGCATCCTTTCAGCGGGCGCTGTGAGATCGAAACGTGGTGCCACGAACGGCACGGCCCAGATGCACTCAACGCTTCCGCGGCGCTTCCATTCCCGGCCGCGCACCGTATCTTTTCGTACGTCAGGAACACCCGTGTGTGCGTGACACATTGAGGTTCGCGAAGGCTAGCCCGAAGCCTGGGCAACCGAATACTCTGGAGCCAACGGAGGAGGCTTCATGGGAGACGCCCACGCACAGCACAGCGCCAGCACGGCGACCGCGACGACCACGCTCGGCGAGGTGCGCGGTCGCACTCGAGACGGCATCCACAGGTTCCTCGGCATCCCCTACGCGCGGGCGCCGTTCGGCGAGCTGCGGTTCGCGGCGCCGGAGCCGCCCGCGGCCTGGTCCGAGCCGCTCGCAGCGGCCGAATTCGGCCCAACCGCCCCGCAATCGCCCTACCGTGGCGACCTCGGCGAGCTCATCAAGGTGCCCACGATCGAGGGCACCGAGATCCTCACCGTCAACGTCTGGGCGCCGGCGCGCGCGACGCAGGCGCCCGTCGTGCTCTGGCTCCACGGCGGCGCACTCGAGCGTGGCGCAGCGGCCCAACCTGGGTACGACGGCAGCACGTTCGCGCGCGACGGGATCGTGTTCATCTCGGCGAACTACCGCCTCGGCGCCGAGGGCTTCAGCGTGCTCGACGGCTCCCCGCTGAACCTCGGGCTGCGCGACGCGCAGCTGGCGCTCGACTGGGCGCACCGTGAGGCGGCGGCGTTCGGAGGCGACCCGGCCCGCATCACCGTCATGGGCGAGTCCGCGGGCGGAGCGCTCGTCGCGGCCCTGCTCTCGCAGCCGGCCGCGCGCGCCAAGGTCGCCGGCGCGATCATCCAGTCCGGGCCGCTCGAGGCGGTCGCTCCCGAGAAGGCACGCCGCGCTTCGGACGCGATCGCGAAGCGCCTCGGCGTCCCCGCAACGCGGGCAGGCTTCGCCGCCGTTGACCCCGCCGAGCTGCTCCGGGCCCGTGCCGAGATCGCTGCGGGCGGGTCCCCGCTCGGCGGGACCCCTGGGTACGCGCTCGCGGTCGATCCCGAGTCGCTCCCGGCGTCGCCCGATGCGGCGCTCACGGGCGTCGAGATCCCGATCCTCATCGGCACGAACACCGACGAGTACCGCCTCTGGCTCACGCCTGAGGCCGTCGCCGGCATCGGATCCGCGAAGGCGTGGCTCGCACGCCTCGCCATGCGCGTGCCAGGCGCGGCGGCGCGCGCGGTGCGGGCGGCGTTCCCGGCGGCCTCTCCCGGCGAGCGGCTCGGTCAGATCGTCACGGATCGACTGCTCCGGGCGCCCGCGACCAGGCTCGCGCAGGCGCGCACCGCCCCCACGTTCGTGTATGAGTTCGCGTGGGAGAGCCCCGTCCGCGACCTCCGGGCGGCCCACGCGCTCGACATCGCGTTCGCCTTCGATCTGCTCGAGGACGACGATGCCCGGCGACTCAACGGCGACGGTGCCCCCGCCGCGCTCGGGGCCGAGATGCACGCCGCCTGGGTGGCGTTCATCCGCGACGGGAACCCCGGCTGGCCCGCGTTTCGTGACGGCCGGTCGACTCGCGTCTTCAACACCGAGTCGGTGACCATTCCCCAGCGCCGGGCGGCAGTGGTCGACGCGCTGAGCTAACACCCAGACTGTCAGGACGGCCCGCACGCCCCTTGCGCGTCGCAGGCCGTCCTGTACCCTGGAACTATGCATCACCACTTCTTCCTGTAACGGTCGCTGCGCCTGCCCCTCGTCGAGTCATCCGAGTGCGGCAAGCACAGCTCTGACCCGCTGGGTCACCGTTATGTGCGCACCCTGCAGCCGCGCTGCCGTGCGCCCTGGAGAAGGAATCCAATGCACACCCCTGAACACGCTATTCCGGCGCGCCAACGCGCCCAGATCACCGCAGCCGGAGTCACCGTGCTGCGCGGCGCGACCCGCGTCCTTGCCGACGTCGATCTCGTCGTCTCCCCGACGTCGCGCATCGGGATCGTCGGAGAGAACGGCCGCGGCAAGACGACGCTGCTGCACACGCTCGCCGGCACCATCCGCCCCGACGAGGGGTCGGTGCGGCGGATCGGCACGCTTGGCCTCGCCGAGCAGGAGATGTCCGCCGCGCCTGGCGCGACTGTCGGCACCGCCGTCGCCCAGGCGATCGCCAGGCCGCTGGCGGCCCTCACCGCCCTCGACACCGCGGCGGCCGCGCTCGCGGCGGGTGGCGCTGCGGCCGGAGAGCACGCCGCTGCAGAGACGGTCTACGCCGAGGCGCTCGAGGCGGCCCAGGCCCTCGATGCCTGGGACGCGGAGCGGCGGGTGACCGTCGCCCTCGAGGCGCTCGGCGCGGAGACCGACACGGGTGCTCCGCTCGACAGACTGTCGGTCGGGCAGCGCTACCGCGTGCGCCTCGCCTGCCTCCTCGGCGCGGATCACGACTTCCTCCTGCTTGACGAACCGACGAACCACCTCGATCGCAGCGGCCTTGAGTTTCTCACGGCGCAGGTTCGGCAGCGCCCCGGCGGGGTCGTGCTCGTCAGTCACGACCGGGCGCTCCTCGCCGACGCCGTCGAGACGATCGTTGATCTCGATCCAACGCCTGACGACCGCCCACGGGTCTACGGCAGCGGGTACGCCGGGTATCGCGAGGGCAGGATCGCCGAGCGGGCACGCTGGGAGCAGGCGTACGAGCGGCAGCGCGCCGAGGCGGCGAGGCTGCAGGAGAGCCTGTCGAGCGCCCAGAACCGGCTTGTGTCGGGCTGGCGGCCGGAGAAGGGCACCGGGAAGCATGCCCGCGCGACCCGGGCAGGGGGCCTGGTGCAGAGCGTGCACCGTCGGCAGGAAGCGCTCGACGCCCACGCCGTGACCCTCCCACCGCCGCCGCAGGCGTTCGCGTTCCCAGACCTCACGGCGCCGGCCGGCATCGAGCTCCTCACTGTCGACGGTGTCAGCGTCGCGGGGCGGCTCGCCGGCCCGGTATCGCTCGCGCTCAGCCGTGCCAGCCGGCTCGTCGTGACAGGACCGAACGGGGCCGGAAAGTCGACGCTGCTCGCGGTCGCAGCGGGTGAGCTCGAGCCCACGTCGGGTCGCGTGCGCGCCCACGGGGACGCGCGGATCGGGTGGCTCCGACAGGAGTCGCAGGTACCGGGAGATCGACGAGCCGCCGACGTCTTCGCGGACGCCATGGGCGGGCTCGTGGCCCGCGGCATACTGGGCGAGCACGAGGCCATCGGGCTCTCGCAGCTCGGACTGTTGCGCCCCGCGGAGTCGGGAAAGCGCGTTCGCGAGTTGTCGATGGGCCAGCAGCGGCGGCTCGACCTCGCGCTCGTCCTCGCGGCGCGACCGAACGTGCTGCTGCTCGACGAGCCGACGAACCACCTGTCGATCGCACTCGTCGACGAGCTCACCGAGGCGCTCGGCGCGACCGATGCCGCGGTGCTCCTGTCGTCACACGATCGCCAGCTCCTGCGCGACGTCGCGGGCTGGCCGCAGCTCACGCTCAGCCCGGCTGCCGTGTAGCGGGTCGGCCCTCTGGCGCCCAAGCCCCCGGCGCGGAACTGGGGAGGGCAGCGCAAGCACACCAAGCGCTGTCCTCCCCCAATGCGAGACTTTTGCGTCGGCATCGTTCATACTGTGGCTATGGGATCAGCGTTGACCACCATCGGACTCCCCGTCGCCCTCGGCATCATCATGCTGGGCCTCGGCCTCAGCCTCCGCGTCGGAGACTTCACCCGGATTGCGAAGCACCCGCGGGCGGTCTTCATCGCGCTCGTCTGCCAGCTCCTCATTCTCCCCGCGCTCTGCTTCGGGCTCGTGCTCGCGTTCGACCTCTCGCCCGTGCTCGCGGTCGGCATGATGATGCTCGCCGCCTCGCCGGGCGGTACGACCGCGAACCTCTACAGCCATCTGTTCCGCGGCGACGTCGCGCTGAACATCTCGCTCACCGCGCTGAACTCGGTCATCGCGGTGTTCACGCTGCCGCTCATCACGAACCTCGCGATCGCCTACTTCATGCCTGGAGGTGACACGCTCGGGTTGCAGCTCTCGAAGACCATCGAGGTGTTCGCGATCGTGCTGCTCCCGGTGGCGATCGGCATGTTCGTGCGGTGGCAGTGGCCGTCCTTCGCGGACACGATGGACAAACCGGTGCGGGTCGCGTCGGTCGTGATCCTCATCGTCGTCATCGCCGGCGCGATCGTCTCAAACCTCGACATGCTGCTCGAAAACCTCGGTCAGCTCGCGCTGATCACGGTGCTGTTCTGCCTCCTCAGCCTGAGCGTCGGATTCTTCGTGCCGCGGCTCTTCCGGGTCGGCCGGACGCAGGCCATCGCGAGCTCGTTCGAGATCGGCATCCATAACGCGACCCTCGCGATCGTCATCGCGCAGACGGTGCTCGGCAACACCGAGCTGTCTCTTCCCGCCGCGGTTTACGGCGTGCTCATGTTCTTCGTTGCGCTCGCGTTCGGCTTCGGGCTCCGGGCGGCGTATCGGCGCGCGGACGCTCACGAAGATGCGGCGCACAGTGACGCGGCATCCGACGCGGCGCAGCCCACGGGCGGCGCCGGCCGGGCCTAGTTGAACATAAAGGTCGAGGCGCAGGTCCCGAACGCGATCACGAACACGGCGAAGAGCCCCATGGTGACCCACGCCTTCGCGGGCACCTGCTCGGGGTTGTCGTCGACGAGTTCGGCGGCGGGCTGCGTGGCGTCGGCCGCGACGGTCTCGGCGACCTGAGCCGCTTCGTGCTGAGTGCTGTCGTTGGGGGTCATGCGGGGCTCACAATCCGTGCAATATCGGAGACCATCGCGATCGTGAGGATGACGAAGACGATCACGATGAACCAGGTGTACATCCACTTACCGCGGTGGTCGCTGATCCAGAAGCGGCGGACGCTGACGACGCCGTTCACCGCAGCGACGACGCACAGCGCGATCCCGATCGGCGCGGCGAGCACGCCTGCGACGCCGAGAATCGGGACGAGGATCGGGATCAGCAGATAGGTGATGAGGCACCGCACGCCCGAGATAATGAGCGCGACGCGGAAGTTTCGGTGCGCGTCTCGGTTGATGAACGGCGTCTTCTTCGCGCCCTCAACGCGCAGCAGGCGGCGCATGAAGCGGTCTGCGGCCGAGCGTTTGACCTCGGGGACCGGCGCCTCGGTCGTGTCAGCAACGCCAGCTGGTGCGGTCTCAGTGTTCGCGATAGCCATTGACTCTCCTGCTTGAGCTTCGGCAGCGGGGTGCGCCCCATTTCTCTGCGAAATCCTAACAGCCTTTCCTCAGCAGGTCTGATGTGTCGTTCAGCTTGTTGTGTCTGCGGGACCGCCGGCCCGCCCCGGAACCCCGGGGTGGGCCGGCCGCCCGGTCCGCCCGTCGGCGCTGACGGGCGGGGCCACGCTCAGCCGTCGCGGTCGATGAGCCCGTGTTCGCCGACCTGTCGCGCGCAGTGAGCGCAACAGAACACCTGGCCGTCCGACTCGACACCGTGACCGAGCACCCGACAGGCGCAGTGGCCGCAGCGCGGAGCCATCGATTCGATCGCGCACTCGAAACTGTCGAAGACCTTCACCTCGTCCCCGCGCGTCACGGTGAACGCCTTGTCATACATGTTGCCGCACACGTCGCACTCGGAGGCGCGCGGCAGCGGGTTCGTCTCAGTTGTCGTCATGATCACTCACTCTCCTCGGTGTCGCCGGGTGCAGACGTGTCGCTCCCGCGCTCCGCAGGCGAAGAAGATACGTCTTCGCCGAGGGCGTCGAGGGCCTCCTGCGGGTCCGTGCCTGGTGGAACCTCGACGCCGGTGTCGCTCCCCTCCTCGCCACCCGGCTGCGGCGGACTCTGCTCGAACGTGACAACGAGCTCGTCGTCACCGTTCTTCTCCTCGTTTTGGGTCCAGATCTGTCCCATTGCGCGCTCCTTTCGGTGTGCTGTGTTCCGGGTCGGCCTCCGGGGACGGCACCGGTGGTGCCGTCCCGATGGCCGGAGCTCAGGTAATCTCGCCGCGCCAGGCGCCGGTTGCGAAGCCGTTTGTCTCCATGAGATGCGCGAACTGGTTGAGGTCGCGGGCGACCTGCGCATCGTCGATCTGCAGGGCCGCACCGACGGTTTCGACGAATCCCTCGGGCTCCCACTCAAGCTGCAGGCGTACGCGGGTGCGGTCGTCGTCGAGCCTGTGGAAGGTGACGACCCCGGCGTGCGTCGGGCCGCTCGTGCTCGTCCAGGCGATGCGTTCGTCGGGGATCTGCTCGGTAATCCGCGCTTCGAACCCGCGCTCCGCTCCGCCGACCTTGACGTCCCAGTAGAGCTTGTCGTCCTCGAGCTGTCGCACCTGCTGGACGCCGCTCATGAACGCGGGATAGTCCTCGAACTGGGTCCACTGGTTGTACACGGTCCGAACGGGGCTGTCGATGTCGATGTCGTTGCTAATCGTAGGCATGCTGTGTTCCCTTCTACGGTGATTCGCTGTGGCTGGCCGGCAGGTCAGGCGTGCTGACCGGAGTGCTTGCCCTCGCCGATCTCTTCGACGAGCTTGCGGTTGAAGTCCGGCAGGTCGTCGGGCGTGCGACTCGATACGAGTCCCTGGTCGACCCTCACGGCCTCGTCCACCCAGGTTGCCCCGGCGTTCTCGAGGTCCGTGCGCAGGCTCGGGTAGCTCGTCAGCGTCCGCCCGCGGACCACGTCGGCCTCGACGAGCAGCCAGGCGCCGTGGCAGATGGCCGCCGCAGGCTTGTGCTGCGCGAACATGTCCTTGGTGAAGGCGACCGCGTCACTGTCCATTCGCAGTGCGTCGGCGTTCTGAACGCCGCCGGGCAGGACGAGCGCGTCAAAGTCCGTTGCCTTCGCATCCGCGACGCGGACGTCGACGGTCTGCTGGTGCCCGAGCGCTCCCGTGACCGAGTCCAGGGTCGGTGCGACGAGCACTGGCGTCCCTCCGGCTTCGGCGACCGCGTCCCACGGGCTGGTGAGCTCGCTGTCCTCGAAGCCATCGGTGACAAGAAATGCAACTCGGCGGTCTGAAAGTCGTGACATGAGGCGTTTCCTTTCTGATTGGTGCTACGTGGATTCACCACGGGCTGTGGTGAGTACCACGCTCCCAGTCGGAAGCGGAGCGGTCGAGGGGGTTGTCGCGCGCCGACCGGCCTGCTACCGTGCGCCCGTGCCGGCTGAGAGCGCGGGTGCCCGGCCGGCCGGCGCACCGATGTCGCGCAGGTGGCTCGCCTCGCACAGGTCCAGCAGCTGAGCGAGGCCGCCCGCGGCGAGCGCCCGCCGCTGCTGGTCGGCGGGAACCCCGTTGGCCTTCAGGTCGGCGACGTACTCCCGAACGCGCTCGGTGTCGCCGGCGTCATCGAGCGCTGGGCGAATCACCTCGACGAGCTCATCGAGCCACTCGGTCGCGGCAACCTCCCGGCACTCAAGCGGGTCGACGAGCGTTCGGGTGAGGCCGTCCCTGGCCGCAAACCAGAGCGAGACGTTGACCTCGTCGGCATCGATGCCGCGGCCGCTGAGCTGCGGGTCGTCGTCGGGCGCTGCGGCGATTGTCGTCACCAGCGCCCGCACGATGAGCGCAAACGCCACCGCGTGGCGCGGGTTGAGCTGGACGTCGGCAACCCGCAGCTCGACCGTCGGGTATCTGGCCGAGAGCCGGGCGACCCACGTCACCAGGCCGCGGTCGAGGATGAGCCCTGACCGGACGAGCCGATCCACGCGCCTGTCGTAGTCGTCGACCGAGGCGAACTGGGCGGGATACATGTTGAGCGGCCAGGCGCAGCCGATGACGTGCCGCCAGCTCCGAAACCCCGTGTCGGCGCCATCCCAGATCGGCGAGTTGGCGGTCATCGCGAGCAGCAACGGCGCCCACCGGGCGAGGCCGTTGATGACCCGCACGCCCTCGTCGGGCCCGGCGATCGAGACGTGCACGTGCTGCCCGTTAATGTAGTGGGTTTGCGCGACCTTGCGGGCGCCGTGCGCGATCTCGAGGTAGCGCTCTTTGCCAGTCACGTGGCTCACAAGGGCCGGGTCGGGAGCGGCTGGCGGTGTCCCGGTCGCCGCCAGCAGGGCGCCCTGATTGCGTGCCGCGGCGAGCGTGCGTCCGCGCAGCTGGAACAGGCTCTCCTCGGCCTGGTCGGCGGTCTCGCACGGCGGAGTCGCGATCTCGACCTGGCTGTCGAGAAACTCGTGTTCCACTGGCGCCTCGTCGGATACGTCCCGGATGACGCGCGCGGCCGATCCCGCGACCGGCGCCCCGGTGGCGGGGTCGATGAGCGCGAACTCCTCTTCGATACCGATGAGTCGGGTGTGTGAAGCCGGCATGGTGATCCTTCCCCCAGGTGCCTGCCGGTGTGGCCGGCGTGCAGACATGGTAGGAGGGTGTGGCGACCGCCGCGAGGGGGTCGACTCGGACGCCGGAGTCGGGTACCATTCCGGCGGCCCGGCCCGCTAGGGCTGCTGGGCTGCCTGCGGCGTGGGCTCGTCGACGATCGTCAGGCCGCCGGGGCGGTTCGCGAGGAAGCCCAGCAGCTCCGCCCATTCCTTGTTGATCTCGACGTCGACGAGATTCGCAAACGTGAAGTGCAGCGGAATCGACGGGTGGAGCCACAGCGATGACCCGGCGCCGCATTCGGAGGTCTGCCAGGTGAACAGAAAGCTCTCCCCCTTGCGCAGCTTGTTCGCGATGACAAGTTTCAGGTGGTGCAGCAGCCGATCCTCGAACTCGAAGACGCTGTCGTTCATTCCGTAGTGCAGCTCACCCATTGGTGCCTCCGGCCAGGGCCTCGTGCGGAACGCTAAGCGCTTCGAGCGCCGCCGCGACGTTGTCCTCCTTGATGACAGTCATCCCGCGTGGGGTGTTGGCGGTCTCGACGAGCACCTGCACCCACTGGGGGTTCAGCGTCGGCGGTGTGTTCCCGGAGAAGCGAAAGATGAGCGGGATCGACGGCGCGATCCAGAGCGTGACCCGGCCGCTCCCGGCTTCCGCGGGATTGGACCAGTTGAGAAAGAAGCATTCCTGCCGACGGAGCTTCGTCCCGATCGCAGACTTCAGGTGTGCGAGCGTACGATCCTCGAATTCGTACTCCGTGACCCCATTGTAATAAATAAACCCCATGCCTCAATCATGGCCATTCACCTGGGTGGATCCTTAATACTCACAGGAATCGCGGCGCGTCGCATGCGCCTTTTCCCCGCAACTGTCGAGGGGCTTGCGCATTTTCCTCCGCTCGCGTAGAGATATGTGCACCGTCGATAGGAGGATCTCCGATGAAGTTTCGCCCGCCGCTCCACCACGACGACGCCAGTCGCCGCCTCGCGCTGAGCCCCGACGCATCGGCGCGCCACGCGCGCGGGTCCGAGCGATAGCGGGCCCAGGCATGGCGACGAACGCAACGCATGGGCCGGTGGACGTGCTCGTTGGGCGTGTCGCGGAGCGGGCGGCGGCGCGGCAGCTGACGATTGCCGTCGCTGAGTCGCTCACCGGCGGGCAGCTCGCGACGGCGCTCGCGGCCGGCGAGGGATCCGGATCCTGGTTCCGCGGCTCGGTCGTCGCCTACCACCCGGAAGTGAAATTCGCGGTGCTCGGGGTCACGCCGGGCCCGGTGGTGACCGCGCGAACCGCGCGCGAGCTGGCGCAGGGTGCCGCGCACCTGCTGGGCGCCGACCTCGCAGTCTCCGTGACCGGCGTCGGCGGCCCGGGTCCCGAGGAGGGGCAGCCGGCCGGCACCGTGTTTCTCTGCACCGCCGGGCCCGGCTTCGCGGCCGAGGTCAGCGAGCAGCACTTCCCTGGGGACCCGATTGACGTGCTCCACGCGACGATCCGCTGCGCACTCGCGAGCCTGGTCGCCCGCCTCGAAGCGTAGGCTGCACACGCCGAGCCGTGCCGGTGTCAGCGCTACCGCCAGTCGGCGAGGGCGTCGAGAGCGCGGCCCACGCTCACGGCAACGGCGACCTCCCCCGCATGGTCGACGCCGCGCGACTGGCACGACTCCCGGGAAGTCGCGTAGCGGCGCAGCGCGGACCGTGCGGCGGCCTGCGGCGACACGGCGGCAGCCCCGGCCCCGGAGCTGCCGCGCTCGGCGCTCCCCTGCGCGCCCGCGCGTGCACCGCCGGGCTCCCCCGTCTCCAGCAGGCGGGCCGTCCAGACGAGCGCGCCCCGCAGCGGGACGGCGCCCCCCCCTCGCGGGCGCCGACCGCGGCCGCCGTCCCCCGCGAGCCGCATCGCGCCGCGAGATCGGAGACCACGAGCGCCTGCAGCTGCACCGCGTCGAGCTGTCCGGCGACGGTGCCGAGCTGCGACCGCCCCGCCCGGCCGAACCGCACGCGTGGGTTCGCGCGCTCGCTTCGCGCTGCGGCGTCGATGCCCTGCCGCACCGCGTCCCCGGCAACACGGACGCGGATCTCGGCCTCGCGAATGCTCTGCTCGCCACCTCCCTCCATGATCGTGCTGGCCGCCGCACGGAAGGCGGCTGCCAACGCGGCGCGATACTCGGCGACGTGCACCTGTGCGGTCTTCCCGTAGAGCGGGGGAACCGCAATCCACTGCACCGCGAGGCCGACCACCACGCCGAAGCCCATCGTCACGAGGTACGACGACGAGAACTCGCCGGATTCGCCCCGGCTGAGCAGCAGCACGAACAGCCCTGCCATCGACACCCAATCGCGGCCCGCCCCGAACAGTTGCGCCCCACCGACGGCAACGCCGACGGCGACGACCAGCGCGACGGCGACGATACCCGGGGACCCGAGCGCGACGAGGCCGACCCCGCCAAGGCCGAGCGCGACGCCCGCGATGAGACCCAGCACGGTCTGCATCCCCGACCGGGCCGATTCGAAGAACGTCGGGTACATGCTGACGAGCACCCCGAGGGGCGCGTAGTAGGAGTACTCGCTCTCCGCGAACGGCACGAGGGGTGCGAGGTACCACGCGATCGCGGCGGCCACGGCGCTCTTCGCCGCGAGCGCGAGCCGCGAGCGGTTCACGATCTCCTGCACAGTCTGTCGTGCGTGCGCACGCGCGTTCGTTCCCTGCATCTCGTCAAGCACAGCCGAGCGGGCGCGCGCCCGCCAGGGGGTTGACAGTGGAAACGCGCGGCGGCTAGCGGCGTGGGCGACGGCGGCCGCGCTACAGCTCCGAGACGGCTCCGGCGTCGACGTGCCACCGACGGTCGAGCCGCACAGTATTTAGCATGCGCCTGTCGTGCGTCACGAGCAGCAGCGCCCCCTCGTAGCCCTCGAGCGCCTGCTCGAGCTGCTCGATCGCAGGCAGGTCAAGGTGGTTCGTCGGCTCGTCGAGCACGAGCACGTTCACCCCGCGCGCCTGGAGCAGCGCGAGCCCGGCGCGGGTGCGCTCTCCCGGCGACAGCTCGCCCGCCGGGCGGAGCACGTGGTCCGCCTTCAGCCCGAACTTCGCGAGCAGGGTGCGCACCTCGGCCGACGTCAGCTCTGGCACGAGCGCCTCAAATGCGTCCGCGAGCGGCTCGGCGCCCGCGAACAGCGACCGCGCCTGATCGATCTCGCCGATCGCGACCGACGTGCCGAGTGCCGCAGCGCCCTCGTCGGGCTCTTGCCTGCCAAGGAGCAGCCGCAGCAGCGTCGACTTCCCGGCACCGTTTGGTCCCGTGATCCCGACCCGCTCCCCCGCGTTGAGCTGCAGCGACACGGGCCCGAGCGTGAACTCGCCCTGCCTGGCCACCGCCCCGTTGAGGGTCGCGACGACCGAGCTCGACCGCGGCGCCTGCCCGATCGTGAACTCGAGCTGCCACTCCTTGCGCGGCTCCTCGACCTCGTCCAGGCGGCGGATGCGGCTCTCCATCTGCCGCACCTTCTGCGCCTGCTTCTCGCTCGACTCCATTGATGCCGCGCGCCGAATCTTGTCGTTGTCCGGCGACTTCTTCATCGCGTTGCGCACCCCCTGGCTCGACCACTCGCGCTGCGTGCGGGCGCGAGCGACGAGGTCGGCCTTCTTCGCCGCGAACTCCTCGTAGTCGTCGCGCTTGTGCTGCCGAACGATCTCGCGCTCCTCGAGGTACGCGTCGTAGCCGCCGCCGAACACCCGGTTGCTGTTCTGCGCGAGGTCGAGCTCGAGCACCTTCGTGACGCAGCGCGCGAGGAACTCCCGGTCGTGACTCACGAGCACCACCCCGCCCCGCAGCCCCTGTACGAACCGCTCGAGCCTGTCGAGGCCGTCGAGGTCGAGGTCGTTGGTCGGCTCGTCGAGCAGCACGATGTCGAACCGCGACAGCAGCAGGGCGGCGAGGCCGACGCGTGCGGCCTGCCCGCCCGACAGCGACGTCATGTGCGACTCGGCGGTGACGGCCGAGGCGACCCCCGCGGCGTCGGCCGCCCCGGCCGCCTGAACGCCAAGGCCGAGCTCCGCGAGCACCCCTGGCAACCGCTCGTCGAGGTCGGCCGCGCCGCTCGCGAGCCAGCGCTCGAGGGCTGCGGAGTACACGTCCGCTGGATCCGGATCCCCCGGCGCCTGCGCCCCAGCGCCCCCGAGGGCCTCCGCTGCCTCGTCCATCTCGCGGGTCGCCTGCGCGCAGCCGGTGCGCCTGGCGACGTACGCGGCGACGGTCTCGCCCGCGATGCGCTCGTGCTCCTGCGGCAGCCAGCCGACGAAGGCGTCCTGCGGCGCGAGCTGCACGGTACCCGCCTGCGGCGCGAGCTCGCCGGCGAGGATGCGCAGCAGCGTCGACTTGCCCGCGCCGTTCACGCCCACGACGCCGACGACGTCACCGGGGGCGACGGTGAGGTCGAGGTCTTCGAAGAGGGTGCGGTGCGCGTATCCACCCGCGATCGTCTGGGCGACGAGAGTTGCAGTCATCCCTCAAGCTTACGCAGTGGCGGCGAGCCGCCCGAGCAGCGTCCGGGCCGCCTCGCGGTCGCCGCCATCCTCGTGCTCGCGCAGCCGCGTGCCTGCGTCTGGCCGCTCCTCGACGTGCACGATCCGGCCGGGCCGGGGGCTGAGCACGAGGATCCTGTCGGCAAGCAGCAGCGCCTCGTCGATGTCGTGGGTGACGAGCAGGATCGGCCGTCCGTCGCTCGCGACGATATCAATGAGCCAGTGCTGGAGCAGCCTGCGCGTCAGCGCATCGAGCGCCCCGAGGGGCTCGTCGAGCGCGAGCAGCGGCTGCGGCATGAGGAACGTGCGCATGAGCGCAACGCGCTGCCGCATGCCGCCAGAGAGTTCGTCCGGCCAGGCACGCTCCTGCCCGGCGAGTCCAAACCTGTCGAGTAGCGACAGCGCCGCCGACCGGGCCACCGACCGGTCCACGCCGCACGTCTCGGCCCCGAGCATCGCGTTGTCGAGGACGCGCAGCCACGGCAGCAGGGCGTCGCGCTGCGGGTGGTAGGCGACACCGCCCGGCGTCCCAGCGAGCTCCGCGCCGCCGAGCAGCGCGCGCCCCGCTGTCGGCCTTTCAAGGCCGGCGATGAGCCTGAGGAGCGTCGATTTGCCGCACCCGCTCGGCCCGAGTATCGCCGTGAGCGTGCCGGGCTCCGCCCCGAACGAGACGCCGTCGAGCACGGGGACCGGCGCCGCCCGGCGCGGGAGCCAGCCCGCGCCGGGCTGTGGGAACACATGCGAGATCGCCTCGACGCTGAGCGCCCCGGCGTGCGTCCCGCTGCCTCCCGGGTCGCGGCTCGCCGCTCCGTTCACCTCGCGGCCCATGTCACGCGGCCGGGAGGTACTCGTTGGTCCAGGCGCCCTCGACAGGCGAGGCGTCGTCGAGCATGTCCGCCCCCACGAGGAACTCCGTGAACCGCTGCCAGACGGCGTCCTCCATCTCCCCGAAACGTCCCTGCGCCGTGAACCGCGGCGCGTAGTAGGCGACGGCCCGTTCGACGAGGTCTGCGTCGAGCTCGGGCGCGGCAGCGAGGAGCGCCGCCGCACCCGCCGCGGGATCACGCACGACCTCGTCGTAGCCGCGGCTCGTGGCGTCGAGGAACGCCCTTGCCGTGTCGGGGTCCGCGGCGAGGTTCGCCGAGTTCCCCACGATCACGGGCGTGTACCAGTTCGGGATGCACTCCTCATGCTCGGCCATCGGGAGCACCACGACGTCGTCCGCCTCGGACTGCGCCCGCAGCGCGTCCCAGCCTCCGAATACCCAGGTCACGTCGAACTTGCCCTGCTCAAGCCCTGCGAGGTAGTCAACGTTGCCGATCTCGATGAACTCGACATCATCGGGGTCGCCCCCGCCACAGCTCGTGAGCGCCGACATGATCTCGGTCTCGAGCGCTCCCCCGTATCCGCCGTAGGTGAGGCCGGCCAGCGAGCCGGGGTCTGCCGTGAAGCCCGACCCCCGCACGCCCATGAGCACCGAGTCGTTCACGGGCAGCAGCGTCGCGACGGCCGCGAGATCCATCCCGGCGGCGCGGGCGGGCAGCAGCGACTCCGCCTGCGAGATGCCGAACTCTGCACGCCCCTCGGCCACCGCGGCCGCGGCGCCGATCCCGTCGCCCGGCTCGAGGATCTCGACGTCGAGCCCGGCCTCCTCGTAGAGCCCGTGTTCCTGCGCGTAATAGAACCCCGCGTGGTGCGCGTTCGGCGTCCAGTTCAGCATGAGAGTGACGGGCGTGAGTTCGGCTCCCGTCGCGCCAGAGGCGTCGCCGCCAGCCGCAGGTTCGGCCCCCGCGGCCGAGCAGCCGGCGAGAGCGAGCGCTCCGGCGAGCGCGGCCACTGCAAGACCGCGGCGGCGGGCACGGTACGCGGTTGTGGGTGTTGCGGTTGTGGGTGTTGTGGTGGTGGGTGTCGTGGTGGTGGTGGTGCGGGTGGAAGTTGTCGTCGTGGACTGAGCAGCCATGGCTAGACGCCCTTTCTATTGAGTGAGGACCGGAACCGCGCCAGCACGGTGTCACCGATCAGGGAGACGAGCCAGAAGAGCAGCACGCCGAGCACGGCGATCACGCCGACTGCGGCGAAGAGCTGGTCCATCCGATAGCTCGCTTGGGAACGTTGAAGGTAGACGCCGAGCCCGACGGAGGAGCCCATCCACTCGGCAATGATTGCGCTGAACACGACATAGCTCGCGGCGACCTTCGCGCCGGCCACGACCGCGGGGATCGCCCCCGGCAGCCGCACCCGGCGCAGCACCGTGAACGGCGACGCGCCCATCGACACGAGCAGGTCGACGAGGGAGCTGTCCGCGTCGCGCATCGCGGCGGCCGCGCTGATCGCGATCGGGAAGAACGCGCCGAGCGCAACGACGAGGATCTTCGGGAACGCCCCGAACCCCATCGCAGAGATCAGGATCGGCGCCAACACGACGGGCGGAATCGCCTGACTCGCGATGAGCAGCGGTTCCGCCGCCCGCCGCAGCGTGGCCGACAGGCCAAGCGCGATCCCGGTCGCGACGCCGGCGAGCGCCCCGAGCGTGAAGCCCGCGAGCGCGATCCTGAGCGTCGCCGCCAGGTGCGAGCCGAGCAGCTCCCGGTCTCCCCACCCCGCCACCCACACGCTCGTAGGCGACGGGATGAGGTACGCGGGAGCGTCGGTGAGGCGCACGAGCAGACCCCACGCGAGCACCAGGCCTGCGACGGCGAGGAGCACCGGGAGGATCTGCCGCGTGAGAGTTCTCACGACGGCCCGCGCGCTAGTGCGTGATGCGGGCTGCGAGCTCGGTCATCGAGGCCTCGATGACGTCATCCTTCGATTCGAGGATGCGGAAGTGCGTCATGACGCGATCCGCCCCCGCCTCGAGCGTGGCATCGTGCAGTTCCCGCATGAGCGGCCAGAGGCGTTCCGCGGGCCCCTGCACCGTCGTGCCGAGCGCGCCGACCTCGTACTCGAGACCGCTCTGCTCGATGACGCGAATCGCGCCCTCGACGCAGCTGTATCGACCGTTTTCGTCTCCCATTGGTGTGGGCGACACGTGAACATGGATCAACATGGTGACCGCTTCCCTCCGCTCGTGTTAACGAGATCAGGTTCCTGGGGTGGTCCGCCTCGCTCGGCAGATCTCAGCCCGTTCGGGCCCCCCCAGCGGATGTGTACTGGAACCTTCAGCATAGCGACGAACGCATGCCGCGGGTGGGGCCCGGAGTGTCGCGGGCGGGCGTGGTCGCCGGGGCGCTGCCGCCGTCCCTGGCGTCGCTGCCGCCGTCAGTCCCGCGCCGTCGCGCCTCCGCGCAGGCCGCGCCCGGCCCTGGCTTGGCTTGGTTTGGCGGCCTCAGTCCCGCGCCGAGCGTTCCTCGATGAGCGCGAGCGCGGCGTCGAGGCTCGCGACGGCCGCCTCCGGTGTGACCCGAACGAGTGCCATGGCTGCAACCACGAGACCGGTGCAGACGTCCGCCAACACCCCGACCTCGGTTGTGGTCGAGCCCGGGAGGCGCGCCGCGACGCCGCGCGCCAACGCCGCCCGAAGCTCAGTCCGGTAGTCGGCGATCACCGTCGCGACCATCGTGTCCTGTGAGATCGGTGCGCCGGCGGCGTTCACGAGCAGGCAGCCGCTCGACACGGCAGTCGTGCCTGGTCGAAGCAGGGCGGCGCGCAGCCCCGTGAGGTAGTCCTCGAGCGCATTCGACTCTACGACGGGGCCGGCAAGCGGCGTCAGCCTGGGCCGAATGACCTCGTTCAGGTAGCTCTCGATCACGGCCTCGAACAGGCCGTGTTTCGATCCGAACGCATGATAGATGCTCGACCGTTTCAGGCCGGTGGCCGATTCAAGGGCGGGCAGCGAGCTCGCCTCGTAGCCGTTCACCCAAAACACGTCGCGGGCGGCGCGCACAACCTCCGCGGTGTCGAACTGCTGCGAACGCCCCATGCTGTCTCCTCAAGCTGATTGCGCGAACGATCCTCTCGTTATATTGTACTGATCGATACACTATTTCGCGAACGTCGCCCGAACGCGATGACCGCTCAGAGAAACGAGTTACACCATGGTGATCACCGGCCTCGTGCTGACCGGAGTCGCGGCGCTCATTCACGTGTTCATCTTCTACCTCGAGTCCATCGCCTGGACGAGCGAGCGCGCCCGCCGGACCTTCGGCACCGGCACCGTCGAGGAGGCGAAGACGCAGCATGCGCTGGCCTTCAACCAGGGGTTCTACAATCTGTTCCTCGCGGTGGCCGTCGTGCTCGGCATTGCATTCGTTGCGGCTGGAAACACGCCAGTGGGAGCCACGCTCGTCTTCACGGGCGCCGGATCGATGGTCGCGGCCAGCCTCGTGCTCGGCATCTCCTCGCCAGACAAGCTCGGCGCCGCCCTCAAGCAGGGCCTCGTGCCGGCGCTTGGCATTGTCGCGCTCGCGATCGGGCTGCTCGGCTGACCCGGCCGAGACCGCCAGCCCAGCCCCCAGCAGCCACCAGCCACCCAACCGCAAGGAGCACACATGAGCCACTCAACGAGCACCCAGATCCGCCTCGCACGCCGCCCCGTCGGCTGGCCGGTACACGAGGATTTCGAGACCGCGACGGTTGAATACGGCGACCCGGCCCCGGGCGAGGTGCGGGTGCGCAACGAGTTCGTCTCGGTCGACCCATACATGCGTGGCCGCATGAGCGATGCCCGCAGCTACGTCGCGCCCTACGAGCTTGGCGCGGTCATCTCGGGTGGAGCCGTCGGCAGGGTTGTCGCCTCGGCACACGAAGATCTCCCGGTCGGCACGGCCGTGCTGCACCAGCACGGCTGGACCGACGCCATCCAGGCAGACGCCGGCACATTCCGGGCGCTGCCCGAGATCCCGGGCGTACCTCTCTCGGTGCACTTGCACATGCTCGGCATGACCGGACTTACCGCCTACGTCGGCCTCACGACGATTGCCGGGCTGCGGGAGGGCGACACCGTCTTCATCTCGGGCGCAGCCGGCGCGGTCGGCACTGCGGCGGGCCAGATCGCCAAGCTGCTCGGCGCCGGCAGGGTGATCGGGTCAGCCGGCTCCCCCGAGAAGGTAGCGCTGCTGACCGAGAAGTACGGCTATGACGCGGCATTCAATTACAAGGATTCACCGGTGCGGAAGCAGCTTGCCGCCGCGGCCCCGGACGGGGTCGACGTGTTCTTCGACAACGTCGGCGGCGACCACCTCGAGGCGGCGCTTGCGGCGATGAACGATGGCGGCAGGCTCGCCCTGTGCGGGGCCATCGCCGCCTACAACGCGACCGAACGCCCCGTCGGACCGTCGAACATGGCAAACATGATCACCCGCGCGCTCACCATGCAGGGCTTCACCGTCGGCGCGCACTGGGACAAGCTGCCCGAGTTCACCGATCGCATGACCACCTGGTTCGGCGAGGGCAAGATCGCCTACGACGAAACCATCGTCGATGGCATCGACAACACCATCGACGCGTTCCTCGCGATGATGCAGGGGGCGAACACGGGCAAGATGCTCGTCCGCGTGGAGTCCTAGGCCCCCGCCCCGACTTCCGGCCCGGCTCCAGCACCCAACCTGCCCCGGCCCCGGCCCCGGCTCCCGGCCCCGGCCCCCGCCCCAACTTTCTCTACGTTTTGACGTAGTTGCGGCCCCCGAAGTACGTCAAACCGTAGAGAAAGTTGCCGGCGACTGGGCCAGACCGCTTCCCGCCTACGCCGGCGGCGTCAGACCCGAGGCGACCGCGAGGTCCTGCCACGACATTCCCGTGCCCTTGAACACGTTCGGGCGACCCGGATCGCGCACGACCTCGCCTCGGACGAGCCCGGCGAGGGCCTGCATCGAGTCGATGTCGAGGTTCCCCTCGGCCGCAGCCATGATGACGTCGCCGGCCTCCCGCAGCGCGGTCGCCTGGTCTTCGACGATGACGAGCGCGCGCCCCATCAGGTCCCCCGGGAGCTCGCGCCTGTCAGGCTCGTGCGATCCCATCGCGGCGACACAGGCACCGTCGCGCACGAGCGAGCCGTCGAAGACCGGATCCTTCGCCGAGGTCGCGCACAGCACGATGTCGGCTTCAGCGACGTCCGCGGGCGTTCCAAGGCTGGCCGCGATCCCGAGTTCGGCGAGCTTCGCGATGGCCGGCGCGGTGCGCTCCGGGTTGCGCCCGACGAGACGAATGTCGGTGAGCTCGCGAATTCGAGAGAACGCGACGATGTGGTCGATCGCCTGGGGCCCACTGCCGAACACGACGAGGCGGTGCGCGTCGGGTGCCGCCAGCCTGTCGACGGCAACCGCGGTAGTCGCGGGGGTGCGGATCACCGTGAGCGCCGACCCGTCCACGAGCAGCTGAGGCGTGAGCGTCTCCGCGTCCATGAGCAGATAGAGCGCTTGAATACGCGGACGGCCCTTCGCAGGATTGTCGGGCGACACCGAGGCGATCTTCACGCCGACCGACTGGCCGAGGCTCGACGGCATGAGGAGCAGGTGCCCGGCCCCAGCATCAACCGACTGCCTCGCGGGGTCATCGGCCGGGTCAAAGCCCTCAAGCAGCGCCCGCTCGATGAGGCCGCGCGCGGTGTCTGGGTCAATCTGGGCGCGCACGTCCGCGGCTGAGAGGAACGGCAGTCCGGTCGGGGAAATCATGTGGTTCTCCTTGCTGGCTGGGTGATGAACTCGAAAGGGAGGCTTGAGCCTAGAATCGGCTCGCGGAGACGCCCTGCAGCAGCTCGGGCACGGGGCTTCCCGTTACAAGGTCGGTGATGAGCTTGCCGGTCGTGGGCGCGAGGCTGATGCCAAGCATGACGTGCCCCGTCGCGACGAGCACGCTCGGATGCTTCGAGAGCGCGCCGATGATGGGAAGACCGTCCGGCGTCGTCGGCCGCAGCCCGGTCCACGGTTCTGGGGCACCCTCAACGTCGGGCCAGCCCTCGAAGTATCCGCTCACACCCGTGAGGATACCCCCGGCGCGGCGGCGCTTGATCGACTCATCGACGCCGGTGAAGCCCATCGTGCCGGCAAGTCGCACTTTGGTGTCGAGCGGTGTGATCGCTACCTTCGCCTCGGCGAGGTAGATCGGCTTCGTCGGGCCGCCTGGCACGACCGGGAAGTCGTAGCCGTAGCCCTTGCCCGACTGCAGCGGGACGCGCTCGCCGATGCCGCGCAGCACCTCGTTGGTCCAGGCGCCGGCAGCGACGACGACCCTGTCGGCTCGGAGCGTCTCAGCACCCACTTTCACGGCGACGGTCGCTCCGGAAGCCGACTCGAGCGACGCCGGCGCGCCGATCCTGATCTCGACGCCCTCGCGCTCGCAGGCGGCGGCGAGGCCCCGCACGAACGAGCCCGGATCGACCGAGCGGTCGCCGCGCGACTCGATGCCGGCGACCACCCGGTCCGACAGCACTGGCTTGTGCGCCTTGAGGTCGGCCTCGCTCATGTGCTTCCACGAGAACCCGGGCAGCTTGCCGTCTAAGAGTTCGAGCTCGGTGACCCGGCCCTCAACCTTGTGGCCGTCGGTGAAGAGCATCGACAGCGGCTGCTCGTGCTGCTCGAACTCGACGCCCTCGGCCGCGAGCTCGTCAAAGTCCGACAGCGCGGTCGCGCTGAGCGCGGCGAGCACCGCCGATCCTTCACGAAAGCGTGTGTCGGTGCAGCTGCGGAGCATGCGCAGCATGAACCCGATGAAGCTGGGCTTGAGCGAGGGCGTCACGTACAGCGGGCTGTCGGGCTGCACCATCCATTTCATGGCCTGCAGCATCATGCCGGGCGCGGGGACCGGTGTCGACATGCTCGGAATCAGCCAGCCAGCGTTGTGCCCGGACGCTTTGGCCGCGAGCGGCGCCTGGTCTACAACGGTCACCTCGTGGCCGGCCTTGCGGAGATAGTACGCGGAAGCGAGGCCGACAGCACCGGCTCCGATCACGATGACACGGGTCATGCGGGTGTTACGCCTTTCGTGAGGAGGCACGCGCCTCAGAGTTGTCGGTGACGGGTGCGTCAATCACGGAGATGTGCGCGGTCCGGTCGATCGCGGGCTCACCCTTCGCCACCCCGACGATGTAGCCGATCACGCCGCCGAGCACGGCGGGGATGATCCATCCGCCGTTGTCGGCGAACATGGGAAGCCACGAGAAGAAGCCGTTGAGCTCGTCGACAAAGTTGCCGGAAGCCTTCACCGCGTCGAGGATCGCGATCGATCCGGCCCCGATCGTCGCCCCGACGTAGACCGCGCGACGCCCGCCGAAGAAGCGGTCGAGGAGCGCGAGCACGATGAGGGTCATGCCGAGCGGGTAGAGCAGGAAGAGGATCGGAAGCGCAGCGGAGAGCACGGCCTGCAGCCCAAAGTTCGCGATGACGAGGCCGACGGTGGCGTGGATCCATACCCACGCCTTGTAGGACACCTTGGGGAACTGCTTGGCGAAGTAGTCAGCGACCGCAGTGAGGCACGCGACGAGCGTCGTGATGCCGGTGAGGAAGATCACGAGACCGATCATCAGCACGCCCGGGTAGCCGAGCAGCGTGCGGGCGGCCTCGGCGATGACGGTTCCGCCGTTGTCGGGGCGGCCGATCGAGTCGACGCTCGAACCACCGATCCAGGCGAGCGAGATGTGCAGCAGCGCGAGGCCGATGACGGTGATGATGCCGGCCTTCAAGAACGTGAACGAGATGCCCTTGCGGGTCGTGATGCCCTGGCCGCGAATCGACTGGATGAAGACGCCCGCGAATACCAGGGCTGCGAGCGCGTCCATCGTGAGATAGCCCTCGGTGAATCCCTTGATGAACGCACCGTTCTTGTAGGGGTCGACCGCGGGGTGCAGCTCGCCCATCGGGGTGATGAGGGACTTGACGACGACGATGATGAGCAACACCGAGAAGATCGGCGTGATGACCTTGCCAACGCGGTCGACAAGCTTCGACGGGGTGAGCGAGAGGTAGACGCCGAGCAGCGTGAAGATCATCGAGAAAATGATGAGCGGCCAGGCACCCTGCGTGAGCTCTGGGCCGAGAATCGGCTTCACCGAGATCTCGTAGACGACAGAGGTCGTACGCGGGTTTACGTAGAGCGGCCCAAGCGCGAGAAACAGCAGGATGCAGAACACGAACGAGTACACGGGATGCACGCGCGAAGCGAGCTGTTCGACGGTGCCGCCCGCCATCGTCAGAGCGACGATCGCGAGGAGCACGAGGCCGACGCCGGTGATGAGAAAGCCCGACATTGGGATCCACATCTCACTGCCAGCTGCCTGCCCGACCATGGGCGCAAAGATCGTGTTGCCTGCTCCGAGGAACATGGCGAACAGCAGGAGCCCGAGGGCAAGCATCTGGAATGGGGACAGCTTGCGGTCGCCGGTCATCGGTTCCCTCCTGCTGCGGGGCGCGTGGTGTGGTCTGCGCGGGGCGAGTATCCCTCGAGCGCGTACGGCATGAGTTGCACGTTCTCCTCCTTGAGCTGGCAAAGAAATCTGGCGGCGGATGAGGCCCAGCGGCTGGGCCGTCCGCACGTCCGCTCAATGCAACCACAGCAACGATGCCCCACTCCTCGGTTAATGTGACCAATCAGCATCGCTATTATTATCACTATGTACGGAAAGTTCGCGCGCGCGGAGGAGGCCGGGCAGTTGCGAGACGGGGCGATCCCACTCGCCGAAGTCGCAACCGCACTCGACGCCGCCGTGCGGGAGGTGGTTCCAGCCGGTTCGGCACCGGCCGTGTGGGTACAGTCAGTCTCGCTCGCGGAATCATCGGACATCACCTCCGCGATCCCTTCCTCGCCACCTGCCGACCTGGTGCTTCCCGTCGGGGTACCGACCACCGAGGTTCTGATCTGGCTTCAGGGGTTGCGGTCGCGGCCGATCACAGAGCGTCCCGTCGCGCTGGTCATCAAGGAAGATATCGCCGACGCCGGACTGCGTAGCGCGGCCGCCGAGGCCGGGCTCGCACTCATCGTCGTGGATCGAATGGCCCGGTGGGATCTCCTGCTTGCGGCGATCCACCGCAGCCTCGACCGTGCGCACGCCCAGGATGCCGACGCGCCAGGCGCTGGCGCCAACGCGGCGTTCTGGGATCTCGCAGAGCTCGCCTCGGTCATCGCGGCCGGCGCCGGCGGCATGGTGACGATCGAGCGCCCCGATTCGAGCGTGCTCGCCTACTCCCCGTCCGACGGCACGGCAGACGGGCTCCGTGAGCGCGCGATTCTCGGCCGCGTCGCCCCCGAGGACTCCATGGTATTGCTCGGCGCCTGGGGCGTCGTCAAGCAGATCCAGAACACGCAAGAGGTCGTGTACGTGCCAGCCCATGACGAGCTCGGAATGCGGCCACGACTCGTTACCGGAATCCACTCGCCGAGCGGCCAGTTCATCGGCTCGATCTGGGTGCAGGAGGGCGCTCGCGGCTTCAGCCCAGACGCCGAGACCGTCGTGCGCGGTGGCGCGTCGGCCGCGGCCCGCGTCCTCACCAGGGCGCTCGAAGCGCCGTCGGCGACCGAGCTCATGCTGCAGCGAGTGTTCGGCGAGCGCGGCGGGATCGATTCGGGCACAGCTGCGGCCTTCCTCGCGCTGCCAAACCTCGGGGAGGCAGCCGTCATCGGTGTCGCCCTCCCGAGCGCGCCCGAAGAGCGTCCCGGGCGCGCGGGCATGGGCGGAACGCCCAGGTTGGCGCAGGCTGCCGGGCTGGCGACGGGTGCGGGGTCGGCCGCGGTCGCTGGGCTTGCCAAGTTGCTGCGGCTGCACGTCGGGGCGTTCGCGCCCCAAGCACGGTTTGTGCTGCTCGGCGAGCGTGCCTACGTGCTGCTGCCGCACCTTGCGACGGGCCACCGGATCGAGGAATGGGCCGAAATGCTCGTCGCCAAGTTCGATGCCGCTGCGGCCCGATCCGTCGCGGAGCCAGCCACGCCGATGCGGATCGCGATCGTCACACCGGTCACCAGTTTCGAGCAGGTCGCCGAAGCCCGTGCGGAGGCCGACAGGGTGTTGGACGCGATCGACGGCAGCCACACACGGGTGACCTCACTCACGCAGTCGCGCACCTCCGTGTTACTCCGGGAGGCCTTCGCGCTGCTGGGAGCACACCCTGAGCTTGTCGACCCGCGCATGGAGGCCCTCCGGGCGTATGACGAACGACACGGTGCGGAGCTCGTCGTCAGCCTGCGGGGATACGTAACCACTGGCTTCAATGCTCGGGAGGCGGCACGCGACCTTGGTGTGCATCCGAACACGCTTCGCTACCGGCTCCAGCGCGCACAAGACGTCGCAGGGCTCGACCTCAGCCGGCCGGAGGACAGGCTGCTGATTTCGCTTCAGCTCGAACTCGCAGCGCGGGCCGCCCCAGCTTTCTCTACGTTTTGACGTAGTTGCGGCCCCCGAAGTACGTCAAAACGTAGAGAAAGTTGCTGGCTGGAGCCCGATGGATCCTGTTGGAGCCTGTCGGACCCTGTCGGAGCCGAACCCGTCTCAGCTGCCCTCGCCGAGCAGGTCAAAGAGCTTCAGCGCGAGCGAGATTTCCATGCCGTCGGCCCGCCTGCCGCCGCGCTCAGACTCGAACTTCGCAACCCGCTGGCGCACGGTGTTGCGGTGCAGCCCGAGCAGCTCGGCCGTCTTCGAGGAGTTCTCGCCGGTCGCGTAGAACGTCGCAAGCGTCTCACGGAGTGCGGTCTGCTGCTCCCCTTCAGAGGCCACGTCGCCCAGGACCTCGCGGGTCCAGGTGACCGCACTCTTCGTGTCGTGCATGAGGAGCGACAGGAACCCGACGTCCGGGTCGCTGAACGCCACGAGCTGAGCCTCGCGGAACCGCTGCGCGCCGAGCGCGACCAGCCGCGCCTTCGCGGCCTGCTCGTGGCTGCGTCTGAAGCCGGCGACCCCGCTGCCGGGAACCCCGATTGCGACGCGGACGTTGTTGGCCTCGGCAGACTCCGCAAGCCTCGCGACGCGTGCGAGGGCATCGTCGGCGAGCTCCGGGGTCGGGGTGGCGACCCACGCCCACGCCGTCGTGCGGTCGGCGGCGGTGATGAGCGGCGGCTTCGTTGACTGCAGGATCGCGGCGACCCGCCTGAGCAGCTGGTCGACCTGACGCTGGTCTTCGGTCGTGGAGTTGTCGAACTCGAGCCAGGCGATGAGCGCAACGTGGTGTTGGTCGAGCGAGTACTTCGTGCGCGCCTCGAACCCGGCGGATGAGATCGGCTCGCCGCGCAGGGTTTTCAGGACTGCGGCGGCGTTCGTCACTGCGCGAGCGGTCCACCATTTTGCCTGCTCGGCGACGAAGACGTTCGTCACGTACTGCAGCATCCAGTCGATGTAGTTGTGGATCACGTCGGTGATGCGGCGCACGAGGTTCATCTGCAGGTCTTGATCGTCGAGCCCGAGGGCGTCGACCATGTCGATACCTCGGCGGACGACCATCGACTGCCCCAGGTAGTAGGCCCGGGTGAGCGACCCGAGTTGCACGTCTCGCTGGGCGAGCCGCATGGCGTACTCGACGGCGGCCGTACTCGGTTGGACTGATTCGATTGCGATGTCGTTCGTGAGGATGTGCCCGATGGTCCACACGTTTCCGT
Source organism: Leucobacter aridicollis (assembly GCF_013409595.1). Classification (NCBI taxonomy): domain Bacteria; kingdom Bacillati; phylum Actinomycetota; class Actinomycetes; order Micrococcales; family Microbacteriaceae; genus Leucobacter; species Leucobacter aridicollis. The sequence goes on along the minus strand of NZ_JACCBD010000001.1, from coordinate 747,782 downwards.
CGACGCTCGCGCGCAGCATCTGCACGAGTTGCGCGTCTTGGTCGAGGCCAGCGACCCGATCCGAGAGCAGTCCGGTCATCTCGTCGACGATCTGCGGAGTCTCCTCCTGGAGCGCATACCCGATGCGCGCAATGAGTTCACGAAGCTGCAGGTCGTGGGCGGCCGACTCCGGCCTGGCGGTCCGGCGCGGTGCGGCGGCAGCGGCGGGGGCGGTCGCACCGTCGCTTCCCCGGCCAGTCACGACTGCACCGGGGTTGCAACGCGAGGCCCGCGCTGCAGCACGTCAAGTGCGCGGTGTGCCGCGTTGAAGCCGCCCATGCCGTGTATCCCCGGGCCGGGCGGCGTCGCGGCCGAGCAGAGGTAGACGCCGGGCGTCCCGGTGTCGTAGGGCTGGGCGCTCAACCGTGGTCCGAGGAGGAACTGCAGCGGCGACTTGGCACCGGTGAGGATATCGCCGCCGATGAAGTTCGCGTTCTCGGCCTCACTCTCGGCCGGCGTGCGAGCGCTGAGGCCGACGATCCGCTCTCGAAATCCCGGCGCGAACCGCTCGATCTGCGCGATGATCTGCTCCGTCGCGTCGCCCGGGTAGCCGTTCGGCACGTGCGCGTAGGCATACACCGGATGGATCTCGCCGTTCGCTCGCGCGGGGTCGGCTGCGGCCTGCTGCCCGACGAGCACGAACGGCCGTTCCGGCATCCGGCCGGCGGCGATGTCGCGCTCGGCGGCGATGATCTCCGCCGCGCTGCCCGCAACGTGAACGGTGCCCGCCTGCGCGATCTCGGGGTCGCGCCAGGGCACCCCGCCCGAGACCGCGAAGTCAACCTTGAAGGCCGCCGGTCCGGGAGCAAATCTGCGGTACGCCCGGCGATCCTGATCGGGTTGCTGCGCGGTGAGAATGCTCGCGGCGGCGCGCGGATGCACGTCGAGGATCGTAATGTCGCGCGGGGGAAGCTCGTGCAGTCGAGTAACGCGGCGACCGGTCTCGAACCGCACGCCGAGGCCGCGCAGCAGCGCGATGTGCGCGTCGGTGAAGACGCCGGTGCCGCCCTTCACGACGGGCCACCCGACGGCGTGCCCGACGATGATGATTCCGGCTCCGATGCCCGTCACGAGTGGCTGCGTGAGCGGCTGCAGCGCGTGCGCCGCGACCCCCATGAACAGCGCCCGGGTGCGCTCCTCACGGAAGAATTTCCCGACGAGCGCGGGCGGTGGGCCGGCGACGAGCCCCATGCGGGCGAGCAGGATCGGGTGCCGCGGCACGCGCAGCATTGGCGCCATGATGACGCCCGACAGCCTGTCGAACGCGCGAGCCGAGGGCCCGAACGCGGCGGCCCAGCGGGAGCCGTCGCGCCCGAGGCCGGCGGCGGTGTCGGCGATTGAGGTGCGCAGGATTCCGGGCTCGCCACGGTCGAGCGGGTGCGCGGCGTCGATCGGCGCGTACGCCCATTCCACCCCCATCGCTGGCAGGTCGAGCGTTTTGAAGAACGGCGAGCCGGGCGCCATCGGGTGCACGGCGGCACAGTGGTCCTGCACGAGCCCGGCGAGGGGGGACTCGACTGAGCGAGCTCCCCCTCCGAGGTGGTTCGCGGCCTCGACGACGGTGACGTCGACGCCGGCGCGGGCAAGCACGGTCGCGGCAGCGAGCCCGTTGGGCCCGCTTCCCACTACGACCGCTGTGGTCATGGCTTCCGTACCTCCACGAGTTGCTCGGATTCTGCGACGAACTGGGTGAGCGCGGCGGTGTCAACGCCGAGCGTCACTGCGTCGTCGAGCGGCGCTGGGGCCGCGTCTGGCCCAACAATATCGGTTGCGGTGAACCGGAGCTGCTCGAATTGCGGCGAGCGCCAGGTCACGGTGAGCGGGATCGGCCCGTCGGGCAGCCACGGCTGTGCCGCAACCGCGTCCTTCACCCGCCAGTGGCCGCGCTCGACGACGCCGAGCGCGGCGTCGATGAGGCGATACTCCTGGATGCCGCTCCACAGCGCTTCCGACTCGACCCAGGCGACGATGAACTCGCCAGGTTCGAACTGTGCCTGCTCTTGGATGGCCGCGATCAGTTCCTCGTTGTGGAAGTGCCCCTCCCCAAAGTTGAAGCCGATCATCGCGTTGCACCCGAACTCGGCCTCTCGCACGCGGCGGTGGTCGATGTCTGGCACGTCTTCGAGGAGCACGGAGAACAGTCCTCGCCCCTGCGAGTGCAGTGAGCGCCAGCCGATGGTCATCTGCAGGAAGGTCTCGGCGACCGGATACGGCAGCCCCATCGTCTGGAGCTGGTCGATCTGATCGGTCGTCGGCCGGTGCACGCGGTGCAGTTTGTGCTCAGCGTCGGGGTGGATCGCCCATAGCGCAGAGGCCCAGTTGCCGCCGTACTGGCGGAGCGAAGCGAGGAACGACACCTTGTCGGGGCGGATGCTGCCGAAGATGACGAAGAACACCGGGATCGCGATGACGGCGAACGGCAGCCACGGCTGCGACATGTCGAACACGCTGAACCCCACACCGTTCGGGTACCCGATGAAGAAGACGACGGCGCAGATCGCGAACAGCATGTTCCATTCGAGCGGCACAGCGAGAGGGAAGGTCGAGATGATGAACAGGCAGAACCCGACCATGAGCAGCGTCGCGAGCGTCACGGTGAGCTGGCCGCCGAGCGCACTGCCAGCGACGAACAGCATCACGAGCGGTGCGCCGATCTCGACGATCGTGCCGAGCACGTGGGCGATGAGGTGTGCCGGCCGGCTCGGCCGCAGGTCGCTACCGGCGAAGTCCTTGTACATCGACTTCTTCAGCCAGCGCGGCGGCCAGAACGGGGTGTTGCTGAGCATCGGCGGGATCACCAGGCTGAAGTGCCGGTTGAGCTTCGAGAAGCCGGCTCCGACCCAGACGGTGACGAGGAAGATCTTCAGTGCGATGATCATGTCCGTGACCTCGAAGAAGTGCGGGAACACGATGAAGAAGACGATCGGCAGCAGGTACTGCTCGGCGCGGGCGGCGAGGAAGATCGTCTTGTCTCGCAGTCCAATGATGAGGAGCAGTGCGACCGCGAGCACGAGCGGCGTCGTCTGAATGAGCAGGAAGCTCTCGGCGTGCTGCGTCAGCCAGACCGGGACGCCGTTCGCGGGATCCGTGAGGTAGGCCTGGAACCTGCCGAGCGCCGGTAGCTCGGCCGCGGTCTGGCCTGGCAGGAGGAGCGCCGTGCCCATGGCGAACAGGAACCCGTAATACAGGAACACGTCGAACACTGTCCGCCGGTTCCCGCCGGTGAACGGGATCCATTTGTAGGGGCTGAGTTTGATCGTTCCAGGCCTGGACCAGAAGAGGATCCCCCCGGTGAGCGGGCCAAATTTACCGGCGAGCGGGCCCCACGAGCCGGCGACACCAATCGCGTCGAGCAGCATCGTCATGACGAGCAGCTTCTGGTAGACGATCGGGTTCATCCACCACGACGCCGGATCGAGCGGGTTCAGGTGCGACGTGAGCGTGACGAGCAGCACGCCGCCAATGAGCCACGCGCCGAAGACCTTTGCGAGGTAGAGCACGGAGATATTGCGAGCGGCGCCAAAGCCCCACTCGGCCCACTGCGTGGTGAGCACGCGCAACCGCTCCTGCAGCGGGCGCTGGATGAATGCTTCGGGTTCCACGTTCGGGAACCTCGTTTCGGTAAAACCCATGACAACTCCTTTGGTGACAGGTCTTCTGGATGGAACGCGGTATCGGTTTTGGGTACCGCAAGGAGGCCGTCGGCCTCGGGCCAACAACCGGGGATCGGGCGGTTTGCCGCTAGCCGGGGACGGCCGTCACGCGCTCACCGGCTGATTCGTGTGTTCGAGCGCGGGCGCCGTTCGCCTGCGCAGCGCGGGCTTGTCGACTTTGCCCACCGGGTTGCGGGGCAGGTCGTCGACGATCTCGAGCCGCACGGGCACTTTCACCTTCATGAGGCCGGCCGCGCAGTGGCCGAGCAGCTCGGCGGGTGTCGCCGTTGCCCCAGGCAGCAGCACGACGTACGCGACGGGAACCTCGCCGAGCCGAGCGTGCGCGGCGCCGACGACCGCCGATTCGAGCACTGCCGGGTGCGCCGCAAGGTGGGTCTCGATTTCCTTGGGGTAGAGGTTTTCGCCGCCGCGAATGATCATGTCCTTGATGCGGTCGACGATCCTGAGGTACCCGTCGTCGTCGAGTACGCCGACGTCCCCCGTGCGCAGCCAACCGTCCACGATGGTCTCGGCCGTGGCCTCGGGCCGTCCCAGATAGCCCCGCATCACGGTTGGCCCGCTGATCCGCACTTCGCCGCGCTCGCCCGCCGGCATCGGGTTTCCTGCCGCGTCGGTGACGACGATCCGCTGGCCCGCGAGCGCCGGCCCGACGGTTCCAAGCTTGTGCGGGCCCGCGAGCGGGATGCACGCCGACGCGCACGTCGATTCGGTCAGGCCATAGCCCTCGATGATGTGCAAGCCGAAGCGATCGGCGCTGAGCTGCAGCAACTCAGCCGAGACCGGGGCAGCGCCGCAGATCACGAACCGAACGGAGCTGAGCTCCCCGACCGTCCCCGCCGGCAGCTCGACGAGTTTCGCAAGGATCGCGGGCACCACCGAGAAGTAGGTCGGCCGGAACCGTTCGACCGCCTCGAGCAGGCCCGTCGGCGTGAACCTGGCCATCACGACGGTCGAGCCTCCCACGAGCATCGGCGCCAGCCAGCTCACGCAGATCGCGTTGACGTGAAACATCGGGAGGACGACGAGGGCGCGATCCTCCGCCGTGATGTCGGTGTGCGCCGCGAGCGCCTCAGACATGGCGTGGAGGTTCGCGTGGTCGAGCATCACGCCCTTCGGTTGTCCTGTCGAGCCGCTCGTGTAGATGAGCAGCGCGAGCTGGTCCGCGGGCGTCGCCGGGGTCGGGACTGCGACTCCCGCTGCCGCGGCGTGTGATGTGTCGCGCATGGCGGCGACGTCGAGCCGGGCGATCGACAGCCCCGCCGCGGCCGGCGCGTGCGCGTCGACGATGAGCAGCTTCGCGTGTGAATCCGCGAGTTGATACCCGAGCTCGCGCTCGGTGAACGTCGGGTTGATCGGGGTCGCGGCCGCGCCGAGCAGCCAGGTCGCGAGGATTCCGACGAGCAGTTCGACGCTGTTCTCGAGCATGAGTGCGACCACGTCGCCGGCACCGATCCCGCGCTCGGCGAGCTGCTGCGCGACCGCACGAGCTCGCGCATCGGTCTCCGCATAGCTCAGCATGCCGCGCTCATCGCCGATGCAGTCGCGCCCCGTGCCAGCAGCAGGAGATTCCCAGAGTAGGTGTTTCAGCCTCATTGCCGTCCTTTCCCGGGTGGTCCGCGTTGACCTGCTGCCCGGTTGCACTCGCAATGCTACGAGCCAATTTCACGGGGTTTCGGGCCGTTGTTGGCCCAGCTCGTCCGCCACAGTGTGCACTTTGCATAGGACCGCGCGGGCGAGCTCGCGACGACCGCGCAGCGGATTCCCCCACCCGCGTGGTATACCATTCACGTCATTCCGTCCTTACCCCAGGAGAGTGACACGTGACACGCACCGCCCCCGCACGCCCGGTCGTTCCGCCCCGCACGATGAACGCCAGACGACTCCTCGTTCCCGCGGCCATCGCCGCCGGCCTCGCCCTACTGTCGGGGTGCGCGGCCGAGCCCGCGCCGGAAAAGCCCACTCCAGCCGCAACCCCGACGCCAACCGAGGCGCCCAAGCCCGACCCCGAGCCCGTCACCCCGGACCCGCAGGCGAACGCCGATCTCGCGGCGGCCGTGGCAGCGAACGACGGCGCCGCCGTGGCGTCGGCGATCGAGCGCGGGGCGGAGCTTGAGCTTCGCGGCGAGGGCGGCCGCACGCCCCTCGTCGCTGCGACCAAGGTGAACGCGATCGCAGCGGCGACTGCGCTCATCGAGGCCGGCGCCGACGTCAACGCCAAGGACGACATCCAGGACAGCGCGTACCTCTACGCCGGGGCCGAGGGCTACGACGAGATCCTGCGCTTGACGCTCGCGAACGGCGCCGACCTCGCGAGCACGAATCGATTTGGCGGCACTGCGCTGATTCCCGCGGGCGAGCACGGTCACGTCGAGGTGACCCGCATGCTCCTCGCCGCCGGCATCGATCCTGACCACGTCAACGACCTTGGCTGGACCGCCCTCCAAGAGGCGGTGCTGCTCGGCACCGACGGCGCGGACCATCAGGAGACGGTGCGGCTCCTGCTCGCAGGCGGCGCAGACCCGAACCTGCGCGACGGCCAGGGAAACACTCCGCTGGCCAACGCGCAGGCGCGCGGCATGTGGGCGCTCGCCGAGCTCATCCAGGCCGCGGGCGGGGTGCAGTAGCCCGCGTCGGCGGCCGCAACCGCCAACCGACCAGCAACCGGTCGCCGACCCGTTGCCGACCGGCCGCGCCGGCGGCTAGATCCAGCCCTGCTGCCAGGCGTGCTCGGCGGCGTCGTGCCGGTTGCTGGTGCCGAGCTTCGTCATCGCCGCGGACAGGTAGTTGCGCACGGTGCCCGAGGACAAAAACAGCGCGTCCGCGATCTCCTGCACGTTCGAGGAGGTGCGGGTCGCGCGGAGCACATCGAGCTCCCGCTCGGTAAGCGGGCAACGCTCGGCGGTCAACGCGGCGGCAGCGATCTCAGGGTCAATGTAGCGTTTGCCCGCAGCGACGTCGCGAATCACGTCAGCGAGCTCGCCAGCCGGCGTCGACTTCGGCACGAATCCGGCGACCTTGGCGGCGAGCGCACGCCGCAGCACCCCAGGGCGGGCGTGGCGGGTCACGATGATGACGCGCGCCGCCGGCACCCCTGCCGCGATGCGCTCGGCGGCCTCGATGCCGTCGGCCCGCGGCATCTCAAGGTCGAGCAGGCAGATGTCCGGCTGCAGTTCGATCGCGAGTTCCGCCGCCGTCGCGCCGTTGTCCGTTCCCGCCACCACCTCAATGTCTGGCTCGAGGCCGAGCAGGGCTTCGAGCGCCCCGCGAATGAGGTGCTCGTCGTCGGCGATGAGGAGGCGGATCTTGGCGCCTCCTCCCTCAGCCGCGCCTCGTGCAGCTGCTTCGTTCATTGCGCTCCCCCTTCAGGTAGCCAGAGTCTGAGCTCGAACCGCTCGCCCTCAGGCATCGCCGCGAGCGTCCCCCCGAGCGCTGACACCCGCGCCCTCAGGCCGGCTAGCCCGTGCCCGCCCGCGGAGGGCGAGTCGGGGCCGGCGGCGAGGCCATTGTTGACGATGCGGAGCTCGTAGCCGCCGCGGGCAGGTTCGAGCGAGATCTTCGCTGCGGTCGAGGCGCTGTGCCGGAGGATGTTCGTCGTCGCCTCCCGGACGGCGAACGCGAGCACCCGCCGCGTGTCCGCACTCGCCGGCGTACCAGCGATGTCGAGCTCGCACTCCGTGCCCGACAGCGCGAGCACCTCGCGCGCGTTCTCGAGCTCGACGTCGAGCGCGACCTCCCTGAGCCCCGCCACGAGCGAGCGCGTCTCCTCGAGCGCTTCCTTCGCGATGACCCGGATCTCACCGACCTGCTCGGCCGCGTACTCGGGTTTCGCCGCAAGGGTGCGCTCGACGAGTTCGGCCTTGAGCGCGATGACCTGCAGGTGATGCCCCTGGATGTCGTGCAGGTCGGCGGCGAACCGCAGGCGTTCCTGCGTCACCGCGAGCTCGGCGGCCAGCGTCCGCGCTTCATCGAGCCGTCGCACGATGCGCCACAGCCACAGGCTCGAGAGCAGCATGAACGGCAGCATGAGGGCGTAAAGGGCGATGATTGGGCCCGCACCGCGTTCCGCCAGCTCGAGGGCGTCGTCACCCCGCGCCGAGCGAACCACGAGCGGCGCGATCGTCACGACGAGGACCGCGGCCATCACGGGCCACCGCACCGAGCGGCGGAGGACGACGCAGAAGAGCACGCCGGAGAACCAGAGCTGGGCGGCGGCGTACGGTGCCCCGTCGGGAAGCACGAACGCGAGGCCCCACGCCACGACGGCGGGGGCGAAGAGCGCGATGGTCCACCCGATGCGCGGCAGCCCCTCATCGCCCTCGCCGCGCAAGAACCAGCAGTATCGAATCCGCGTCACAGACGACAGCACCACCGCGAGGAGGAGCGCGCCGGTCAGGATCGATCCCGAATCGCGGAAGCGAAGCACCAGGTCTCCGACAACCACGAGGTCAAGCAGCAGAAACAGGAACACGATCGAACCGAGCGTGTAATTCCACGTCGCGTTCACTCCCGCAAACGGGGTCGGGGCGTTGGGTTGAGCAGACATCAGTGTCAGCATACGGCCACCCCCGCGGCGCCCGGGCGCGTTTTCCACGGATCGCGGCGGCACATGACAAATGTCATGGAAGCGCCGTGAGAATCAGCATTTCGACACATGACACGACGGCACTACTGGCTCCTCGGCGCCTGCGAAACCATAGAGACATCGCGGCAGACGCCGCCCCACCACGAAAGGTCATCATGCTCGACTCGCTTCAGGACTTCACCGCCTCGCTCCCCGATTTTCTCCAGTGGTTCGGCGTGCTGCTCATCGCGGCGATCCCGTTCGTCGAGTCCTACTTCGGCTCGGCTGTCGGCGTGCTCGTCGGCATCAACCCCGTAATCGCAGTGGTCGCCGCAGTCATCGGCAACGTCATCTCGATGCTGATCTTCGTGCTGACAGCTCACGGGGTCCGGGCGAAGGCGACCCAGGGCAAGGAGGCGGCGCAGCTCACGCCGCGCCGCGCGAAGCTCAAGGAGCGATTCGACCGCTACGGGGTGCCGGGCGTGAGCCTGCTCGGCCAGCTCTTCCTGCCGAGCCAGATCACCTCGGCCGCCATGGTCTCCTTCGGCGCGCCGAAGAACCAGGTCATCCTCTGGCAGATCATCTCGATCATCCTGTGGGGCGTCATCTTCGGTGTGCTCGCGACGCTCGGCGTCTCGGTGTTCTTCCGCTAGGCCGACCCGGTGAACCGGCGCTCCGACACGAAGTAGATCGTGTCGGAGCGCCGGTTCTCAGTGGGCACGAGCGCTGCCGCCCTGCGCCCGGATCAGGACGCGAGGCGGCCTACCGACCGCGAACCGCGTCAGCCTGCCGGCCGAGGCGCTGCCGCACGAGGCCGATGACCGTGTCGATCACGACGAACCCGAGCAGCGTCCAACCGACGAAGGGCAGCAGCACGCCGATCCCGATGGCGGCGACGGCGACGATCCCGATCCCCCACCAGGGTGCGCCACGGACGACGCCGCGCCGCGGCGGGCTCGCGAACTCGAACGGTGAGGTGCGCGTCGGCCGCCTGCGCCACCACATGAGATAGCCGAGCACGACCAAAGTCGCGATGCCAGCGGCGATGAGGAACAGCACGAGCTGGTTCGCCAGCCCGAACATCGCCCCCATGTGCAGGTCGATCCCCCACCGACTGAGCTTCGCGAGCGGCGGGTAGTCCGCGAAGTCGAGCCTGTCGACGACTTCCATCGTGCTCCCGTTGATCGCGACCTGGTCGACCTCGGTGGGAAAGGCAGCCTGGATCTCCTTCACGACCCAGGCCTGCCCCGGCTCGGCGGGCGGAGCGATCTCGACGAGACCCGTGTTCACGTTGATCCGCTGCGCGATCGCGAGCATCGCATCGAACGTGTCGGGGTTCGCTTCGCCCGTCGGCGCGGCGACGGGCCCGTGGTGGTGGGCGTGCTCGTCACCCGACGCTGCGGCCCCGTCGAGGCTGGTTGTCAACGCGGGCGTGCCGCCGCCGAGCGCCGCGCGAGCCACCCCGACGTTGCCGCCCGCGTACTGTGACCAGGTGATGCCGGTCGCCGACAGGAACAGGGCGCCGATGAGCACCCAGATGCCGAGCGAGGTGTGCCAACTCAGGGTCTTCCTGTAGCCGCGATACCCCCGGGCCGGGCGCACGAAGTTTTTCTTCGTGCGCGACTTCTTGATGCGCACGATCCAGAGCCCGAGACCCGCGAGCGCGATGATCCCCAGCCACGACGCGGCGAGTTCGCTGTAGAAGCGGCCCGGCTCGCCGAGGTTGAGATTGCGGTGCAGGTTGTCGACCCAGGTTCGGAGCGGCAGCGCGCCGCTCGTGCCGTACACCGTGAGATCCCCACGGATCTCGGCGGTCGCCGGGTCGATAAACACCGCCCGGGACTCGCTCCCGCCGAGCGAGGGGTCAGCGAACAGCACCCGCGTGGTGGCCCCGGGCTCGGGCGCCGGCCGAACGGCGCTCGGCGACGCGTCGTCGCCGATGTACTGCTGTGCGGCGCGGATCTGTTCCGCAAGCGAGAGCTGGGAGTCGGCGACCGGAACGCGCAGTTCGTGCGCGTAGACCGCCTTCTCAATCAGTGGCGTGAGCGCGTAGAGCCCGCCGGACACGGCGGCGATCAGAATGAACGGGCCGACAAGCACGCCCGCGTAGAAGTGCAGCCGAAGCAGGAGCTGGGCGAACCAGCCCCGCTGCGGCTTCGGGCGCTGCCCACCCGGTGGACCCTGCGGGGCGACGGGCGCCGCCGCTGGCGATGAAGTAGATGTCGTCATCGCGATCCTCAGTGGCCGCTGTGCGCGTCGTGTTCGGCCGCATCGTCATGTGCGTCGTGCTCGCCGTGGCCACCGTCGTAGTTCTCGTTGGCTCCCGCGTAGTCCTTCACGATCGCGGTGAAGTCACGCGTCGATCCGTCGGCGAATTCGAGCGTGAACGTGATGTCCTCCCCCGCGGTGACAGCTGCGGGCAGCCCCATGATCATGATGTGGTTGCCCGCGGGTTCCAGGCTGAACTCGCCGTTGGCCGGGATCACGAAGCCTCCCTCGACCTCGCGCATCACCATCTGACCTGACTCGTTGGCGACGGTCTCGTGCAGCTCCATCATCGGCGAGGCTGTCGAGGTCACCGAGACGATGTTCGCGTCGGTGTCGCTCGAGTTCTTGAGGAGCCCGAACGCAGCGGTCATCTCGTCTTTCTCGGCCGACTTCACCCAGGCCTCCTCGATCGTCACCGCGTCCGCGGCGGGGCGTTCGTCCGCCGCGCCGGTTGGGGCCGTGGTGTGTGAGCCGGATGCGGGAGACGCGTCGCCGGCCGAGCAGCCGGTGAGCGCGAGCAGGGCGACGCCACAGATCACTGAAAAACGGGTCGCGGGAGTATAAGTGTTCAACATTGTGTGCCTTTCAAGCATGCAAATTCTCCGGCCGCGCACGGAGGCGGCGTCGGCCGGGCACCGCGCCGGGAACGCCCGGAGCGGCACAGAGCGATGTTCTTGAAGGGGTCGCCGGGGAGGCGCCGGCCCACTGAGTAGGCGGAACGCGCTAGCTGGCGAGCCCGGGCACTGCGGGCGGTCCGCGAAGGCTCCGCGTCGACGCGATGAGCTGCGTGAGCACCGCCCAGCCCGCGGTTTCGATCGGCTCCGCCTGCCGCTGGACCGGCGCACCGAACACTGCCGGTACGCGCAGGGCTGCGGCGAGGCCATGCTGGGCCCACGCGATGAACCGCTCGGCGAGCTCGCGAAGCCGGTGGATCGTCTGCTCACCGCGGTACAGGAAGAGGATCGTCACCGCGGCGCCGACAAGGTGCGACAGCCACATGACGGCGTCGCCTTGGATGAGCATGGCCGTGTGGTCCGTCATCGCGGGCACGGACGCACCCTGAGCGGGCGCCATCGCGGCCGTCATCGTCTGGCCGTGGTGTTGGTGCCCGCCTGCGGCGGCCGGGCCCGCACCGCCGGCGCTCGGGGCCCCGAGCACGAACAGCGTGTGGAAGAGCGTCTGGCTCGCGATCACCGACAGCGAGAGCCTCGTGAGCGAGAGCTTGCGCCCGGCGAGGAGCACGCTCACGAGCAGCGAGAGCACGAAGGGAACGCAGATGCCGAGCGGCTCGGGCATCGCGCCACCGGCGAGCACGTGCGAGAACAGGGCGACGAACGTCGCGACCGCGGCCGCCGTCGAACCCCGCACGACGTGCGGGAGTCGAGACGTTGGCTGCATGCTCACATTATTCCGCACCGCGCGCCGCGCAACGTGGGAAAACGCGGCGGGCTACCAGGGGCTCGGCTCGTAGTCCTTCACGAAGCAGCCGTACAGGTCCTCGCCGGCCTCGCCGCGCACGATCGGGTCGTACACCCTGGCCGCGCCGTCGACGAGATCGAGCGGGGCGTGGAACCCGTTCTCGGCCATGCGCAGCTTCGTGAAGTGCGGACGCTCGTCGGTGATCCAGCCGGTATCCACGGCGGTCATGAGGATCCCGTCGGTCTCGAACATCTCTTCCGCACTCGTGCGGGTGAGCATGTTCAGCGCAGCCTTCGCCATGTTCGTGTGCGGGTGGCCCGGGCCCTTGTACTTGCGCGAGAACTGCCCCTCCATCGCCGAGACGTTCACGACGTACGTGCGGCGGGCTGGCGATGCCGCCATCGAGGCGCGCAGCCGACTAATCAGGATGAACGGCGCCGTCGAGTTGCACAGCTGTACCTCGAGCATCTCGATCGGGTCGACCTCCTGAACGTGCTGCACCCAGCTGTTCACGTGGGCGACGTCGGGCACGAGGCCACCCGCGTCGATCGCCGAACCGTCGGCGTGCTTCTCAAGCGACGAGGATCCCGCCGCCATCGCGAGCGCGGTGAGGTCGTCGGCGCTGCGGGCCTGATCTACGCCAGCGGCGACCGTGCCCGTCAGAAGCGCCGGCGAGAACGCGTCGAGCGAGACCGCGCCGTCGGCCCCGACCGAGGACTGCAGCGCGCGCGGGTGCAGCTCGGCGGGGTGGCCGAGCGACTCGGTTTCGGGGAAGACGCCGGCCGGCAGCGGCTGCGACTCGGCGTCGGCGAGGAGCGAATAGGAGCCCGGCGACCGCCGGACCGTCTGCGCCGCGTTGTTGATGAGGATGTCGAGGGGGCCGCGGGCCGCGACGGAATCCGCGAGCGCGACGACCTGAGAGGGGTCGCGCAGGTCGATGCCGACGATGCGCAGGCGGTCGATCCAGTCCGCCGAGTCGGGAAGCGACGCGAACCGGCGGGCGGCGTCGCGCGGGAAGCGCGTCGTGATCGTCGTGTGCGCGCCGTCCCGCAGCAGGCGGAGCGCGATGTGCATCCCGATCTTCGCGCGCCCGCCAGTGAGCAGCGCTCGCTTTCCCGTCAGGTCGGTGCGGGCGTTTCGCTTGCCGTGGCTGAACTCAGCGCAGCTCGGGCACAGCTGGTGGTAGAACGACTCAACCTTCGTGTATGGCTGCTTGCAGATGTAGCAGGCCTGGGCCTTGCGCAGCTCGCCGACGTACTTCGCTTCCGAGGTCGCGGCGAGCGTGAGTCCGCGGGTCTCGTCGTCGATCCTGTCGGGCGCCCCCGTCGCGGTCGCCTCGATCACGGCGCGGTTCGCCTCGGCGATCTCGTTGCGCTGCACGCGGCGGCGCTCGCTCTTCGCCGCCTTGTACATCGCGGACGTCGCGCGCCGGATCGAGGCAACGTCCGAGTGCTCGCTCGGCAATTTCGCGGCTGCGGCGATGACGCGCAGCGCGGTCTCGAGGTCCGCGGGGTCGATTGCGCTCGGTTCGGGCGTGGCCCCGGCGGGTGTCTCGGTCATTGCGTCAATGTTACGCGAGCCGGCTGGGGGTCGAGACGAGCGACGGCGGTGGCCTCAGGCGCGAAGGCCGTCTCCGTTGAGATGCACCACGGTGAGGTGCACCTGCTCGAGCGCCAACTGCGACGCGGTGACGGCGTCGGCGACAGCGGCGCTCGCCAGTTCGAGCACCTGCACGCTACTCACTGCCGCGTCGACGCCGACCGCGGCGGTCACTGTCACGCCCGCTGTCCCATGTTCGACGCGCACGAGCGGCGACCGCTGCTGTTGCCCGCGCAGCAGCGCCGCGCTCGCATCGACAAGCTTCGCGACGCCGCTGCCTGTCCGATACAGTCCAGTCACTCCGGGCACGGATCGGATGGCGGCTTCGAGTGCGGCTTCGAGGTGATCAGCGGCACGTTCGGTCATGTGTTCTCTACTGTCTGCGGGTTCACGGGCTGCACGTCGCGCACGATGATGTCGACGTCGGTCAGCGCTACGGTCGTGTGGGTGGTCACGAGTGATCGGATCTCCTGGCGAACTGCGTCCGCGGCCGCGTGGATCGCGGCGCCGTACGGGACGCTCAGTTCGATCGTCACGCGGACGGGTGCGGTCGGCTCGGTGATGTCACCGACGAACGTGCACTTGCCGATCAGCGTGCCGGGCGCCGCACGCTCCGCCCGCCGGATGAGGCCGCGGAGCGCGCCCTCGGTGATTCCGGCGTCGGCAGCGGGGCTGTCGACAGCGATCGGGATCCGCCGTCCGGCGTGAACGTCGAGCGCGATGCCCGCGAGCACTCCCTGCACCCAGCTGTCCTGCGCGGGAGGTTCGGCGGCCGCATCGGCGTCGAGGAGCAGGGGTGAGAGCTCGCCGATGCGCTGCAGCGCGTCGAGGGCGCGCTGACACCCCGCCGACGCCTCGATACGGGGGTCGGGCGGGGTGCGTTCGCGATCCAGGTACTCCGAGAGTTCCTCGATCGTGACGCCGTCGAGGTCCTCTGGGCGCAGCCCCAGGAGCGCACGATGGTCGGACATATTCATCGCCACTCCTCCATTCGAACGATTATGTGTTGCCGGGCCCGGGCGAGCTTGCCGCGCACCGTCGATGCCGGGAGCTCGAGCTGCTCAGCGATCTCGTCGTAGCTATACTCGCCGATTTCTCGCAATACCCAGCATTGACGCTCGGTATCCGGCAGATCCGCGAGCGCCTCCCGCAGCGCTTGCACGCCCGCGCTCGCTTCGTGTCTGCGGGGAGGATCCGAGTGCTGCGGTCCGGGCACCTCGAGCGCGGCGATGTCTGTGTGCGGGCGCAGGGCACGCACACGGTCGACCGCTTTTCGACTCGTGATGCGCATGAGCCAGCTCTTTACCCGGTCGGGGTTCTCGAGCGTCTCCAGCTGCTCCCACGCGGTGATGAACGTTTCTTGCACCACGTCGTCGAGCTCGGCGGTGCCTGGCAGTATTCGTCTCGCATAGGCCCGCATCATCGGAGCGTATCGCCGCACCAGCGCCGCAAAGGCGACGGTGTCTCCCTCGGTGGCCCGCCCGACAAGGACCCAGTCGGGCGCTGTCTCCAATACTTCCCGGTGATGTTGCTCCGCCATCCGTTGCTCCCCTCGCACGGTGTGTTTCCCCCGAAACTCGTTGCGGCCATTCACCACTGACCACGATTCCCATCCTCGGTACGGGATTCACAATCGCGCGACCCTTTGTAGGTTTCTGGCAACCATTCGATCCTGCGGCGCTCGGAGCGCGAGGATTCGACAGTTCCGCCACGGCGGCCGGTGAGGTGGCCTGGGCCACCTCACCGGCGTCGGGCCTACTTCTTGAACGCGTCCTTGACGTCCTCGACGGCTCCCTTGGCCTCGCCCTTGAGCTTGTCGGCCTTGCCCTCCGCAACGAGCTTGTCGTTGTCGGTGACCTTCCCGACGGTCTCCTTGACCTGGCCTACAACCTTGTCGGCGGCCGCCTTGATCTTGTCTTCTGCACTCATGTTGTTCTCCTGTCTGATGTGCCCCGAAGGGGTTCGGGGTCGGTGGTGGTGTGACTGGTTTCTGGCTATGCGTTGAGCACGCGCTTCTGCGCCTGCTGGACGAGCTTGCGCGTGGCCTTAGCGCGTCGGCGACGAGCCTTCTGCGCTTCAGGGCTTGTCCACAAGCGTTCGATCTGGTGGCGAAGATCCTCATAGTTCTTCCCGCGAGACTTCGCGGACTCAACGCCTACCCAATACGCCGCTATGCCGATGACGGCGACAATGAATAGGTTCTTCCACATCGTGTTCCCCCTTTCTGGTTGTAACTACTGGCGTGGCGGGGCTAGCGGACCCGGGGCTGGTCGGCGGCGAGTTTCGCGCGCAGACCCGCGTGGATCGAGATGTAGGTCGGCGGTCGCTCCCCCAGCAACGTGCCAAGATTGTCGAGGAGACCGGCAACGGTGGCCGCGGTGCGGGCTGGCGAGACGTTCTGACGGGGCGTGACGCTCACGTGCAGCACGTCCTCGCCGCGCACGCGGCTTGCGCTCACCTTCGTCGACAGAATCTCTTCGTGCCTCGAAAGTGACTCGTTCAGCGCATCGGCGACGAACCCCTGGGTCACGGTGACGGGGCCGATCGCCCCCTCGTCCCCCTCGACACGCGTCACGGTATGCACCTTGCCACCGCCCAGGCGGGCCACGGTGACGACCGCGAACACGACGATCGCGAGCAGCACGAGTAACAGCCCGAGGGTCACCCAACTGACAGTCGTACTCGGGTGCAGTCGAGAGCCCTCGTCAGCGGCGATGAGCCACTCGCGCAGCTGGCCAACCCCGTCCTGCCAGACCTGGCCCGCTGGACGCCAGATGATGGCGACGAAGGCCGCTCCACCTGCCGCCAGCAGGATGAGCCCGACGACGAGCAGGACGCCGCGGTTCACCGCACGGTTGGTCGCATTCATTCCTGACCTCCGTTCGATGTGGGGCGCTGGATCCGGGCTCGGGCACGAACCGTTGGCGAAAGCCCATAGCTCGACAGCTCGGCGGCGGCGATCTCCCGGACGTACCCGGCGTCGATCTGCTGCCCGGGCTCGGGTCGGACGGTGACGTCGGCGCTTCGGTGTCCGATGCCGACGACAACGGCGCCGCGCGAGACGTCGAGCTCACGCCGCACACGCTCGGCGACCGCCGAGGCGATGACGCCGTTGTCGGCGACAACCGCATAGGGGCCATCGGTGAGCTGGTGCTTTGATCGCCGGCCGGGTGCGATCGCGAGGCCAACGAGCACGAGCCCAAGCACGCCGATCACCAGCGCGCCGGCGGCGCCGGCACTACCGAGCGCGGGCACGTCGCCGAGCCACTTGGCTGCGTCCCCCGGAGCGACGAGGAGCGGTTGTGAGCGCGTGAGATGAAGCACGAGCTCGATCCCCACATAGGTGGCCGCGGCCGCCGTGAGCACGAGTGCTCCGACGGCGAGCGCGGTCCGCGGGGAATGAGTCTCGCGCCGCACGACGCGCGTCAGGATGCCATTCAACATTTACCTCACCCGCCTCTGCTCTGGAATGATCGCGCCGGTGACCACGACTGACACGCGCCTGATCTCCCGGCCGGTGAGCAGGCCGAGCTCGCTCACGAGCGCGGTCTGCAGCGCGCGGACGCGCTCCAGGAGTGGCATCTCAGCCTGAATGGTTCCAGTCTGAGACAGCTCGGGAATCGGCAGTTTCGTCGCCACCTTCACGGTGAGTGCCCCGCCCCAGTCCGCGAGATCGACGTTCACCGCCTCGCGCGGTGCGCCGGCTCGGTGTGCGATCGACTCGCGGACGGCTTTCTCGAGTGCGCGCGGCTGAACGCGAATCGCGCCCCGCACGTTGTGGCGTGGGCCGACCGTCTGCTGAGCTGGCGCGTCAACGGTCGTGGTGCTCATGACGACGTTCGCCTACCCGTGAAGACGCCGGCGAGCGCCCGGAGGTCGAGATCGCCCGACACCACTCGACCCACCAGCGCACCGACGGCCATGAGGATCGCGACGAGAAGGAATCCCCAGAACCCGAAGATGAGCCCCGCGAACGCGAGCACCGCGCCGGTCAGCGCGCCCGCCAGAGTGGCGCTCATGAGACGCGCGACTCTGCGTCGTCGTCGGCGTCGTCGGTCGGCAGGTGCACGTCGTTCACATCGACGTTGACCTCGACGACCTCGAGTCCGACCATCTTGGTAATCGCTGCGGTCACCGCGGTGCGCACGTTCTCGGCGACGGTCTGGATCGGTGCCGGGTAGTCCACCACGATGGTGATGTCGGCGGCGGCCTGGGTTTCCCCGACCTCGACCTTCACGCCCTGCGTGAGGTCGGTCGCGTTCATCGCTTCGCGAATGGCGCCGAGCGCCCGCGCTCCGCCGCCGCCAAGCGCGTAGACGCCGCCGACCTCGCGGGCAGCGATTCCGGCGATCTTCGCGACGACGCCCTCGGCGACGCTCGTGCGACCGCCTGCGTGGTTCGTCTCGTTTGCGTCGGTGGAGAACTGGACCCGGTCGACGCGCGACGATGGCGACGCCGCGTGTGGGGCGGATGCCGCCGAGGTCGCGCCTGCTGGGGTGGTGTTCTTCTCTTCGGTAGCCATCAGAATTTCCTCCCTGTGGGGGTGCGGCCCGAACGGCCACACCGTCAGTGCGAGCGAAGCATGTCGCTCTGTAGGTAGGTCGGTGGGAGGGGCAACATCGTCACAAGAAACCTAGAAATTTTGGTCAATTTCCCTGATTTACACCGGGTGTCGCCATCGTCGCGCACCGGCGATGGCCATTTCAACGCCGAGTGCGAGCTATTGCGGAGGAGCGCAGGCTAGTTCGCCGCGACGAGCGGCAGGGCCCGTTCGCTCACGAAGGACCGCTCGCGCCCGTCGACGGGGTCGGTGAACCGGAGTTCGCTCGCGAGCAATTGGAGCGGCGTCGTGAAGTCGTCGATGGCGACGTCGCGGGTCTCCGGGTAGAGCGGGTCGCCTTCGATCGGGATCCCGAGGCTCCACAGGTGAATCCGCAACTGGTGGGTCTTGCCCGTGCGCGGGGTGAGCCGGTAGATCGCCCGGCCCGGTGCGCCGCCGAGCACGGCCTCTTCCTGCGGCGTGAGCGCCCGCTCGAACTCGACGAGCGAGTCGGAGTTGGGTTCCTTCTCAGCGAGTACCTCAGCCTGCATCGTTCCCGGCACCTTGCGCAGGTGATTCCGCACCGTCGTCGGCAGCTCGAGCCCCTGCCGCACCGGGGCGACGGCCCGGTAGGTCTTCGAGACCTCGCCGTCCTGAAACATCGTTTGGTAGGCACCCCGATGCCTGCGCTCGATCGACATGAGCAGCACGCCCGAGGTCACGCGGTCGAGACGATGCATCGGGGTGAGCTCGGGCAGCCCGAGCTCATGCCGCAGGCGCACGACGACGCTCTCCCTGACGTGTCGCCCGCGCGGAATCGTCGAGAGGAAGGCCGGCTTGTCGACGACGACGATGCGGTCGTCGCGAAACAGCACAGGAATGTCGCCCGGCACCGGCGCTTCGTCCGGCAGATCGCGATAGAACCAGACGAAAACGTTGGATCGGTACACGTCGTCCGCGAGCACCGGGTCGCCCGTTTCGAGCACGAACCTGCCGCCGTTGATGAACGCGTCGACGTCGATGTGCTCGCCGACCCGGAACTGCAGCCAGTCGCGCATGAGGACCCACGCCCGCGGGTCCTCCCCCGGCCGCGCAGCGGTATTCAGCCAGGCTGCATCAAGCCCCATACGCTGGGGCAACGGAGAACGCGGAGGCACCAGATGAGCTTACCGGCAGCCGATACGCTCCGCTCCGACGCGCTACGAGCAGTTGCCGCAGACGCCCGACAGCGCCATCATCATGAAGCAGTTCGGGCAGACGGGCTGCACGCGCTCCTGCTGGGCCGCGGGCTTCACCTTCGGCTCGGCCTTCGGCTTTGCGGCCCGGGCCCCCTTGGCGCGTGACGCCTTCACCGGGCCGCGCTCTGCCGCGAGTTCCTCGGCCTCGATGATCGAGCCGCGTCCGTGGAGTGGGTGGTCGACGGCCCACATGCCGGGACGGCGGCTGCTCCGCCAGCGCGGCGCCTCGCTGCCGGCGGCGGCAATCGCGTCCTCTTCCGACATGAACCCGACCGAGTAGCCCTGGCGCACCTGGATGTCGGGGCCGCCGTCCGAACGCACGACGGTGATCCCGCCGTCGGCGCGCATGAGCCGCTCCACAGGGACCCGGTTCAGCATGGTGCGCAGGAACACGCGATTCGGGACAGGGGCGCGCCGGTGCACGAGGGCTTCCTCCAGCGATCCGTAGCGATTCAGCGGTGATTCATTCGTTGCCGACAGATCCATGATGCGTGCCCTCCCCAGGTGCGTGCGGGCGAAAAATTGCCACCCACCAGTATCCCGCACTTGGCGGCATTGCCGCTCCACAGCGGGGCGCCGGGCGCGGCTAGCCGGCGGTGGAGGCTATCCGCTCGCGAACCTCGGCCAGGTACACAAGCAGCGCCCGCTCCGCCCAGTCTGGAGTGCACTCTTCACGGACGACGACATGCAAGGTTAATCCGTCGACGAAGGCATGTAGTTGGTCGACGAGATCCACAGAAGATGCCCCGAGCCATTCGGCAACGTCTTGGCAGACACTCCGAATGTATGCGTTAGCGCGCGCCCTGACAGGCTGCAAGTCCGAGTCTGCGACCGCGGCCATTTCGAGGGCAAGCCACACGATCGCTTCAGTGTGTTTCTCGCCGTCGACTGGCATGAGCTCGAGAAGTGCGTTCTTGCCCCATTCGCTGTCGCGCGGAAGCGCTTCGACCCGCTCCTGCAGACGCTCAAGGACTGCTGAGATCGCGCGCTCTCGGACGCTGCTCTGCGTCGGAAATGAGTACCGAAGCGAGCTCGGAGCAAGATCGGCTTCCTTTGCCACGCTGCGCACCGTCAGCGCCGTCATGCCTTCGCGGGCAATGACGCGCCACGCAGCCTCGACGACAGCACGATCTCGAGCTTCGTGATCGAGCTGTCTTGCCATACAGAGATTCTCGCACAGCTGTGCTACTATCTCAATTCGCACAACTGTGCGACTATTTTTCGGGCGATACAGCCGACGCAGAGAGGACAATGATGTCAACGCAATCAACTCCCCCGACGATCGAAACGAGGTCGATCGATTACGTCCCCCGGGCAGAACGTCGGGGCAAAGTCTGGCACCAGGGGCCTTTCTGGTTCACCGGGAACTTCGTGATCCTCACAATGCTCGTCGGGTTCACAGGTCCGACGATGGGTCTCAGCGTCCCTTGGACCGTGCTCGCCATCGTCCTCGGCGCGGGATCGGGAACGTTCTTCATGGCGTTCCACGCGAACCAAGGACCGCGAATGGGACTGCCGCAAATGATTCAGTCACGAGCCCAGTTCGGTTCGCGCGGCGCGATCATCCCATTCATCGCCACCGTGTTCGTCTACGTCGGTTTCATGGTGTTTGACACCATCATCGGGACTCAGGGCATTCAAACAGTGGCCCCCGGCAGCGAGTTCTTCTGGTATCCCGTGCTCATCGTTGTCTCGATCGTGATCGCGATCGTCGGGCACGACCTTCTCCACGTCGTTCAGCGGTGGCTCACCTACGTACTGATCGTCACGTTTGGCATCGTGACGGTACTTGCGATATTCGTGTTGCCGACTGCTGCGGGAGCTCCCGGGCTCACTGCCGGCTGGAACACTGCCGCGTTCTTTGTCCAGTTCTCGCTGGCTGCCGGCTTCAACCTCAGCTACTCCGTCTATGTCTCCGACTACTCCAGGTATCTTCCCGAAGATGCTCCGGCTGGCAAGCTCATCGGCTGGACGTACGCAGGTGCCGCCGGGTCCGCGGTGTGGTTGATGTCGCTCGGAGCCGTCCTGAGCAGCAAGATCCCCAACGTTGATGGCATCCCCGCCCTCATGCAGACCGGCGACCTGCTGTTCCCTGGTTTTGGCACCGTCGTCGTCCTCGTCGGGTCGATCGCGCTCATCACGATCATGGGAGTGAACGCCTATGGGGCGATGCTCACCGGCATTAGCGGCGTCGATGGGTTCAAGCGGATGCGGCCGACCGTGACGTTGCGGGTCGTCAGTCTCGCGCTCGTCGGAGTGCTCGCTCTCGTTGTCGCACTGTCGATCCCCGATGACTATCTCGACAGCTTCAACTCGTTCGTGACGCTGATGCTCTACTTCCTCGTGCCATGGACCGCCGTGAACCTCGTGGACTTCTACTTCGTACGACACGGACGGTATGCGATCACCGAGATCTTCAACCCCAACGGGATCTATGGTCGATGGACTTGGCGCGGACTCGTGTCATATCTCGCAGGTTTCGTTGTGGCAATCCCGTTCTTCTCGCTGCCTCTCTATACCGGCCCGGTGGCACACGCTCTCGGCGGCGCCGATCTGTCGTTCGTGCCGGCAATCGTCGTTTCCGGCGGCCTGTACTACTTGCTCACTCGTCGACAGGATCGCACCGCCGAAGCGGCGGCAATCGCCCACAGTGAGCGCGTGCTCGAGGGGTCGCGCTAAACGTAACGCCTCAGCCGTCCACACGATCACACGCCACCGCACACCAAGGAGCACCAATGACGCATCACACCGTCGCCATCGTTCAGTATCCACCCGCCGTCCTCGATCTCCGCGCCTCGGTGATGCGCGCAGTCGCCCACGTGACAGAAGCAGCTGATGCGGGGGCGCGCCTCATTGTGTTTCCAGAGACATGGTTGACCTGCTACCCGGCCTGGGCCTTTGGCATGGCCGGGTGGGACGACGCTGAGGCCCGCCACTGGCACGCTCGGTTGCTCGCCGAGAGCCCGGTGCTCGGAGCGACGGCCGACGCAGCCGACGCGCTTGCAGATCTCCGTGCAGTTGCGGCGAACCGACAGGTCACCGTCGTGATGGGGCTCAACGAGCGGTCAAACACCGGCGGCACGCTCTACAACAGCATCCTCACGATCGGGCCTGATGGCTCGACGCTGAACGTTCACCGCAAGCTCGTTCCCACGCACTCCGAGCGCATTATCTGGGGAGCCGGAGACGCTGCGGGGCTGCGCGCGATCGATACCCCGGTGGGTCGAGTCGGTGGCCTCGTCTGTTGGGAGCATTGGATGCCGTTGGCCCGCCAGGCCCTCCATGCCTCGGGTGAAGAAATTCACATCGCGGCGTGGCCCGAGACAAGCGACATTCATCAGGTCGCCGCGCGAAGCTACGCGTTCGAGGGGCGCTGCTTCGTACTCTCGGCTGGCCTGTACCTCGCGGTTGAGGATCTTCCGGAGGCGCTGCGTGAGCCGTTCCGAATCGGGGTGGGCCCGGAAGCACCGACCTCGGGGCTCTTGTTCGACGGCGGCTCTTCGGTCATCGGCCCGGACGGCCACTATGTGGTTGAGCCAGTGCGCGGAAGACCGGGGATTGTGCTCGCTGAGATCGATCTCAGCGCGCTCGATCGCGCTCACCACGATCTCGACGTCGTCGGTCATTCGGCCAGGAACGATGTGTTCGAACTCCGCGTTGACGCGCGTCGGCGCGATGGCGTTGTCGTCAGGCGAGACTAGCTCAACCGCCCGAGCCGGTACCCGCGCCCGCGCACGGTCTCGATGAGGTCCTTGTCGGTCTTGCGCCGCAGATAGTGCACGTAGGTCTCGACTGTCGTGTCGCGCTCCCCGTGCGCGAACACGCGCGCCAGCAGTTCCTCCCGAGAGAACGTCCGGCCGGGCTCCGCGGCGAGCACCGAGAGCAGCGCGGTCTCGGTGCTCGTGAGCGGCACGCTCCCCTCGTACGGCGACTCAATCCGCTGATCCTCCGGCGAGAATTCCCACCCCCCGATGTCGTAGCGCTGGCCCGACCCGTCGTACCGGCGGGTGAGCGCGCGAAGCCTCGCGTTCAGCTCCTCGAATTCAAAAGGCTTCACGAGATAGTCGTTCGCGCCGGCGTCGAGCCCTTCGACTCTGTCGTGGAGCTCGCCGAGGGCGGTGAGCAGCAGGATCGGGGTCTGCACCCGCCGGCGTCGGAGGTCCCGCACCCACTGTTCGCCGGCCATGCCGGGGAGGCCGCGGTCGATGATCATGACGTCGAACGGTGTCGCCGCCGCACACCGATCGGCGTCCTCCGCGTTCGTGACGAGCTCGACGTCCCAGCCTGTGGCGAGCACGTCGCGCATGATGGGGCCGAGCCGCGGGTCGTCCTCGACGATGAGCAGCCGCAGCACTACTCGTCGCCGTTTCGGTCGGCGAGCGGGAACGAGAGCTCGAAGGTAGTGCCGCCCGGCCCCGAGCTTGCGACGCCAACGCTCCCGCCGTGCGCGGCGCACAGCTCGCGCACGAGTGCGAGCCCGATGCCGCGGCTCGTGCGCGCGGCGCCGCGTGCCGTCGCCGGCGTCGCGCCCTGCGCAAACCTGTCGAAGACGCGGTCGGGCGAGATCCCCTGAATCCCGTCGCCGCTGTCGCTCACCGTCACGACTGCGTCGGCGCCGCGCGCCGCACCGACGATCGTGACGGTGCTGCCCGCTGGCGCGTGGTCGATCGCGTTGTCGGTGAGCGCGACGAGGCAGCGCCGGACCACCTGCGTCGGGGCGGCGACCGTGAGCTCCTCGCTGTCCGCGGCGATGCTCACCCCGAAGGGGCGTGCGACCTCGCCGAGATCGCGCGCGACTGCGGCGATGGTCTCGGCGAGCGGCGCGGATCCGGATCCGGGTTCCCCGCCCGACGCGGTCGCGAGCATCGCGTCGATCACGTCGGCCATGATCCTGGCGTCCTGGCGCAGTTCGACGAGCACCGGCTGGCGCGCGTCACCCGGCGGGGTGAGCGCGGCGAGCTGCTGGGCGCGCGCGTCGATGACCGCGAGCGGCGTGCGCAGCTCGTGGCTGACGTCGGCGACGAAGCGGCGTTGCAGACGGAAGGCCTCGTCGAGCGGGTAGACGGCGCGGCGGGCGATGAGGCGCGCGGCGAGCCCGGCGCAGAGAATCGCGCCCGTCGCGAGGAGGACGGTCGCGAGGATGAGCTCGCCGGGGTCGAGCCGCACTTCGATTTCCCCCGGCTGGGCGGGCTTCGCGGCCTCGGTCGGCGTGGTCTGCCAGAACACGAAGCCGAGGATCACGGCGCCGCCGATGACAACGAGCGCCGCGCACACCGCCATGACCTGCCAGCCGATCTTCGATGCAGACCGGCGGTATGCCTCTTCGTCGGGCAGCCGCCGCGCGGCCATGCGTGCTCGCGCCATCTGCGCCCTCCCCTCGCCGAGGCCGGCCATCGGGCCCGCGTACCAGTGTTGCGTCAACCTTCGCACGTTTGGCTTCGTTCCCGCTAACGCCCGCGTGTAGCGTCGACGGGAGCGCCCGCCTCGCGCACGCAGGCGAGGGCGACGCCGACCGCCAGTAGGAGCGAGAGCAGCGATGTCCCGCCGGCCGAGATGAACGGGAGCGGGACGCCGAGCACGGGCACGAACCCGAGCACGACGGAGATGTTCACGATCATCTGCGTGGAGATCCACACGACGAGGCCGCCGAGCACCGAACGCGCGAACGCGCTGTCGGTGCAGGTCGAGAGCGCGAGCAACACGGCGGCGAGCGCGACGAACAGCACGATGACTGTCGCCGCGCCGATGAAGCCGAGCTCCTCGCCGAGGATCGCGAAGACGAAATCGTTCTCCGCCTCGGGCAGCCAGTGCCACTTCGCGGTCGATCCGCCGACGCCCGCGCCGAACATGCCGCCATGCGCGAGCGCCCAGAAGCCGTTGAGCGTCTGCCAGCACCCCGCGTAGGCGTGCTCCGCGTCGCGCAGGCAGTCGACCTCGAAGAAGTGCATGATGCGCACGACCCGGTTGGGCTTCATGAGCGTCATCGCGCCGATCCCGAGGGCGGCGACGGCCGCTATCCCGGCGAGGATCCGCAGCCGCACGTGCGAGAAGTACAGGCACCCGAACACGAGCGCGGCGAGCACCAGGAGCGTGCCGAGGTCGCCACCGAGGATGTTGATGAGCATCGACGCGGCGACGACGGGCAGGATCGGGATCGCCACGTGCCGCCAGTCTCCGAGCAACCGTCGCTTCGTGGTGAGCACCGCCGACACCCAAACGAGCAGCACGAACTTCATGAACTCGGCGGGCTGCATCGAGATAGGGCCGAGCCTGAGCCAGTTCCGGTTGCCGCCAGCCTCGTACCCGAGGGGCGTGTAGACAAGCACCTGCAGGAGAAAGCCCGCCGCGAGCAGCAGCCACGAGTACCGGCGGAGCGCCGCGGTCGGCACCCGACTGATCGCGAGCATCAGCGCGATCCCGATCGCGGCGTACCCGCCCTGCCGGAGCACGCCCCCGAGCGGGTGCTGTCCCGCTGAGATTGCGACCACCTGGCTCGCCGACTGCACCATCAGCACCCCGACGCCGACGAGCAGGAGCACGATCGTGAGGAGCGCGATTGTCAGCGAGCGGAGCCTGCCTCGCGCGGCGGGCACGACGCCCGGCCTCGCCGCGCGGGACGGCGTGACGACACTGTGCTGCCGCATGCCGGGCCGCCCGCTAGTTCAC
This sequence comes from Leucobacter aridicollis, assembly GCF_013409595.1. Taxonomy (NCBI): domain Bacteria; kingdom Bacillati; phylum Actinomycetota; class Actinomycetes; order Micrococcales; family Microbacteriaceae; genus Leucobacter; species Leucobacter aridicollis. Next base: position 721,778 of record NZ_JACCBD010000001.1, on the reverse strand, counting down.
GCAGGGGATCGAGCCAGCCCGGATGGGCTCCTCCCACGAGTCGTAGCGCGCGGTGCCGGGCTCGGCCGGTTCCTCCGTGGCCTCCTCCGGAGCGGCGTCCGCGGACTCGTCGACCCCGGCGTCCTCCCCGTCCGCGGCGGCGGGCTCGCCCACGTCGTTGGGGTCGCCGTCGAGGTCGCCGTCGGGTGCGGCGGGCTCGAAGTAGCTGCCGTCGAGGATCGACGCGACGAGCGCCTGCACCTCGTCGACGTCGACGATATTGACGTCGGCTCCGCCGATGTTGTCGAACCCGACGATCGGCAGCGTCACGAACTCGGCTCCGGTCTGCGAGACCTGGTGGGCGATCTTCAGAAACCCGAGCACGTCGAACTCGGAGTCGAGCGCGACGTGCTTCTGCGTCACGTCGACGAGTGACCAGACCGTCTTCGGGTTCATGAGCGTGCTCTTCTGCTGCAGCTTGTCGGTGAGCGAGATCATAAACGCCTGCTGCCGCCTCGACCTGTCAAGGTCGGTGAGGAACGGCCCGTCGTAGCCGGTGTCGCGGCGCTGCCGGACGAAGCTCATCGCCTGCTGTACGTCGATCTCTTGCACCCCTGCCTCGAAGTTGGCGCCCGAGAAGGAGTCTTCCGTCGCCTGGTTCAGGCACACCGAGACGGGCGCGACAGCCTCGGCGACGTGGTAGAAGCCGCCCATCGTCATCTCAACGAAGTGGTCGATCCGCACATCGCCGAGAAAGTGCGACACTGTCTCGATCTGCGCCTGTCGCCCGGCCGCGCGCGCCTGTTGGTACAGCTCGTCGTCGGAGAGCTGCTCCTCGCCCCACGAGAGCTCGTTCATCTTTTCCTGCATCGCGAGGCCGTACGCCTCCTTGATCTTCGAGTGCGTCACCCCGAGCGGTGCGCCAGAGATCTCGACGTAGTCGTCGCGCGGGATCGAGATGCCGACGGTCTTCGAGCGATCCTCCGGGATGTGCAGCAGCATGAGCACGTTCGCGTTGTAGCCGCCGTCGTCGGCGCCGCCGGCGTGGAGCGCCTCGTAGACGCCGTCAGGCAGCGGGTTGCCGTTCTGGTCAACGCGGCTGTCCATGCCCATGATGAGCACGTTCTGCTCGCCCGGATCCGGCGCGACCTCCGCCACCTGCGGCAGCGTGAAGTCGGAGCGCACGATGCTGTCGGTCGCCTGGTGGTAGGCGAAGACGATCGCACCGCCGGTGAGCACGAGCGCGCTCGCGACTGTCGCCGCGATCACGATCGTGAGGCGCTTGCGCTGGCGCCGGCTCATGCGAGGTCGGCCGGCGGGCGCGGGAGTCTCGAGCAATGGGTCGTTGCGCATGTGAATCCGTTCGGTACTCGGTCGTGAACACACGTGGCGGTGCGGTGCGCCGGAGCGCTCGCCACCACCGATCCAGGCTCCCGCGTGCGCGCCAAGAATTCTCCAAGGAAGCGCGGCGTCACGCCGCAAGCAATGGGATAGCAATCGCATTGGTACAGTGTGGTCTGATGAATAGCGTCGAGGTGCCCGAAGAGCGGCCACGGAAGTTTGGCGCCCTCCTCGACCGCAGAACCGGGCCATACATTGGCGGCGGCGCGCTCTCGATGATGGCCGACAATGTCGAGCACGTGCTCGCGTACTGGGTGCTCTGGCAGACCTTCCACTCGCCGTGGCTCGTCGGCTTCCAGATCGTCAGCCACTGGCTGCCGTACCTGCTCTTCTCCGTCGCCGCGGGAGCGCTCGCGGAACGCTTCGATCCCCGGCGGGTCATCCAGGTAGGCCAGGCACTGTTCATGGCAGTCTCAGCGGCCTGGGGGTTCCTGTTCCTCACGGGCAGCCTCGAGCTCTGGCACGCCTGCGTGCTCCTCGTGCTGCACGGCGTCGCCGGTTGCCTGTGGATGCCCGCGGAGCAGCTCCTGCTCTACAAGTTCGCTGGCCCCAAGGAGTTGCCCGGCGCGATCCGCATGAACGCGACGTTCCGGTCGCTCGCGTTCCTCGCCGGTCCCGTCGTCGGCTCTGCCCTGCTGCTGAGCATCGGCCCGGCCGCCGGCATGTTTGTGAACATCCTGTTCTATCTGCCACTCACCGTCTTCCTGTGGTTCGTGAAGATCGACGGCCGCGACCCCGAGGCGGCGACCCCCGAGGCCGCCCCGGCCCGTGCGTGCGAGAAGCCGATGACGTTCCTCTCAGCGTTCAGCGTGCTCGGCACGATTCGGCGCGACCGCGAACTCCTCGGCATGATCCTGCTCTCGGCGCTCAGCGCGGCGACGATCGGCGCCGTGATCCAGAACGCGATGCCCGAGTTCGCGGAGGGGCTCGGCGCCGGCTCGGCCGGCCTCGCGTACGGCGTGCTGCTCTTCGCGAACGGCGCTGGCGGCGTGCTCGGCGGGTTCCTGCTCGAGGCGACCGGCCGCGTCCCGACGACCGCGCGCACCGCGGTCATCGCTGCGGTGGTGCTCGGCATCACGACGATCGTGTTCGCGGCGAGCTCGCTTTACGCGCTCTCGGTCGTCGCGCTGCTCGTCGGCGGGGTCGCTCGCATCACCGCCGACGCGACCGAGATGAGCATCGTGCAGCTGCGTGCCCCGGACGACCAGCGCGGCCGCGTCATCGGCGCCTACACGATGTTCGGCCCCGGCATGATGACCTTCAGCGGCATCAGCGTCGCGGTGCTCGGCTCCCTGTTCGGGCTGCGCGGCTCGGTGCTCTTCGGCGGCACCGTGCTGACGCTCGGCGCCATCGTGCTTGGCTTTTTCATCCTGCGGCCGGGCCGCCGAGCGGAGCGCTCGGACGAGCTCCCCGCGGGCGACGACTAGCTCGACGGCCCACCGACGCCAGGCCGCACGCCGACCGCGGGCCGGGCGCTAGATGAGCGTCTCGTCGAGCTCGACGAGCTGGCGATCCCTCGAGGCGAGCAGGTCAAGGTCTGCGTCGACCCGTGGCAGCACATGGGTGATGAAGAATCGCGCGGTCGCCCGCTTCTCCGCGGCAGTTGCGGCGGGCGCGGCGTCGAGGGCCCCGAGCTGGTCGAGGAACAGCCACGCGACTACGATGTCACCCATCGCCTCCAAGTAGTGGGCCGCGTTTGCGAGCGCCGTGGTCGGGTCGCCGTCTTCCCAGAGCTCGCGGGTGACGGCCTCCACTCGGTCGACACGGGCGGCGACGAGCGCCGCGAGCTCCGGCTCCGCGGCCGTGAGCCGGTCGCACGTCGCGCGCATCCGCCCGAGGAGGTCGGCAAGGCCCGAGCCGCCGTCGAGCAACACCTTACGTCCGAGCAGGTCGAGCGCCTGGATCCCGTGGGTCCCCTCGTGGATCGGGTTCAGCCGGTTGTCACGGTAGAACTGTTCGACGGGGAAGTCGCGCACATACCCGCTGCCGCCGAGGACCTGGATGGCGATGTCGTTTGCCGCGAGACCCCACTGCGAGGACCAGCTCTTCGCGACGGGCGTGAGCACGTCGAGGAGGAGCGCGAGGGCGGCGCTTCTCTGCGGGTCAGTCTCGGCCTCGCTCTCGTCGAGGAGCTTGCCCGCGTACAGGATCAGCGCGGTGCCGCCCTGCGAATATGCCTTCGCGAGCATAAGCATGCGCCTGACGTCCGGGTGCCGAATAATCGGCACTGCCGGCGCGGCCGCGTCTTTCGCCCCGATCTCCTTGCCATGGACACGGTCCCGAGCGTACTCGCGGGCGTGCAGGAAGCCGGTGGTGCCTAGCGCGACCGCGGAGGCTCCGACGCCGAGCCGTGCCTCGTTCATCATGAGGAACATGTAGTGCAGGCCACGCCCCTCCTCGCCGATGAGGTAGCCAACCGCCCCTGGTTCGTCGCCGACGGGGAACGCTCCCGAGCCGTAACTCAGCGCCGTGTTCACGGTGCCGCGGTAACCCATCTTGTGGTTGATGCCGACGAGCGAGACGTCGTTGCGCTCCGTCAGCGCGCCTGGCTCGCCGAGCCAGCGCGGCACGATGAAGAGCGAGAGGCCTTTCACGCCGGGACCGCCTGTGCGGGCGAGCACGAGGTGCACGATGTTCTCCGACAGCTCGTGGTCCCCCGCCGAGATCCACATCTTGTCGCCACGCACGCGGTACATGCCGTCGGCCGTTCGCGTCGCGCTCGTGGTGAGGTCGCCGAGCGCGGAGCCGACGCCAGGCTCTGAGAGGTTCATCGTGCCCGTCCAGCTGCCATCGAGCATCGGCGGCAGGAACTTCGCGGCGAGCTCCGCGGAGGCGTGCTCGCGGATCAGGTTCGCCGCGGCCGTCGTCAGCAGCGCGTACGACACCGTGCCAACGTTGGCCGCCTGGAACCACATGAACGCCGCGCGGTAGACGACGGTGGGAACCTGAAAGCCACCGTGCTCCGCATCCATCGTCGCTCCGAGGAAGCCGGCCTCGGCGAACGCCGTGAGCGCAGCCTTGACCTCGGGGATGAGCTGCACCTTGCCGTCGACGAGCTCGGGCTCGTTGAGATCGGCCTTGCGGTTGTGCGGTGCGAAGTACTCCTCGGCGAGCTCGCGCGCGAGCCCGGTGAGGCCTTCGAATGTTTCGCGATTGTGCTCGGCGAATCGGTCGAAGCGGCTCAGCGCCTCAACGTCGAGCCAGTCGTACAGGCAAAAATCAAGGTCGGCCGCGTCCAGAATCAGCGATTTCTTGTGCTCCATGCCACGCTCCAATCGGGTAACCACTGCGTTACGCCACCCACCCTACACAAAAAGTAAACATGACGTCACTTTTACCTGAAAGGGGCTACTGCGGCTGGTTTCGCGCTCGCTCCGGGTACGCTGGCACGTGTCGCACCCCGCGACACCTTCATGGCAGACGAAAGCGGGCAACGCGTGGCGCAGCATCTCGACGGCGGGCACACCGCAGAGCCCGCTGCCCCGACCACACTTCCCGCGGCGCTTCCGGCTACGCTGCCTGCGACGCCGAAGGGCCGCGACACCCGGGCGCGGATCATGTCCGCGGCCGAGGCATTGTTCGCCGAACGCGGGTACGCGAACGTGCGCGTCGCCGACATCACCGCGCGCGCGGGGCTCACCACGGGCGCCTTCTATCGATACTTCACCGACAGGTACGAGCTCACCCTTGAGCTGCTGCGCGACCTCACCGTTGAGGTGTTCGAGTTCATTCGGATTCCGCTCGACGCCGAGAACCTCATCGACTCGGTCACCGAGTCGACGCAGAAGTACTTCGAGTTCTACGAGCAGCACCGCGCGCTCTTTGGCGTGATTGTCGAACTCTCGCAGACCGACCAGGAGATCGCCAGGATCTGGACGACCTCGCGCCGCGCCTTTTACGGCCGCATCAGCGGCGCGCTCTCGAAAGCGGCGCTCGCCGACCACATCCGGGGCGATCTCAACCTGAGCATCGCCGCGGAGATGCTCGGCAGCATGACCGAGTTCTACGCCTTTCAGCGCTTCGTGCTGCGCGACCCCGACATCGCCGCGCAGCCGCTCGAGGAGGCGAGCCGAACGCTCGCAACGATCTGGCTGTCAGGGATCTCGACGGACGGGCCGGTGACCGGGAGATCGGCAGTAGGCGGCGCCCCCGCGAACTCGGCGGAGGCGAGCTCGCCTCCGGGCCACTAGTCTCCCCGATCGACGTCGCCCCCTACGCTTGCTGCGCGTCGAAGGCCTCGCGGGCCGCGAGCACGCCAGGCATGTGCTGGCGCGCCCACGTCTCGACCGCGAGCAGCACGGGCCTGAGGCTCTCGCCGCTCGGGGTGAGGCTATAGACGACGCGCGGCGGAATCTCTGCGAACGCCTCACGGGCGACGAGCCCGTCGCGCTCGAGCGCCTTCAGCGTCTGTGACAGCATGCGCGGCGAGATACCCGCGACGCTGTCGGCGAGTTCGCCGTAACGGGCGGGCCCGCTGGCGAGGGCGCCGATAATGAGCACGGTCCAGCGATCGCCGATCCTGTCCACGAGCTGCCTGCTCGGACAGTTCGGGTTGTACGGATCGAATGCCTGCTCGTCGTTCACGTTGCCCTCCCAGCGTGACTAGTACGCGACGCTGAACCGCGCGCGGCGGTGCTCCGCCCGCTCGATCTCGTCGACGTACGCAATAGCGTAGTCTGCGCCCGAGATCGTCGAGGACCCGTCGGCAGCCGTGAGCAGGACATCGCCCCCGATTCGGAAGGTTCCCGTCCGCTCGCCAGCGTTCCACGACCCGAACTCCGCGGCGGGGCTCACGTAGAACCAGTCGAGCTCCGCAGGAGCTGCGCGCAGCGTGTCGAGGATCGCCCCGTGGGCCCGCGCCTCAGGCTGGTATGCCGCTGGAAAGTCGGCCGTTTCGAAGAGCCGCGGACCTTCCGCTGCGACGAGCAGCGAGCCTGCGCCGCCGACAAAGCTCAACGTCGCGCCCTCGGCGATCGCCGCACTGGTCAGGCTTGGCAGCGCCGTCTCGAGCGCGGGCTCGCTCGACGCGTGGAGCGCGACGACCAGGTGATCCGCTCCCTGCGCGACCTCCCTCACGAGCTGATCATCGAAGATCGACCCGGCACGCACCTCGACCGGCGCGTCGGGCACCTCCGGATTCCGCGACACCCCCAACACGTCGTGCCCGCGCGCAACCCACTCGCGCGTAATCGCGCCACCCGCATATCCAGAGACCCCAAACACCACGACTCTTGCCATTTCCAACCCTCACTTCTGAATTGCTTACTATCTAGAATATAGCGACTATTGAAAAGGTAGTGTCTGGAAATTTCCTGGAGAAGCTCGGGAGTGTAGTTGCCCAGGCACAAGCAATGTTTTCTAATGACACAGCGTGCAAATTGGGTTTACATTAGCTTCACGGCGTGAGATTCACCGGGAATGGCCGATGATGGTGGCGCCGCTCACCGAGGGAGAGCAATGGAGCTCGACATCGCACACGTTCCGCAGGAGGCAGCGACGGGTCCGCTGCCCGGCGACTCACGCGTGGATGCGCTCATCGAGGCGGCGTACGCACACGCGGCCACCCACCACGAGGGCACCGTCGCCGACTACATTCCGGCGCTCGCGACCGCCGACCCGGCACAGTTCGGCCTGAGCCTCGTCGACGTTCACGGCGGGACGCACGAGGCCGGCGACGCCGCCGCCCTGTTCTCGATCCAATCCATCTCGAAGGCG